>USDT01000028.1 GCA_900553465.1 uncultured Prevotella sp.
TTATTTACCGCCAAAGCCGCTTAGGCTTGGCTAATTTTTAACGAACTATTGTAATGATAAAAAGTAGATAAATTGTTTTGTTTTGTCGAATATAATTTATAATTTTATTGCGAAAACAAGAGTTTTCAATGTGTGGCATAAGAGTTCTGCAACAATTATGATTCAATCAAAAGGGATGGTGTCTCACATCCTTTAATAATAATACATTTAAAAGCGGACTGAGGCGGTCTGTTAGAGAGGAGGAACTATGAAGCCGGTTAAGAGATCTTATGACGAAGAGTCTTATGAGTTAGACAATGTCTATAATGAGACTGACGATCGTTATTATTACGTTGCAGTGGATTCATCCATTTGGTACAATTGAAATAATATCTGAACAGCATGGCTGGGTATATATTGCCGGAAAAGGAATATATACCCAGTTTTGTGTCCGGGGCGTTATGATTCAGAGGCCGATGCACGGTTCTGCAGAAATAGAGTGGAAACAGGTTTTGTCCGTGAAATATCATAGAATAGCGGTAAACGCCCCGGCGATGAAGGACGGTATAAACCGTGACAGCATTTTACTTACGTAATGACAGATTCATGTTGCCACAACCGATAAATCATCGCCACAAGTCCGACGCATATTTCCCGTGTCTTTCATCACGCCTATTCTCAGTGTTTTTTAAGAAAACTCAGACGACTGACTTACGGATTTTCTTGACTTTTTTTTGACAAAATAAAATCGCAAAAGAGATGTGAGGTAATGTTAAATCAGACACAATAAAGGCCATATCTGCCCGTATCTCATTGCTACATACCCTGTAGTGTAATCTGGAATGACTCATATGACATTCCGATTATGCCCGTTTTAGCCTGTGGTTCCGCCCATTTCAGGGTGTGATATTATGCATATTGGGCTCTGAAACGGGCAATATCATATGCCGAAATGGTGCTTATTGCAGGACGAAAAAATAATACCTGAATATAAGTTGTTGGTGTTCAATAATTTGCGTAACGTCCTTATTTTTCGCGTATTTGCGTCCGAAGGTGAGTCGGTTCGCAAATACTCGCTTAATTTTTGGGGTAGAACAGAAAACTCAGGTGTAAAAGTCACGCGATACTGAAAATCTGTAAGTGGTCCATATTGTTTTCGTTTCAGCAGAAAAAACAACGCTGTTTCGGGATTGAAGCCGCTGCTTCTTTATTCAAACCTGTCCGCACATAATTTCTATTTGCTCCATGCAATGTTAAAGAAATTCCTGTGTGATGTTTTTTTTGTAATTTTGCGGGACAGTTTATTTATACGAAACGATAACATGACCGTATGGAATCATTACGGAAAAAGGAAAATGAAGCAATGGAAAAAAGAACAATACCTGTAATAGGAATGATGTGTGCCGGATGTGCGGCGAATGTTGAGAAAAAGATTAATTCGCTCGATGGTGTGGCGGAGGCTTCCGTTTCGCTGCCGGGACGTACGGTACTGGTGGAATATGATCCGGATGTAATCACGCCCGGAAAGATGCAGGAGGCGTTGAGAAGCATCGGTTATGACCTTGTGACGGAGGAGTATCGCAATGTGGAGGAGATAGAACGCAAGGCTTACGCCGTGTTGCGCAGGAAGACAGTGATGGCATGGGTGTTCTCCGTGTTGACCATGTGCCTTTCCATGGGATGGGTGCATACAGGCGGCAGGATGGTGTCTAATGTCATCATGCTTGCGGTTGCGTTGTGCGTAATGGTTTTGTGCGGGTCGCAGTTCTACCGAAGCGCATGTTCGCAACTGCGGCACGGCATGGCCAACATGGACACGCTCGTGGCCATGAGTACGTTTGTGTCGTTTGTCTTCAGCGTGTTCAATACGTTCTGGGGCGATAGCGTATGGGGCGCGTACGGTATGGAGTGGCACACGTATTATGATGCCACGGTGATGATAATAGCTTTTGTGCTGACAGGACGTATGCTTGAGGAAAAAGCCAAAAACAGCACATCGTCGGCCATACGCTCGCTTATGGGACTTGCACCGAAGATGGCACGTGTGGTAAGTGGCGGCGAAATAAACGAAGTGCCGGTGGCTACGCTTGAGAAGGGTGACGTGATTGAAGTGAGAGCAGGAGAGAAAATACCTGTTGACGGATGTCTTACCGGCGGCGAGGCTTATGTGGATGAGTCGATGATATCGGGCGAACCTATGCCTGTATTGAAGAAAGCGGGCGACAAGGTGCTTGCCGGAACGGTGACAAAACGCGGTGAATTCAGATTCAAGGCAGAAGAAGTGGGGCAGAAGACTGTGCTTGCCGGCATAATAAGAATGGTGCAGGAAGCACAGGGATCAAAAGCTCCCGTGCAGAGGGTTGTTGACAAGATTGCAATGGTTTTCGTTCCCTGTGTGTTCGGTATATCGCTGCTCACTTTTGCTGTATGGATTATTGCCGGTGGAACACAGTCGCTGCCTGACGCCATATTGTCGGCTGTGGCGGTGCTGGTCATAGCCTGTCCGTGTGCCCTCGGACTTGCCACGCCTACTGCATTGATGGTGGGCATAGGAAAGGCGGCGCAGGAGAACATACTGATAAAGGATGCGTCGGCACTTGAAAACATGCGTATGACGGATGCCGTAGTTATCGACAAGACCGGAACTCTGACTGAACCTTTCAAGGATGTGGATTTCACAAAGGCGTCATCTCTGAAACCCGAAGAGAGGGAACAGCTCAAACCTCATGCCGCAGAGGCGATGGCTATGCTTGCAGACAATGGCATAGAGGTGTATCTGATGAGTGGCGACAATGATGAAGCTGTGGCTTATTGGGCGGAAAAGGCAGGAATCAGACATTATCAGAGCAAGGTGACACCGCAGGACAAGGAGGACATCGTAAGAAAATTACAGGGCGAAGGACGGCACGTGGCCATGGTGGGCGACGGCATAAACGACAGTCAGGCGCTTGCGGCTGCCGACGTGAGCATTGCCATGGGGCATGGTACGGACATTGCAATGGATGTGGCACAGGTGACACTCATGGGCACTGACCTGAGAAAAATAGCCGGTGCGTTCAGACTGTCAAGAAAGACTGTCGGTATGATACGGCAGAATCTGTTCTGGGCTTTTATATACAATGTTGTCTGTATTCCGCTTGCTGCAGGACTGCCTCATGCTTTCGGTATCGACTTCGCCATAACCCCGACATGGGCAAGTGCCATGATGGCGTTCTCAAGTGTGAGCGTCGTACTGAACAGTCTGCGCCTGAAATATGTAGGTTAAGGGCGCGGACCGGGTGCGACCGGAGGTTCAAGAAATCTTGGTTTGCGGTTTGGCATCGATACACTTTCAACCGAAATCTGTATGCTCGTGCTCTCATTGAAATTGTATTTCACGGCAGCACCGATGCGGTCGCCAACAGAATTCATGTCGTATAGACAATAAGGCATGCGGTGGTTGTCTACAAGTGATTTGTGGCCGTAAAGGTATGCTTCCCAATGTTCGTCAAACTTGTAGCCGATGACGGCAGAAAGTCCGGCGTCACGGTAAGCGTCGTGGCCCCAATATATGTTGTTGAGATATCCTCCTAAGGCTACCGAAAGTTTGTTGTTCACCGGTATTGCGTACATGGCGGAGATGTTTTGGCTGAATCCTGCGCCGTGACGTGCGTTCTTTCCGAACTGTGCGAATACGGATGCTCCGGCACTTATGTTCAGTCCGGGATGCAGTTTCCACGAGCTCCATCCTCCGTAATAAAGCGGATAAAGATTGAATGGCGTCACGCGGCCCTGTGAATCTAGAACCGGCAGATGCAGGCTGTCCTGTGCTGTCAATGGTGCCGCTGACATCATGGATGGTGTGGAATATTCGAAATTATACGGCTGTTCGCTTTCTGATTGCACCGTTAGTGTGGAGTCGGCATCAGACAGTATGGTGTTTTCTTTGCTGTTGCCGGTTTCTTTGTTTATCTCCTGTGCATTCAGTATGGAAGAAACAAAAACTAATATGATAACTGATAAGAATCTCGTCATAAATCCAAACATATCTTATGCAAACATAATCATTAATCGTGAAAGATTTGAATATTTCATTCAACTTTAACTATTGATAATTTTTTTGCATCTTGATTTTAAGTTATCTTTGCAGACAAAAATACCATAATGAATATATTTAAAGCTTTGTTCGGGGGAAAAGAAGAAACCCGTGAGGAAAGAAAAAAAGAAGAGCAGGCACGTAACTTCGATGTGCTTAAATACGACGGCGTGAAGGCTCTGAAGATGCGTCAGCCGGCTTATGCCGTACAGTGTTTCACACATGCGCTCGATTTGAAAGACGATCTGGAGTGCAGGGATTATCTGTCGCAGGCGTTGATTCAGAACAATGAGTTGCCAAAGGCTTACGAACAGTTGCAGAAACTGTCTGAGGCTCAACCTGACAATCCGAGAATCCTTATGCGTATGGCCGAGGTGGCTTATATGATGGAGGACTATAATGTTATGGCTGACGCATGCGAGAAGGCTCTGATGATAGATAATGAAAATCCTTTGACATATTTCTTCTATGCTCGTGCATGCCGCGGACAGGGCGATGACAACAACGCTGTGGCCATGCTCACAAAAGCAATATCACTGAAGGAGGATTATTATGACGCGTATCTGTTGAGAGGAGAGATATTGTTTGAAACGGGAGATGTGGAAAGCGCCGATGAAGACGTGGCATATCTTCAGGAACATGTTGACGGTAATGAAGACATAGTGTTGCTGAAGGCGAGAATAGAAGTGGCTAAAGGTAACAATGAACAGGCCATTGACATATATAATAAGGTGAT
Source organism: uncultured Prevotella sp. (assembly GCA_900553465.1). Lineage (GTDB taxonomy): Bacteria > Bacteroidota > Bacteroidia > Bacteroidales > Bacteroidaceae > Prevotella. The sequence goes on from USDT01000028.1 coordinate 4,791, forward strand.
AGAACTTAATCCTTTCTGTGTGTCAGCTTTCCGTGAAAGAGGTAAAGCCAGAATGGCAGTGGGTGACGAGAACGGAGCTGCAGAAGACATGAAGATGGCGGATGAACTCGAACCAGACCAGGACAAAGACGGTGATGCGAACGCACAGAACATGGAACAGCAGGTAAAACAAATATATAAGAACAATGATCCGTACGGAGTTTTTAGCAATAATTGAATAATTTGACGGCATTTTGATTAATAAGTGAACATTTTATTGCAAAAATTTTGGAATTAAAAGTTTTTTGTTATATATTTGCACACAACAAAAACAATTGAAAGTTATGAACATGTCTTACGCATCTTTTTTTAGCTTTTACTTTTACTTTACAAGGAATTGTGAAGCGGGAAGATGCGTGTAAATTTTTAGACAAGACATAAACGAGAATACAGCCCCGCTTCACTTAGGTGACAGCGGGGCTTTTTTTATTAATACAAAAACAAAGATGAAAAGAATAGCGATACAAGGCGCGCACGGATCATTCCATGACATTGCGGCACATCAGTATTTCAAGGGCGAACAGATACAGCTTATATGCTGTTCAACATTCGAGCAGGTGTTTGCTGAAATGGAGCATGATCCTACTGTTATCGGAATGCTTGCAATAGAAAATACGATTGCCGGCAGCCTGCTCCACAACTATGAACTGTTGCGGGCTTCAGGTGCGACGGTGGTGGGAGAGCATAAACTCCATATACAGCATTCCATTTGTTGTCTGCCGCAGGACGACTGGGACACAATAACGGAGGTGCACTCTCATCCGGTGGCATTGATGCAGTGCAACAAGTGGTTGGCCAATCATCCCAGACTGAAGATGGTTGAGGCTGAGGACACTGCTGGTTCGGCAGAATATATCATGAAGCATCAGTGTCGTGGATGGGCTGCTATTTGTAATGCATCGGCCGCAGAAATGTATGGTATGAAGGTTCTTGAGGATCAGATAGAAGACAACAAACACAATTTCACACGCTTTCTTGTGGTCTCCAATCCGAACAAAGCCGATTTCCTCAGACCTTTGGAAAAAGCCGACAAAGCGAGTCTTGTATTCCTTGTGCCTCATGAGGAAGGAAGTCTTTCAAAGGTTCTTACAATACTTTCTTTTTACAATATCAATCTCACGAAGATACAGTCATTGCCTGTCATAGGACATGAATGGGAATATCTTTTCTATGTGGATGTGTCGTTCGACAACCTTACCCGATATCGTCAGAGCATTGATGCGATAATGCCTCTAACACGTTCGTTGAAGATATTGGGAGAATATATAGAAGTAAAATAGAATTAATATGGCAACAACAGTGAATCCGGCCGACAGACTCTCGGCCGTACAGGAATATTATTTCAGTCGTAAGCTGAAAGAGGTGGCAAAGCTCAATGCAGAGGGAAAGGATATTATTTCGCTTGCAATAGGTTCGCCTGACATGCCGCCGTCAGACCAGACAATAGACAGACTCTGCGCTGTAGCACGTGATGCCGGCGCTCATGGCTATCAGCCTACAATGGGAACACCGGAGCTGCGTCAGGCCATGGCTTCGTTCTATAACAGATGGTATGGTGTCGAACTCAATCCGTCAGACGAGATATTGCCGCTTATCGGTTCGAAGGAGGGCATTCTTCATATAACTCTTGCCTTTGTCAATCCGGGTGAGAAAGTTCTTGTTCCCAATCCAGGTTATCCGACCTATACATCGTTGAGCAGGATTCTCGGTGCAGAGATTGTGAATTACAATCTGAAGGAGGACAATGCGTGGCAGCCTGATTTTGACGAACTGAACCGCATGGATCTGTCAGGCGTGAAACTGATGTGGACCAACTATCCAAACATGCCTACCGGCGGAAATGCCCGGCGTGAGACATATGAGCGCTTTGTAGAGTTTGCCCGTACCAACAATATCGTGGTTGTGAATGACAATCCTTACTCGCTCATCCTCAATGAAAATCCGATGTCTTTGCTTCAGATACCTGGTGCGAAAGATTGTTGCATCGAACTCAACTCAATGTCCAAGAGTCATAACATGCCGGGATGGCGTGTGGGAATGTGCGCTTCAAACTCTACATTCATATCGTGGATACTGAAAATAAAGAGCAACATCGATTCCGGAACATTCCGTGGCATACAGCTTGCTGCAGCAGAGGCTTATTCCACCAATACGCCGGAATGGCACCGCGAGGCCAATATAGAAACTTACCGCCGCCGTCGAGCTATAGCCGAACAGATAATGACCGAGCTTGGATGCACTTATGACGCATCGCAGGTGGGAATGTTCCTTTGGGGACGTATTCCCGACAAGTATTCCGATGTAGAACAACTCACCGAGCGCGTATTGCATGAAGCACGTGTTTTCATTACGCCGGGCTTCATTTTCGGTTCCAACGGTTCGCGTTATGTACGCATAAGTCTGTGTGCTAAGGACGAGAAGATGAAAGAAGCGTTGCAGCGGATCAAGAATATAAGTCTATAACATTTATAAATATACAAGTGCCGCATCCGTGACAGAATAATCAATATAGGAAATCCTATTCGGTGACAACGGCCGGCATGAATTATTAACCAGAAACTTAAAACACAATTACTATGGCATTGAATTTAGAACCATTACGCTTGCCGAGTGACAACAACGAACGTCCCTTGGTCATAGCAGGCCCATGCTCGGCCGAATCAGAAGAACAAGTGATGACAACCGCACGCCAGCTGGCTGACAAAGGCTGCCGTATGTTCCGTGCCGGAGTGTGGAAACCACGTACCAAACCGGGTGGTTTCGAAGGGCAGGGCGAGACTGCATTGCCGTGGTTGCAGAATGTCAAGAAGGCTACAGGAATGCTTGTTGCTACAGAAGTGGCAACGCCCGAACACGTCGAACTGGCTTTGAAATACGATATAGATATCCTTTGGGTGGGTGCACGAACTTCTGCCAATCCGTTCGCAATGCAGGCACTGGCCGACAGTCTTAAGGGTGTTGACGTTCCGGTTTTGGTGAAAAATCCTGTAAATCCCGACCTCGAGCTGTGGATTGGAGCGCTCGAACGCATCAATCAGGCTGGTATTACACGTCTTGCGGCCATCCATCGCGGATTCTCAAGCTATGACAAGAAAATCTACCGCAACCTTCCCATGTGGCAGATTCCTATCGAGTTGCGCCGTCGTTTCCCCTCTTTGCCGATACTCTGCGATCCAAGTCATATCGGAGGAACACGCGAACTGATTGCTCCTCTCTGCCAGCAGGCAATGGACCTTGGTTTCGACGGACTCATCGTAGAGAGCCATTGCTCACCCGACTGTGCATGGAGTGATGCCAAGCAGCAGGTTACACCAGACGTTCTCGATTACATTCTGAGCCTTCTGGTAATCCGTGATGAGAAAGTGACGACCGAAGGTATACACACGCTGCGCAAGCAGATTGACGAGCTGGACAATCAGCTTATCGAGCTCCTTGCAAAGCGTATGAGAGTATGTCGTGAGATTGGACAGTACAAGAAAGAACACAATATGACAGTGCTTCAGACATCGCGCTACAATGAGATTCTCGATAAGCGCGGCGCGCAGGGAGCCTTGTGTGGTATGAGTTCTGACTTCATACGTTCTGTCTTTGAGGAAGTGCACGAAGAGTCTGTAAGACAACAGATGGAGATAATCAATCAGTGATGGTCTGAATCTCTTATAAAACACCCCTTTAAACATTTTTGTCATAAAATAATAGAAATCATGCTTGTGTATGATTTTTATGTAGTAATTTTGAACAACGATGAGAATATTGGTAATGGGAGCAGGTAAGATGGGAAGTTTTTTTCTCGACCTGCTCAGTTTCAGTCATGAAACGGCAGTCTACGAGAAAGATCCTCTACGCATGCGTTTCACATATAATTGCCGGCGTTTCACCAGTCCGGAAGAGATACGGGAGTTTTCTCCTGAACTGGTCATCAATGCTGTGACAGTGAAATACACTATTCCCGCATTTGAGGAAATCATTCCTTATCTTCCTTCTCAGTGTATGCTGAGCGACATTTCGTCCGTAAAGACCGGGTTGCAGGCATTCTATGAGCAGTGTGGTCATCCTTATGTGTCAACCCATCCCATGTTCGGTCCTACGTTCGCAAACCTGAGCCAGCTCAGCCACGAGAACGCAATAATCATCAGTGAAGGCTGTGCTGAGGGGCAATCTTTCTTCAGAAAGCTTTACGCCTCGCTTGGACTGAATATCTACGATTACACTTTCGATGAACACGACCGCACTGTGGCCTATTCGCTCAGTATTCCTTTCGTCAGCACATTTGTATTCGCAGCCGTCATGAAGCATCAGGATGCACCCGGTACAACGTTCAAACGCCATATGTCGATAGCACGTGGAGTGCTCGGCGAAGACGACTATCTGTTACAGGAGATACTGTTCAATCCTTACACCCACGATCAGGTGTCACAAATACGCGACGAACTTAAAGAGCTTCTCAATATCATTGACAGTAAGGACTCTGAAGGAATGAAAGCCTATCTCACCAAGATTCGCAACAATGTCAAGCCCGACATTGACAAGATAAAATAATAAAAACAATTCATGGCAAGCATACTTATTGTAGAAGACGACATAACATTTGCCACGATGATCAATTCGTGGTTGCGCAGAAAAGGTTTTGTTTCGGAAAAGGTGAGTTCCGTATCGGCTGCAAAGTCAAAGATGCAGGATTCCGGTAACGCATACGACCTGATACTGTCCGACCTGCGTCTGCCCGACCACGACGGCCTTGTGCTGCTCGAGTGGATGCGTCAGTGTGACATAGACATACCTTTTATCGTCATGACGAGTTATGCTGAAGTACAGAATGCTGTGCTTGCCATGAAGTCGGGGGCTGCCGACTATATTGCAAAACCGCTTCAGCCCGACATCCTTCTTCAGAAAATCAACGACGCGCTTGCCAAACGTCAGCCTGTAGTCAGGCCCGTGACAGAAGCCGCTCCTGCACCGACCGCATCGCAGTCGGTGCCGCGTCATATAGAAGGAAACGACCGCGCTTCCAAACAACTTTATGAATATATCTCGCTCGTGGCGCCGACACCAATGTCTGTTCTCATTCTCGGAGCGAGCGGCACGGGCAAGGAATACGCTGCCCGTCGCATACATGAGTTGAGCCGTAGGGCCGGCAAGAGATTTCTTGCCATCGATTGTGGAGCCATACCTAAGGATGTTGCGGCATCCGAGTTCTTCGGACATGTGAAGGGAGCCTACACAGGCGCCGTGACCGACAAGAAGGGAGCTTTCGAAGAAGCCGACGGAGGAACATTGTTCCTTGACGAAGTCGGCAATCTCGCTTACGATGTCCAGGTGCAGCTTTTGCGTGCCTTGCAGGAACGGCGCATACGTCCACTGGGTTCGACAAAGGAAATAGAAGTTGACATCCGCCTTATTTGTGCCACAAATGAAAATCTTGCAGAACGCGTCACTGACGGTGGATTCCGCGAAGACCTCTACCACCGCATAAGCGAGTTCACCATCCACATGCCCGAGCTCAAGGAGCGTGGCAATGACCTTTTCCTCTTTGCAGACCTTTTCGTCAAGCAGGCCAACGAGGAGCTGGGGCGCAATGTGCTCGGCTTTGACGACAAAGCCTCCGAGATGCTGGCACGATACGACTGGCCGGGCAACCTGCGCGAGCTTAACAATGTGGTGAAGCGCGCCACGCTGCTCACGCGCGGACAATATATAGGTGTTGACGAACTGTCGCAGTCGCTTGGTCCTGTCAATCATGAGAACATGGCTCTGCGCGATGAGAACGACGAACTACAGCGCATCAAGGCTGCCTTGCGTGCTACGGGAGGCAATAAAAGCAAGACTGCACGTCTGCTTGCTATTGATCGCAAGACTCTTTACAACAAAATGCAGAAATACGGCATCGAATTGTAGACGATTCCACAAAAAGGTGTGGAATTTTTCCACACCATCTCCACACTTTCCCCAATATTGTTTTTAGCTATTATTTTACGTATTATCCTCATTATCAGTGTAATACGATTATTTGGCACGTTTTGGCACGCACGTTGCACTATTACTTAGCGGATAAACGAGAATAATATTCACAAAATTAAAAACAATAAGATTATGAAAAAGTTATTTTTTGCAGCTCTTGTAGCAACAATGGTAGTTTCAGTAAGCAACGCATTTGCAGGTTATGAATCTTCAGTATCGGCTCCTGTTTCTCTTCAGGACGAACCGGACAGCGTAGCAACCCCGGTTGTACCGGCCGACAGCAGCGTCGTAAGCGACAGCACTGCACAGACAGCGCCAGCTACCATCGTTCTGCAGTAAGCTGAATGAAATCAGGCACTATTTAAAAACATTTTTCTGACATGACGGTTTTGAGAAAGCATTAGCAGAGGACGGTTCCGGTTGTTGACATTGTCGACGGCCGGAACTTTTCTTGTTTACCTGTCGTGTTTGTCCTTCCTATGCCGGCATTGTCTTTTTTTAATAACGCATTTTGCTGCCGTTATTCATTATATTGCTATTTTTGCAACAGTAAACAAGAAGCCGATACGAGATGAGAAGAATCAGCGTTCCGCTCAAGGTAGCCCTGGGGTATATATTTGTTGTGTTCATTCTGGGCCTGTCCGCATGGCTGGTCTATGGCAATACACGTTCGTTCATCAGTATGAACGAGGCCGAGCGCACGTTCATGCAAAGACGTAATGTGGCCGACAGTCTTATCTACAGTTTTCTCGAAATGAACAACAACGAGCATTCTGTCTATTTCGGCATAGAAGGTAGTTGGCCTGCGTTCGACCGCTCGGTGACTGTCACGCAGAACATTGCCGACACTCTCAGTACGCTGGTCGCTGATTCTCTGCTGCGTGTGAAGATTGAACAGCTTGTTCTGCTGCTCGAACGCAAACGCGAAAACACACGCACCATGATGGGCGTGATGTCACGCAGTGGCGGCGGAACCTATCTAAACAGCAAACTGCACAATCTGCATACCGGCCGCGACTCGCTCGTCATTCATCCCGAAGGGGCCGAGCTACGAGAGAAACGAGAGACGGTGTATGAAGTGGTGAAGACCAAAAAGAACTTCTTCGGCCGTCTGGCCGACGCTTTCCGTAAGTCGCGCAACGACACGGTGAGCGTGCGTTCCAACCGTGGCACACTCAAGGCCGACAGCGTGAAGCGTAGTCTCAACATCGGCGATACGGTGGCCGGTGTGCTTGCCGAGATAAAGAAGGCTGAGGCAGAAGACCGGCTCGAACGAATGGCCGACATGGACCGCAGCGAGAAAGACATGCAGCTCGTGGGCGTACAGCTTGCCCAGCGCATAGACCAGTTGCTCAAAGACATACGCACCGACGCCTATCTGTCTGTTCAGGCATCCTTCGAACGCGATGTGGCCGAGCGCCGTGCCGTGATGAACAAGATAATACTTCTCTCGGCAGTGGTGCTTCTCTCGGCCGTGGTCTTGCTCGTGAACATACGTCGCGACGTGCAACGCGACAAGGAATACAGTGAGAATCTGGAGAAGGCAAAGAACCGCAGCGAGCAGCTCCTGCAGCAACGTGAGCGACTGTTGCTCACCATCACTCACGACATAAAGGCCCCAGCGGCCTCCATTTCCGGATTCATCGGGCTCCTGGGCGAGTATGTTGATGGCGGCAAACCGGCCCTCTATCTGAAGAATATACGCAACTCAGCCGCCCATTTGCTGCGTCTTGTGGGCGCTCTGCTCGACTACCATCAGTTGGAGAAAGGTCGTGTGGAAGTGAAGAATATAAGTTTCCGCCCGTCGCAGCTTGTGACCGATTGTGTGGATGAGATGCGACCGCAGGCCGATTCGAAGGGACTGAAGCTCGTCTGTGTCACGTCCGACTGTGGTTCCAGCGTATGTCTGGGCGACGCTTTCCGCATACGTCAGATACTGGACAATCTGCTCAGCAACGCTCTGAAATACACATTCGTCGGCGAGGTGCGTGTCACGGCCGGTGTGAGCAACGGCCGTCTGCTGCTCAAGGTGGCCGACACGGGACAGGGCATGACGCCGGAGGAGAGTCGCCGCGTGTTTGATGCCTTCACACGTCTGGACGGTGCACAGGGCATAGAGGGTGTCGGACTCGGTCTTTCCATTACTCGTGAGCTCGTCAGTCTGCTTGGTGGTAATGTGTCGCTGAAGTCTGTGAAGGGGCAGGGCACCACGTTCTTCGTCACACTTCCGGTGGAAGTTTCGCAGACAGCAGACGAACCTGCGGAACAGCCTGTTGCTAAAGAAGTGCCTGTGTTGCCTCCGTGCGAAAGTCTTAACATCATCATCATCGACGACGACAAACTGCAGTTGCAGCTTCTCACGGAGATGCTCTCGCGGCTTTCCGGCGGGAAATGGCATCTTACCGTGTGCCACCGCATAGCGGAAGTGCGCCGTCAGCTCGCATCGTCTACGTTCGACATTCTGATAACCGACATCGAGATGCCGGAGATGAACGGTGCCGACTTCATTCGTTCCATAGACCGTAGTCACATGGCTGTGGTAGCCATGACCGCCCACGACAAGGGTGCGCGCCCGCAATTAGAGGAGGCTGGATTCGACGCATGCCTGTTCAAGCCGTTCGATATGGACACTTTGGCAGGTGTCATCATGTCGGTTACGGGCCGCAAGGTGGATACAGCCACAGCCGGACCGAAGGCCGATGAGGGCCGCTTCGCGCCGCTCACGGCTTTTGCCGCAGGCGATGAGGAGGCCGAACGCGAGATTCTCACAAGCTTCTATGGCGAACTGACGACCCATGAGGATGCCCTGCGTGCAGCTGCCGAAGGTTGCGACCGCAAGTCTGCCGCACGCGTATCGCACAAGGCTTTGCCCGTGCTCACTATGATTAAGGCCGACGTTGTTGCCGAACTCGACAGATTGTCGGCCGCAAAGGTAGATTTTCTTTCCGAACAGGATTTCAAGGAATGCTGTTCGGCTGCGATAGAAGAGATGGAGAAAATACGCCTTGAGCTGGAGGCATTGTTACGGTCTGAAGCCTGATTGTGCAGCATATCTCCACCTGTAGCGGAGTCTGTTGTCCGGCGATTGGCATTATTGCATAAATATGCAGAATTCTGTATATTTATGTAACACGCCGGGACCGTCAACTCCTCATAGCTCGAATATTTTCAACCGAAGACGTTCCCGGTCGCAAATACGCGAATTTTGAGAAGATTGGTAAATGGTTGATAAACAAGGATATACACATTACTGCGTGCCTGTTGCCTTTTCTTCGTCCTGCGATATAGTCCGTTTCGCCTCTTGATTAAGCCCATATTAGGGTGTCAAATGCTTCATTTCGTGCCCTGATAAAGTCCGTTTCGTACCGTGAAACAGGCTTTATCGCAGACGCAGTGATTTTCTACAGCAATTCCGTTCTCGCGTTTCGGGCTTTTCGGTCTTTTTTTCCCTGTGTCTGCTTTTCTATTTTGCAAATTTTTATTGTCAAAATTTTTTACTTTTTGTATTGTATATTTATTCATTTTATCTTGCAAAACCGCCTCCCGTGTGTCAATGTGTCACATTGTTGTCATGCCGTAACAGGGCCGTAAGTTGAAAAAAGTTTACGTATGTTTAAAATCACACTGTGCAATGTTTAACGATGTTTGCACGAGTGTTAAAAACTCCGCCATCGGGGCTGACAATGCGTCATGCGGGCACGTTTGTTGCATATGCATAAGTGAGCGTCTGAAGTCCAGACAACGGAGGATGCCAGGAAAGCATAGTGTAACATAAAATAAAAACAGGAGGATTGATTTATGATGCCTATCAGAAGATTTTCAGATCAGAGTTGGTTTCCGGATTTGTTCAATGATTTCTTTGATAACGACAGGATGATAAAGGCCTGCACGACGGCTCCGTCGGTCAATATAGTCGAAGAGGAAAAGGACTACAAGATTGAGGTTGCCGCACCTGGTATGACCAAAAATGACTTTGATGTGCATCTTGACGATGACAACGAGCTTGTAGTGGGTATGGAGAAGAAGACCGAGAAAAACGAGTCGGATTCTAAAAACAGGAAATACCTTCACCGCGAGTTTTCTTATTCACAATTCAAACAGTCGTTCACACTGCCCGACAATGTCGACAGAGAACACATAACGGCAAACGTCAGCGACGGTGTTCTGACTGTATGCCTTCCCAAGAAGGAAGAGTGTGATAAGAAAGAACAGGGCCACAAGATTGAAATCCAGTGACCTTCCGGTCATCGCATAACGCAAACTACGGCGTCCGCATACATTGTGCGGGCGCCGCTTTTTTGTTTCTGCGGTATGTCATAATGCTGTTGTTGCGCCTCCTCTCCGGTGTGTCTTTTTCATGAAGTGGCGCATGTCTGAGGCCGGCCTTTGCGGTTGTCTTTGCATACGGATGTGTAGCCGTTTCTTTCTTATGCTTCGCAATAGATCTGTTTTGTTGAAAAACAATGGGCAAACAGTACGAAGGCATAGTTTTTTTCGCTATATTTGTAGAGGACAATATGCGCCGGCGGTGGCCACAGAATGTGGCTGTATGTTCTCTTTCAGTTGTCTTCTGTCTCCGCCTTACGCTTGTCTGTAAATCTATCATGCCGGTTGCTGAGGCCATATTGCTGCACAAGGTACCGTTGCTGCTGCCATCGGCATTGCCAATACATAATCTGAACAATCATGTATGTGTCTCTGTTACTGTTTCTATCGTCCTTTCTCACGTTTGTGGAACTCAATTGTGAGAATCTCTTTGATTGTACCCATGACTCTCTGAAGAACGACACCGAGTTTCTGCCTGAAGGTTCCTACCGCTGGACACGCACACGCTACTGGCGCAAGCTCAACCACATCGGGCAGGCTGTGATTGCCTGTGGTGAAGGAGAGAACGGATGGCAGTTGCCCGACATTGTGGCATTGTGCGAGGTGGAGAACGACACTGTGATGCGCGATCTCACCCGTCGCTCGCTTTTGCGCAGTGCCCGCTATGAGTATGTGATGACCGATTCGCCCGACGAACGCGGCATCGACGTGGCTCTGATGTATTCGCCTTTTTCCTTTGCATTGATAAATCACCGCAGCGTGCGGCCGTCTCCGTTGGAAGGAATGCGCCCTACGCGCGACCTGCTGTATGCCTGCGGGCTGACGGCTGGTGGTGATACGCTTCACGTGATAGTCACTCACATGCCGAGCCGACGGTCCGGCGAACGGCTTACCGACCGCTATCGCGAACATGTCGCACGCTCTGTGATAGCCGTAGCCGACTCTGTCCGGCGACTGTCGCCCGATGCGCTCATCATCGTTGCAGGCGATTTCAATGAATATCCGGGCAAAGGTTGCGTCGCTACAATCTGCGGTGCGGGCTTTAAGGATGTATCAGAGGGTGCCGTGGGGCGCAACGGAGCCAAAGGCACTTACCGCTATCACGGAGGCTGGGGCAGTCTGGATCACGTGCTGGCGAGTCGCGCTCTTGCCCGTCGTTTTATGGACTGCAGGGTGGAGGATGCGCTGTTTCTGATAGAGGACGACGACAAATATGGAGGTGTTAAACCGCGCCGCAACTATCTCGGTCCGCGCTGGCTCGACGGTTTCAGCGACCATCTGCCTCTGGTGGTGAGGTTCGGCATCGGACCGTGAACATCGCGATATGCGGCCGGCTGATGTGAACAGTTGGTCAAAACGATGTATGGCAGGGAGTTGAACCGCATTTATGCACACCGAAAGCATATGTGTGCGCAATTTCGGCAGCAGTGTTTTAAAATATTTTAAATACCTCGGTTTCGTTGGTTTTTCTCATTATAATTACTTAATTTTGTAGTCAACTGTAACATTTCTCGGGCTGTTTGGAGCTACGGTGGTTACAGAAATCTTAAATAACAATGAAAAAATAACAACACCAGAATAAATATGTTTGAAAATCTAAGCGACAGGCTTGAACGCAGCTTCAAGATACTCAAGGGTGAAGGTAAGATAACCGAAATCAACGTAGCCGAGACTCTTAAGGACGTAAGAAGGGCGTTGCTCGATGCCGATGTGAATTACAAAGTAGCTAAAAGCTTCACCGATGAGGTGAAAAAGAAAGCGCTGGGAATGAATGTGCTGACCGCTGTGAAGCCGAGTCAGCTCATGGTGAAGATTGTACACGACGAACTTGCCGAACTTATGGGAGGCGAGGCTGCCGAGCTCCATCTCACCGGCAAACCGGCAATAATACTTATGAGCGGTCTGCAGGGTTCGGGTAAGACCACCTTCAGCGGAAAGCTCGCCAACATGCTGAGCAAGAAGCAGCACCGCAAACCGCTGCTCGTGGCGTGCGACGTTTACCGTCCGGCGGCCATCGAACAGCTCAAGGTTGTGGGCGAACAGGTGGGAGTGCCTGTATATTCAGAACCGGGCAATACCAATGTTGTGGAGATCGCACAGCATGCCATAAACGAGGCGAAGGCCAAAGGCAACGACGTGGTGATCGTCGATACGGCAGGACGTCTGGCCGTTGACGAGGCCATGATGGACGAGATTGCCAATCTGAAAGATAAACTCAACCCGGACGAGACACTGTTCGTTGTTGACTCTATGACCGGTCAGGACGCCGTTAACACGGCTAAGGAATTCAACGACCGTCTCGATTTCGACGGAGTGGTACTCACAAAGCTCGACGGTGACACACGTGGTGGTGCCGCGCTGTCTATACGCTCGGTTGTGACGAAGCCTATCAAGTTCGTGGGTACAGGCGAGAAGATGGACGCCGTGGATGTGTTCCATCCTTCGCGTATGGCCGACCGAATCCTTGGTATGGGCGATATCGTGAGCCTCGTGGAGCGTGCACAGGAACAGTTTGACGAGGAAGAGGCTCGCAGACTGCAGAAGAAGATACAGAAGAACAAGTTCGACTTCAATGACTTCCTCGGTCAGATAGAGCAGATCAAGAAGATGGGAAACATCAAGGATCTCGCAGCAATGATCCCAGGAGTGGGCAAGGCATTGAAAGATGTCGACATAGACAATAACGCTTTCAAGGGCATAGAGGCCATCATACGCAGTATGACACCGAAAGAACGTTCCAATCCTGAGATTCTCAACCAGAGCAGACGTATGCGTATAGCAAAAGGAAGCGGCACGAGCATTCAGGATGTGAACCGACTTATAAAGCAGTTCGACCAGACTCGCAAGATGATGAAGATGGTAACAGGCAGCTCAATGTCGAAGATGGCCGGAATGATGGGCCGTATGAAGGGCATGCCTAAATTTTAATACTTATTATGCAACTTATAGACGGAAAAGCAACGGCAGCGGCCATAAAGGCTGAAATAGCCGAAGAAGTGAAAAATATAGTAGCCGGAGGCGGAAAGCAACCGCACCTGGCAGCAGTGCTCGTCGGACATGACGGTGGCTCTGAGACTTATGTCAAGAACAAGGTTATAGCGTGCGAGCAGTGCGGATTCAAGTCGACTCTCATACGTTATGAGGACAATGTTACGGAGGAGGAGCTTCTCGCATGTGTCGACAGACTCAACAAGGATGAGGATGTTGACGGATTCATTGTGCAGCTTCCGCTTCCGAAGCACATCGACGAGCAGAAAATCATCGAGGCGATAGACTATCGCAAGGATGTCGACGGATTCCATCCGATAAACGTAGGACGCATGGCTATCGGACTGCCTTGCTTTATTTCTGCTACTCCGCTGGGCATCCTGACGCTGTTGCAGAGATATAACATCGAGACATCGGGCAAGAAATGCGTGATTCTCGGACGCAGCAACATCGTGGGAAAACCTATGGCCCAGCTCATGATGCAGAAGCAGTATGGCGACTCTACAGTGACTGTATGCCACTCACGTTCGAAAACTCTGAAGGAGGAATGTCGTGAGGCCGACATCATAATCGCCGCTATCGGACAGCCGAATTTCGTCACCGCCGACATGGTGAAGGAAGGTGCGGTTGTCATCGACGTCGGTACTACACGTGTGCCGGACGCTTCGCGCAAGAGCGGATTCAGACTCAACGGCGATGTGAAGTTCGATGAGGTGGCTGAGAAATGTTCATTCATTACACCGGTTCCGGGAGGCGTAGGTCCGATGACGATATGTTCGCTCATGAAGAATACGCTTGCTGCCGGCAAAAAAGAATATTACAGATAAGTGACAGCTGACGAATATTACAGGCTCGGTAATGAATACCGGCGCCGCGGCGACTGGAAACATGCCATCGACAATTATCTTGAGGCAATCGAACTTGATCCGCAGTCGCCTGCGGTTGAGGCAAAACAGATGATTGACGATATCCTCAATTTCTATTGTAAGGATATCTATAATCCTTGAACGGAAACCAGGAGGTATACCCTTTGCGACTTGCAGGGACTAACGTAAGGCGTTTATGGTCATGCCGCCTAATAAAAAATATAGACAATGGGAAAATTTAGAGGTGCTATTGTTGTAAATACCGATCGGTGCAAGGGATGCTCGCTTTGCGTGGAAGCCTGCCCGAAGGATGTTATTGCTTTGGCACGTAAAAAGGTGAACGTGCATGGTTATCCATTCGTTGAGGTGGTTAATCCGGAAGACTGCATCGGATGTGCGTCGTGTGGAATTGTCTGTCCCGACGGTTGTATCACGGTTTACAAGAAAAAAATGGAGGAATGAATACTATGGCACAACAGGAAGTAACACTCATGAAAGGCAATGAGGCCATCGCTAATGCTGCCATCAGATGTGGCGCCGACGGCTTCTTTGGCTATCCGATAACTCCTCAGAGCGAGATAATCGAGACGTTGTCGGAACTGAAACCCTGGGAAACGACCGGAATGGTGGTTGTGCAGGCCGAAAGCGAAGTGGCTGCCATAAACATGGTTTACGGCGGAGCAGGCTCCGGCAAGCGCGTTATGACCACATCGTCAAGTCCGGGCGTGGCGCTCATGCAGGAAGGTATATCCTATATGGCGGGCGCGGAGATACCGGGAGTTGTTGTCAATGTGCAGCGCGGAGGTCCCGGACTGGGCACCATCCAGCCGTCACAGAGCGACTATTTCCAGGCTACGCGCGGCGGCGGTAACGGCGACTATTATGTCATCGTGCTTGCTCCGAACTCTGTACAGGAGATGGCCGACTTCGTGGATCTGGCTTTCGAACTGGCGTTCAAGTACCGCAATCCGGCCATGATTCTCTCCGACGGTGTCATCGGACAGATGATGGAGAAGGTGGTTCTGCCTCCGCAGAAGCCCAGACGCACCGAAGAGCAGATTCTGAAAGAATGTCCGTGGGCTACGACAGGTCGCGGTGCGAACCGTCAGCCCAATATTCTCACATCGCTCGAACTGAAACCTGAGATAATGGAAGTGCGCAACCTCCATCTTCAGGAGAAGTATCGTGAGATCGAGGAGAATGAAGTCAGATATGAGACAGTGATGACCGACGATGCCGATTATATTATTGTGGCATTCGGAAGTGCGGCGCGCATAGCCGAGAAAGCCATCGAACTGGCACGTCAGCAGGGCATCAAGGCCGGACTGTTACGTCCGATCACCTTGTGGCCTTTCCCGAAGAAACCTCTTTGCTCGGTTGTCAACGGCAAGAAAGGTGTGCTTGTTGCTGAGATCAACGCCGGCCAGATGGTCGAGGATGTGCGTCTGGCATTGAATGGAACGGTGAAGGTTGAGCACTACGGCCGTCTTGGTGGCATCGTGCCTGAGCCGGAAGAAATGGTTAACGCAATAAAGGAGAAACTGTTATGAATGATATAATATCACCTGAGAATCTGGTTTACAGTAAACCAAAGCTGATGAATGACACCCAGATGCACTACTGTGCGGGTTGTTCGCACGGCGTGGTGCACAAGCTGGTGGCAGAGGTTATCGAGGAGATGGGCATGGAGAACAAGACCGTCGGAGTATGTCCGGTGGGCTGTGCTGTGTTTGCCTATCGTTATCTTGACATCGACTGGCAGGAAGCGCCTCACGGTCGTGCACCGGCACTGGCCACAGCTATCAAGCGCTTATGGCCCGACCGGCTCGTCTTTACTTATCAGGGTGACGGCGACCTTGCCTGCATCGGAACGTGTGAAACCATACATGCGCTCAACCGTGGTGAGAATATCGCAATAATATTCATCAACAACGCCATATACGGAATGACCGGAGGACAGATGGCACCTACCACTCTCATCGGTCAGAAGACAAGCACCTGTCCTTACGGACGTGACCCGAAGCTGCACGGTTATCCGCTCAACATAACCGAGATTGCGGCTACTCTTCGTGGCACTTGCTACGTTTCGCGCCAGAGTGTTCATACAGTCGGTGCGATACGTCAGGCCAAGAAAGCCATCCGCAAGGCCTTCGAGGCATCCATGGCCGGCAAGGGTTCGTCGCTGGTAGAGATTGTTTCGACATGCAACAGCGGTTGGAAACTCTCACCTGTAAAGGCCAACCAGTGGATGGAAGAGAATATGTTCAAACAATATCCAAAGGGTGATTTAAAAGACACGACAAACGAATGAAAGCAGAAATAATAATATCAGGATTTGGTGGTCAGGGTGTTTTGTCCATGGGCAAGATACTGGCTTATTCGGGACTGATGGAAGGCAAGGAAGTCACATGGATGCCGGCATACGGTCCTGAGCAGCGTGGCGGAACGGCCAACGTGACTGTCATTGTGAGCGACGAGCGCATTTCGTCGCCTATTCTCAGCCACTATGATGTGGCAATCGTGCTCAATCAGCCTTCTCTCGACAAGTTCGAACCGAAGGTAAAACCCGGTGGCATATTGATATACGACTCTTTCGGAATCATCAATCCGCCAACCCGCAAGGACATCACGGTCTATCACATTGACGCGATGGAGAAGTCTGCCGAGATGAAAAACGCCAAAGTGTTCAACATGATTATCCTCGGCGGTCTGCTCAAGGTTTGTCCTGTTGTGAGCACTGACGGTCTGAACTCAGCCCTTTACAAGACTTTGCCCGAACGTCATCATGATCTTATCCCGCTCAATATGCAGGCTGTGGATGAAGGAATGAAGTTGATCGAGAAGATTTAACGTGTATCCTCTCTAACGCATAAGGCCGGAACCACCGGCAAATGCGGCATTATAATACAGTGTCAGAACTGCATCCGGTATTTGTATTGTGCCGGATGGATGTTCTGACACTTTTTCATTTATATCCGGAACGGTGTTTCCTGCGGTGCGGCAGACGTCTCTCATGCGATGGCGTGGGCTCAGTACAGATTCTGTATGAATTGGTCTCAACAGACAAACCACGGTTTCAATCCCGAATCGGTATCGTTTTCTTCTGTCGAAATGAAAGCAATATGGGCCACTTACAGATTTTCAGTATCCGATGATTTTTCTGTCTGAGTTTTCAGTTCTACCCCAAAAAATAAGCGAGAATTTGCGGGCGGACTCATCTTCGGACGCAAATACGCGAAAAATAAGAGTATTGTGCAAGTTGCTGAACATCAATAACTTATATTTGTACGCTATTTCTCTGTACTGCAATAAGCACCATTTCGGCCTGTGATATTGCCCGTTTCAGGGCCTGAAATGCATAATATCACACCCTGAAATGGGCGAAACCACAGGCTAAAACGGGCATAATCAGAACGTCATATGAGCCATTCCGGATTGCACTGTAGGGTATATGGCAATATGGTACGGGATGAAATGGCCTTTGTAATGTCCGATTTGACATTGCTTTACATCTGTTTCGCGATTTTATTTTGTCAAAAAAAAGTCAAGAAAATTCGTAAGTCGGTCGCCCGGGTTTTCTTTAAAAACACTGATATGAGGCGTTAGAAAATACATGGAAAGCATGCGCCTCTATTCCGGTGGTGATTTGTCGGTTGTGGCAACGCGGATTCGTCACCACATTAGGAACGTGTCTGCTACGGTTCATACCATCCACGTGATGTCACAAAATTTTACAGAATACTCTGTTACTTCATTCATAAAACTCTCATCATTGAATATCCGATGAGCTGTTGTGTCGGCTGTATATGCCTGTGAATGTGCTATATATACCCTGCATAAACAGAAAATAAAGGCGATAATCACAATTTTATGTTGTTATAATGACAAAAAATAATATCTTTGTAGAAACTTAATACTATCACAATAACCAAAAAACCTGCTATACATGCGTAAAACACAACTTATTTTCGGGGCATTGATGATGCTCTCGTACCTTAATCCTGTCTGTGCGCAGACAACAACCCAAACTATGTACATTGATTTCGGAGAGCCGGACAACGATTCGCGCGGTCATCAGACAATAGGCGCGGACGCCAACGGACATTACTGGACTAATGTGAAAAGTTCGGGTAACAATTATCTTTATCCCAACACTTCGTTCGACATTGTCAACTCGAATAACGAGCCGACCGGATACAATGTCTTCATAAACACGCGCTTTATGACCAACGGACTGAACGGCGGAGGCGGTCTTATATCGCCGTCGGCCGGTCTGCTTGGCGACCTTGCTGTTGCTACAGCGACCGAGGATTACATATTCCTCGAGTCGTTCCAGAACTATAATTACATAACGTTCCGCGGTCTTGACAAGAACAAGGGCTACCGTTTCCACGCTTTCGGAAGCCGCAATACAGACGAAGTGCGCGCGGCGGAATATCTGTTCCTTGGTGAGAACAGTTGGAGCGGATATCACCAGATGTCCGGCGACGGCATAGGTGACGGCGGTTACAACGGCAACAACAATAAGATATTGGAGAGTGGAGTGGTGTTCCCCGATAAGGACGGAAACATAACCTTCACCATCATAAAGAAAAATATCAACGGCATGGTGCATGTCAACGCCATGAAGATAGAGGAAATAGACGGGCTGGAACGTCCTAACACCAATCTCCGTCTGGCGCAAAGCATGTATATAGACCTTGGTGAAACAGAGAACAACTCGCGCGGACACCAGACCGTGGGAGCCGACCGGAACGGCAACTATTGGAACAACCTCACTTCGGGAAGGGCGTCGAGCAACCAGATACCGAAGGGAACGAAACTCAGTCTTGTCAACTCCGACAATGCCGGAACAGGCATAACGGCCGAGACTCTGCAGATGATGGAGACAAACGGAGTGGATGCCGGAGGCGTGAACAATCCTACGGAGGAAAATCTCGGCGACCTTGCCATACAGACAGCTACCGAGGACTACGTGTGGGTGAACGACGACAACCAGCGTCAGATACGCTTCTCCGGACTCGACAAGAGCCGTTGCTACAAGTTCTATATATTCGGCAGCCGCATCGTTGACGAGACGACAGACCGCAACAGCATCTATACTGTAGACGGACAAAGCTCGTGGAGCACATGGCTCACCACAACAGGACGGACCATCGGAGGTTTCGACGCCAACGGAAAAGCCATACAGGGCAATGTGAGAAATGTGGCCGTGAGCGATTACATCTATCCCGACAAGGACGGAAACATACTCTTCACGTTCAAGCGGGAGAGAGGCATGGCTCATGTCAACATAATAAAGATAGAAGAATATGAGGGCGGAGAACGTCCGGATGATCCGCGTGAATACAGGTCGATGGTCATTACGGGCACAGCGTCCGAAGACGGCAAGGATGTGGCCATGCGTGAGTTGCGTCAGGGAAGCGACCGCACAGGAATATTCGAGGCATATCTGCGTCTGCAGCCGGGCACATACAGCATAAGCGCTGTCGATGTGAACGGTGAGAGAGTGACGCTCGGTGCAGGTGGTGCCGAAGGCAGTCTGGTAGAAGACGGAACACCTGTGGAAGTGACAGAGACACAGGTCGTACGCATGAGATACGACTCGCGTAAGAATGAGTTCAGCGTTACGCCGCTCGTACTTTATGTCAAGGGTAATATTGTTCCTGCCGGAACAACTATCGAATATGTTGGCAACGGCGTGTGGAGCCAGGAAGTGGATCTGAACGAAGGCTACGTTTATCTTTTCTCCGACAAGTATTTCTATTTTGCGTTCAACAACAGCGATGAATTGGCAGTCAAGCGTCTTTCGGGCAGCCGCACCAAAGTGGCTATGCCGTCGGAGGGATACAACGTGGAGAACATACGCCTAAACCGTGGCACATACACCGTATCGCTCGACATGAACAATTATGAGTTCGGTCTCGATGCGCCGATCGACGAGTACAAGATATCGGTCTTCGGTTCGTCCGTAGCCAACGGACAGGGAGCGAGCGGCAATCATGGTTACGCCTATCTGTACGGAAACCTGATGCGTAAACGCTATCAGACGAAACTGACCGACAATGATTTCGACATCTCCGGCATATCAATAGGCGGAAACACTACGAAGAACCTGCTCGACCGTTATGACGAACTTATCCACGACTTCGGACGTTATGTCATCATCGGACTCTCCATGGGAAATGAAGGAATACACGAAGCTACAGACAAAGAGGCGCTCATGCAGCAGTTCAGCAACAACATGCAGACTATAATAAATAAGGTGCGCAGCGACGGAAAGATACCTGTTGTTATGAACAACTATACGCGTGGCGACT
The DNA here is from genome assembly GCA_900553465.1 of uncultured Prevotella sp. Taxonomy (GTDB): domain Bacteria; phylum Bacteroidota; class Bacteroidia; order Bacteroidales; family Bacteroidaceae; genus Prevotella. Next base: position 25,288 of record USDT01000028.1, read on the forward strand.
ATACTCTGGAAGACTATAAGTACATAAAACGCATGAATCTCATGATACATGAGTGGGATGTTCCTTCTGTCAATACGCTCGGAGCCATTGACGACGGTACCGGTAAGTGGGCCACAGGTTATATGGCTGACAACGGTCACCCTACAACTGACGGCCACAACGAGTTCTTCTACGCCATGCAGCCATCGCTGTTCGATGCTCTTAAGGACGGAAAACCGCAGCCGGTGCGTGATATGAGCGGTGAGACAACACTTGCGGGTGGCGACGTAATAGAGTTCCGTGGCGAGAACATTCTGCATCCTTTCACCGTGAGCATCCGTTTCAAGGGTGGCAGTGCCGGTCGTCTCTTCACTGTGGAGAATACAGCCGGAAGCATCATTGGATATGTTGATATAACTGACGACGGCCGTGTGAGATACACATCATATAAGGGCAATAAGATAGAAAGCAATGTGTCTGTTGACGACGACGCATGGCACACCGTGACGATATCCCATTACTATGCCCAGAAGCGCATCATACTCTATGTGGACGACAGTCAGTCGGGCGAACTTGCCGAACGTCTAACTCCTGGCAAGATGACCATTGGCGACGCCTCAAGCGACGTAAGCCGTACGCTGAGCGAACTGTTCTTCTGGCGTTCGGCGTTCAATCCGGAGGAAGTGGAAGCACTTGTTAGCGGACGCATGCTCAAGTCGAGTCTTGAGATTTACTCACCGCTCAACAATGTGGAGGCCGGTGAAATAGTCAATCTGGCACAAAGCAAGAATGCAGCAGTGTTTGTGGACAATACGTCATTGGGCATCGGAGGTGCGAGTTCTGACAACAACGGAGCACTCAGCATCAGTACGTCAGACCGCACTATAGTCCTTGCTGCAGCATCACCGGTGGATGTACGTGTGGCTACAGCGGACGGCAAGAGCGTGTTTTCGGGCAGAGTGAATGGCCGCACCAATGTTTCCGGACTCGCACCAGGGATGTATATTGTTAACGACATGAAGGTAGTGCTCCGCTGATTTCCTCCGTACGGTGTCGGCAGACAGTACCTTCCGTACACAGCGGATGATATATTAGATATAAAGATAAATGTCCCCAGCAGTCATAAGTATTGCCGGGGACATTTGTGTTATCCTCTTTTCCTTCCCGGCTTTCTGCACAATGTGCGCCTATTTCTCTCTACTCCCTTTACATACAGTGTGTAGTACGTTTTGCCATTTATATTATTTTTTGAATTAAAATGTATTTTTATAGCATTTATATTTGGAGTGTATTTATTATTTTCGTTTCTTTGTGATGTAAAGACTTTTTACAGATAGTATTTATTTGTATATTAATTTAAATTATTACAGAGATGAAAAGATTTGGTTTATTGGCAGCGATTATTGCAATGGCAATGTCGGTTTCTGCCCAGACAGTAACAGAAAGCAAGACATTCGACAACTTCTATATCGGCGTTAACGGTGGTGTTGCAACAGCAACAAAGGGACATGGATGGCTCAAGAACCTCCAGCCTAATGCAGGTATCCGCATCGGCCGCAACTTCACTCCGGTATTCGGAATGGCTGTCGAGAGCAATGCTTACTTCAAGAACACCAACGGTTATACAACAGGAACCGTAGTAAATGCACTCAACACATCGCTCCTCGGAACAGTGAACCTCACAAACTGGTTCGGCGGATACAAGGGCGAACCGCGCCTCTTTGAGGTTTCGGCAGTTTACGGCCTTGGCTGGGGACACGTGTTCGGCACACCTACGAAGGAATACAAGACCGACATGCTCACATCTAAAGTGGGTGTTGACCTTGCCTTCAACTTCGGTTCGGACAAGCAGTGGCAGTTCTATCTCGAGCCGGCCATCATCTATGCGCTCAACGGTAACGGCTATCAGGGCGTGAAATATGATGTCAATCGTTCGGCAGTACAGCTCAATGCCGGTATTGTATACAAGTTCAAGAATTCCAACGGAACTCACAACTTCAAGATTGCCGAGCTGCGCGACCAGTCTGAGATCGACGCTCTCAATGCACAGGTGAACAGTCTGCGTGGCGAGCTTAGCGGCAAGGATTCTGAGCTGGATGCTAAGAATGCAGAACTGGATGCTAAGAATCGCAGAATTGCAGACCTCGAGAAAGCTCTGCAGGAGTGCAAGGACAGCAAACAGCCTGTATACGTAAGACCTGTAACGGCTACCAATCTGCAGCCTACAGTGCTCTTCCGTCAGGGCAAGAGCGTCATCGATCCGGCACAGTACGCACCGATAGAGCTCATCGCAACCTACATGAAGAATCATCCGGAAGCAAAGGTTGAAATCAAGGGTTACGCTTCACCGGAAGGCTCTGCAGAGATCAATCAGAAGCTGTCTGAAGCTCGTGCAGAGGCTGTGAAGAACGCTCTCGTTAAGAAGTATAAGATCTCGGCAAACCGCCTCACCACAAAGGGTATGGGCGCTACCGACAAGCTGTTCGAGCAGGTAGAGTTCAACCGCGTGGCAACATTCAACGACAACACCAAGGGTGAGTGATTGTTGATGTGAATAATGACATTCCCCGGTGCCTCAGGCATCGGGGATTTTTGTTTCTATGAGGCTGCGGCAGTTTACGATGACGGTAGAGTGGATGTGTTATATGACGTACACGGCGGACGCGTATGGAGGTATCGGAGATGTGAATATGTATTCTCCGTAATTCAGGACAGGATTTTCCGTATTATTGTAAGGAATGTGTGAAGTGCTTGTTTTTGGTGAATGTCTGACAGACAGCCGTTTGGTTCAATCTCTCAAAACTCGCTTGTTTGCGGTCGTATAGCATTTTGTATGTGTAGAGACGGTTCCCGTTGAGTTGAGGATGTATAAATATTCAAACGGCGACGGGCGCTCTGCATATTTACGCAAGGCGCCCGTCGTAGAAAAACAGAGTCACGTAACCGGTCTTCAGTGCGTGGTGATGTGGCGTCGGATGATGAAATGACCCAGTCGGTGGCTTACTCCTTTGCGGCCGAGTGAGCGCAACACGTACATTCCTTCTGGCAGACGGCTCACGTCGGTAGTGCTGCCTTTGTATGGACGTGTGGCCACGATGTGGCCTTGGAGTGTCTCAATGGTAATGAATGATGCGTCGAGCACATTACTCTTTTCGGGTAAACGGAGAGTCTTTCCGTCACACTTTAGCAGTCCGTCGGGCAGTTTTGTTGCCGGCGCTGTGATCTGTAAGTGTTTCTCCTGCAGCGGTTTACTTTCGTTGCCATAGCGGTTGAGTGCTGTCACCGCGTAATAGCGTGAAGGGTCGCGTGGTATGATGATGCTTGTCTTCTGCAGTCTTGTCATCATCAGATTGCATGCGTCATCGGTATTGACCGGATATTCGCGCGAACAATATACGTTGTACATTATCTTCGTAGTGTCTTTGTCCACCGGTCTCCACGATAGTATCTCCACGTCTCCTGAGTGCTTTTTGCGGTTTAGGGTAGACGGTGTTACAGGGATGGTTGTGCTCTCCCATGTCATTGGTGGTATGAGGGCAGGGTGGCGGTTGAATGTCTCTTTGGCGAAGTCGTAGATGCCTTTCACGTTGTCAGTGAAGAATTTGCTGCGGAAGTAGGCATGTCCCATGTCATAATGGCGCAGGGTGAGCATCTCGCGTGTGATGTCTGAGAGCGGCCAATCTTTCTCACCGGGCGACATGAAGTAGATGCCCAGTCCGGGTGCCACGATGCGTCCGTAGCTCTGTTCGCTCCAGTCGAGGGCAAAAGGATAGAACTGGTTGCCGCGGAAATACATCATGGGGAAAAGCGCATCCATAAGTCCGTCGCGCAGCCATGCCTGTGCGTCCTGGCATACACGTTCGTAGGCATTCCATCCATAGCTGCTGAAGCGGCTCAGATCCTTGTATTTCCCAATCGGCGAGCAGCTCATTTTTACCCACGGTTTTATCGATTTCACCCTGTGGCTTATGGTTCTTACAATGTTTGTGATGTTGGCACGTCCCTGTCTGCGCGACACTTTCATAGGCCACGTTTCGTGATAGCGTATGTAGTCGAGGTGTATTCCGTCCACATCGTAGTTGCCTGTTATTTCGGCGCAGAGGTCAGCCAGATATTCGGCGGTCTGTGGTTTTTCCGGATCCATATAGCCTTCGGCACCTATTTTCTTTACGAGTCCGGGATGGCGTTTGCGCAGCCTTGCGCATCCGGTGGCATTCCATTTGCCTACGGGAATGGCTACGACCCATGCGTGGAGCTCCATGCCACGGCGATGGCATTCGTCTATGGCGAACTTCAGCGCGTCGTAGCCGGGACTTTTGCCAGGCTTGCCCGACAGACATCCGTCCCACGGTTCGTATTCTGAGGGATAAATGGTTGTGGCTCTGATGCGTGTCTGCAGCAGTACTGTGTTGATATTGGCACGCTGCAGGCGGTCGAGAATGGTGCGCAACTCGTCCTTCTGCCGTTCTATGGAATAGTTGGAACTGGCATAGCTGTGAGGCCAGTCTATGCCTCCGATTGTTGTGAGCCATACGGCTCTTACTTCGTATTTGGGTTGTGCGGCGAGCGTGAGAGCTGCCGTAAGTATTGTCAACAGAAAGGTGATTCGTCTGATCATCTGGTGTGGATATTAAACATATAAAGCGTTGTTGCAGCAGTCGCATGCCCGTGTGGCGGCGTCTGTGCATGATGTTTTAAATATCGAACAAAGATAATGATATTTTTCGGTTTCTCAAATATATTGTGTATTTTTGCAGCGTAATGGCGTCTTTCCGCAGAGGGGTGTTTCTGTCGGAAGTCGCGTATGGTTTGCCTTACACCTTGTGGGTATTCCTCATGTTTATTAATAATGTTATTTTTATTATTATGAGAAAGAAAGTGATTGCGATGATTGCGGCTCTTTTCATGGCCGTGACGGCAAATGCTCAGTTCGAGCAGGGTAAAGTTTATCTCGGTGGTTCGCTCACCGGACTCAACCTCAAATATTCGGGTATCGACGATCTGAGCCTCGGATTGCAGGCACAGGCAGGATATATGTTTGACGACAACCTGATGATGCTCGGACAGGTGGCTTATGACCATAAGGGAGGAGACCTGAAGGAGAACCTCGTCAGCCTTGGTGTGGGCGGCCGTTACTATATAGAACAGAACGGAATATATCTCGGTGTGAACTGCAAGTACATACATGGCGAACACGGTTACAATGATGTTATGCCTGGTGTAGAAGTGGGTTATTCGTTCTTCCTGAGCCGTACGGTGACAGTTGAGCCTGCCATCTATTATGACCAGTCATTTAAAAAGCACAGCGATTTCTCCACAATCGGTCTGAAGATAGGCTTGGGCGTATATCTTTTCACAGACTGATAATGGACAGCTCTTACCCGTCTCAGCTTCTTGACAAGGCTGTGGGAGAACTGGCAAAGCTGCCGGGCGTAGGACGAAAGACAGCCCTGCGGCTTGCCCTGTATATGCTCAGACAGACCGAGGAGGATGTTGACAAACTGGCCTCGTCGCTCTCGGAGCTGAGACATGACATAAAATATTGCCGTATTTGCCACAACATCAGCGATGAGGACGTGTGTCCGATATGTTCGGACAAGCGTCGCGATTCGTCCACAGTGTGTGTGGTGGAGAACATACGCGACGTGATGGCGGTGGAGAATACCCAGCAGTATGGCGGCCTCTATCATGTGCTCGGTGGTATAATATCGCCGATGGACGGTATAGGGCCGGCTGATTTGGAGATAGATTCGCTTGTGGAACGCGTGAAGGCAGGCGGAGTGAAAGAGGTTATTCTTGCCCTCAGCTCAACTATGGAGGGCGATACCACCAACTTCTATATATCCCGCAAACTTGCCGGCGAGAATGTGAGAGTTAGTGTTATCGCACGCGGCATTTCCGTGGGTGATGAACTTGAATATACGGATGAGGTGACACTCGGAAGGGCAATCCTCAACCGCACAGTAGTAAACGAAAAATGAAACATACGCAAAGACTTCTGATGACCATTTTTCTCACGGCAATTGCCCTGGGACTTGTCATAGTGACACTCTTTGAGACTGATGTGCTGCCTTGCGGCATAATGACATCAGAAGACAAAAGCACGGAGTTTGTGGCGGCATTCGTAATGGAACTGCTCACCATCTGTATCATACCGGTGGCTATGCGTCTCTTCCGTTTCAAACGCATCGGCGACAGGCTGACATCTGCCGAGGCATTGAAGGTATGGGGAATGACACGGCTTCTCATGCTGTGTGTGCCGATGATTGTCAACACAGTGCTTTATTATGTGTTTATGAATGTAGCTTTCGGATATATGGGCATAATTCTTTTCCTGTGCCTGTTTTTTGTCATGCCGACCATGGATCGTTGCCTGTCGGAGATAAAAGAGGAAGCATAAAATAGTTTGATGTATTGAAACTATCTGTAATAATAGTCAATTACAACGTAAAGTTTTATCTCGAACAGTGCCTGCATTCGCTCCAGAGGGCGACAAAAGGCATCGAATGCGAGATTTATGTTGTGGACAATCATTCGCGTGACGGTTCGGTGGATTATCTGTCATGCCGTTTCCCGAAGATCAAGATGATAAGCAGCAACCGAAATCTCGGTTTTGCGCGTGCCAACAATCTGGCCATCAGACGCAGTTTCGGAGAATATGTGCTGCTACTCAATCCTGATACTATAGTTGGCGAACACACCATTGCGGACGTTATTGACTTCATGCAGGAACATCCGCAGGCCGGTGCAGTTGGTGTGAGAATGTCGCAGTGCAATGGTGCTGACGCAATGGAGTCAAGACGCGGTGTACCCACACCGATGACGGCTTTCTACAAGATGTCGGGTCTTTGTGCGCGTTTTCCGAAAAGCAAACGCTTTGCACATTATTACATGAGTTATCTGCCGTGGGACCAGCCAGGGCGCATCGAAGTCGTGAGCGGCGCTTTCTGTATGCTCAGACGATCAGCCATAGACAAGGTGGGTTTGCTCGATGAGGACTTTTTCATGTACGGTGAGGACATAGACTTGTCGTTCAGACTTATAAAAGGAGGATTCGAGAACTGGTATGTTCCTTCGCGCATACTGCATTACAAGGGAGAGAGCACACAGAAGTCATCCTTCCGTTATGTACATGTGTTCTATGGAGCGATGCTGATATTCCTGAGCAAGCATTACGGCAATATGGGATTGTTGCTGAGTCTGCCGGTGAAATTCGCCATATACGCGAAGGCTCTGGTGGAGCTTGGACGCATGCAGATTCGCCGTCTTAGGAAAAGTCTCGGCTTTTTCGTTGTCAGCAACAGGAAGGATCCGTCGTATGTGTTTGTCGGTTCGCGCAAGGCTATTGCACAATGCCGAAATATCGCACGCAGGAAAGGTCTTGAGGCAGTGTTCTATGAGCGCAATGCGGAAGACAATCCGGAGGGACATCTCGGACTGGAATTGCCGAAAAACAACATCGTATATGTAGTATATGACGTTGAGGCTTATTCGTATGATGACATTCTGAAGATATTTGCAAAGGGTGTGGCCGACAATGTGTATATAGGAACATACAACAGCCGGACCCGCATAATAATAACTCCTGAAGAAATATTCAAATGAACATCGTGAATGGCGGAATGCCGTCCGTCAGGCTGAGGGCCATTGAGCCTGAGGACCTCGACACTCTGTATCTGATGGAAAACGATGCGGAGATATGGAATGTAGGTACCACCAATGTGCCTTATTCGAGATATGTGCTGCATGATTATGTGGCAAATGTTTCAGGAGACATATATACTGACAAGCAGGTGAGACTGATGATAGACGACGAAAATGGCGAAACGGTCGGTATGGTGGATCTTGTCAATTTCAATCCTCAGCACAGAAGGGCAGAGCTCAGCATTGTGGTGAAAAAAGAAAAACGCCGGTGCGGATATGCTATGGCGACTGTAATGCAGATTAGGAAATATGCACTTGAAATACTGCATCTGCACCAGATATATGTGGTGGTGGACAAAGAAAATGCTGCATCAGTGGCGCTATTTACAAAGATGGGATTTTCTGTGCAATGCGAGTTGTCCGACTGGTTGTTTGACGGCAAAAACTATAAAAATTCATTGGTAATGCAAAGTTTTTTGTAAAAAGTTTCATTATTATTTGGTGAATTGAAATTTTATATGTAATTTTGCACTCGCAAAAAACAAATGACAGCCTTGGTGCGTTAGTTCAGTTGGTTAGAATACATGCCTGTCACGCATGGGGTCACGGGTTCGAGTCCCGTACGCACCGCAGATAAATATTGAAAATCAATATATTATATAATAACACCCACTTTTACACCACTACTAATGATGTAAAAGTGGGTGTTATTTTTTCTCTAAAAGAATCATCTCATAATACTTATCAAATATCATGCCGATAAGGGACGTCGTCTCAAACGCTTGTGTGTCCCTGTACAACTTGTAGAATTCAGAAAGAAACTTTAGATTTTCAAAAGAGAAAATGTTGGCGAATAGTATGTATAAGTTCTGTTGAGTTCCCCGTATTGAGGTATCATTGATGTTATTTTTATCTCTTTCATAAATTACACTTTTCGTTTTGCTTATTTGTCAAGCAGTTGTGACAATTCTTCCTCCACTCAATGGTAGGCAGGACGATTCCAGATTTCCAGGGATGACTTTGCTTAATTGGTAATCGCTCACTCCGATGGGTTGAGCATAGCCGGTCAAGGCATATTGCACCACCAATTCATCCTTTCCCCTGCACAATAGCAATCCTATCGTTTTGCCATCATTCCCACCCCGCATTTGGTCATCCACCACGTTTATATAGAAATTCAGTAGCCCAGCATATTGGGGTTTGAACGGGGTGGCTTTCAATTCCACCACTATGTAGGTGTGAAGTTTGATGTTGTACAAGATAAGGTCTGCATAGAAATCACTGCTGCCTACTTGAAAATGCTTCTGTCCGGCGACAAAGTCAAATCCATTTCCCATTTCCAGCAGATACTTTGTAATGTGCTCTACCAACAGCTTTTCAATGTCTCTTTCATCCGCAGACTCTTTGGCGTTTACCATGTCGAACATATATGGGGCTTTCAACAGTTCCACATCGCACGATAGCAGTTTTTGCAGCATTTCCAGCGGATAGTACGGGAAAATTGGCAATAAGTGAGATTTCTTGGTGAATGTTTTTTCTTTTCGGGATAAATCATCTTGATTGCCTTTGAAATTAGAGATATGACTTTTCCACCCTAGCCTAGTTTCTTTTAGTAGTACCGGATGAAGTGCCCCAACTTCCAGTAATGGAACAGCATTTAGGCATTCGCCGCAACAATCAGTTTGACCTATGCGTACTCTATCTCAAAGCTTATCGCATGGATAAGGACTTCAAAGTCTTTTCTCTCTATGCGCTGGTTATTTTCCATTGTCTTAATACATTGTTATGTAGTACAAAGGTAATCAGAATATATCATAGTCGGTTAAACTTGTTCATCGCATTTACTTTCACATCATCGGCTATGTCTATATAGAGTTCATGGCTTTATAGTCGCTGTATCTAATTTCACCAATAGATATTATTTATTAGACAATCTCCTGTAGGTACTTAGGAAAATAAGTACTGGATATTCATTCAATACTTCAAACTATCTCTTGCCTTTCATTTTCAATAATTCTAATCAACAGTATACCCAAATCAATATAGTCCATTGTATACTCTTCCTCTGGAAGATCTATTGTCACATTTTCCCCTTCCTGAACATTAACTATAAGTTCGGGATAATTATGGGCAATTATTGAAGCTATATCTATAAGTGCCTCCACAAACCAAACACCATTTTTAAAACCAATAGCAGCTCCACAACTTGTAATCAAAATAGGACTACATCCATGATCATCAAGTTGGTAGATTTGATTATTACCTAAACGATTCCAAAGAATATTGGTCATCATCATCCACTCAAGATTATTTTCACTATGCTGTGAGCTATTTAGAATTATCAAATCAAGAGGATTTTTGTCACGATTATCCCATACCCCCATGCCATAGCGAGTATAATCCCTATTTGATTCGAATGGATACTTAGCTACATAGGATTTCCAATCACGAATGGAGAACTCCAGACACTTTTCTTCCGGCGATTTCAGTTCGGCGGGTACTGGCATCTTATCAAGTATTTGCAAGATGCTTTCTTGATTTCTGCGCTGACCATATCTGATATAAAAGTTACTGAGATTCTCTTGTGCAGTAAGAAAGTAACGACGTACGCTATCACCCCCATCTTTTTGCATATAAGGATCATATTGCATATATTCAATCTCAGAATCAAGTTGAGCAATACGGATTTTCTCAAAATATTTGAAATAGTTATCAGCAAATACAGTTTCAAATTTATCAAGAAGTCCAAGCAGTTTTGCCGCATCAAGAGGCTCTCCAACTCTGTAATTCTCCACAGTCGTTTCATCAAGACAAAAATCCATGAAAAGGGACAATGAACATTGAAGTATATTATGATTTTCATATCTTATAAGACACTCATAGTCTGCACTATTCAGATAATTCTGTTTCTTATACTCTTCATTCCATGCATTCTGTGTAAACGCAAGTTTATGAACTTCACCGTCAATCATCAGAGCTTCATCTTTATCATAGTAAACGTCGACTCCTTCGTGATCTATAATATATTTTACTTCAGTCAGGAAGCTGGGGAGCTTATCGGTACGGGCATCTACAACACGAACATTGGATGTCATTAGATTATGTATTATTCTCAAACATTTCTTACTCACCTTTTCACTCGTTTCCTTTTTATAAAGCAGATATAGGGCATAGAAATAAACGGTTTCCGGAACAGTCAGGTCGCCAAGCATTGCTAATTCAAATACAGAACTACGTTTACGAGTCCAAAACAGACGTATGCTGCCATCCCGACCAACTACCGAATCAGAGAAATAGAAATATTTAAACCATAATTTATCAAAGCCTTCATCCTTGTGAATTTTGTAGAGCGTATTGAACACGTCAATA
>USDT01000029.1 GCA_900553465.1 uncultured Prevotella sp.
TATCCGCTTATGCAACTTATAATCAGGGATTTAATTTATAGAAGTCCCCTAAAGTCTGAATACAATCTAAGTGGAACCAATGTCTTTTTTAGTTGTGACATAAATATTTTGAATTGTTCTTCTGTATGTGCTTTCATTATAAGTTCGTGTTAATGTGTTGTTGTGTGTCGTTATAGTGTATATTTTTGGTAAAAGATTTTTTAAAGTTTCTAATTAAAATCTCTGTGATTTTTCCTCTTTTTTCAGGGTTTGCATTAATATTTCTTGAAGCAAAAACACGTTTTATATGATATTCATTATATAATTTTTCAAAAAAAATATCAGTCTTATTTTTACTTGAACAATCAGAATTACTTAACATAAAGCTATATCCAGAATTGTTTATACGATCGCAAAAAAGTTTCAGTCTTATTTGAGAGTCATCATTGAAACCTTCTTTTGTATAATCGTTGAAACTGGAAGTATTGCTTAATGGACGGTATGGAGGGTCAAAATAAAACAGCGTATTTTTTTTTGCAAATTGATATGTTTCTTCAAAATCACCTGTAATAATATCCACTTTTTGTAGCAATTCACTATCAGCCAATATTGTTTCGTTATCGCAAATTGTTGGATTTTTATATTTGCCGAATGGTACATTAAATGAGCCTGACTTATTTACTCTGTAAAGTCCGTTAAAACAGGTTCTATTTAAGAATATAAATAATGTTGTATTATTGATATCATCAAGCGATTTTTTATTAAATATAGAACGAATATTTAAATAAAATTCTTTACGCTTTTCCTCTGTGGAGAGAGCGTAATATTCTGCTTGTATATTTTCTAATGATTTTATTAATTCCTTTGGATTTTTTTTTATGACATTATAGCATGTCATTAAGTCTGGATTTATGTCGTTTATAACAGCCGAGGTGATATTTTTATATGTTTGAAGCATATAGAAAAGCATAGCACCACCACCTACAAATGGTTCAATGTATGTTGCGTTGTCCCATTTATAGAAATTTGCAGGAAGTAGTTTCTCCAGTTGTTCAATTAATTGACCTTTTCCTCCAACCCATTTGAGGAAAGGCTTTGCTTTATTCATATTTAATTAGCTGTTAGTGATTGCAAAGTTATAAAAAATAATTAACTTATTCAACAAACATTATTTGGAACAATCTTGAAATATTTTAAAACGTATCCAAAACCGCTAAGAACAGATAACAGTAATAATATGGATGAATTATACGTTCTCTCAAGATCCGAATGAGTTTGTTCAATATATAAGTTGATTATTTACAGTTTTAAATGCTAAAAAATTATCTATATGAGAAGAATGTATTATTTCGTATTTTATAATAAAATTTGAATGTTATATCAAGAAACACCTGTCAGAAGTGACAAATAATAATGAACATAAAGATCCATTATGGTTATAATGTAACTAAATAATATTTGGTGGCAAATAAATAATTGATAGAATAGTTGCCGGAATATATTATGTAAAAGTATGATAAGCATTTCTTTCAATATACAATGCCTTGGTGCTATGTTTTTCCTTTTATCCTTTTAATGTGGTTTTATCACAGATTCTACTGTGTTTAGTGTATGATATCGCTTTGTGTCAGATGTATTATTGTGGAATTTGATTGTCAAAGGCGTTGTCAAAAGCACTTCTAGAGGCCCTGAAATAGGCTTTTTGAGGTGTTGATACTGGATTTATTAGGAGCGGGATGGGCCGTTTCTGGAACTGAAAAAGTCTGTTTTGTTCCGTGATGTGGCAGAAACATTATCTCGATGTCCCGTTTTTTGCTTTCAGACAGTGTGGCGACGTCTTTCCGGGTGTGACCGGTTACGGGCTGCGGATGGCAGAACGGCGGGGCAGGGGTGCGTCATTTGAAATAGGCACGCATCTGTGCCGCCGTGGCTGCGAGCTCTTCGGGTTCTTTCGAGATAGACCTGCGCCATATCTCAAGGCACGGTTTGTAGAGTGGCGACGACGTGTCGCTGTGCTTCATGCAGGGGTCGCACACAAGGAAATTGTGCATCACTTCTACCACAAGCTGCGGCGATATGCGCATCAGACGCGCCAGTTCGTCCACCTCGGGCGTCTCCGCCACCATGGTGATGGGTGTCAGACGGAAATACAGGTCGAGAATCATTGTGAGCATCATGGGCGTGAGCCGTCGGTCGGCTTCTATCGGCCGGTAGTCGGTTTCGAACGAATCTACTGTTTCCACACCCTCATAGAAAGCACCCGCCGTGCCGAATCCGTTCATCTGGCGCAGACGCTTCACGTCGCGCGACAGTCGGCGCGGATTTGCCGAATAGCTCTGCCACAGGTGTTGCAGCGACGGCGTGTCAGGCCGGCGCAGTCTGAACATCTGCGCGTATAGATGTTGCGGCTCGATGTGAAGTTCGAGACTCAGCTGTATGAGTGGCCGCGAGTAGAGTGGTTTCACGCCTTCGGGCCTTTTCAGATAAAGCTGCATCAGCGGCAGCCACATATCGTCGGACCATAGAGGATGTTGTGTCATGATGCGTCGTGGTGTTGTTTGGTTCAGTATGTATGCCGTGTTTAGGGGTGTGCCGGTGGCGGTTCCGGTTGTGTGCGTGCCGTGTCCGGAGCTATGCCGCGCGGCGTAACAGCGGTGCTAATATAGCAAATAATTTTCAAAAAGAGGCTGTTGCGGGTGTGTTTTTTGATGCGGTGATGTCGGCGGGACGCCTTTGCGGCTTTTTATTGTGCCGGCCGTTGAAATATTGAATGCTGAAAGTGGTGAACGGTACTTTATGTTTTTGTTTCTTTATGTGCGGTGGAGTAGAATTTCAGAAAGAAAGGGTTTTGATAAAAGAGGGTGGTTTCGGTTGCGTATAAGCGATGTCTTCGTATGCTTAAACGAATGTAATATGGGCAACTTTCAATTTATAACCGGATTTTGATTTTTCCCTCCGGGTTTCCGGTTCTACCCCGTTTATTTTTCGCGTATTTGCGGACTGACTCTCTCTCGGACGCAAATACGCGAATTATGAGAAGTTTTTATAAAACACTGAATGTCAATAACTTATATTTGAGGTGTATTCTTCCGCCCTACGATAAGCACCATTCCGGCATGCGATATGGGCCATATCAGGGGCTGAAACGGCCCGAACCACGCCCTGATATGAACTGAATCGGACCATAAAACGGGCATTATCGGAGTGTCGTTTGAACTTTTCTGTACAACATCGCAGGGTATATGACATTGCCGTAAAGTCTGAAATGGTCTTTATAGTGCCGGATTGGACATTCCCGTATTTCTATTTTGAGATTTTATTTTGTCAAAATAAAGTCAAGAAAAATCGTAAGTCGGTTCCGCGGGTTTTCTTTAAAAATACTGATATCAGGCGTGGAAAAAGGCATCGGAAATATGAGTCCGGTGTGCGGTGACGGTTTATTGGTTTTGGCAGCGTGGATTTATTGTTATGCGGGCAAATGTACTTTTATGGTTTATACATTGATATGTTATTCTGCTGATTGACTCGTATTATCATATACATTGACCCCCTGACGCTCTGTTTCTTTCGTTCCGCAGGCGTATTTTGTCGTCAGTCAGATGTTTAATGTGAGCCGAATGTTGTCTTTTTTCGCTGATTTTGTGTAATTTTGCGTGTTGAAAATCAATACACTGACATGTCTGCAAAAAAGAAAGATGACGGCCTCACGCCGATGATGAAACAGTTTTTCGACCTCAAAGCGAAGCATCCCGATGCGCTGCTGCTGTTCCGCTGCGGCGACTTCTACGAGACTTATTGCGAGGATGCCATTGCTTCGTCGAAGATACTGGGCATCACTCTCACGCGGCGCAGCAACGGACGCTCGCGCGAGACGGGGCAGGCTACGGAGATGGCAGGCTTTCCTTATCATGCGCTCGACACCTATCTGCCCAAGCTCATAAGGGCGGGCAGACGCGTGGCTATATGCGACCAGCTGGAGGATCCCAAGCTTACGAAGACTCTCGTGAAGCGCGGCATCACCGAACTGGTGACTCCCGGCGTGGCAATGGGCGACAATGTGCTGAACTATAAGGAGAACAACTTTCTGGCGGCCGTACACTTCGGACGGTCGGCATGCGGTGTAGCGTTTCTCGACATATCCACCGGCGAGTTCCTCACCGGCGAGGGTACGGCCGACTATGTGGAGAAACTGCTTGGCAGTTTCCAGCCCAAGGAGGTGCTCTACGAGAAGTCGTGCCGTCAGGAATTCGAACAACGGTTCGGCTCACGTTGGTGTGTGTTCGAGCTGGACGAATGGATGTTCACCGAGCAGAGCGCTCGTCAGAAGCTGCTGCGCCACTTCGGCACACACTCGTTGAAGGGTTTCGGCGTGGAGCATCTGCGCAGTGGGGTGATTGCCTCGGGCGTCATACTACAATATCTCGAGATGACCCAGCACACGCACATCTCTCACATCACGTCGCTAGCACGCATAGAGGAGGAGCGGTATGTGCGGCTCGACAAGTTCACCATACGCTCGCTCGAGCTTCTGCACTCCATGCAGGAGGATGGAGCATCGCTTCTTGATGTCATTGACCGCACCGTAACACCGATGGGCGGACGCATGCTGAAGCGCTGGATGGTGTTCCCGTTGAAGGACGTCAGGCAGATAGAAGACCGTCTGGACGTGGTGGAGCACTTCTTCCGCAAGCCGGACTTCCGTCAGATGGCCGACGAACAGCTCCACCGCATGGGCGACATTGAGCGCATCATATCCAAGGTGGCGGTGGGAAGAGTGTCGCCGCGCGAGCTCGTTCAGCTCAGGGTGGCTCTGCAGGCAATGGTGCCGCTGAAGTCGGCGTGCTGCCATTCGGGCAACAAAATACTTGAGAACATAGGCGCGCAGATGAATCTTTGCGAGAACCTGCGCGACAGAATAGAGCGCGAGATTCAGCCCGACCCGCCGCAGCTCGTGAGCAAGGGTGGGGTGATAGCCGACGGTTTTTCGCCCGAACTCGACGAACTCAGGGCCATATCGCGCGGCGGACGCGACTATCTGATGCAGATACAGGAGCGCGAGACCGAGCAGACGGGCATCGCGTCGCTGAAGGTAGGCTACAACAACGTGTTCGGTTACTACCTCGAGGTGCGCAATACATACAAGGACAAGGTGCCGTCAGACTGGGTGAGAAAGCAGACTCTGGCAAACGCCGAACGCTACATCACGCAGGAGCTGAAGGAATATGAGGAGAAGATAATGGGCGCCGACGAGAAGATTCTCGCCCTTGAGACGCGCCTGTTCAACGAACTCGTCATGGCCGCCGGCGAATACATACCGCAGATTCAGATAAATGCCAACATCGTGGCGCGCCTCGACTGTCTGCTCTCGTTTGCCAAGACGGCGGAGGAGAACAACTATGTCAGACCGGTGGTTGCCGATGACGACGTGCTGGAGATAAAGGGCGGACGCCATCCGGTGATAGAGACGCAGCTGCCGGTGGGCGAGCGTTATGTGCCCAACGACATAGAGCTGGACACCGAACGCCAGCAGATTGTTATAATAACAGGTCCCAATATGGCCGGTAAATCGGCTCTGCTGCGCCAGACTGCGCTCATAGTGCTGTTGGCCCAGACTGGTTGTTTCGTGCCGGCAGAGAGCGCGAGAATAGGTCTGGTGGACAAGATATTCACCCGTGTGGGCGCATCGGACAATATATCGCTGGGCGAATCGACGTTCATGGTCGAGATGACCGAGGCGGCTAACATACTGAACAACGTCACGCCGCGCTCGCTGGTGCTTTTCGACGAGCTGGGACGCGGCACATCGACATACGACGGCATCTCCATAGCATGGGCCATAGTGGAATATCTGCACGAACAGCCCAAGGCGCGGGCACGCACGCTTTTCGCCACACACTACCATGAACTGAACGAGATGGAGAAGAACTTCTCACGCATAAAGAACTACAACGTGAGTGTGAAGGAGGTCGACGGCAAGGTCATCTTCCTGCGCAAGCTCATGCGCGGAGGCTCCGAGCACTCGTTCGGTATACACGTGGCGGAGATTGCCGGCATGCCGCGCAGCATCGTGAAGCGTGCAGGAGTGATACTGAAGGAGCTCGAAGCGGACAACTCTCAGGTAGGACGCGTGGGCAAACCTTCGGCAGACAAGATAAACATGACGCGTGAGGGAATGCAGCTCAGCTTCTTCCAGCTGGACGATCCTGTGCTGTGTCAGATACGCGACGAGATACTCGGACTCGACATAAACAACCTTACACCTGTTGAGGCTCTCAACAAACTCAACGAGATAAAGAAGATTGTGACAGGTAAGTGACGCGGTTGCGTCGCTGCAAATGTTTGTTTTCCGTTTTTATTCACATGCGGCAGGACATGGCGTCCTGCCACAGCAATACGGGCGCATGGCGTCCTCAGACTCTGTATAACATAAAACCGGCAGCGTGCCGGACCGACAATAATAAATCATTAAATCATGCAGACATCAAAGAAATATCTAACACGACGCTATCTTCTCTTCCTTTTTTCAGTATTTGTTAATGCTTACGGTATAGCATTTATCACACGGGCGTTGCTCGGAACATCGCCCATCACGAGTGTGAACTACGTGCTCAGCATGTTCACTCCGCTCACCATGGGCCAGTGGACCATTATTGTGAACATCCTGTTCATGCTGATGGAGCTGCCGCTTATGAACCGTCGGCAGTTGCGTTCGGACCTCCGCATGTATCTGCTGCAGCTTCCCATAACGCTGTGTTTCGGTACTTTCATCGACATTTCCATGTCGTCGCTGTCGTGGCTTGTGCCCGACAATTACTTTTTCCAGTTGATGAGCATGCTGGCCGGATGCGTTATTCTTGCCATAGGAATAACACTTGAAGTGAAGGCCGACATAGCAATGGTGGCCGGCGAGTTCTTTGTAAGGGCGCTGGCACGCCGTTTCAAGGGCGACTTCGGCTACGTGAAGCTGGGCTTCGACATATCCAACGTGGCACTGGCGTGCGGTTTCTCATGGTTCTTCCTGGGCAACATAAGCGGTGTGCGCGAGGGAACGGTGGCCGCGGCGGTGCTTGTAGGGCCTATCGTTCATTTTCTTACGCCTTTTACGCGCGTTCTCGATCGTGCGCTGGGATATACCGGCAGAGCCGTTGCTGAGGCCGTAGAGAGCCGCAGACACACTGTCGTGACCATTGCGCGTGAGTATGGAAGCGGTGGCCACAGACTGGGAGAGATGTTGTCGGCAAAGCTTGGTATAAAGCTCTACGACAGCGAATTCATTACCATGGCGGCGCAGGACAGTGGCATGGATGAGGAATATATCCGTAAGAACGAGCAGAACATACCGTCTTTCTGGCTCAAATGTATGCTTTCGCAGGGCTATGGCACGCAGGCCGGACGCGGACTTTCCGACGACGATGTGCTGTTTCTTGCCGAGAGTAAGATAGTGGACACGCTGGCGGAGAAGGAGCCGTGTGTCATCGTCGGGCGCTGTGCCGACTTCGTGCTGAGAGAACATCGTGGAGTGGTGCGTGTGTTCTGTTGCTCCGACGAGCCTGATGCAGTGGAACGCTGCATGGAGGAATACAACATGGACAGGACAAAGGCGGAGAACGAAGTAAGGCGTGTGAACCGTGCCAGAGCGACACACTACGAGTACTATACGGGCCAGAAGTGGGATGATCCGCATCATTACGACATAATGATAAACACCGCGTGCATAAGTCTTGAGGATGCCTGCGACATGATAGCAGGTATGTACAGAAAGGCCGAACGCGCTCTGCAGGCGGACGGAAAGACAGCTTCGGCGCAGGCATAATGGCGTGGCGGACCGGCCGTTGGAGCGTTATGATAATTCTGCGACGCTCTTATGGATGATGTGTGACCGCATAATGAAACAACAGAAAGATTATGATAAGATTTGTAGAAGACCGGGATGTAAGGCGGATCACCGAAATATACAACCGCTACATCACCGAAGGCGTGGAGACGTTTGAGACGGAACCGCTCACTGAAGAGCGGATGGCGCAGCGTGTGAAGGACATTGCCGCCACGTGTCCTTATCTCGTCTATGAGGAGAATGGGGTGGTGGAAGGCTATTGCTACGCCCATCCGTGGAAGGAGCGTGCGGCTTTTGCCAATACGTTTGAGACCACGGTGTATGTTGCCCACGGCTCAGGCGGGCGCGGTATCGGCTCGTCGCTCATGCGCAGACTGATAGAGGAGTGCCGCCGCAAGGGCTGCAGGGTACTCGTGGCATGCATCACCGGCTGCAACGAACCGAGCATAGCGCTCCATAAGAAATTGGGTTTCGTGCAGGCGTCCCACTTCCACAACGTGGGCTACAAGTTCGGACGGTGGCTCGATGTGGTGGATCTTGAAATGCAGCTTGGCTGACGTGCTGAGACGTTGAGGCCGGAATTGGAAAAAGAAATGTCCGCGACGGGTTTCATACACACCGTCGCGGACATTTCTTTTTATGCTTTTCTGTGCAGTGTTTTTACTTCACTTCCTCTATCTGCACGCTCAGAATACCTGCCGCTGCGTCGGCTTTCGGCACGATGTGCAGTCTGAATGCCTCGGCCATGATGTCCTCGCCGGGGTGCACCATGTTGTACTGGTCTTTCAGTACACGGTATTCGTCTGTGACGTAGATTGGGAATTTCTTCCACTCTCCGTTCTCCTTGTATTCCAGAGTCCATGATTCCGGCACCTGTACTCCGCCTTTGTCGTCGTACCAGTATACCGAAAGGCTCTGCAGCTTGAGCGGACGTTTGAGTGTCAGTTCCACGGTCTGTTCCTTTCCTTTCTGCGGCCAGCTTGTCCAGCGCGGTATGGAAGTGTCGAACGAACTTGCAGGATATCCGTTTGTTACCATGGCGAGCACATCGTCCTGATCGAATGTGTGTGTTGCCTTGACGTCGGAGATGTATTCCGGTATGGTTGGTATGGATGCCTTTGCCAGCTCGTCGTTGTCGGCCATCCATACTATCATGGCGTCGTCGCCGCGGTTGTCCCATGCGTAGTATGGCACCATGGTGAGGCTTCCGTTGCCTTCCTCCTGGACAGAACGCGCCTTCACCGTCACGAAGTCTATGCCGCGCATGATTCCGCTGTCGGCTTTCTTCACGCTCGTTCCGGCCTCAGGTGAGAGCACATAGCTTGCCGGCATGGCAGTGTTGTCCACTGCTTCGGCACAATAGACGAGCGGTCCTCTTGTGACACAGAGGCGTCCTCTGTCTGCCTCAACCTGCGGCAATGCCTTGTTGAAATGTACGTCCATGGGCAGACGCAGCTCCACGCGGTCGCCCTGTTTCCATGTGCGGTCGATGGTGACGAATCCTTTCTCGGGTGTGGCTTCCACTTCTTCGCCGTTCACCAACAGCTTCCAGTCGGCCGGGCGGGCGTTGACATACGAGTAGAGCTTGCCCGGAACGAACTGTGTGCCGGCCCATGTCGGGATGCGCAGATGCATTGCGAACTTCTGGCTTTTGCCTTCTGGATTTATCTCGAAACGTATTGTCTCGTCGAAAGGATATTCGGTCTGCTGTGTCACACTGACCTTTCCTTTCTTCAGCGGCACCACTGTGGATGTGCCGGCGTAGAATGTACAGTATATCTCATCGTCGGTGTAAGCGTACATCATGCCCGGAATCTGCGGTATGAGTCGCGCTATGTTCGACGGACAGCAGGCTGTGCCGAACCACGGGGAGCGTCCTTTCACACCCTGGTTGAACGCCTGACGGCTGTCGGTCTCGAGCGGATTGACGTAGAAGAATCTGTTACCTTCGAGATTGACACCGGCGAGCACGTTGTTGTAGAGCGCCACTTCGGCCACGTCGATGTACTTGGCGTCCTTCTCAGCCATGAACATGCGGTAGTTGAACATCACGTTTCCTACTGCCGCGCACGTCTCGTTGTAGGCGTCCTTGTTTGGCAACAGATACTCCGGACCGAATCCCTCGATGCCGTGTACGGCACCCAGTCCTCCGGTGATGTGCATGCGTGTGTCAACGATGTTGGCCCAGATGCTGTCGAGTGCCGGACGCAGCGTCTGGTCGCCTGTCTGTGCCATGACGTCCGCCATGCCCGAATACAGGTATGTGGCGCGCACGGCGTGGCCCACGGCCTTGGTCTGCTGGCGCACGGGCAGGTGCTGTTGCGCGTAGCTCGGGCTCATCACTCCGTCGCCCTCGGGCTTGTATGTCACTCCTCGTATATCGATGAACCGCTTCGCCATGTTGAGATATAGCGAGTCGCCTGTGGCATGGAACAGCTTGACAAGCGCCAGTTCTATCTCCTCATGTCCCGGAGCCTGGTTCACGGGTTTGCCTCCGTTGTAGTTCGGGTCGCCCTCGAAGAACACGTGGTTGATGTGTCTCGCGCTCTTCTCTGCTATCTTCAGCCATTTGTCTTTGCCCGTTGCCTGATAGTAGGCCACGGCACCCTCGTACATGTGTCCCATGTTGTAGAGCTCGTGGCTGTGCACAACCCATGAGTAAGGTTTGTCGCCCATGCCTCCGCCTCCCCAATGCTCGTGGTTGGCCGACACTCCTGTTATGTGCGACTCATACAGATAACCGTCGTCCTGCTGCGCCCGTCCGATGAGGTCTATTATGCTGTCCATTGTGTGTTCGAGCTTGGCGTCCTTCTCCAGGGTGAGCAGATAGGCGGCACCTTCCATCACCTTGTACAGGTCGGAAGCCACGAAACGGTGTGGAAACGGCAGTTCGTCCTTCATTCCGTGCAGGTAGTTGCCGGTCTTGCGAAGGTTGTCCATTGCCGGGCGCACCTTGTCGAGGGCGAACGGAACGAGCACCTCTTTCTGCGTCTTGAGGCGCGGCAGCCAGAAGTTGTCCTGCAGAGTGACCTGCTGGAACGGGATGGACCGGAGCACTTCGTCGCTCTGCTGCTTGCCTTTCGATGCGCAAGAGGAAAGCGCAATGAGGCCCGACAGTGTCCAAATGATAGCTTTTGAGTTCATTATAGGTTATGTTGGTTATTGGTTTATGCTGCGTACAAAGTTACTAAAAAAATCTCCGTCACCGGCCTATGCTGCGTTTTTATGCGATAAAAAATGTCTGCCGGTTGGTGTCTCCGTTCTTTTTTTCACGACTGTCGTGTCATTACGACTGTCAACAGCCATCCTTTGCGCCGGATGGTTTTCACGGAGTCGGATGCTCAGACAGCGTTTTCCGGTCATTGTCGGCGACGGTTACGATATGGTGCTTATGGCTCGAAAAACTGTATATTTATTCATTTTGAAAGTAAAAAATCTTGACAAAAAATTTTTTCAAAATAGAAAACGGAGCGCGCCGGGAAAGCCTTTATCGAATGCTTGAGAATCTTCGTCGCCTCCGCTTTCCTCGTTCTGTCGGACGGTTTTTTCACCGTTGTCGCGCGAAAGAGGCTTTATGAGGTCGCGAAACGGGCTCTGTCAGGGTGTGATATTGAGCTTATCAGGGCCTGATATGGGCCATTCCATGCCCTAAAATGGGCCTTATCGAGGGCTGGAACGGGCCGTTTCGCAGCGCGGTACAGAGGCTGTAGAATTGCCGGAGAATGCAAGTGGCTGACAATCAATGCGATGCGCAACTCTCTCAAAACTCGAGAATTTGCGACCGCAGGGACTGTCGCTCGAAAATACGCGCGTATTTTCGAGTTGACGTGAATATTTATTCATTCCGTCACGAGTGATTTTGCATAAATATACAAGGATGATATGAGGCAAACCGGCGGCGGAGTGTGCCTTCCTGGCGGAGTGCGATGATGTGGTGGCGACACGGATAGGGTGGGGCGGAAAGCGTGTGCGGAGGGCATGGAAGTTTTGGCTTGCTGTGGCTGGAAGGAGCGAAAAACATCGGCGGATGCCCATTTCTTTTTGTCTTTATAGACTCTGTGTGTCGGAAATATACCATATACGGCATTTTAAGCCCGTCTGGACCGCTTATGCGCATATTCCTTATAAACTTCACATTGAATGCATGAAAGCCCGCGAGAGACGTTATTTCACGCATCGCCAGAAAGACTGTTGATGCGCTGCCTGCGTCATTAGGATACATGATTATACGGAAAATAGAGGAAATTTTCAGGAAATTTCCCCTATTTTCCTTTCCTCAGTTCTTTTATGATATTGTCAAAATTGTCTGACCGCATATATCCCATCATTCTGTTGTTGAGCGCCACCTCGCTCATCAGTCCCAGCCGCACAAGCGACTGCAGGTCGGTTCTTGCCGTCCTGTCTGTCACAGCAAACTGCGTGGCAATCTCTTTGGCGGTTATTATGCTGCCGCTGTCCTTATACAGATTGCTGATGATATGCGCCTGCCGCAGGTTGATTCCCTTGATGCCTCTTAGGCCGTTGAGATTGTCGCGTTCTGTTATCTTGCGTTGCAGATAAGCCTTGAGTTCCTCGTAGGCACGCTTCATTGTTATGAGGTTGAATTGTATGAAATACGACAGGTCGTATTCGTCGGCCTCCGTATATAGAAACGCTTTCTCGTATTGTTTCTTGTTGCGGTAGATTATTCTCGATATAGACAGGTATTCGGTAAGCCAGTATCCCTTTTTCATCAGATACCAATAGACCAGCGAGCGGGCTGTGCGGCCGTTGCCATCGACAAACGGATGGATGAAAGCCAGCATGAAGTGGATGATGATTCCTTTTATGATAGGATGGATGAAGCTGTCGGGGTCATCGTTGTCGGCAAATTGGCAAAGAGCTTCGAGCAGCGTTTCCACTTCGTCGTGTGAAGGTGGAGTGTGAGCTATTTCGCCCGTTATGCCGTCCATCACCACTATGTCGTCGGTCTTACGCAGGCAGCCCTCGTCTTCCTGCCGTTCGAGAGTGCCCGACGATATGTATCTGTGTATTGTGAGAAGTTTGTCCACAGAGAATCTGTCCTGCCTGTTTTCAGACAGATAGTTTATGGTTGCGTAGTTGTTGGCAATCATCTGCTGGCTCTTGTCTCTCGGCTTCTGGTTCTTGCGCAGCATCTCCTTTGCCACCTTTCTCGTTGTCAATGCGCCTTCCATCTGGCTTGAGGCGATGGCCTCTTCCATGATTGAGCTGACAAGATAGAAGTTCTTGTCGCTTTCGGGTATCAGACTGCTTGTGCCGAGGTTGCCGCCCATGTTCATGTCGAATTCATGGAGCAGTGCGAGCATGTGTTCGGTTATGGTGAAGCGGAAGGTGTGGTTGCCGAATCTGACATACTTCGCATTTGCCATGCGTTGCAGCTTTACAGCCTGCCACAACGCCTTGGCACTGACTCCTTCGGGGGCGAGATATTTCACTTTGTCCCAATAACAGTATTCGTTGTTGATTCTATTCAACAGCTGTGTCGTGGAGTTGTCGAAAATCAGTCTGACGGCTTCCTGTTTGTCTTTAAAGCTGAGTTCGGGTGTTTTCTCAATCATCTACGGCATTGTTTATGTCGCAAATATATCATTATTTTCGCATAAAAACATAAAAATAGAGGAAATTTTCAGGAAATTTCCTCTATTTTCTGTATTTATATTCTTTTTCTGTTGTTGTTTTCGTAGTGCGTTCCTGTCATTTCTCCGCGCCCAATCGCTTCATCCATTTGCCTCCCACCATGCAGGCGATGCCTATGGCTATGAACGGCAGACTGAGTATCTGACCCATGTTTATGGGCAGCGCGGCCTCGAAGGGTTCCTGTATTTCCTTGGTGAACTCTATGAGGAAGCGTGCCGTGAAGATGTATGTCAGGCATAGTCCGAAGAAGTAGCCTGTGCCCACACGCTGCGGACGGCGGCGGTAGATGGTCCATCCGATGAACATAAGTACGGCGTAGGCCAGTGCTTCGTAGAGTTGTCCGGGATGGCGCGGCAGCATATCGACCTGCTCGAAGATGAATGCCCATGGTACATCGGTGGGTTTGCCTATTATCTCGGAGTTCATAAGGTTACCTATACGGATGAAGAACGCCGTGGCGGGTGTGGCTATCGCTATGTTGTCGAGCACGCGCCAGATGTTCAGTTTGGTCTTTTTTACATACAGCCAGAGGGCGAGCATCAGTCCGAATGTACCGCCGTGAGAAGCCAGACCACGGTAGCCGGTGAAGTGCCAGTCACCGTTGCCGTTGAACTCGATGGGCAGGAACATCTCTACGAAGTGTTTCCACGACGAGAGATATACGTCGGGCTGATAGAACAGACAGTGGCCCAGACGTGCTCCGACGAGTATTCCGATGAAACAATAGAGGAACAGCGGGTCGAACAGCTCGTCCTTTATCTTCTGCTCTTTATAAAGCCTTCTTACGATGAGATAGGCCAGGACGAGGCCGATGAGCCAGCAGAGTGAATACCAGTGCATGGCGAAACTGCCTATGCGGAGCGCCGTGTCGTCCGGATTCCACAGTATGTATGATAGGTTTGCGTTCATAATTTGCTGTTTGTGTGGTTGGTTTTCTTATGTTCAGTCTGCGTGAGGCTCATGGCCTTGCGTATGCTGCGGTTGCGTGACGGCTCAGACGTTGAAGCGGAAGTGCATTATGTCACCGTCCTGTACCTCGTATTCCTTGCCTTCGATAGACAGCTTTCCAGCTTCGCGCACGGCTGCTTCTGAACCGTATTTGATGTAGTCTTCGTACTTGATTACCTCGGCGCGGATGAATCCTTTTTCGAAGTCGGTGTGTATCACTCCGGCACACTGCGGAGCCTTCCAGCCCTTGTGATAAGTCCATGCCTTCACTTCCATTTCGCCGGCAGTGATGAATGTCTCAAGGTTGAGCAGCGCGTAGGCTTTCTTTATCAGACGGTTTACGCCACTCTCTTCCAGTCCGAGCTCCTCGAGGAACATCTGCTTGTCCTCATAGGTGTCGAGTCCGGCGATGTCTTCCTCGGTCTTGGCTGCTATGACGAGCATTTCGGCGCCTTCTGTCTTGGCCACTTCGGCCACTGCATCTGAATATTTGTTACCGGTCTTTGCACTTGCTTCGTCTACGTTGCACACGTAGAGTACGGGCTTGGCAGTGAGCAGGAACAGGTCGTGAGCCACTTTCTGCTCCTCCTTGCTTTCGAAAGTCACGGTGCGTGCATTAAGACCTTTGTCGAGCGCAGCCTTGTAGGCTTCGAGCACACCGACGGCTATCTTGGCGTCCTTGTTGCCTCCTACCGATGCCACTTTCTGTTGTTTTGCGAGCTGGCTCTCTACTGTCTCGAGGTCCTTGAGCTGCAGCTCGGTGTCTATTATCTCCTTGTCTTCCAGCGGATTTACTGCGGCACCGCCCTCGCGCACGATGTTGTCGTCGTCGAAGCAGCGCAGCACATGTATTATGGCGTCGGTCTCACGGATATTGCCCAAGAACTTGTTGCCCAGTCCTTCGCCCTTGCTTGCGCCCTTCACCAGTCCGGCTATGTCCACAATCTCGCAGGTTGCGGGCACGATGCGTCCCGGATGTACTATCTCGGCGAGGCGTGTGAGCCTCTCGTCGGGCACTGTTATCACGCCCACGTTGGGCTCTATGGTGCAGAAAGGAAAGTTGGCTGCTTGTGCCTTAGCGTTCGACAGACAGTTGAAAAGAGTCGATTTGCCCACATTAGGCAATCCGACGATACCACATTTTAATGACATTTCTTAAATACGTATTTAATTGAATTCGGGTGCGAAGTTACTACTTTTTTCCGATATGGGGGCAATGGAGTGTGCTAATAATGCGTGAAATTGTTGTTGCAGTGATGTTTACGGATGCGCAATAAGGGCTTATACGTGTTGTTGTATGGCCGAGTTTGCGGTGTCGAGCATGCGGCGCACCGTGCAGATGTCGGCTTCCACCTCGCCGAGCATTATGTAGCGGTCACGGTTGTTTTCAAGGTTTTGCAGTATGGTTTCGGCCTTCCGGCGGTCGTGCTCCAGACATAGCGCCACGGTGCAGAGCAGACGCGGTTTGGACGAGGAGTAGGACGAGGTATGGCGTATGTAGGTGCGCAGACTGTCGGTGAGCAGCCGGTCGGCTTCGTCGTTGCGGCCGAGCATGAGCGAGGTGAACGCAATTTCGCAGTCTATCTCCTTGTCGTACATGTCGGGCAGGGTGGGGCGGCGGTCGCGTATGGCCATGAGCATGTCGTGGGCGCGACTGTAATCGCCCTTGTCTATCTCGCTTGCTATGGCCATCATGTCCGTGACGGCGTTCATCAGACCGTATCCGCCGTCGTGGCTGAGCCCTTCGAACCATGACTGCGGAAAGTCTTTCGGCCGCAAGCCGTTCTGACACAGGGCGTGCAAACGCAGTTGTAGAATGAAGTGGCGGCGCGCTTCAGGCTCGCGGCGCATCAGGCGTATGTTGCCCGCGTCGTTGCACATGCCGTTTATTTTCAGTGGAATACCGTTTAGCAGTGCCGTCCACAGACCGGCAATGGCTGTGAAAAGCGTGAGCAGGAAAAAGAATATGCCGCTGTCGTCAATGTATATGAAAAAGAGCGCGGCGGCCACGGCGGTGAGCAGTATGTTTGCAGCTACACCTGCGGCATTGTATATCACGAACGGCACATCGGCTGCTTCGCCATCCGGCGGCAGCATGATGCACTGTCCGCCTGTGCCGGGTATGTTGAAGCGGCGCACAATGAAGCGACCGTCGCGGCGCAGGAGTGTGAGGGTGAATATTCTGAACGACACGAAGCGGTAGCCCGTGAGAAGACCTCCCACGAGATGTCCGCCCTCGTGGACTATTATCTGCAACACGAAGGCTATGAAGAGTGCTGCGAACGACAACAGGCAGCTGACCACAACGGGCATGAATCCTTTGTCTGCCAGAGAGTTGAGAAACTGCATCGGACTGATGTCGGTGAAGAGCAGACAGCCTATCATCACCAGTGCGAAACCTGCCAGCGAGCCGATGACAATGGCTTTCAGAAAGTTGAATATCTTTTTCATGTTATCGGGTTTATAATGCAAATGTAATGAATTATTTCTGATTTCATTGTTATGGCGTGCGTGTATGTGGATGTAGGAAAGATGTTATGCCGACGGATTTTTCCTTATATGGCAGGTCGTTGTGCCGTGAATGAGTTGATTATCACGGCTTTAACGACGAACGAAAAAGCAGGAAACGACAGATTGTGACAGTGAAAAATAAACATGGGACTGCGCTTTTTATCGTGCAGTCCCATGCCTGTTGTTTGTCGTGAAAGTGTGATTCTTTTTATAAGAAAGACACTCCGCTGTTGTTGTTTCCTTGTGGTGTGGTGTCGGAAAGACACTGTTTTGTTACAACCGGCGGTTCTGTTGAAAACCGGAAATCAGTGTGCCTCCAGCCAGTTGGCGCCCCATCCGCAGTCGGCCACGAGCGGAACGCTGAGCGGATAGGCGTTCTGCATCTCCTCGAGAACTATGCGTTCCACCTTCTCCTTTTCCTCCGGCAGCACGCTGAAGTTGAGTTCGTCGTGCACCTGGAGTATCATTTTCGACTTTATTCCTTCGGCTTTGAACCGGCGGCTGATGCGTATCATGGCTATCTTTATGATGTCTGCGGCTGAGCCCTGTATCGGAGCGTTGATGGCGTTGCGCTCGGCGAAGTTGCGCACTGTGGCATTGTGCGAGTTGATGTCGGGCAGATAGCGGCGGCGATGGAAGAATGTCTCGGCGTAGCCCTTGGCTCTTGCAGTCTCCTTGCTCTGCTCCATGTATTGTGCCACCTTGGGGAACGAGGCGAAGTAGTCGTCGATGAGCTGCGAAGCCTCCGCACGGCTTATGTCCAGACGCTCGGCAAGTCCGAAGACGGTTATGCCGTAGATGATGCCGAAGTTGGCGCGTTTGGCCTTGGTTCGCTGGTCGCGCGTCACGTTGTCTATGTCCTCCTTGTATATCTTCGCGGCCGTTGCGGCGTGTATGTCGTGGCCCAGACGGAACGCCTCCGCCATGTTCTCATCGCCGCTGAGATGCGCCATGACGCGCAGTTCTATCTGCGAGTAGTCGGCAGAGAAGAACAGACAGCCTTCCTCGGGGATGAAACAGCGGCGTATCTCCTTGCCGTCCTCACCGCGCACGGGGATGTTCTGCAGGTTGGGATCGCTCGAGGAGAGACGTCCGGTGGACGTAACTGCCTGATTGAACGACGTGTGTATGTGTCCCGTACGGCTGTTTATCAGCTTGGGAAGTGCGTCGATGTATGTGCCGAGAAGCTTTTTCAGTCCGCGGTGGGCGAGTATGTCGTCCACGATGGGATTCTTGTGGCGCAGCTGTTGCAGCACTTCCTCCGACGTGACATACTGTCCCGTCTTGGTCTTCTTTGGCTTGTCGACAATCTTCATCTTGCCAAACAGGATTTCACCAACCTGCTTTGGCGAGGCGATGTTGAACTGTTCGCCCGCAGCTTCGTATATCTGTGCCTCTAGCTGATGCATGCGTGAGGTGAGTATGGACGACGTCTCGGCGAGCGATGCCGTGTCGATGCGGATGCCGTTGAGTTCCATCTCGGCCAGCACAGGCATGAGCGGCATCTCTATTTCGTAGAACAACTGTTCGGCGCCGGCCTCTTTCAGTTTCGGACTCAGCACGTTGTAGAGTCGTAGGGTGATGTCGGCGTCCTCGGCGGCATACTCATAAACTTCGGCCGGAGACAGGTCACGCATGTTGCGCTGGTTCTTGCCGCGCTCACCGATGAGCTGCTCTATGTGTATGGTGCGGTAGTTGAGGAGAGTCTCGGCCATGTAGTCCATGTTGTGACGAAGTTCGGGTTGGATGAGGTAGTGGGCTATCATCGTGTCGAACATCGGTCCCGCCAGATGAACGTCATATTTGTAGAGCACCTCGAGGTCGTATTTCAGATTCTGTCCTATTTTCAGAATTTCGGGGTTCTCATACAGTGGTTTGAATATATTTACAATTTTTTGCGCTTCTTCACGATTGGCCGGCACAGCCACATAAAACGCCTTTTTTTCTTCGACAGAGAAGCTCAGACCCACCAATTCTGCGTCGATTGGGCTTGTTGAAGTTGTCTCCGTGTCTAGACTGAGAATTTTTTTTGTCAAAAAAAAGTCAAGAATTTTTCGTGCATCGTCCTCATTATCAATCAGTTGGTATTCGTGAGGTGTCGTCTGAAGTGCTTCAAAACTCGCGAATTTTGAATCTTCCGGCTCATCGGTCGGAAATTCTGCAAAGAAATCGAGTTGTTGATTAGTGCTTTTTTGCTTATTTTTTGATTTGTTAAGGAGTTTGTCTGCGAGCGTCTTAAACTCGAGTTCGTTGAATATTTCGCGCAGTTTCTGCTCGTCGGGTTCGGCGAGCTTCATGCTGTCGAGGTCGAGCTCGATCGGAACATCGGTGCGGATGGTGGCGAGAAACTTCGACATGCGTATGTCGTCGACGGCGGCCTCCACTTTCTCGCGCAGCTTGCCTTTGATGTCGGCAGTGTGACTGAGCATGTTCTCCACGTCGCCGAACTGGTCTATGAGTTTTGCCGCCGTTTTCTCACCCACGCCCGGACATCCCGGGAAGTTGTCGGCCGAGTCGCCCATGAGAGCCAGAAGGTCGATGACGCGGAGTGGGGAGTCGATGGCATACTTGGCGCATACCTCCGCCGGTCCCATCTTCTCGTAACCGCCTCCGTGGCGCGGACGGAAGATGAATACGTTGTCGCGCACGAGCTGTCCGTAGTCCTTGTCGGGCGTGAGCATGTAGGTCTCCACACCCTCGGCACCCGCTTTGGTGGCCAGTGTGCCAATGACGTCGTCGGCCTCGAAGTCGTCGGCCTGCACGGCGGGTATGTGCATGGCGGCTATGATGTCCTTTATCACCGGGACGGAGCGACGTATGTCTTCAGGCGTCTCCTCGCGCTGGGCCTTGTACTGAGGGAAAGCCTCGTCGCGGAAGGTCTTGCCGTGGTCGAAGGCTACGGCTATGTGGGTGGGCTGTTCCTTGGTCATTATCTCGTTGAGCGTATTGACAAAGCCCATTACGGCCGACGTGTTGAAGCCTTTGGAGTTGATGCGCGGATTCTTTATCAGCGCATAATAAGAGCGGTATATCAATGCGTAGGCATCGATGAGAAACAGTTTGTTCATAACGGTTGATGTTTTATAAAGGGACGTGAGGCCTGGTGCGTTGTGCCGCAGGGCTGTCGCGGCCGTTGCGGCGGGCGGGTGTATAAATGGCGGAGAGTGGCCGCCGGTGCTGCCTCACGGTTGCTTTTTGCCGTAAAATTACTAAAAATATGGTACTAATCCCGATAAAATAATTAATTTTGTGTCAAATTTTGGATTAGTATGGATTACCTGTCAGTCATAAAACAACCGGTGCAGGCAGAACTGGCCGATTTCATTGAACTTTTCAACCGTTCGCTAACCCACGAGGACGGCATGCTCGGAAGCGCGCTCGAACACATCAGACGGCGTGCAGGAAAGCGCATGCGGCCTATGCTCATACTGCTTATGGCGAAGTCGTACGGACACGTGACGGACGTGACGCAGAATGCCGCCGTGGGCCTCGAACTGCTCCACACGGCATCGCTCGTGCACGACGACGTGGTGGACGAGAGCGGTGAGCGTCGCGGACAGGCCTCGGTGAACGCCACTTACGATAACAAAGTGGCTGTGCTGGTGGGCGACTACATACTCTCCACGGCTCTGCTGCACGTGTCGTTCACCCATTCGGAGGACATCGTGCGCTATCTGGCCGAGTTGGGACGCACACTGTCTGACGGCGAGATATTGCAGCTGTCGAACATCGGCCGACGCGAGATTTCGGAGGAGGTTTACTACGAAGTGATACGCCAGAAGACCGCCGCGCTCTTCGAGGCATGCGCCGGAATAGGTGTTCTGTCGGCCGGAGCGACGGGTGACGACTTCGAGAAGGCACGCACGTTCGGCCGTAATCTCGGCATAATATTCCAGATAAGAGACGATATTTTCGACTATTACGACTCGCCGGAGATAGGCAAACCCACCGGCAACGACATGCTGGAGGGTAAACTGACGCTGCCGGCCATATACGCAGTGAACAACGGTGGCGACAAGGCCATGCTCGAACTGGCATACAAGGTGAAGGAGCAGAGCGTGACGCAGGAGGAGATAGACACTCTGGTGGAGTATACCAAGAGCCACGGAGGTATAGAATATGCCGAGCAGCGCATGGAGGAACTGCGCCTCAAATGTATGGAATACATAGAAAACGCTGTGAAGGACGAAGAGATAAAACGCGCTTTGACGGCTTATCTCGACTTCGTTATACAGCGCACGGTATAGACGCGCGAAAGCCGCAGACTACGGAAATCCTGAAGCATCATGGTGTGTTTTAGGATTGTTTTTTATCCGTTGTCTGCGGCTTTCTTATTTTGTCTGATGCGGGTATGTTACCGACCGCTTTGCGATAAAGCCCGAAACGTGTTGCGGAAGAGCCCGTTTCAGGCTCCGAAATGGCCCATATCATCGTGCGAAACGGCCTATATCAGCACACAAAACGGCCCGTTTCAGAAGCCGGAATGGTGCATATTGAAACGGGCCGGATATGATACTGGCACATGTGGTTGAAAGAACGGCCATATCGTATTCTTACGGCCGTCTGTCAGATCCACATTGTTTGTCCGATAAGTTTAGAAGAACTTGGTCTCTTCGCCCACAAGTTCGCTCAGCAACAGGTTGGCCAGACGGCTTGTACCTATGCGGAACCACTTGTTGGTGAGCCATTTCTCGCCCAGAACTTCTTTCACGATGGTGTAGTAGATCACTGCGTCCATCACCGTGTTGATGCCTCCGGCGGGCTTGAATCCTATCTGAATGCCCGTCTCGTCGTAGTATTCCTTGATGGCCTGGCACATCACGTAGGCAGCCTCCGGAGTGGCCGATATCTTCTCCTTTCCGGTGGATGTCTTGATGTAGTCGGCTCCGGCGTACATTGCCAGGATGGAGGCCTTCTTTATGTTGGATGCGGTGCCCAGGTCGCCTGTCTCGAGTATCACCTTCATGGCGTGCTCGCCGCACACCTGCTTCAGCTCACCTATCTCGTCGCTCACGCCCTCATAGTCGCCGCTGAGGAACTTGCCTACGGGCATAACGATGTCAATTTCGGTGGCGCCGTCCTTTATGGCAAGGGCTGTCTCGGCCACTTTCACCTCCAGCAGGGCCTGTGACGAAGGGAAACTGCCTGATACGCAGGCTATCTCCACGCCGTCAACCTCGAGCGACTGGCTCACTACGCTTGCAAAGCACGGATAGACGCAGAGAGTGGCGAAGTGGGGCAGGTCGGGGAATCGGTTGTCATACTCGTTCACACGTTCGGTGAATGCCAGTACGCTCGTCTCCGAGTCGGTGGTCTTGAGTGTTGTCAGCTCGATGCTTCCCATGAGGAACCGCTTCACCTCCGGGGTGTCGTTCTCATGCACTTTTTCGGCTATTATATTGCGCACTGCCTCGCTTACGGCTGCGTCGTCGATGTCGAGGTTGTATTTGCTCATAGCCTCTTCGTATTTGTTTTGTTTCGGAGCGTCATGATGATGATGCTCGCAGTGTGAGTTTGTTGTAGCCATAATTTATTGATGTTTAGAGTGTTTCGTTGTCGTAGGGATGTTCGTGCGGTGCCTTTCCGTGTGTCTGCCGGCGGCTATGTGCTTCATCCGGCAGCCTTCATTCCGCACGTCAGAGCTTGGGATTGTTGCGGTGGCGGTCCTTGTCGCGCTGTGTCTTCTTTTCGATGTTGCGGCGCAGTTCTTCGGTGAGGTCTATGCCCGTCTGGTTGGCAATGCAGAGAAGCACCCACAATACGTCGGCCATCTCGTCGCCGAGCGAGTCTTTCTCACCCTTTTTGAAGCTCTGGTCGCCGTATTTGCGCGCCATTATGCGCGCCATTTCGCCCACTTCCTCGGTCAGTACGGCCATGTTGGTGAGCTCGCTGAAGTAGCGCACGCCGTAGGTGTGTATCCATTCGTCCACGAGCTGTTGCGCCTGGCGCAGTGTTATGTCGTTTTCTGTCATATCAGTGTCTTTTTTTATGTTGCAGACAAGTGCTATAAGGCCTTTATTCGCGGTTACGGCTGTCCATACATATGGTCACAGGACCGTCGTTGAGCAGTTCCACCTTCATGTCGGCGCCGAACTCACCGGTGCCCACAGGTTTGCCTATTGCCTCGCTCAGACGGGCACAGAACTCCTCGTAGAGCGGTATTGCTATGGAGTGGGGAGCGGCGTGTATCCACGAAGGGCGGTTGCCTTTCTTGTATGATGCCATGAGGGTGAACTGGCTGATGACCAGTATCTCGCCGTCGATGGCCGTTATGGGGAGGTTCATCACGCCCTGTTCGTCGTCGAAAACGCGCAGTGCGGCGGTCTTTTTCATGAGCCATTCCATGTCTTCGCGGGTGTCGTCGGAGGCTATGCCGAGCAGTATCAGAAAGCCGCGGCCTATGGCTGACTTCACCTTACCGTCTATTGTGACAGATGCGTGGCTCACACGCTGTATGACTATTTTCATTTGTCTGTTTCTGTATGTGGCGCTTGTCGCGCCTTGGTTATTGTAATTCAGGATAGTGCAAACGGGCGGAATGAAAATGAATTTTCAATTTCCAGAGTGCTGCCTATCTTATTGCAAAGATAGTGCAAACGAGTGGAAAGAAAATGAATTTTCAATTTTCCGAGTGCCGCCTATCTTATTGCAAAGATAGTGGAAAATGGTTTTAACTCAAAATAAAAACACCTTTTTGTTATAATGCGGAAACAATGGTATGTGCAGAGAGATTGGTGTCGGAAACATGTTGATATTTATGATGTTCCAATTGCTTTGGCGGTGATACACAGCACTTTGCACTTTTATGTTGTTTTACGTCGTCGGGATGAACGGAAAACGGCGCAATAATGTCCTTGTGCAAAGGGCGTAGAGATGCATAATATCGCGTTTCGCAGGCGTTGTGGCCCGTTTTTCGTGTGTGGTGAGAGATTATTCGTTGATTGTATTTATCGTCCGTTATACGCAATATTTTGAGCTTTTACATGTGTTTGGGTCATCGGTCTTTTCTTAAGAGTTATATTTCTGTGTTATGTATGTCTGATGTTGGATATATAAGTTTTTTTGATGAAGTGTGGTGGATTGTGTGGCTGTGTGTGAGATAATTCACAAATTGCATGGTTTTGTTATGTTGTTTATGTCTCAGAAATATTAGTGATGCATAGTGTTTTTAACTTAAAAATCGGTTGTATTCACTCTGTAAAAATTTTGATTTTAGCGCGTGGTGCGTTGTTTTATGGTATGTGGACAAATATAAGTCGGTGGTTGTGAAAACCCGTGAGAGGTCTTTAAATTGGTCGAAACGGCCTTTTTGAGGCATAAGTCGGCATTGTCTGTACAACGGAATGGTGGTTTTGGTCGCATCAGAAAGGCTTTTTGAGCGTGCGAAAAGCCCTTTTCTGTGATGCGAAACAGGCTTTATCGGAAGGGTATAAAGCGGATGTTGAAGGGTATAAAATGCTAAACGGTTAGTTATCAGACGGTTAGCATAATGCCTTGTTCCTGCGTTATTTGCGGCCGAAGACATGTCCGAACGCAAATACGCGGATTTTAGGGCATGAAATTTAATAAATAAGGGTTTATAATTGCTTTGTGGCAACCATCAAATAAGTGTTTAGAGGGCACCGTCGAAGTGGCGTCTCACTATCTCGGCACGTGCTTTTCCTACCACCTCGGCTATGTCTTCGAGACTGGCTTCGCGTATTCGTTTTACGCTCTTGAAGTGGCGTAGCAGTGCCTCTGCGCTCTTTGGACCGATGCCGCTGATGTTGTCGAGCTCGCTGTGCAAGGCGTGGCGCGAGCGTTTGTCGCGGTGGAAAGTGATGGCGTAGCGGTGAACCTCATCCTGAATCTTCGTCAGAGCGTGAAAAAGTTCGCTGTCGGTCTTCAGCGCTACTACCTGTGGCGGAAAGCCGTAGAGCAGTTCGTTGGTGCGGTGACGGTCGTCTTTTGCCAGTCCGGCGATGGGTATGGATAGTCCGAGTTCGTCTTCCACAACCTTGCGCACCACTTCCATCTGGCCGCGTCCGCCGTCGGTTATGATGAGGTCGGGCAGGGGTTCTCCCTCTTCGCTCATGCGTCCGTAGCGGCGGCGTACTACTTCCTGCATAGATGCATAGTCGTCGGGCCCGCATACGGTGCGTATATTGTATTTTCGGTAGTCTTTTTTCGAAGGTTTCATTGCCTTGAACACTACGCATCCTGCCACTGCGTCGGTGCCTGAAATATTGGAGTTGTCGAAACATTCTATGTGGTATGGCAGCTTCTCCATTTGTAGTTTTTGCTGCAATTCTTTCATCAGACGGGTCTGTTTTTGCTCAGGATTGAGCTTTTCTGCCTGTTTCAGACGGTCGAACTTGTATTGCTTACAGTTCATTTCGGACAGTTCGAGCAGATGTTTTTTGTCGCCGCGCTGCGGTACTATGAAAGCTGCCTCACGCAGTTTCCAGTTCATCTCGAAGGGGACAATTATCTCCGTGGCCTTGCTTCCGAAGCGTTCGCGTATCTCCGGAATGGCTGTCAGGAGCAGCTCTTCGTCTGTTTCGTCGAGTTTTCGCTTGTATTCGAAGGTGAAACTCTGGTTTATGGCGCCGTTCTTCACGTGTATGAAGTTGATGAATGCGTTGCGGCGGCTGTCGTCATCAGCTATGCTGAATACGTCTATATCTGTGATGGTGTGGCTCACCACTTCGCTTTTGGCGCAGAAATTCTCTATGAGCATATACTTCTGTTTGAGTGCTTCGGCCTCCTCAAACTTCATTTCTGCTGCTTTCTGCATCATTTCGTCGTATATGGTACGGCTTATCTCGCGCGTGTTACCTTTTAATATTTCCTTCGCCTGGTTTATGTTGGCACGGTAGTCTTCCCATGTCTGGCATCCTGTACAGGGAGCGTTACAGTTGTGTATGTGGTATTCCAGACAGGGTTTGTACTTGTTTTGCTCTATTCCTTCCTTGGTTATCGGCATGCGGCATGTGCGTGGCTTGTACAGCTTCTTTATAAGATCAAGTATCGCATACATGCTTGCCAGATGGCTGTATGGACCGTAGAACGTGCCGAACTTGCGGTTTATCTGTCGTGTTTTGAATATTCTCGGCAGATATTCGTTGGTTATACATATACTGGGGTAGGTCTTGCCGTCTTTCAGCAGAACATTGTAACGTGGGTTGTATTTCTTTATCAGACTGTTCTCCAGAAGCAGGGCGTCTTCCTCTGTGTTCACTACTGTGTAGCTGATATCACGTATCTTGGAGACGAGCACCTTTGTTTTGAATCGGTCAACCTCCTTATGGAAATAGGAGGATACGCGCTTCTTCAGACTCTTGGCCTTGCCTACGTATATTATAGTGTGGCTCTCGTCGTAGAACTGATAGCTTCCCGGCTTGTCTGGCATGCTCTGCACGATAGCCTTCAGCTTGTCTGTTATCTGCTGTTTTTCGTCTTTGTTCATGATGCGTAACTTGTTTATATAGAGCGTATTTAAGTGTTAAAGTTTCACGTGAAACCCTAAGTGTGCATTTACTGTTCCACGTTCACTGTCCGTTGGTAGCTCTGTCTCCAGTCGACAAAGTTATGGGTGTACTGCGTTCGGACTGTCGTACCTTCGTGCAGGATGTGTGATTGGGTGGTGAGAAGTCTGCATTGCATTTTTGTCCGCGATATTTGAGGACGGAATTCTTCCGCTTGTTTTTGTATGACGTCTGATGTTCCAGTTTGCTGATCTTGCATGTCGTTGTTATTATTGACGACACTTTTCGCTTTTGCAGACAATGTATCTCTTTTGACTCTCTTTTCTTTCAGTTTCCTTACAGTAGTGGGTCTTTGTTCTGAAAATTATATGTTTTATTGGAAATAATGGTGAATCGTTTTGGAGAATACTTTTTTTCTTGCTGCTAATACAGAACTTTTGTTTGTTGATGATGCAGTGTGCCGATTGCTTGAGATTTATTCCTGTTTTCTCGTAAAATCGATGTTCTCGCTGCATAAAAGCGAAAACCGGTCGGCTGACGCGGGTATGACAACACTTATGTGCGTCCGTTCTGCGTTTCAGCTGACCGGTTTTGTGAAATACTTAAATCTGTATGAGTGATGTTACTTCGATGTCTTTATCAAATGCATCACGGCCGTTCAGGTCTTCGTTCACGAGTTCTATGATAAAGTTGCAGTATACTTTCTTTGGATTGAACTTCTTTACCAGATCGCATGCTGCCTTCATTGTGCCGCCGGTAGCCAGCAGATCGTCGTGTAGAAGAACTACGTCGTTTTCATCGATTGCATCTTTGTGTATTTCGATGGTATCAGTTCCATATTCTTTTGAATACTCCTGCTGTACGGTGTCGCAGGGTAGCTTGCCCGGCTTACGGCACAATACAATTCCGGCATCAAGGCGCAACGCGATGGCGGAAGACATGACGAAACCGCGTGATTCGATTCCTACAATTTTGGTGATACCTTTGTCTTTATAAAGGTCATACATTTCGTCGTTGATTATCTTCAGGCACTCCGGGTTCTTGAACAGGGTGGTGACGTCTCTGAAGTTAACTCCTTTCTTTGGCCAATCCTTAATGCAGCGGAGATTGTCCAGCAATAGTTTGTTGTTCATTTTCAATAAGTTATAGTGTGTTTGTTATTTGTTTTGTTTCACGTGGAACTATCTATGCATAAGCACGAGCAGTACATTGATGTCGCTCGGTGATACTCCGGGTATGCGACCTGCTTGTGCCAAAGTCTCCGGATTTATTCTTTCGAGCTTTTGTCTTGCTTCTGTGGATAGCTCGTGCAATTCAGAATAATTGAAGTGTCCCCTTATTTTGATATTTTCCAGACGATGCATTTTGTCTGCAATCAGACGTTCACGTTCTATATATCCTTTATATTTGATACAGATTTCTGCGGCTTCTGTTGTTTCTTCTTTGCGTACGTCTATCGAAGAAATCATCTCTTTCAGCGATGGAATGATCTCGCTGAGATTGTTCATCGTTATTTGTGGACGTGATATAAGATCTGCAATACTGCATCCCATACGGAGAGGTGCGGTACCAAGATGCTCGAGCGCGTCGTTTATTTCGCGCGGTTTCACCGATGTATGATTGCAGAAATCAATGATTTTATCGATGTTTGTTTTTTTCTTTGTCCATACATCGTAACGTGGTCTTTTTACTATGCCGAGGTCGTAACCCATCTGTGTGAGTCTGGCGTCAGCGTTGTCCTGGCGCAGCAGTATGCGGTATTCGGCGCGTGAAGTGAACATCCGATAAGGTTCATCCACTCCTTTGGTCGTAAGGTCGTCGATTAGTACACCTATGTATGCCTCGTCGCGTTTGAGTACTATCGGATCGCTGCCTGCACATGCCAGTGCAGCGTTGATGCCTGCCATCAATCCCTGGCCTCCGGCTTCCTCGTATCCGGTGGTGCCGTTTACCTGACCGGCCATGTAAAGACCTTTT
Organism: uncultured Prevotella sp.; assembly: GCA_900553465.1. Lineage (GTDB taxonomy): Bacteria > Bacteroidota > Bacteroidia > Bacteroidales > Bacteroidaceae > Prevotella. Next base: position 28,375 of record USDT01000029.1, read on the forward strand.
ATTATTTTCGATTCAAGCGAAGGATAAAGCTGTGTCGGATCGAAGTAGTCGTACTCTATGGCGTATCCGGCGCGATAAACCTTCACGTCGCGCAGTGCGGGGATTTTGCGCAGCGCTTCTATTTGCACATCCATGGGCATGCTCGACGAAAATCCGTTGAGATACATTTCGTTGGTATCTTCGCCTTCCGGTTCGAGAAAGAGAGGATGCTGGTCTTTGTCCGGGAATGTCACAAGCTTTGTTTCGATGGACGGACAATAGCGTGGACCGGTGCTTTGTATCTGTCCGTTGAAAAGGGGAGAGTCGGCCAAACCTGATTTGAGAGTGTCGTGCACTTCCTTGTTGGTATAACATGTCCAGCAGGGAAGCTGCTTCAGAGGCCTCCGCTCGCTTATGTAACTAAAACTATGATGATCGTTCTCGCCGGGCTGCTCGTCCATATCTTCAAAGTGTACGCTGCGCTTGTCTATGCGTACGGGTGTGCCTGTCTTCATACGCATGGAACTTATGCCGTGACGGGTGATGCTTTCGGTGAGGTTGAATACTGCCGGTTCGGAGCATCGTCCGCCCGGAACCTTGTGGCGTCCTATGTGCATCAGACCGTTGAGGAACGTTCCTGCTGTAATTATAACACAGCGGGCGTGCAGTTCAACGCCCCATATGGTGCGTACACCTTCGGCATGTCCGTCCTTGACAAGCAGTTCTTCGGCCTGGTCCTGCCAGATGTCGAGATTGTCTACTGAGTCTAGTACGTGTCTCCATTCCCAAATAAACTTCTCCCGGTCGCATTGTGCCCTGGGACTCCATACGGCCGGACCTTTGCCTCGGTTGAGCATTCTGAATTGTATTGAGGCCGCATCGGTCACCAGGCCCATGTATCCTCCGAGCGCGTCAATCTCGCGCACGATCTGTCCTTTTGCAATTCCTCCTACGGCGGGGTTGCAGCTCATCTGTGCGATTTTGTTCATGTCCATTGTCACAAGACATGTTTTCGCTCCCATGCCGGCCGCAGCGGCTGCTGCCTCGCATCCCGCGTGGCCGCCTCCGATTACGAGTACGTCATAAAATAAATTCATTATTTGCTGGAAAATTTGATGTCGCAAAATTAAGAATAAAAATCGATTTTTGCTTTAAAATAGTTTGATTTATCATTAAAATATAGTATTTTTGCATTCTGTATGGGGCAGCTGTTACCTATAAAAAGGTAACGGGGCGCGTGTGCTTAACTGCTATATTATGAAGAATCCAAATAAATCTAACAGTTAAATAATTAAATTTCAATCATTTATGTGGTTAATCAATTCTTCTATTGGTAGAAAAGTTGTGATGTCGGTAACCGGTGTCGCGCTTATTCTATTCTTGACATTCCACATGTCAATGAACATTGCGGCTCTCTTCTCAGGAGAAGCCTACAACATGATTTGTGAGTTCCTGGGTGCCAACTGGTATGCCTTAGTGGCAACACTCGGTCTGGCTTTCCTGGCAGTGGTGCACATCGTTTACGCTTTCTGGCTTACGATGCAGAACCGTGCTGCACGCGGTAGCGAGCGCTACACGGTGACAGTATGTTCCAAGAAAGTGGAGTGGGCGTCTCAGAACATGCTTGTGCTGGGTATCATCGTACTGCTCGGACTTTGCCTCCACATGTTCAACTTCTGGTACAACATGATGTTTGCAGAGCTCACCGGTATCACAGTGGCACACGATCCTGCTGACGGCTTCGCCTACATTCAGGACACATTCGCCAATCCGGTTTATGTAGTGCTCTACATCGTTTGGCTTGCTGCTATCTGGTTCCACCTTTCTCATGGTTTCTGGAGCGCAATGCAGACATTCGGCTGGAACGGTAAGGTGTGGTTCAACCGTTGGAAGGTTATCGGCATTGTTTACACAACTCTTCTGATGCTCGGTTTCCTCGTTGTAGTACTGGCTTTTGCTTTCAATCTTGCTCCGAGCCTGAACTGCTGCTACTAATTCATTCATAAAAAATAACTCATAATTCATAAAAGTTATGGCAAAACAACTTGATTCGAAGATTCCTGCCGGCCCCGTGGCTGAGAAATGGACAAATTATAAGGCTCACCAGCGTCTGGTGAACCCCAAGAACAAACTGAAGCTCGATGTTATTGTTGTCGGCACCGGACTTGCCGGAGCCAGTGCAGCTGCCTCTCTCGGCGAAATGGGCTTCAATGTCCTGAACTTCTGTATTCAGGATTCACCGCGCCGTGCTCACTCTATCGCAGCACAGGGTGGTATCAACGCTGCAAAGAACTATCAGAACGACGGTGACTCAGTATATCGCCTGTTCTATGATACAGTGAAAGGTGGCGACTATCGTGCACGCGAAGCCAACGTATATCGTCTGGCTGAAGTGTCAAACAACATCATCGACCAGTGTGTTGCACAGGGTGTTCCTTTTGCACGTGAGTACGGCGGTATGCTTGCCAACCGTTCGTTCGGTGGTGCTCAGGTTTCACGTACATTCTATGCAAAGGGTCAGACAGGCCAGCAGCTGCTGCTCGGTGCTTACTCTGCACTCAGCTGCCAGATACATGCAGGACGTGTGAAACTCTACACACGCTACGAGATGGAGGATGTTGTAATCGTTGACGGACGTGCACGCGGTATCATTGCAAAGAACCTCGTGACAGGTAAGCTGGAGCGTTTCTCTGCAAATGCAGTGGTTATAGGTACCGGTGGTTACGGTAACACATACTTCCTTTCTACAAACGCTATGGGCTGTAACTGTACAGCGGCTATGGCTTGCTACCGTAAGGGAGCTTACTTCGCTAATCCTTCTTATGTTCAGATCCACCCGACATGTATTCCTGTTCACGGTGACAAGCAGTCTAAACTGACTCTTATGTCTGAGTCACTGCGTAATGACGGACGTATCTGGGTTCCGAAGAAACTTGAGGATGCAAAGGCTCTGCAGGCCGGAACCAAGAAAGGAAGCGACATTCCTGAGGAAGACCGCGACTATTATCTGGAGCGCCGCTATCCGGCATTCGGTAACCTCGTTCCGCGCGACGTTGCCAGCCGTGCAGCAAAAGAGCGTTGCGATAAGGGCTACGGCGTAAACAACACAGGTCTGGCCGTATTCCTCGACTTCTCTGAAAGTATCGAGCGTCTGGGTATCGACGTTGTTCTGCAGCGTTACGGTAACCTCTTCGACATGTACGAGGAAATCACTGACGTAAATCCGGGCGAACTTGCCAACGAGATAAACGGCGTGAAGTATTACAACCCGATGATGATCTTCCCGGCTGTACACTATACAATGGGTGGTATCTGGGTTGACTATGAATTGATGACAACAATCAAGGGACTCTTCGCTATCGGCGAGTGCAACTTCTCAGATCACGGTGCAAACCGTCTGGGTGCGTCTGCGCTGATGCAGGGTCTGGCCGACGGATACTTCGTTCTGCCTTATACAATCCAGAACTATCTTGCCGATCAGTCTATCTGGCCGCGCATCTCAACAGATCTGCCTGAGTTCGAAGAGGCAGAGAAGGGCGTTCAGGCTGAGATCGACCGCCTGATGAACATCAAGGGTAAGCGCTCTGTTGATTCAATACACAAGGAGCTCGGACACATCATGTGGGAGCATGTAGGTATGGGTCGTACAGCAGAGGGCCTGAAAGAAGGTCTTGAGCTTATCAAGAAAGTACGCAAGGAATTCGAGACAAACCTCTTCATCCCAGGATCAAAAGAAGGTCTTAATGTCGAGCTTGACAAGGCCATCCACCTCCGCGACTTCATCACAATGGGCGAGCTCATCGCTTACGACGCACTTTCCCGTAACGAGTCTTGCGGTGGACACTTCCGTGAGGAGTATCAGACTGAGGACGGCGAGGCTAAGCGCGACGATGAAAACTACTTCTACGTAGGTTGCTGGGAGTACCAGGGCGATGACACCAAAGCACCTGAACTTATCAAGGAACCGCTTGAGTATGAAGCTATTAAGGTTCAGACACGTAACTACAAGAATTAATAAACAACCACAGAACATACAATTATGGACAAAAATATAAGTTTCACACTTAAAGTTTGGCGTCAGAACGGTCCCAAGGCAAAAGGCCATTTTGATACCTTCGAGATGAAAGATATTCCAGGTGATACTTCTTTCCTCGAAATGCTTGACATTCTCAACGAGCAGCTGATCGAAGACGGCAAGGAACCTTTCGTGTTCGACCACGACTGTCGTGAGGGCATCTGCGGCATGTGCTCGCTCTACATCAACGGTCATCCACACGGACCGGCTACCGGAGCAACAACATGTCAGCTCTATATGCGTCGTTTCAACGACGGCGACGTGATCACAGTTGAGCCGTGGCGTTCAGCAGCATTCCCTATCATCAAGGACTGCATGGTTGACCGTGGCGCATTCGACAAGATCATCCAGGCCGGCGGATATGTTACAGTACGTACAGGTCAGCCGCAGGACGCCAACGCAATCCTCATCCCGAAAGAGGACGCCGACGAGGCAATGGACTGCGCTACATGTATCGGCTGCGGTGCTTGCGTTGCTGCATGTAAGAACGGTTCTGCAATGCTCTTCGTATCATCAAAGGTTTCTCAGCTCGCACTTCTGCCGCAGGGACGTCCTGAGGCTGCAAAGCGTGCCAAGGCAATGATCATGAAGATGGAAGAGCTCGGCTTCGGTAACTGCACCAACACCCGCGCCTGCGAGGCTGAGTGCCCGAAGAATGAGAGCATCGCCAACATCGCCCGCCTGAACCGCGAGTTCATCAAGGCTAAGCTGGCTGATTAATAAGAATTATCATTCTATAGCTAATCACAGGGCGGAGATTTCGGTCTCCGCCCTGTTTTTTTATTCTTTCATGCCGTAATTGTGGCTTTTTCTTGCTTCAGACGGCAGTTCTCCGTTGCGGCGGATGATTGTTTCATCAGTCCGTTTTGTGCGCTCAGAACGGAATAAAAGGCTGTTTTGCAGCGTTTATATGCAGCCGACAGCCTGCGTATCATATAATTTTGTATATTGATGTTAAGTTCTTACATCTTCATATGCTGCTGCGGACAGTGTGCAGTGAAGCGGTATGTGGAGATGCCACTGATTATGATTCGCTGGTGCAGACATAGATGGCGCATATGCCGGCAGACCCTTTCCGCATAGAAATACTTCAGACAACAGCAGCCCGAGTTGTAGGAAAGTATCATAATGAGCATGCATTCATCCTTTGATATGGTCGAGGCACGGTGATATAAGCGTTTTTATTGCGTGTCTAAGAATATATTTTTATACCATAGTACCAAAAACTTGTAAGACTGAAAATCAGCGTAGCCAAATCATCTCCCATACAAAATAATTCTATAATTTTGCTTTAGCCGATTATGGCGATTATTGTTTGTAATCTTTTGTAAATCAGTATGATAAAGTTATAATAATTTTCTTTAATTACCAAATTTACAAGAACTTACAATTATTAAAGCTCACGTTCAAATAGGGATATTAATGATATTATGCGTTATTGTAATAAATCATTTATTATAATAACTGTTTTATGAAGATTATCTATTTATTTTCTATCAGCTCCCTGCTTATGATAGCTGGGATAAAAGCGAGTGCTCAGGAAGTAAAATCTGTGAAACCGTTTGAAGTTGAGATATCGGCAGGTGGTACTTACGGTATTGACAAGTATGTAGGCAAAAAACGGGTAGGTCCTGCTTTTGCCATTGAAGGCAGATATAATTTCCCACAAAATCCAATGGATTTAGGTTTGGAAATATATGCCGGAAGTACAGCAAGAAAGTATGAAGGTTCAAACCTGTCAAACAGAATTATATCACTATCTGCTTATTCAGACTATAATTTTAATAGAGGGAAGAATTTTTCACCATTTATCGGAGTAGGTGTTGGTGTTGCATCTTGTAAGGTAGTCCAAGGTTATTATGGAAACGATGCGGTTAAAGCAATATTTACACCACGTATTGGTATTGAAATGTTTAATCATTTTAGACTAACAGCCTATTCTAAATTAGGTTACAGAGGTTATAATAATTTTGGAATTTCTGTAGGATACGCATTTGGTGGTGGCAGAAAATAGATTCATTCATAATGACAGATGACCTTAAAATTACGTGACTCCGGTATAAGAAAACGCATATAGAAATTGGCGATCTTACAAATATTTATGCATTCTTATTGCTGAAAATCAAATAATTACAAACAATATAAGTGATGATTACCAAGGATGTAGTTACGGAATTTTCTGTACCCTTGATGAATCTGATAAGAAAATCTGCATCTGCCATCACCGGTCAATGCCTGCATTCTTTTGAAAGTTGATGCCGGAATACTTTCCTGAAGAATACAGTATGGGCAACTTTAAAATTGTAACCGGATTCTGATTTTCAGGTCTGAGTTTTCAGTTCTACCCCGAAAAATAAGCGAGAATTTGCGGGCCGCCTCTACTTCGGACGCAAATTCTCGAATTATGAGAGGCTGATATAAAATATTGAATATCAGCAGCTTGTGTTTAAAGGATATTCTATTGCCCTGCGATAAGCACCGTTTCAGCATGCGATCAAGCCCGTTTCGGGGGCTGAAATGCACCAAACCACACCATGATATAGGCTGAATCAGACCATGAAACGGGCATTATCGGAATGTCATTTGAACTGTCCGGCACTACATTACAGGGTATATGACACTGCCGTACAGACAGAAACAGCCTTTATAACCCTTGATTTAACATTTCTTTACATCTCTTTCGCGAATTTATTTTGTCAAAAAAAAGTCAA
>USDT01000030.1 GCA_900553465.1 uncultured Prevotella sp.
TTACAGTTTTTCTTGACTTTTTTTTGACAAAATATTTTCGCAAAAGAGGTGTGAACGAATGTTAAATCCGATGTAATAAAGGCCATTTTAGTCCGTACCGTCTTTTTATATACCCTATAGCGTAGTAAGGAACAATTCATTTTGCTTTCCGATAATGCCCGTTTCATGGCCTGATTCAGTCTGTTTTATGGTGCGATATGGTTCGTTTCATGCCCTGAAACGGGGCATATCACGTGCTGAAACGGTGCGTTTCGTGAGATGAAAAAATAGCTTCGGGATGTAAGTTGTTGGTATCCAACTGTTTGTATAAAACTCTAAAAATTCGCGTATTTGCGTCCAAAGAATAACCGGTCCGCAAATACGCGCTTGTTTTTTGGGGTAGAAGAGAAAACTCAGACAGGAAAACCTCAGGATGCTGAAAATCTGAAAGTGGGCTTGTTTGTTTCCCTTCAGTAGAAGGCTGCAACGCCGATCCGGGATTAAGGTTGCGGTCTTTACATAAGAGCCAATCCATACGGAATTTCCATAGAGCTGTTTTCCGTGCGTCTGAGGCCTTTTATCTTTTCAGACGGATAGTCAGCTGATAGAGCGATGGAATGAGCACACAGAGCGCGCAAACCATGAATATGGCTATTTTCTTTGTGTCTCCTCCGCAGAACTCGCTTATTGTCATGTTGTATGTACCGGGCATGAGCTTCATCATGACAAACACAACAGTGTTGTTTGCCCAGTGGAATATGACGCCGGGAACGATACTTCCTGTGCGGTAATACATCCATCCGAGCAGGAGGCCGATGATAGTCGCGTTCAGTCCCTGTGCCAGATTGCCGTGCACTATGCCGAAAAGAAGTGCCGAAACGAATATTGCAACCCAGTGCATGCGCTTGTCGAATATCTTCAGAAGGCTGCGCAGGATGGCTCCGCGGAAGACAATCTCCTCGGCAACGGGTGCCACCATGCCTATTACGATGTAGCCCAGGTCGTGGTTTATCATGTTGGCGTACCGGCGTACCGCCTCGTCGCTGATGCGCAGATCGCATGTCTCAAGAATGAACGATGCCACGGGTATCATGCCGATGGCGGTTGTAACAGTCCAGAAAAAGGCGTTCCACGGACGTGTGTTGATGTAGTTGCGGGAAAGTACCGCCCAGCGTCGCCACACAAACAGGGCTATGGTGATGATGCTGGCAATCAGTGAGCTTACGACAAGTGCCGTAGCGTTGAACGCCATGTTGTCCACTATCAGTGCTGCACACTGCATTACGGCGAACTGTATGATGATGAATGCCACGAAGCACAAGGCGGCCTGCATGGCTTGTTCCAGAGATGTTTTCATTCTTCCTTATCCTTGTTAAATTGTTGTTCTACCATTTTTCTGTCCATACACAGCTGTTCCTGAAGTTGTGTAAGGCTCTCAAACTTCTGCTCGCCGCGTATTCTGTGGATGAACGAAACGAGCATCAGTTTGCCGTATATGTTTTCGCTGAAGTTGAATATGTTTGTCTCCAGCGACACGTCCTCGCCTCCGAATGTAGGGCGCGTGCCTATGTTCATCATCGCCGGACGCATGGCCATGCTCTGCTCTATGCGTGCCGTCACGGCGTAAGCGCCGTGTGCCGGTATCATCTGTCCGACGGTTGCCGGGTCGAGGTTGGCCGTGGGAAATCCCAGCTGACGTCCTTTCTGGAATCCTTTTTTCACAATTCCCGCGATGGTGTACGGATAGCCGAGGCATTTCTCAGCCATTTCCACCTCACCGTCCTGCAGGAATCTCCGTATGACGGACGAACTGACGTTGTATCCGCACAGGCTGAACGCATTGCCCTGAACCACCTCCATGCCGACTTCCCGGCCGTAGCGCACATAGTCGGCGAATCCTTCCGCACGGTTGTGTCCGAACCGGTTGTCGTAGCCGATGATGAGTTTGCGCACGTTGAGCTTCTCTTTCAGAATGTCGGTGATGAATTCCTTTGCGCTGAGAGAGGCCATTTCGCGGTCGAAGGGCAGCACCACGGCGTTGTCCACACCGGTTTTGGAGAGCATGAGCAGCTTCGATTCAGGTGTTGAGAGCAACTGCGGGATGTAGTCGCTCTGCAACACCTGTCGCGGATGGCGGTCGAAGGTGATGACTGTCGATTCCAGTCCGGCCGCGCGAGCTTCGTCAGTCACCTGTCTTATGAGATATTGATGCCCCCGGTGCACGCCATCGAAGAAACCTATGGTGGCCACGCATGGCTGCACGGGCTGCATGTCTTTTTCCAAACGTATTGTCTTCATTACAATCTGTTTACAAGCCGCATCCCATTGCGGATGTATTGTTATTGTCTGTTCTTTGTGAGGAGGCGTTTCACACCTCTTATTATCTCACCGATCCAAAGCACAACCGATGTGCCGGCGATTATTCTGAACCATTCGTCGCCGGTGAGCGGAACGGTGCGGAACATCTTGCCTCCGAATGTCACGATGATCCACTGTCCCACGAGGATGATGCAGAGTGTGAGCAGCAGTCCCGGATCCTTCAGCAGTCCGTGGAAGGCAGAGTGGTTGGTGCCGAGTGTCTTGGCGTTGAAGAGGTTCCACCATTGTATCATCACGAATGCCGTGAAGAATATTGTGAGAGCCTTGACGCTGATGCCGTCAGGACCTGAACAGTACTTGTCGCAATAGATGAGCATTCCTATCATCACGCAGAAGAAAAGCACTCCCAGAATCCATATGCCGTAGGCCATGCTGCGGTTTATGATGAATTCGGTCTGATTGCGGGGCTTCTCTTTCATCACTTCGTGCGAAGGAGGCAGTGAGGCCAGTGCCATGGCGGCGAACGTATCCATGATGAGGTTCACCCAAAGTATCTGTGTGACAGTGAGCGGCAGTGCCGTACCTATGATAGAACCGCCGAGCACGAGCAGCAGAGCCGTCACGTTGACGATGAGCTGGAAGAAGATGAAACGCTGTATGTTGCGGTAGAGCGAGCGTCCCCACATCACGGCCTTTACGATGCTCTGGAACGAGTCGTCTATCAGGGTGATGTCGCTGGCATTCTTTGCAACGCTTGTACCCGAGCCGAGCGAGAGTCCCACATGGGCGTGGTTGAGCGCCGGAGCGTCGTTTGTTCCGTCGCCGGTGACGGCAACCACCTCGCCGTGATCCTGCAGAAGCTGCACCAGACGCTGTTTGTCTGTAGGACGTGCGCGGCTCATCACCTTGAGCGATTCCACGCGCTTGTAAGCCTCTTCGTCGCTCAGAGCGGCGAAGTCAGGACCTGTTATCTGATCCTCGGCCGGTGTGTCTTCCTTCCATATGCCGATCTGGCGTGCTATCTCAACGGCTGTTGCCGATGTGTCGCCGGTAACAATCTTCACCTTGATGCCTGCCGAGTGACATTCGCCTACGGCTGCCGGCACGTCTTCGCGCAGCGGATCGCTTATCGCGGCCACTGCCTGCAGTGTGAGGTCTGCTACGTTCATCTCGCTTGTCTGTCTGCATGCGAAGGCCAGTGTACGCATGGCCTTGTTCTGATATGCGCGCAACTGTGTGGTTATCTTGGCTTTCTCTTCGTCTGAGATGTTGCAGAAGCCCATCACAATCTCAGGTGCACCCTTCACGAAGAGCCATTCCTTGCCGTCCACTTTGGCTACTGTCGCCATGTATTTTCTTTCTGTAGAGAACGGCAGACGGTCTATTATCTCGGCCTTCTGGCGCATTTCCACATAGTCGAGTCCCTTGTCCTTCAGACGGAGCAGCAGTGCCACTTCCGTAGGGTTGCCTATGCCTTTGCCTTCATTGTCGATGTTGGCAGTGGTGTTGAGGGCGATGGCGCTGCCAAGCAGTTCCTCATGACCTGTCACAACCATGTCGGCCACCTGCATGCGGTTCTGTGTCAGTGTTCCGGTCTTGTCGGTGCATATCACTGTTGCCGCACCCATTGTCTCGCAGGCATGCAGTTTGCGCACAAGGTTATTGCTCTTGAGCATGCGGCGCATGTTGAGCGCCAGTGCCAGTGTTACGGCCATCGGCAGACCCTCAGGCACGGCCATCACGATGAGTGTTACGGCCATCATGAAGTAGTTGAGTGTCACCTCGGCCATTGCCAGATAGTCTGTGCCCTGCCACAACGGGTTTGTCATGATGTCGTGGGTGAGGAATATGACGAAGGCTGACACTGAAACAGCTGTTCCTATCTTGCTTATGAGCTTCGCCAGCTTGCTGAGCTGTATGTTGAGTGGAGTTTTCACGGCTGTCATTTCGGTTGCCTTGCGTGCCACCTTGCCTATCTCCGTGTTGTCGCCCACAGCTGTCACGACTGCTACACCGTTGCCGTTCATCACCATTGTTGAGCGCAGCACTGTGTCAGACGGATATGTCGCTTCCTTGTCTGTCGGGTTTTCGTCTGTCACCACGTGCTTGCTTATGATGGGTTCGCCCGTGAGCGACGACTCGTCTATCTGAAGGTCGGTTGAGGCTATAAGGCGTCCGTCGGCCGGAATTTCATCGCCCACCTCAATGATGATGACATCGCCGACCACTACATCCTTGCGCGGAATCTCCGTTACCACGCCGTTGCGTCTTACCTTGACTGGCGATTCCTCGCCCAGTGCCGTGAGTACGTCGAACTTCTTTGCGGCGTCGCGCTCGAAATAGAAACCGATTGTCGTGGCAAGAATTATGGCAAGCACGATGCCTATTGTCTCGATGAAGTCGTTGTGGAAGAAAGCCAGCGCGAGCGAGGCCGCTGCCGCAACGAGCAGAATTTTGATTATAGGATCGTTGTATTTCTCCAGATAAAGCCTAAGCAGTGATGTTCGCTTGGGCGGTGTGAGTACGTTTTCGCCGTGTTGGCTGCGGCTTTGTTCCACTTGTTGGTCGTTCAGACCTTCCGAAAGGTTTTTCTGTGTTTCTGTGTCCATATCTTTTTAAAAAAATGAGCGTATTTGCTTACGTTGTCATTATGCGGCTTCATGCCTTGTTTCCTACATGCGAATATGGCGCAAACGGGCGGAAAGAAAGCTTGCTTTCAATCTCCCGGGTGCTGCCTATCTTCTGCAAAGATAATGCAAATAGGGTGCCGGACAAAATAAATTTATTTATTTTTAAGATGTCGTCAGGCTTCTTATGACATGTGTTGCGGACATGCTGACGGCATGTCACTCGTCGGACTGTACGGAGCGCAGGAGTGTCGCGCCCGCCGCTCACCACTGTCTGAACAGTTCGACACCGAAGCGGAAGCCTATGCCGTCGAACTTACCGTTCTTCTGCGACACGAATATGCCGGTGGAGAAAAGCCGTGTGGTGAAGCCGTAACCATATTCCATATAAGGGTGAAGATCCTTCACCGTGAGCGCGTTGACGTATATGCGTTCTTTCTCTATGAAGTGTCCGGCCAGCGGAAGCCATGCAAGAATCATCAGCGGAGATTCATACGTGAGGTTGGCCCTGACGTAGTATTGCGACGAGTTGTACCAGTTGGAGTTGAGCAGTTCGAAGTCGCAGGCCCAGTCGTCATACCATCCGCCCGGCAGGTTGTTCTCGTGGAAGTTGCTGTAGTCGAGGAAGAAACGATCCTTTCCGCGGTGAGTGTAGAATCCGGTGCCCGCTCTCATCTGCAGCGACTGCAGTGCCGAGATGTTCCATATGTACTGTCCGTCTATCTCGTAACGTTCGTAGTCGAGGTTGGCTCCCATCAGCCCTTTGATGCTACGTTCGTAGTTGGCTGTCAGTACAGGACCGCCGAAGCCCAGCGGACGGTATTCTACTTCGAGCATCGGTGCCACGGATGTGTATGTGTCGGGCATACCCAGCTCGCTGAAAGCCTTTTCGTTGAGTGCTGAACGGCGGTGCATTATCATACCTGTCTGCAGGCTCAACTTTTTCGAAAGGTCGTAGTGGGCTACGAGTCTCATGTTGAAGTCGTTGAAATAAGTCATACTCTTCAGGCTGGAGGCGATGGAATCGCCGAACATGTTGTTCACCGTTTTGAGTACTCTTGAGTTTGATATGCGGTTACCATTGGCCACTTTCAACTGTATATAGCCGTTGCGCCGGCGGTTGAAGTAGTAGTTCACCGGCAATTCGAAGTAGAACCTTTTCTGCTTGAAGGAGTATCCGGCCTTCATTCTCAACGACAACAGACTGTTGGTTGAGAAATAATAGCTGCCCCTTACGTCGAATTTATATACGAAACCCTTATTGCCGCTGTATCCGAAGTAGAGCGGATTGAGCAGTGGATTTATTCGCACCGAACCCTGGTTGTTGGTACCGAAGTTCGACTTTATGCGTCCGAGCAGATGCTCGCCCACGTTGTCCCACAGTATTTCTGTCAGTTTCTGCTTCTTCTCATACTTCGTTGTGTCGGCTGCGGCCGCGGCTCTTGCACTGTCCTGCTCGTGAAATACGCGCAGCTCGTGGGGCGAAAGTTCCTCCGGTCTTATGCGGTTGAGCAGTGCAGTGTCGCTCTTGTTGGTCACGGAGTCGGTGATGAGTCGCGGCAGTCCGTGCATAGACGTGTAGTCCATCGATATGTCGTTGCCCATGAACTTGAACCGTGCTGTCAGTCCGCACCTCTCTGGTATTAGCGTCCGCACGCCTCGTTCGCCCATCTTTATGTCCATGCTGAACTTCACCATGTCGTATTCGCCTTCGACATACATGGTTATGATTCGTCCTGCGGCCACGTCTACGGTGGCTGTTCCTTTCACCAGACGCGTGTTGTCAAGCTTCGGACTGAACGATATGTGTGCCGTTCCGTCGTTGTGGTGTGTCACGCGGTAGCGGTAGTAGCGCCTGTTGCGGCGGTAGAAAGGTGATAGGATGTTTTTGTCGATGAGCAGTTCGCCGTAGATGTCGGGTATTAGATATTTGAGCATCGTGGGCATTATCTTCTTGCTTCTCGGTATGGTAGAGCGTGAGAGTATGTTGGTCACGTCCATGTCGTTCATGCTTCTGAACACCATTTTGGCATAGCTTTCGCCCACATATTCTCGTTTGCCGCCGTGCGCCACGGCGTACATTGAGGGCACGGCCATCAGTATTGCGTTGCGTCGGCGTGTCCTTATGTCGAACTTCATGTATGAGTATAGTTCCGAAGGAGAGAACTTTATGGTGTCCATGGCCGAAGCATAGGCAAACACGCGCTTCATGAGCAGCGCGTCGTCCTTGTTGGATGCCTTTGTAGGGCATGCCGTAAGGCACAGAATAAACAGTATGACAAGATAGCTTCGTGCCGTATTCATCGACGGCAAAGATATGCAATAAATTGATAAAAACGACAAATCCGCAAAGAAAAATATCTTCGCGGATTTGTCGTTTGTGGGCCAACCTGGGCTTGAACCAGGGACCTCCAGATTATGAGTCTGTTGCTCTAACCAACTGAGCTATAAGCCCGAGAAAACCTGTTTGTAAGGATTTCGGCTGCAAAGTTACACAGTTTGACGCAAACTACCAAATATTTTTCGAAAAAAATGATACTTATGTGTTGTTTCCGGCTGTTTTTATGGTTGCACCGGCTGATGGCAGGGCGGTGTGATGGAGATGTGAGACGCATTGTACTGCAGGCAGGAGAGCCGTGTGGCGAGGTGTTGGTCGTGGCATGTGGACGATGGCTATGGGGGGAGTAGTGGGGTGAATGGATATGCGAGAATGATGAATTAATAAAGTGACGAGTGTTAAAAATAACCTCGCGAGAATCGTCTGTACGTGAACGGGGATTTTGCTCGCGAATAACTCAGAAATAAAGAGTTTATATAATATGCTGATAATCAATGAAATAGCTAGGCTGTTTGCCCGGTATGCTTTTTCATGTGTGCTGAAAAAGTCTGTTTCACAGTTCAGTTTAGCCCGTTTCGCATGCTGATATAGCACGGATGATGCTTCGATATGGCTTTTATCGAGGAACGAAATGGGCTTTATGACGCACTGAAGGCGGAAAAGTGCCGGCCTTGTTGCCGTCTTTTCCGCCTTCAGCGTTATGTTTCTGGTCTCTCAGAATTCTCTTTCGTCTGTCGCGGTGGAGAAAAAATCTGCTTGTCGTTTAAGTTAAAATTTAACATTTGGTCTGCCGTGGCAAGTCTCATCTCACCATTACCTTCATGCTCTCTCCCGCATTCTTTACGATGAATATGCCTTCGGCCGGCATGTCTGCGCTGGTCACGTTGTGTGCCACCACCGTTCCGTCTGTCTGATAGACGGTCATCGGTGTTTCCGAGCTTATGGTCTTATGGTTCACGCTCACCTTGGAGTCGGCCGTAGTATTGTCGGTGATGCCGGTGGTAAGGTGGGTGTACCGCGAGTTCTGCGCTATTATGGCATTCGTCAGTTCGAGTCCTTTCACGTTGTATGATCCCGACTTGTCTGTTCCGGCATAGTCCATCATGATGATGCCTGTGGCACCAGGTTCGGTGTCGGACGAGTTGAGAACGCCGAGCAGTGCCTCGCTTGTCTTGACCGCATTGTCGCGATAGCCGTCGGAGCTGGCGTTCTTTGTATAGCCTGAGGCGTGGTTGATGCACCAACGTGTGGATGTGGCCGCCATTCTTATGTTGAGCATGTAGAGCATTGAGTTTATCTTCTTGTCGATGCCGTCGCTGGCGGTGCAGTCGTAGAAGTCCTGCACGAGGGCGCGCTCGCTGCTGCCGTCAGGACCGCTTATGACGGCTTTGGTCTGGTCCTTGTATTCGTTGCTGTGGCTCCACGAAGTGATGTATGCTCCGTGAGGACCGTTGTCGTAGGTGTCGCGGCTCATCACAAGAATCTTTCCTCTCATGTCACCGATGGTGAGACCCGGGCGGAAGTCGATGAGATATCCGGCCAGAGCTTCCGAGTGGAGATATTTGTCCATGAGCGCCGGCCACTGGTCCTGTATGTTGCTGTTGGCGTCGCTCTCGTGGCGCATTATCACTATGGCGAACTCACCGGGGTTCTCCTTCAGTTTGTCGCGCAGGGTGAGCAGGGCTTTGTCGAAGGTCATGGCAGTCTTTATGATGCCGTGGTATATGTGCAGATAGGTTCCGTCGCTGCTGTTTTCCACTGTCGGGCGCAGGTCGAATGCACGTATGCCGCAGTCCCACTGTTGACTGATGGTGAGGTCCTGTGTCTGTGCCATGCTCTTTCCCAGGCCTCCGAGTATTCCTTCAAATCCCTCACCGGTTGCCGAGTCGTGGGTTCCCGGTATGGACATGTCGCTCACGTAGATGTTGTCGGCCAGCGGAGTTATCCAGTTGTCGGCCGTTGCCGTGCCGGCAGATGCCATTGCTGTCATGACAACCGCCATAATGCGTAGTAAGTTTTTGGTCATAGTGTATGGTTTTTATAGGTTTTTCGGATTGTGTGGCGGGCGGCGCACAGGTTATGGCAGCTGCCCGTTCTTCAGCATGTCGATGAACAATGACAGTCCGTGGCGGATGGAACTCAGTCCGAACAGTTCGGTGTGTATGTCGTCGATGTCACACCAGAAACATTCGGCGGCGTCGTCGCCGGCACGGAGCATGGTGGTGTCCTCGGCCTTGCAGAGGAAGAATAGGTCGAGCGTAGGTATGTCGATGCCGCTGTAACGGTAAGTGTTGGGCAGACTGAACAGATATTGCGCCTTGCTGATGTCGAGGCCCGTCTCCTCCTTCACTTCGCGTATCACGCCCTCTTCGGCGGTCTCTTCGGCATCGGCGAATCCTCCTGGCAGATCGAGCGTGCCCTTGGCTGGCTCTCTGAGGCGGCGCTCAACGAGCAGTCGGCCGTTGTCGTCGAGAATGAAAGCTACGTTGGAAGAAGCCGGATTTACAAAATATTCGAATCCGCAGTTGTCGCATTTCTTGCTTTTCTCGCTTTCTGTCTTGAAGTGGCTGCTGCCGCATATCGGACAGAAAACGAATTTCTCCGTTATCTGCATGATGATGAACTGTTAGGTTTTAATGTTGTTTTTTGTTTCGGACGGCCTTTAGTCGCCCTATTGTTCTGCAATATTATGAAAAAAAAGTTATCTTTGCAAGTAAAAGGTTTTAATATTTATCAAGACAGTATGAGATTGAGATTTATGGCATTGGCGCTGGCATTGTCGGCCGCATGGCTTGCCGCGCCGGCCCAGAGAGTGTTTGACATGGACTTGTGGCAGGGCAAGGCGCGTGTGGAAAGCGAGGATAAGGCCGACACGGCACGTGTGAGAGTGTTTCTGCCCGATGCAAAGACGGCCACAGGCCGTGCGGTGGTGATATGTCCCGGAGGCGGATACGAGCATCTGGCGCTCGGACATGAAGGCTACGACTGGGGACCTTTCTTCAACGATATGGGCATAGCGGCCATCGTACTGAAATACCGTATGCCGCACGGCAATCCCGATGTACCGGTCAGCGATGCCGAGGAGGCTATGAAGATGGTGCGCCGCAACGCTGCCCAATGGAAGATAGACCCGACAGACGTGGGCATAATGGGATTCTCGGCCGGAGGACATCTTGCCTCGACCATAGCCACACACTCCACCGGCGACGCTTTGCCCGACTTCCAGATATTGTTCTATCCGGTCATAACAATGATGCAGGGCTACGCTCATCAAGGCTCGCGCGACAATCTGCTGGGCACTGATGTGAAGAAAAAGACGGAGCGTATGTACTGCAGCGATATGCATGTGACGCGTACAACTCCACGTGCATGTATCATATTGAGCGACGACGATGATGTGGTGCAGCCGTCCAACGGTGTGAACTATTACAGCGAACTGTTCCGCTACGACGTGCCGGCAGCGCTCTATGTGTATCCTTCGGGCGGTCACGGATACGGATTGCAGAGCAGCTTCAAATATCATGTGGAGATGATGCTCGACCTTAGAGCGTGGCTGCGCAGCTTCTGACGGAGCTGCAACCGGCGTTCCTGAAGGAGCATAACGCAGCAGGGGGCTGAGACACCGATGGTCTCAGCCCCCTGCTGTTTGTATATGTCGGCATGCTGCCGCTGTGTGCCGTATCAGAGAAGAGCCTCTATCTCGGCGTTGATGTCCTTTATCTGAGCGTCGCGTTTCACTACGTTCACGTTCTTGTTGAGAAGGAAGAATGTGGGCACTGCCTGTACGTTGTAGGTGTTGAGCACCTTGGCGTCGCGGTCGCCAACACGTACGCTGATCCACGGCAGGGCTGCAGTCTTGGTCTTCCAGAAGTGTTCGTCGGTATCGACTGACACCTGGTATATCTCAAGTCCGCGGCTGTGATACTTGTTGTATATGTCGCGCAGCATCATGATGCGGTCCGCAGAGCCGTCGCCTGAGAAGAGATGGAAGTCGAGCAACACCACTTTGCCCTTGAGATCGGACAGACGACGCACGTTGCCCTGGTTGTCCTTGAGCACTATGTCGATGATGCCTGATGTGTCGATGACCTTTGGATCGATGGTCTTAGCCTGCTCGCTCTTTACTATGCGCACGTTCTTCATGCCCTCGATGGCTATGTTGTGGAGATTGGCTCCGCGTTCTGCCTCAGGATAGAAAGTGTCCCAGCTTGTGGCTACGGCGGCGAACACCTTCACGTCGTCCTCGCTGCTGCGCGGGTTGAAGATAAGCATTGTCTGGTAGCCCATGTTGATTGTCTGGAAAAGTGCGAAGTAAGCGTATGCCTTCATCGGCTCCTTGAAGATGTATTCGCTCTTCACTTTGTCCTTATATACGGTCACAATCTTGTTTATGCTGTCGCTTACGGCCTGTACGTTGAGCGCCGGATCGGCCACAATGTCGTTGATGTTGCGCTGGAGTTGCATCTGCATGAGCGTGAGCTCCTTTATCTTGGAGCAGTCGTAAGAACCCTTTACGTCATATGCGGATGCCATCGAAGGATAGGCAGCCTTCACTTCTATGGTCTCGGTGGAGTCGACTGCGATGTTGATTATCTGTCCTGCGATGCGCAGACGGTAGAACTCCGGCGTGCCCATGTCTTTTCCGCTGAATGAGAACGAACCGTCCTCGGCCAGTTTCACCGAGTCGGATGTGACAGGACCGTTGAGGCTCATGTGCTCAAGATAGAGTATGGAGTCCTTGGCATCGGTGATGTTTCCTGTTATCTGGAATTTTCTTTCGTTGCATGACGATACGGCCATGAGCATGGCGACGATTGCAGCAAAAGTGATGTGGCTGTAGCGATTGTTTATCTTCATATATTGTGTGTTGTTTTCATTTTCTGTCTGCAAACTTAACAAATTTTTTCGTATATAAGGCGCTTCCACAGATATTTTTTGCTTATACGGACAAAGGGCAGGCCCGCGGGCCTGCCCTTTGCAGTTTTATAGGTATCGGGCGCTGTGGCTCAATATCTTATTTTGATGAACTTCACGCCGTGTGTCGGGATGAAATAGCGTGTGTCTGTGGTGCTGATGTCCTTCTGACGCCACAGGTCGCGGGCGTAGCTCAGACGGCTGATACCGAGTTTGTCGAAGTAGGATGCGAAGTCAACGGTAGCATTTTCGCTGCCCACGTTGAATATACCTACAGCATAGCTGCCGTCTGCCAGCGGGCGTTTCCATATCTGTATGTCGCCATCTACGATCTCGCGCTTAGCCTGACGGCCGAGGATATCCTGGTTGACGGCGTTCACTTCGTTGTTGCACAGCAGTCCGAAAGTGAAGTCATCGATGCGTGATATGTCGCAGCCTATGAGCATGTTTGAGGCAAGGAGCGACCACAGGGATATGTGGCTGTACTGTTCTTCGGTGGTGAGGCGTGTCTCACGCAGGTTGGCACTCCAGCCCACCATGCCTACTATGAGCATGTCGGGATCGTTCCAGCAGCCGGGTTCGGCGTAAGGATAGAGTTCGGCTTGTCTTACGAAGCCTATGTCGTAGAGCGATTCCCAAGTGTCGGTGATGTCGCCTGTGGTGCGCCATGAGTTGGCGTCAACGGCGTGTCCCCACTTCCACACGTCGGCCATACCGTACTGGCAGAGGCTGTAGAAGATGTCGCGCGGCTGTTCGCGCAGATATTTCTGCATGTGAAGATATGGTCTTACGTAGGCTGCCACGCTGCGGTCGCTTGATTTTTCGAACTCGCGCGAATAGCCGCACCAGTCATATTTCAGATAGTCCACGCCCCAACTGTTGTATGTCTTGGCGTCCTGTTCCTCATGACCGAGCGAACCAAGATAGTTGCCGCAGGTGCGGTCGCCCGGTGAAGAGTAGATTCCGAATTTCAGACCGTTGGAGTGGAGCCAGTCGCCCAGACCTTTCATGTCGGGGAACTTGTCGTTCACGGCGATGGTACCGTCTGCGTTGCGCTCGGGAGCTTCCCATGCATCGTCAACATTGATGTAGCTGTAGCCGTAGTCGGCCAGTCCTTTTTCGATGAGGGCACGTGCCGACGACATCACTTTCTCCTGCGATACGCTGAGGCCCCAGCAGTTCCAGCTGTTCCAACCCATAGGCGGTGTGAGCGCAATCTTGTCGCCCACCTTTATTGTGAATTTCTGTTCGGTCTTGCCTTTGGCGTTCTCGCCGATGATGGTCATCTCGTAGTCGCCGCGGTCTTTGATGCTTCCGCTTATGACACCGTTGGCTGCATCGAGCGTCAGACCTTCCGGGAGATGTGTGACGGAGAACTTCATCGGGCGCTCGCCTGACATCGGTATGCGGAAGATGACGGGTGAACCGGGACGCACACCATAGACCAGCGGACCGTTGTAGCGCGGTGTGGCCGGAGCGGCCGGTGTGAGAATGTATTTCGGAATGTACGTGGTTACGTTCTTCTTGCCGGTCACTGCGTCGGTGCATGTCACTTTTATCTGTACGCATTTGCCTTTGCTGTATGCCAGGTCGAACGATTTTGTGCCGTTGCCCTTGACAGACAGTTTCTTGTTTATGTGCTGCAGGCTCTCTCCGTTTTCGGTATCGGTGACGTCGATGTCGAGAATGATTTTGGCGGTAGAGCGGTTTGTGTTTTTAAGTGTGGCGGTGCATACCGGATTGTCGCCGAGCGATTTCTGTGCGAAAACAGTCTTCATGCCGTCTATACGGTTGGGCACGCTGATGCTGACACCGCTTCCGAACATGCCACCGGGATCGTTGCCGTTATACACTCTTACGGCAAGCACATTCTCTCCGCCCCATTTTATGGCTTTGTTCTTGGCGGATACGGAGTATGTACGTACGCTTTCCCATGCCGAAGAGTATCCGCCCTTGTCGGCAGGAGTCTGTCCGGTCTTGCCGATAAGCACTCCGTTGAGGTAGGTTTCGTCGGCATCGTCTATCTTGCCCATGTTGAACAGCACGGTCTCCTTGACGTCGGAGTCGTCGAGCATAGACTGCGGCATGGTGAAACGTATGCGGTACCATGCATAGTTGTTGGGATTCTGTGTGCCCTGTTCGTTCCATGGTTTGAGTATGGACATCGACTGCCAGCCGCTGTCGTCGAACGAACTGTTTTTCCATTCCATATTGTCGCCTTTATGGAATCGGGCTTCCTTCAGTTTCAGAGTCTGGGCTGTCGTGCTCAACATAGTGGCTACCGACAGGCACATTGTCAGTAATATTTGTTTTTTCATATCAGGTAGAATGGTTTGATTGTTTTTTCTTATGACAGGATTTTTAGGTTTTTGTGTAAAGGCAGGGGCTGACTAAGCGTTTGCAGATGCAGGATATACCTGCCTGTAACATATCCACAAAGGTACAATAAAATTCAACAGATGTGTCGCAGGATATATGTTTTTTTGTTTTTATTCTATCAAATAACAGGGCAAACACAGGCTTTGCAGAAAATCAATGGTGATTGTTGTCAATAAAGCGCCGGCATCAGGCGCGTACATGTGTTGTTGCTTGCTGCTGAAAATGAAGCCATCGGGGGCAGTTACGAATTTTCAGTGTCCTGCGGTTTTTCCGTCGGAGTTTTCAGTTCTACCCCAAAAAATAAGCGAGTATTTGCGGACAGACTCTCCTTCGGACGCAAATTCTCGAAAAATAAGAGTTTTGCTTAAGACATTGAATATCAATAATTTATCTTCAGTATATATTTTTCCGTGCTGCAATAAGCACCATTTCAGCATGCGATTAAGTGCATATCAGGGGCTGAAATGCTTAATATTACACCCTGAAACAGACGTAACCGTAGGCTGAAACGGGCTTAATCGGAGTGAAAGACGGATTATACAGTATTGCGTTACGGTATATACGTCATGGCTGTAAAGCCTGAATGGGCCTTTGGAATGCTATATTTAACAATTCTTTACATCTCTTTTGCGAAAATATTTTGTCAAAAAAAAATCAAGAAAAACTGTAAGTCCGTCGCCCGGGTTTTCTTGAAAAGAGCCGATATTGTGTGTGAGACGATGCACGGGAAGCATGTGCCTCACCGGAGTTGATGACAGACCGTTAGTGGCAGCGTGAATTTATTGATACGTGAAGAGATATGCTTTACGGTTTATACCGCTCCGCGTTGTCCGGAACTTTTCTTCGTTCTGTGATACTTCATGAATAAAACCATGTTCATGGAATGTCTGAAGAGTACGGGCGCAATGTGAATACATACGTCGTATTGGGAAGAAATGTGTTTCCGGTGCAGTATTGTGCAGAAGCGTGATATGCCACAAAAAAGGGACGCACCATTATGGCGCGTCCCCATATTGAATGATTTCCGCTTGCGCGGGCTATGGCCTTAGTATTTGATGATCTTCTCGCTGGACGATCCAGACTTGCTGCGTACATTCACGATGTAGAGTCCGTCAGGAACATCGAATACGTCAACCTCGACGCTGCCTTCACCCTTTCCTGATTTCATCTTCTCACCATGAACAGTCACGAGCTGCCATTTGAATTTTCCGCTGTCGTTTGTTGTGATGGTGAACTTGTCGTGTACTCTGCGCGGGTTCACGGTCATGTTCTTGTTTCCGGCAGCACTCTCTGTATCCTTGATGTCGGTGGATGTCTTTATTATAGGACGTTCTGCAGTGACAGAAGGACGCAGGTTTTCTATTACAGGCCATCCGTCCTTGTCCCATGTCACCTTGTCGAGGAATACTTTTCGGCCAGAACCTGTGTCTTTGGCATCATAGCCGTGATACAGCATCCAGTACTGGCCTGCGTCGTCGAGTACGAGTTCGGAGTTATGGCCCGGACCTACAACGTCAGGACTGCGGTAGAGTAGGTTGGAGAACTGATTGTCGAGTGCGCGTTCGCCTACTTTGTTGACATACGGGCCCATCAGATTCTCAGAGCGTGCCACCATTACATGGTATGTACTGCTGCCTCCCTCGCAGCAAGAACCTGCCGATCCGAAGAGATAGTAATAGCCGTCACGCTTGATGATGTAAGTGCCTTCTGTGAGTGTACCTGCTATCTTCACTTTCTCAGCTCCTTCCTTAACGGACAGTCCATCGTCGGAAAGTTCTATGGCATATATGCCGCGGAACGAACCCCAGAAGAGGTATTTGCGACCGTTGTCTTCAATATAGAACGGGTCAATACTGTTCTGAACGCCTATCTCGTTGCTCAGGAACAGTTTTCTGGAGTTGAGGAACGGACCTTCCGGACTGTCGGCAACGGCGCATCCGATACCGCATTCCCATTCCTTGCCCCATTCAGATTTGGAGAAGTAGAGCACATATTTGTCGCCTATCTTGTTGATGTCGGGTGCCCAAAGACCGCCGTTAGGTACCATCGAAGGACGTGTGGACTCTGTGAATGCAGTTCCGATGAAATCCCAGTCAACAAGATTCTTTGATTTGTATATCGGTGTGTTGCGTGTGTCTTCTGTACCATAAAGATAGTAGTTACCGTCTTCGGCACGTATCACAGTCGGGTCGGGCACGCTGACGTTGATCACCGGATTGCTGTATGTATCGGTGCTCTTCTCCGGAACTTCAGGCTTAACCATTTCTTCCGGTACACTTGCTGTGCTGCCTGTCACCTCTACACTGACAGTGCTGAATGCAGAACCGTTGTATGAAGCATTCACTGTCTGCACGCCTACAGTATAGCTTCCGTCCGGAACATTCAGTGTCAGCTTGCGGGCATTGTATGCGTTTCCCGGCTGGTTTACCTTGCGCAGACCGTCTTTTTCGCCTCCTATGAACGAGTTTCCACCGGCTATCACCTTTCCGTCTGCATTCATGACATAATATTCGAAAGTCTCGTTGCCTTTGGCACCTTCGGGCATGTCCCATGTCAGAACGAGTTTTCCGTCCACTGTCTCAGCTTTCAGGTTCTCGGGTTTCTGAGGTGTTATGACGGTTGTATTTGTGTTTCTGGTGGTAGAGAAGATGTTTGTCAGACCGTCGATGCCGGGATAGAACGAACCGTCAGAGGTCTGTGAGAGTGTCACGTAGTCATTCACACCGTCACCATTGTAGTCAACGAATACCACGCATCCTTCAGAACCGCCACCAAGACGGAAGTTTTCTTTGAACGAAGCGTTGCCGTCGCCTATGCCGATGAAGCATGTCTGTGTGCTGAGTCGTGTTGACCAGCCAAGGTTGAATATGTCAAAGTTGCCGTCGCCGTCCCAGTCCATTACGCCGTACTGGCGGTTGGTGCTGTTCTGTCCGCGCATTTCTGACAGACCTGATGTGCCCTTTGATGTGTAGCTTACAGTTCCGTTGTCGGCTATTGTGGCGGTATATACACCGTAAACATATTTTCCGCGTCCGTTGCCGCTCCATCCGGAGAGGAATATGTCTGGTGTTCCGTCGTTGTTGAAGTCGGCCACAGCGATGGCTCCTTCGGACATAGCCGGGATGTCGCCGTCGGTCACATACTGTCTGCGGAACTGTCCCGGATGCTCCGGATCGTTGAGGAACAGATCTGTGAAATGAGTGTTGTCGCCGTCGGTTGTTCCAAGTTCGTCACGGTCGTTGGAGTTTGAGTTGACGAAGAAATCCACATATCCGTCGTTGTTGAAGTCGTAAGCAAGAACCTGTCCGCATTCGAAGTGATACTTCTTGCCGTCCTGTCCGTATTCAAGTACATAAGGATCTGTGAGGAAATAGGATACTTCGAATACTCCTCCGCCTCTGTTCAGCAGTATGACATTGGCGTCTGTGTATGTTGTCGGATCATTGCTCTTGTTTGTCTGATAGCCTATGCCGACGATGTCGGGCAGACCGTCGTTATTGAAATCGGCCACATCTCCAGAAAGAATCATGCGCATGTCGAACTCCACAGGGTTGCCTTCTGAGTTGACGAATTGTGGTTCGAACTGTACAAAAGTGCCGTCGCCGTTGCCTAGGAATATTCCTTCGCGGCTGATGTTGTCGATGTATGGCTCTTCGTTATAGGCTCTTCCGGATGTCTCGAAAGCCACTATATCCATTATTCCATCCTGATTCATGTCGCACGCGGAGATGGAAGGTCTGTCTGCCACGTTGATGCTTATGCCGTCGTTGAAATATGACAGATCGTTGTAAGTGTTTCCTACAACGAACCATCTGTATCTTTTCTCCGGATCGATGGTCAGTACGTGCGTCATTCTTGTTTTTTCCCAGCTTTGTCCGCCGGCATTGTTTGTTGTGTAGGTACCTATTCCGGCAACCACAAGGTCGCGCATTCCGTCGTTGTTCACATCAATGGCGACGGCATTGGAATTGTGCGCTCCCCATTCTTGTCTTGTAGCACTGTTGGGCAGGTTTGTCTGTGCCTGTACGGCAGACACTGCCAACAGCATTCCGATTAATGTTGTAGATTTCTTCATGTTTTTGTTTTTTGAAAATAAACAAGTAATAAGTTAGGTTATGCAACTGAATTTTCATTCAGTGGATATCCGGCAGCCGAAGACGGGATGTTATGTTTTTCTTCGGTTTGGGTATCCGTTTCCGGCTGCCGGATATTAAGAGTGATTCATGCGTATTGCCTGCTTTGCAGCAGCATGAAAATGCTTATGAGTGCCCCGTACGATGAATGTTGTATGTTCAAAATTTGTGTTTTGTCAAGTATCAGCGGGTGATTCATCTGCTACGGGATTCTTTTCAGTATTCTTTATTTCTCTATGTCGGCCGATGGGGGAGCAGCTTTCTTGTCAGCGCCCCATGCTTTGTTCGGATGACGTCCCATGACCAGGACGAGCTTACCGCCGTTCTTTATATCGTCATGGCTGAACCATGGCTTGTTCCATGTCTTGCCGTTGAGAGTAGCACTCTGTATGTATTTGTTCTCGTCCGAACAGTTCTTGGCTTCTATTTCGAATATCTTGCCGTTAGGCAGTGTCACTTTCACGTTGTTGAACAGCGGACTTCCGATGTTGTATGACGGGAATCCGGGTGTAACAGGATAGAATCCTATCGAAGAGAAAACAACAAATGAAGTCAGACCGCCGCCGTCCTCGTCGCCAGGAATACCCATGACGTCGTTGCGGAACCATGTCTTGAGCACTTGTCTTACGCGTTTCTGGGTTTTCCACGGCTGTCCTGCGTAGTTATATAAATAAGGAATGTGCAGTGACGGTTCGTTTGCCATGGTGAACTGTCCGATGTTTCCTGTCTGGTCGGGCAGTTGCTCGTAGAACTCACGTTTGCCTCTTCCCATCGGTTCTGCGAATGTCTGGTCGAGGTTTCTTGCAAAGTTGTCGCGTCCACCCATGAGGTTTATGAGATCCGCCATGTTGTGCTGTACGTCCCAGCGGTAGGTCCATCCGTTGTTCTCGTCGTATGCGTCGCGTGCTCCCAGACCGCCTGAGAAACGGTAGTCGAACGGTTCCAGAAAGTTGCCGTCCTTGTCTTTTGGATGGAAGAAACTTGTCTTGCTGTTGAATATGGTGCGGTAGTTGCGTCCGAGTTGTGCGTAGTGGTTTGCCTTTTCGCTGTCACCCATGAATTCGGCTATGCGTGACAGACACCACATGTCGTATGCTGTACCAAGTGTAACGGCCACCGGCTGTCTCTTTTCAAATCCTGATACATTCGGGTCTGTCTCCTTTTCGCCTTCACGCAGTGCCGGGATATATCCGTTCTGTTTGTAAAAATCGTCTATCCATCCGGCCTTGTTGCCCGACCATGGAGCGAGGGTCTTTTCCTCAATTCCTTTTCTGCAGTACTCGAATGCACGGTTTGCATCTACCTTCACTCCTTTAAAGAGAGCGTCGGCCACCATTGCCACACCGTGGTTGGAGTTCATTCGTCTTGAATCACCTGTTATTTCCGGGAATGTAGGCATCCATTCTGTGCCTATCTGTTCGGCCATACGCAGGTAAGACTCTATTATATGGCTCTGCTTTTTCGGCTCAATGAGTGTGCGCAACGGATGTGCGGCGCGGTATGTATCCCAGATCCAGTCATCTGTGTAGAACGGTATTCCGCCGTCCTCATGCACCTGACCGTCGTATGCGCTGAAGTAACGGCCGTCCTCGCTTAGGCATACCGGACGTTCGAATGTGCGGTAATACGATGTGTACAGTACTGTTTTCTGGTCTTCGCTTCCTCCTGTGACTTTGATCTTAGACAATGCGTCGTTCCATATCTTGCGTCCTCTTGCAGCGACCTTGTCCACATCGTAGCTGTCCTGTTCGCGCATCAGGTTCTTGCGGGCCTGGTCTTCGCTGATGAAAGATACGCCGTAGCGCAGTCTTACCTTCTGTGTTCCGTCTTTATATCTTAACACCGCGCAGGCATTCTCGCCCTGTGCCATAGATGTTCTGCCGTCAAATCCGTCGGCTGCGAGTATTCCTGTGGATGTAGGTGTTGTTTCTGTTTCTAAATATATGTATACTTTTGTTCTTTCGTTGAGCTGCTGATATCCGCTCACGTAGTTCTTTCCTATTTTTATCATGCCGTTGGCTGAGTTTACAATGACATACACCGGTTTGTCTTTCTTGTAGAAGTTCAGCTCGTATACGGCGCTCTGTCTGTCCACGGCATAGCGTGCTCTCATTGTGTTGTCGTCGAGTTCGATGTCGAACGAATACGGTGTTATGCGCTCATTGTCGTAGTTCACCGATACCACCGGATGCAGTGTCTCTCTTTGGCTTGGGCTGATGCTGAATGCCGAACGCTCGCGATGGTTTGTTACAATTACCGGCAGTCCGTTCACGTGTTCTGATGTGTAGTCGGCTCTTGCCGGATAGACTCTCAGCATACTGTTCGGAAGTTGTACCGTGGCGAATGTAGGTACGAGCAGATGACTGATGTTTCCGATGTAAGGGTTCACATAATCAACGGGTTCTTTTGTCTGTGCTCCGATCCTGTTGCACACCGTAAGGCACATGGCAATAGCCATAAGTGCGATAAAGTTTTTTTTCATGTAATAAGTCCGGGTTTTAATTTTATGGTAAAAATAAAAGGATTGTTCTTTTTCGGATCTGTTTTTGTGAATGAAAATCCCCGCACAGGTACGTGCCTGTGCAGGGATTTTTTAGTCATATGTTTTTTCAGTCTATGTCACTGTTGTGATCAAGACTGTCATTAAACGGTTTCGGTTCGTGTTTGTCGTTTCCTTCTGTCGGCTTGTGTTCGAAGCGGCGCTGTCCTCTGCGTTCGCCGTTCTCGCGTCCCGGTCTTGGACGACGCTCGCCACGCTCCGGTCTCGGACGACGCTCATGCTCAGCATATCCTTCCGGTTTTGGAATGAGTACGCGGTGAGAGAGTTTGTACTTACCGGTCTTCGGGTCGATTTCCATCAGTTTCACCTTTATCTTGTCGCCCTCCTTTATTCCGGCGTCTTCAACTGTTTCGAGGCGTTTCCAGTCTATTTCAGATATGTGGAGCAGTCCGTCCTTGCCCGGCATTATCTCAACGAAGCATCCGTAAGGCATTATCGAACGTACTGTACCGTCGTAGATTTCACCTACTTCAGGTATTGCAACAATAGCCTTTATCTTGCTCATTGCAGCGTCGATGCAGTCTTTGTTTGCAGCGCTCACCTGTACTTTGCCTACACCGTCCACTTCATCTATTGTTATGATGGCACCGGTATCTTCCTGTATCTGCTGGATGATCTTACCGCCCGGGCCTATCACTGCGCCGATGAATTCCTTCGGTATCTCTATCTGTACGATACGCGGAACCTGTGGTTTCAGTTCTGCTCTCGGTTCTGCTATTGTCTCAGTGAGTTTGTTGAGGATGTATTCGCGGCCGGCCTTTGCCTGCATAAGAGCCTTCTCCAAAATCTCGAAGCTCAGTCCGTCGCACTTGATATCCATCTGTGTTGCTGTCAGACCGTCCTTTGTTCCGGTTGTCTTGAAGTCCATATCGCCGAGGTGGTCCTCATCGCCGAGGATATCGCTCAGTACGGCATACTTGTCTTCACCCGGGTTTTTGATAAGTCCCATTGCAATTCCGCTCACCGGTTTCTTCATTGGAACACCGGCATCCATCAGTGCAAGAGTACCTGCGCATACGGTAGCCATAGATGAAGAACCGTTGCTCTCGAGTATCTGCGAAACGAGGCGCACTGTGTAAGGGAAGTCCTCTGGAATCTGACCCTTAAGTCCGCGCCATGCCAGATGGCCGTGACCTATCTCACGACGTCCTACTCCGCGCTGTGCCTTTGCCTCGCCAGTACAGAACGGCGGGAAGTTGTAGTGCAGCAGGAAGCGCTGGTAACCGTGGTCGAGAACATCGTCAACGAGTTTTTCGTCAAGTTTTGTTCCCAGTGTACATGTTGTGAGGCTCTGTGTCTCTCCACGTGTGAAGATTGAGCTTCCGTGAGGCATTGGCAGTGGTGAAACCTCGCACCATATCGGACGGATCTCATCAGTCTTACGTCCGTCGAGACGTTTGCCTTCGTCGAGGATGCAACGGCGCATAGAGTCGCGCATCACGTCGTCGTAGTAACGGCTTATCATGCCGTGCTTCTCTTCGAGTTCTTCAGGTGTGAGTTCTGTGTGTGCTGCGTCATATGCAGTGGTGAATTCCTCGATGATCTGTGAGAAAGCCTCCTCGCGTTTCTTCTTGTCGTGGTCGCCTGCTTCGGCAATGGCGTAGCATTTGTCGTATGTCTGGCGGCGTACTTCCTCACGCAACTCGTCGTCGTTTACCTCGTGGCAGTATTCGCGCTTCACGTCGGTACCGAGTTCCTTCGACAATTCCACCTGCAGTTCGCACATCGGCTTGATGGCGTCCATGGCAGCTTTGAGCGCACCGATCATGTCCTGCTCCGACACTTCCTTCATCTCGCCTTCCACCATCATGATGTTTTCGGCTGAAGCACCAACCATGATGTCCATGTCGGCACTCTTCATCTGCTCGAATGTAGGATTGATAACATACTGTCCGTCAACACGTGCTACACGCACTTCAGAGATTGGACATTCAAAAGGAATATCTGAACAAGCCAGAGCGGCTGATGCTGCAAATCCTGCCAGAGCGTCGGGCTGATCAACGCCGTCGGCGCTGAGAAGCATGACGTTCACATAAACCTCTGCATGGTAGTTGGAAGGGAAAAGCGGACGCAGCACGCGGTCAACAAGACGTGATGTGAGAATCTCGTTGTCGCCGGCCTTGCCTTCGCGCTTGGTGAATCCGCCCGGGAAACGTCCGGCGGCGGCATACTGCTCTCTGTAATCTACTTGAAGAGGCATGAAGTCTGTTCCGGGAACTGCATCTTTTGCGGCACAAACAGTGGCGAGGAGCACTGTGTTACCCATGCGGAGCACACATGATCCGTCGGTTTGCTTTGCCACTTTCCCGGTCTCAATGCTGATGGTTCTTCCATCAGGCAATGATACTGTTTTCGTAATTACGTTCATCTAATATAACATCTAATAAAATAAAATCGGACAAAGATAATTAAATAATGTTGAATGAACTACAAATCAGCCGTTTTATTATTATTTTTTATGAAAACAAATAGATGCCTTTCTGCCATGTTGTATGGAGGTTCTGGTCTTGCGTCTGCAGAAGGTGTGATCAGTTTATCTTTTCTCTGCTGTCTTGTGTGCTTTTCCATGCTGTGCTTCCTTGCGCTTATATGATAGGAAAATTGTTGCATTTTCACATTATTTTCGTTAAAATCGCGCCATTGTGAATACAATATTTGCATATTTTGCCTATCTTTGCATTTCTCCCGCTTCGGTTATGCAGGTTGCTAGAACGTGGGGCGGGCATTGTTTCTTTTAAAAATTTAAACGTATGAGAAAACTTCTACTTTCGTCACTTGTGTTTATCAGTGCCTCACTGAATGCACAGACAAGTTTTAAAAACGGTTTGCTCACCTACACGGTGACAGGTGCTCAAACAGTTGAAGTGTCCGGTGCCGACAGCAAGGATGAGTCGGACGCACCTGTTTATGATTATGTGGTACCCGAAACTGTTGAGAACGAGGGCGTCACATATAATGTCACAGCCATTGGCGAAGACGCTTTCTATTGGAGCGACCTCAAGTCGATCACTCTTCCGGAAAGCATTGAATCTATCAAAAGCGCGGCTTTCAAGTCTACAACAAATCTTACTTCCATAACACTTCCTTCCAACCTGAAGTATATCGGCGACTATGCTTTCAACTCTTCTGGACTGACAAGCATAACAATTCCCGCTTCAGTTGAGGAGATTGGTTCCAGCGCTTTCTTTACCTGCAACTCACTCGCTTCAGTGGAGTTGGGTAGTGGTCTGAAGACAATCGGTTCTTCGGCGTTCTACAAATGTCCGTTTACCACAATCGAACTTCCCGAAGGCATTAAGAGCATTCCTACTGCGCTGTTCTACGGATGTGCCAATCTTACTTCGGTGAAGATGGCGGCTGATGTCGATTATATCGGCGACCGTGCGTTCCGCGAGTGCGCATCTCTTCCGTCAATAGACATTCCTTCAAGCGTTACATACATAGGTGAAGACGCGTTCCTCGGCTGCACCTCACTCACAACTCTGCAGCTTCCGGCATCGCTTGAGGACGTGGGCGCGAACTTTGCGGCCAACAGTGGCATCACATCTCTCACCGTTGAGGAAGGCAACAAGAACTTCGTGGCAGAAGGAGGAGTGGTTTACAGCGCCGACAAGAAAGTGCTTTACGCCGCACCAACCAAAGGTCTCTACGAACTCACCCTGCCTGCCGCATGTATCGGAATTTATGGTGGAGCCTTCTCTGGCAGCGAGATAAAGAGCGTCACACTTCCCGAAGGATTCCTCGCAGTGGATGGTTTCGCTTTCTGTGAGTCTGCACTTGAGAGCATCAATCTGCCGTCATCAATCGTTATGATAGGCGAACAGGCTTTCGCGGCTACAAAGCTCACAGAGGTTACACTGCCCGATCGCACAGAGGAACTCTACAGTGCCGCTTTCGCAGGATGCGACAAACTCACCACAGTCACCATTCCTTCCGGTCTCAAATTCATGTATAACCGTGCATTCCTCGGCTGTACAGCTCTGAAGACCCTCAACTGTCTTGGAGCTACTGCGCCCGAACTCGAAGAGATATATGAGGAATACGAGAGCCAGTTCTACGGCGTATCAGGTGCTACACTCTACGTTCCGAAAGGCTGCACTGCATCTTATCGTGACGCCGGTTATGCTTCATACTTCACAATAGAAGAGACAGAGAACGGTGTATTCACACATGTTTCCACAACTCCTGCCGAAGGAGCTACGGTAGAACCGGGTTGGATGCCGATGTCATTCGAGGTTGAATTTGCCGAGCCTGTCACAGTTGTAAACGCCACACCTGCCGCAAGTCTTCTTGATGGACCGCTGGCCGGAGGTTCTGAGATTCTGCCGGACAATGGATGGAACGCCACTGTGAGCGACAAAAACAACAACACACTCGTGCTTTGGGGTTCTGACTACGACGGATTCACATGTTCGTTCAAGGCCGAGAAAGGCAATGAATACACAGTTGTCATTCCTGCCGGAATCGTAAAGAACGCCGCTAGTGACCTCAACGAGCAGATTGTTATCAAGTTCAACTGCGATGAGTCTACAGGCGTTGGAAACGTAGATGCTTCTGAAAATGTAAAGGTTACAGCACGCTACAACATCAACGGCCAGAAACTGAACACAGCCGTTAAGGGCATCAACATAGAGAAGATGTCAGACGGAACAGTACGCAAGGTGCTTGTAAAATAACATGTTTATGTTCTGATCGCATGGTTTTCCGCCTGCGTAAGACTGCATAATTCCAAAGGGAGACAGACGTCCCGGAATACAGTTTCCGGCGCCTGTCTCCCTTTTTTCTGTATATGCGTTTTTTGTTAATTGTGTTAAAACCGCGCCGGCTGCGCAACAACGTCAGCATATAATGACTATATTTACGGCATGTTGGCTCCACGCATGCAGATGACATGAACCTGGTGGAAATGTAGTTCCTTAATAATAAGACTTATGAGAAAGTTTATGCTGTTGTCGCTTGCGCTAGTCAGTACCGTGCTGAACGCGCAGACAAGTTTCAGAAGCGGTCAGTTTACCTATACAGTGACAAGTCCCCGAACGGTTGAGGTGTCGGCTGTCGACGACAAGGACGCGTCGGGCACGCCGGTCCATGATTATGTCATACCGGCCACGGTGAGCCACGAAGGCACCACATACCGTGTGACGTCGCTTGGCGAGGACCTTTTTTACCGCAAGGACCCAAGGACGGTTTCCATTCCTGAGAGCGTCGATTCGATAAAAACCGGAGCCTTTCTCTCTGCCGATAACCTTACCTCCATTGCTTTTCCTTCCGGGCTGAAGTATATCGGTGGTGCATCTTTCAGTTCTTCCGGACTGAAGAGCATCGTCATACCTTCCTCCGTTGTTGAGATAGGTGAGAACGCGTTTTTCTCCTGCAAGTCTCTTTCTTCTGTCCAGCTTGGCAAGGGACTGAAGAAGATAGGCAACGCGGCGTTCTTCGGCTGTGCGCTGTCTTCTGTCGAGCTTCCCGAAGGCATTGACAGCATACCCGAGGCCCTCTTCCACTGTTGCGCCGCTCTCCGTTCGGTAAAGATGGGCTCCGGCATCTCTTACATAGGCGACCTTGCATTCCGCGAGTGTCCCTCGCTCACGTCGATAGACATTCCGTCCGGTGTCACCCATATAGGCAACGACGCCTTTCTCGGCTGCACATCGCTCACAAGTCTGCGGCTTCCGGCGTCGCTCGAGACTCTCGGCACATGCTTCGCTGCATGCAGTGGTATCACGAAGCTCACTGTGGAGAAAGGCAACAGCCACTTCGTCACGGACGGCGGAGCCGTGTATGATGCCGGCAGAAGAGTGCTTTATGCCGTGCCGTCAAAAGGACTTCAGAGCATCACCGTGCCGTCCGGATGTCTCAGAATATACCGCGGCGCGTTCTGGGGCAGCGACATAAAGAGCGTGACATTGCCTGAAGGAATACAGAAGATTGACGATAAAGCCTTCCTCGGGTCGGCACTTGAGAACATCAATCTGCCGGCGTCCATAATATATATAGGCGAGAGGGCTTTCGCTCATACAAGGCTCACCGAGGTGACACTGCCCGAACAGATCGATAGGCTCAGCGACGCTGCCTTTGCGGAGTGCGCCGGACTTGCCTCCGTCACTATGCCACAGGGACTCAGGTACATCTGTCACCGTGCGTTCATCGGGTGTCCTGCACTTAAAAGGATAAACTGCCCATGCACTACGCCACCCGAATTTGAAAAGGAGGAATCAGAGCAACTAAAATCCTTCACCCTCGTCACGGGTGCCACGCTCCGTGTCCCGAAGAACTGTTCGGCGTCTTATCGTGATGCAGGATACGCGGAGTTTTTCGACATAACGGAGATGTGGTAGGATGTATCTGTCAGGACTGTGAGGCCAATGGGTACGCGGATGCTGTTCCTGCCTTCCGGATTGACGGCTGTGTGAAGGGCGGAAGACGTAAGAATGTCTGTTTTATGGCAAATAAGCATGGCCGCGGTGCGTTTCGATAAGAAATAATCATTAACTTTGTCCGACACAGATATTATACACGAAGAACAAAGTTTATGATTATGAGAAACCTTCAACGCCGGTCCGCCGCATTCTTCATGGCGGCCCTCATATTGCTTGCCGACCTTGTGCCGTTGCCGGCTCTTGCAGCCCGTAGTACAGATACTGCCGTCCGGAACATGGCCGAAAGCCAGTGGCGCGGCCGCCGTGTGGCATTCCTCGGTGACTCCATCACCGACGCACAGCGCGTGGGCACCACCCGCTGCTACTGGGAATATCTGGCCGATATGCTCGGCATCGTGCCGCTGGTGTATGGCATCAACGGCCATCAGATGAGCGATCTTGCCGGTCAGGCGCGCCGTCTGTTCGAGGAACGTGGCGACAGCGTGGATGCCATAATGATATTCGCAGGTACAAACGACTACAACTGTGGCGTGCCCGTGGGTGAATGGTATGAGACGGGCGAGCGCGAGACCGTTGTCGGCGGAGGCGGAAAGGCCGTGCGCAAATACCGTACGCCCGTGATGAGCGACGCCACGTTCAAGGGCCGCATCAACATACTGATGGACTTTCTCAAGACCAATTATCCCGATAAGCAGATCATAATGCTCACGCCCATCCACCGTGCCTACGCCTGTTTCGGACCTGACAACATACAGCCCGATGAGCGTTTCGCCAACAGCATAGGCGTGTTTTTCGACGAATATGTTGAGGCTGTGAAGGAAGCTGCCGGTGTTTGGGCTGTGCCGGTGATAGATCTCAACAGCCTGAGCGGGCTCTATCCGCTCAACGATTCACACGTACGCTATTTCAGCAATGGCAAGACCGACCGTCTGCATCCCAATGCCGCAGGCCACAAGCGTATGGCTCAGACTATCGCCCGTCAGATGTTGGTACTGCCGGCAGTGTTTGATTGACATACAGTAGCAGTGTCTGCATTTTGCTGCAGTGGCATTTCCGGCATCAGGAACAGCCGCACGCATATTCCCGTGTGGATGTCATTTCGGGGAGAAAAAGGCAAGACGATAATTCCTTATCGTTAACCATATACGGGCCGAATGTTAAAATGCGATGCGTGAGAGTCGCGTTTTTTCGTCCAGCTTTGTTTTTATGCGTAAAAACAGAGTTTTTGCGCACTTCTCATAATGAGTTGATAGTCAGATAGTTTTCTGCTTGCGATGTTTTCCTACTGCTTCTTCGGGCTTGCGAAACAGCCTTTATTGCATGACGAAACAGGCCGTTTCGGAGCATGATATGGTTCATTTTGCGTGCCGAAATGAACTTTTTGACGTGCCGGAATGGACCGTTTTGCAAGCCGGTGGTTGCCTGGTCGACTTTCTGTTGCGTCCCCGGTGAGTGTCGGAAAGCCTTTTGGGGTTCTCCCGTGCAGTTTTTATGATGGCGTGAGATGAACTCTGGAGGGGATTTGTTTTAACTTAAAACTGTTAATTTTGCGCTGCATAAAAAGTGAAAGAATATTGCTTTTCCGTCTGCCATGGTGCCTGTATCTCACTATGATATTACATGATGCAGGATGATGTCCGGCATTATAAAAAATGATAAAACATGCTTCTTTCATTTGCTTTTGCATCCACCTTTCACTATATTTGCATTCGCGTAACCGGCAGAGGCGTCCTTGCGCTGCCGCCGGTCGTTACAACCTGCACTACTGACATAAACCGAAAAACATGAAACACAGACTGATTATTCTTATTGCATTGCTCCTGAAGGGCTTTGTTTGTATGGCCGGCGATTTTGTGCCCGGCCGAGGTGTGAATATTGCCCACTGGCTTTCGCAGTGCTATTACAAGGACATCCCGAGAGAGAAGTTTGTCACTGCCGACGATTTCAAGGAGATAGCACGGCAGGGATTCGACCATGTGCGCCTGCCGCTCGACGAAAAGGAACTTTGGAATGCGGACGGTACACGTAATAAAGAGGTGTTCGGCATACTGCACGCCGGCATAAAGAGCGCGATAAAGAACGGTTTGAAGGTTGTCGTGGACCTGCACATCGTGCATGCGCACGACTTCAACGCCGGAGCCGAGGGGCGTACCAACTCGTTGTGGGACAGTGAGGCGGACCAGGAACATCTGTGTCGTCTGTGGGAGGAACTGTCGGACGAACTGCACAAATACAGCAACGATGATGTGGCATACGAGATAATGAACGAACCGGTGGCCCCCGACCATGAGGCGTGGAACAGGCTTGTGGCAAAGGTGTACGACGTCATCAGGAGCCGTGAGAAGCACCGCCCGATAGTTGTGGGTTCAAATATGTGGCAGCAGACTGCCACGTTTGAGCATCTGCGTGTGCCGGAAGGCGACGACAACATCATCCTGAGCTTCCATTTCTATGAGCCTTATTTCTTCACACACTACAAAGCCGGATGGACCGAACATAAGGATTTCGGTGGAACGGTGCACTATCCCGGAGAGATTGTCACCGCCGAGGAACTGGCTGCCATGACCGGCCGCGACCGCCAGCTGGCCGAGGGTTGGGTTACTGTGTGGGACCGTCAGCGTCTGAAGGACAACGTGATGAAGGCAAAGAAGAAGGCCGACGAACTGGGACTTGTGCTCTACTGTGGCGAGTTTGGAGTCTATAGCCGTGTGCCGGAGGCCGATGCTCTGCGATGGCTTGGCGACCTTACGGGTGTGCTCGACGAGCTTGGCATATCGTGGGCGTTGTGGAATTACAAGGACGGTGGCGGCTTCGGCCTGCGCAACATCAGGACAGGCGAGTGGAAGACACGCTATGTCGACGCTCTGATGCACCGTTGAGGCCTTTATGGCATGTCTGCGTCTGACGCGCACATATATAGATATGTATTGTCCGCTGACAATATCACGGCGTGCGCCGGTTCCGTTTTCGGGGCCGGCGCTGCTGTTTCCATCGGTCTTGAATGGACATGCCCGGGCCGTCGGTATCGAATCAGTAAAACGGGTATTTATGTCCGTTAAGAAGGTATCGGGCCGTTGGAATAATAAGAATAAATTTGCAGCGTACAATAAAAACAGACTGATATTATGAACATAAAGACTGTAATGATGGCGGCTGTGCTGGCTGTCGCGTCGGCGACCGGTGCTCAGACAGCCGGTAAAAACAAGATTGATATGGAGAAACTGGAACTTACACAGGAGTGGGACAAGACGTTCCCGAAGAATGAAAAGGTTGTTCACGAGAAGGTGACGTTCTGCAACCGTTACGGCATAACGCTTGCGGCCGATCTGTATAAGCCTGTAGGAGCAGAGGGCAAGCTGCCGGCCGTGGCGGTGAGTGGGCCGTTCGGCGCAGTGAAGGAGCAGGCGTCGGGACTTTATGCGCAGGAACTGGCCAGCCGTGGATTTCTCACCATTGCCTTCGATCCGTCGTTTACGGGTGAGAGCGGCGGCAGTCCGCGCTATGTGGCATCGCCAGACATCAATACCGAAGACTTCTGTGCGGCAGTCGATTTTCTGTCGGTGCGCAACGATGTCGATACAGCCCGCATCGGTATTCTCGGCATCTGCGGATGGGGCGGCTTGGCTCTCAACGCGGCAGCAGTGGACACCCGCGTAAAGGCTACGGTGGCTTCGACCATGTACGATATGAGTCGCGTGACGGCAAACGGATATTTCGATGCCGGCGACAACACAGAAGCGCGTCAGGCTTTGCGCCGTCAGCTCAGTGCCCAGCGCACCGAGGACTACCGCAACGGAACGTATGCGCGTGCCGGAGGAGTGGTGGATCCGCTGCCGGAGAATGCTCCGCAGTTTGTGAAAGACTATTACGCATATTACAAGACGGAGCGCGGCTATCACAAACGGTCGCTCAACTCCAACGACGGATGGAACACAACGTCGTCGCTCTCGTTCCTCAACATGCCGCTGATGACATACATAGGCGAGATAGGCAGCGCTGTCATGATAGTGCATGGCGAGAAAGCGCACTCGCGCTATTTCGGTGAGGACGCCTTCAAACGTCTGAAGGGTGACAACAAGAAACTCGTGATAGTGCCGGGAGCCAACCATACCGACCTGTACGAGAACATGGAGAAGATACCTTTTGACGGGATTGAGGAGTTCTATCGCACGTATCTTCGTTGATGCATACAGCCGTGTGGAAGTCTGTGCGGGTAGGCGATTGCTGCATGGCGGACTTGGATATATGGATGTTTTGCAGTGGAATGATATTTAAAACTATACAGTATGAAGTATCTTATACAGTTTGTCGTCGCTCTTTCGGTGGTGTGTCTGGCAGGCGGTTTCGCTGCCTGTTCGGAGGAGAATGGTGCGGCGGCCGGGACAGTTCAGCCACCGCCAGGTACTGACGGCGGAGGAGCAGATGAAGGAAACAGTGATAATGATGAAATAAACGATACTATTATGAACAACAGAATAAACATAACCGTGGGCGGCCGGACGTATGTTGCGACGCTGGCCGACAACGCTGCGGCACGGGCTTTTGCTGCCCTTATGCCACTTACAGTAAGTATGAACGATCTGAACGGCAACGAGAAATATCATTATCTTGACACGTCGCTGCCGGTGGAAAGCAGCAGGCCGGGGACTATACATGCCGGTGACCTGATGCTCTATGGCAGTTCGTGCGTGGTGCTTTTCTATGAGACGTTTGCTTCCGGGTACAGTTATACGAGGCTGGGAAGGATAGACAACCCTGAAGGACTGGCCGGTGTGTTGGGTAGCGGAAGCGTGAAGGTGACGTTCTGCAGGACGGACAGTGGAAAGTGACGGCCGGAGAGGAAGTGCACCGGAGTGTTGCGGAAGAGATATAACAGGTTGATATATAAAAGCAAGACATCCTGCGCGTCGGGTGATGACGGCAGGATGTCTTGCTTTTATTTGTGTGTATGACGTGAGGTGTCGTGCGTTTGGCAGACACGTTTGCGTCATTCTTTCTTCTCGGCTTTGGGTTGCAGTGTCGCCGCATATTCCTCGGGCGACTTCAGCAGACGTATGGCCTCCTTCAGCTGTTTGTCGTAGCGCAGGCTGTTCTCCAGGGCTCCGCGCTGGAAGTAGTAGGCTGTTATGATGTCGGAGGTGAGCATCTGTTTTATCTTCTGCTTGTTGTAGTCGAAGTCGAGGTCCTTTGCAATGTTGTGCTTCAGCTTTTTCTCCAATGCCTCGAACTCCGGTTTAGCATCCTCGTAGTAGCCTTCGAACTTGGCAAGTTTCACAAGTTCTTCGAGACATTTCTCACTCACGCGGTCGTAAGTGAAGTTGCTGTTTATGACACGCTGCTTGAATTCCTCATAGTCGGCGTCGCTTATCTCGAACTCTGAGGCCGGAGCTATCGTTGGATGGTTCTTGATGTAATCCACCACATAGTTGAACATGAGGTCTGTGGTGTCCACGCGCTGCAGATAGTATGCTATGTTGGGCAATGAGTCCGGCTCAATCTTGATGTCCGGTTCGATGCCTCCGCCGTCGTGCACTATGCGTCCGTTACGTGTGCGGAACTCTCGTGTGAGCGAGTCGGGCACGTGCTCGGTATATCCGCCCTGCGAGTGTTTGTAGTTGATTGCCTGTATGCAGCGTCCGCTCGGGGTGAAATATTTGGCAGTGGTGAGTTTCAGATTGCCGTTGTAGGGCAGCTGTACGTTTGGCACCTGTACAAGTCCCTTGCCGTATGTGCGTGTTCCCATTATCACGGCGCGGTCGAGATCCTGGAATGCTCCGCTGGTTATCTCGCTGGCACTTGCCGTTATCTCATTCACAAGCACTACGATAGGCATCACCGTGTCGATGGGTTCGACGGTGGTCTTGTAGTTCTGGTTGGAACGCTGCATCTTGCCCTTCATCGACAGCAGGTCGGTGTTTTTGGGGATAAAGATGTTGAGAATGGCCAGCGCTTCCTGCACAGAGCCTCCGCCGTTGTTGCGCAGGTCGATCACCAGACCCTTGGCTCCTTGCTTCTTCAGATCGATGAAGGCGCGGCGGAAATCCTTTGAGCAGTTCTCGCCGACGTACGAGTCGAGGTCGATGTAGCCTATGTCGCCGTCCTGCATGCCGTAATATGGCAGGTCGGGCATCTGTATGGCCTTGCGCTGTATTTTGAATGTCATGTCCTTGCCGGTTGACGGACGGTGTATCTTCAGCTCGAGTGTGGTGCCCGCATCGCCGCGCAGATGCTCGCTGACGTATGCGTTTGTCTTGTCGGTCATGTCCTCACCGTCGATGCTAAGTATGATGTCGCCTTTCTTCAGACCCACTTCTGCGGCAGGCATGTTCTCGTAAGGTTCGTTTATTACGACGCGTTTGCGCGTGAAGTTATAGCTTATTATCGAACCTATGCCGGCATATTTGCCCGTGAGCATCTGCTTGAACTCAGCCGATTTGTCCTCCGGATAATATTCCGTGTAAGGGTCGAGGCTGCGCAGCATGGCCTTTATGCCGTTGCCGATGACCTCGTCGGCGTTGAGCGTATCGACGTACATGAGGTCAAGATTTTTGTATATGGCATTGAATACGTCCAGATTTTTGGCCACCTTGAAGTTGTGGTCGTCGTTTTTCTGTGCAAGAACCGTCGCGGCGCCAAGCAGCATCACGCAGAACAATATGGTTTTTCTCATAATCGGCTTTTATATTAATATAATGTGGTAAGTCTTTATAAAGCGTTGCAAAGGTAATGTAAGTTGCGGGCAGTACAAAATAAAAAGTATTTATTTTTCATAATGCGACGTGGCGGAAAGCCGGATTTTGTGTGTCGGAACGGTGGCGGAATGCGAAAAACGGAGTATGTTTGTCATATCGATATTATATATTTTGCATCATAAAAATGTCCGGATGAGTTCTGAAAATGCTGTTTTTATGCCCGAAAAGGCCGATAAACACGTTTTTTTGAAATAAATTTGAAATTTTTCGCGAAAATGTTTGGTGGTATGAAATAAACGCTGTACCTTTGCATCGCAATTAAGACAAATGCTTCAATAGCTCAGTTGGTTAGAGCACCTGACTGTTAATCAGGGGGTCGTTG
>USDT01000031.1 GCA_900553465.1 uncultured Prevotella sp.
TATGCCGATTCTATGTTTAATTTTAATTTATCGGTAAAAATTTACCGAAGTATTGTCATTATTTAGCAATAATATTTTTGTTTGTCTGAATGTCTGTATATTTATACGTTTTCTCCCATTTCCCTGAAAGCACCGAGCACAATAGGAATGGCTATGCAGAAGCTCAGCACGTCGCTGCACGACTGACAGATAACTATTCCGGTGAGACCGAAAAAGTATGGAAGAATAATAATGAGCGGAATGAAGAACAATCCCTGTCTTGCAGCCGAAAGAATGTTTGCACGCAAGGGCTTGCGCGTGGTCTGAAGCATCATGTTTCCGACCATAGTGAAAGCGTTGAACGGATAGCTTGCCAGCTGCCAGCACAATGCCGCGGTGCCAATCCTTATCACATCCGGGTCGTCACGGAATATGCCGATAGCGTCGTTACAGAAAAATATACCTGCGAAAGAAAACACAAGAAGGAACACTGTGCCCACTTTCACGGTAAAGGAAAAACCTTCGCGCAGACGCGAATAAAGCCCCGCACCATAGCAGAATCCGCAGAAAGGCTGGAATCCCTGCCCCAAACCGAGGACTGCCGACATGATGAACATTGTGATGCGGCTTACGATAGACATGGCCGCAATGGCTGCATCGCCATATTCACTCGCCGCAACATTCAGCATCATCACGGCAATGCACGCAAGTCCCTGCCTCGAAAGTGAAGGCGAGCCACCGTAGACAATCTCCTTTAAAAAGGTGAGACGCGGCGAGAAACGTCTTATACTCAGACGTATGTTCTCCCCTCTGCGGCTCATGGCAAACAGCACACAGAAGCCGACAATCTGACCGGTGACAGTAGCTGCGGCCGCTCCGGCCACACCCATATCGAAAACAAAGATGAATATCGGATCAAGAACAACATTCAACACCGCTCCGCTTATGATGCCATACATAGCATACGACGCATTGCCTTGCAGGCGCATCTGGTTGTTGATGGTGAGCGAAGCCGTCATGAAAGGCGCTCCCAGCAGTATGATTGACATGTAACGCTCGGTATAAGGCAATATTGTCGGTGTGCTGCCAAGCCATACTGCAAGTGGTTTTATCATGAGAAGCCCTGCTATCATAGCAAGGCTTCCCATCACAAGAGAATATACAAAACCGGTTGAAGCCATCGTCTCGGCATTGCCGTGACGCTTGGCTCCAAGCTCGCGTGATATGTAGTTGCCGCTTCCGTGTCCGAAAAAGAACCCGAAAGCCTGTATGAAGAACATCACCGGAAACACTATTCCCACGGCTGCTGTCGACTGAGTATCGAGCTGTCCTACGAAGAAGGTGTCGGCGATATTGTACAAACTCGTCACGAGCATTGTGATTATCGTCGGCACGGCCATGGTCAGAATCACTCTGTGGGCAGGTGCCTGCGTGAGAAATGTGTAATTATCGGTATGTCTGTGCGTCATCAGTCTTTAAGTGAATAAGTCACCGTCGTCACAACACGCACCTTCTTCACGTATGGTGTGTTTGAGTCGCGGTCGTCTATCGAGAACTGCCCCTGGTCGGCAGTCAGTATCTTGTCCAACCGGCTGTGGCTGTTGTCGGCAAACTGTTTTGCTGTCTTCTCGGCATTGGCTATGGCCTCCTGCATCATCGCAGGCTTCATTGCCGTGAACGATACATACTCATATTTCACCGGATTCTCATAACCTCCGTCAACTATGGCGACTCCCTCTCTCAGCAGTTCGCCCTGACGTGCTATGATACTCCTTACAAGTTTTACATTACGCGAAGTAACAGTGATTATCGAAGTTATGTTGTATCTGTACTGACTCTGGTTGTTCAGATATCTCTCTGCATTCAGATCGATCACCACCGGAGCGTTCACGTTTATCTCGCTTTCCTTTATACCGTTCTCCACAAGAAATCTCTTGATCTTGCCTTGCGTCTGTTCTATCTTATCATACAGGTCAGGCAGATTGTTGCCCAGTTCTTTCGAAAGGATAGGCCAGGTCACCTTGTCGGCATCGACCTCCTTTTCAGCAAGTCCTTTCACAGTGACTTTTCTGTCCTTATCGACAAAATCGTCAATCCCCCACTTGATGCACAAGCCCAGCACCACGATGCTCAGGGCCAGAAGCGCAGCTTCGGCTATGCGCCCGTTCGTGTTCCATTTCATAACAGCAATCCTTTCTTTAATTTGGTTATTTAATGTTGTTATCTTGCAATAAGACAGGATACGGTCCGGCAATATCAGACTATGAAGAAACGGTATTCGGCGTTATGCTCCGGCTCTTATCTTCAGCTGTCTTTTCTGCTTATGGTGTATCCGTTGGCCTGATGTGTCGCAAGCACCAGCACTTCGGCTATCTGGACATGCTGCGGCGCGTTGGCTGCATAAACAGCAACGTCGGCTATGTCGTCGCCAGTAAGCGGTTTTATGCCTTTGTACACATTGTCGGCTCTTTCCTTGTCACCATGGAAGCGTGTCACACTGAAGTTTGTCTCCACCAGTCCGGGCTTTATGTTTGTCACACGCACACATGTGTCCACAAGGTCTATGCGCAGACCGTCGGTCAGAGTCTTCACGGCTGCTTTTGTGGCACAATAGACATTGCCTCCGGCATAAGCCTGATCGCCGGCCACACTGCCTATATTTATCACGTGGCCGCAGTTGCGCTCCACCATACCCGGCACCACAAGGCGAGTCATTGTGAGCAATCCCTTAATGTTGGTATCAATCATCGTCCACCAGTCTTCGGTGTCGCCCTCATATTCCTTTTCCAGTCCGAGAGCCAGTCCGGCATTGTTCACGAGCACATCCACCTCGCTCCATTTTCCCTGCAACGAGCCTACAGCCGCAGCGGCAGCCTCAGCATCACGCACGTCGAAAGTCAGAGTGAGAACATCTGTCTCACCTTCAAGAGTACTTTTAAGGCTATCAAGTTTCTCCGTATTGCGTCCTGTAAGTATCAAGTCGTAGCCGGATGCTGCAAAACGACGCGCACAAGCCTCTCCTATTCCGCTTGTGGCGCCTGTTATCATTGCTATTTTTCTTTTCATATAACGTTTCCCCTTTCCATCAATATCCGCACGATACGTTCGGCTGAACGGCCATCCCAACGCTCAGGCACACTGCTCTTCTTCCATTCTCCGGCCGTCATGCGTTCGAGTTCCTCGCCGAGTGCTCCGGCATCCTCGCCCACAAGGACGTTGGAGCCGATGGTTACGGTCTCTATATGTTCGGTATAATTGTT
Source organism: uncultured Prevotella sp. (assembly GCA_900553465.1). GTDB lineage: Bacteria > Bacteroidota > Bacteroidia > Bacteroidales > Bacteroidaceae > Prevotella. The sequence continues at coordinate 3,240 of USDT01000031.1, forward strand.
AAGCGTGATGCACGGCACACCGTTGAATGTAGCCTCTTCAGCCACATTGCCAGAATCGGTAACCACTCCGAGAGCGTTGGCCGTGAGATATCCGAAGTCGAGATACGACAGCGAGTCCACCACATGCATACGTCCGGCCTCCGCTGGATGATTCTTCAGAATGTCGCCAACCACAGCTGCGGCAGCTTTTCGCAGCGGAGCCACAACAGGCACATCACCAGCTTTCTCAAGCATCATACAGACCATTGCCTCCAGGTTATCACGATTGGCCAGCAGCGCCTTGCGGTTGAGAGTGAACACAATATAGCCACGCTCTTTCAATCCGAGCCTGTCAAACAGAGCCGGACGCGACAGACGTGGATGATTGAACCGCAACGTGTCCATCAGAATATTGCCAACCATGTATATCTTAGACTGCTCCGCACCCTCGCGAGTCGCAGCGCTGGTACCTTTGTATCCGGCTGTAAAGAGCAGGTCGGACAGTCCGTCAATAACAAGACGATTGATTTCTTTCGGCATGTTGATGTCGAACGAGCGTGTGCCGGCCACAAGATGAGCAAGCGTAAGTCCCTGCTTCTTCGCCACGATGGCGGCTGCCATTGTCGAGGCAAGATCGTCCACCACAATGACGGCATCGGTCTTGTGCTGACGCAGATACAACTCGAAACTCGACATCACCTGTCCCGTAAGTTCATTAAGATTCTCACAGTCCACACCGAGATACACCTCAGGCTGAGGCATCTGCAAATCGTCGAAAAGCGACGCTTCCAGTGTAGGGTCGTCCTTACGGCCCGTGTATACAAGATGATGACGAATGTCCTTGCCGCCGTCGCGCGCACTGTCAATGGCTCTTACGATTGGAGCAAGCTTTATGAAATTGGGTCTTGCGCCCGCTACGATACATATTTCCATTATCCTTTTACCTTATTGTTAATTATCATGCAATGTGGCGTGACGCCCGTCTATGCTTGCGTCTCGCCACATCTTGTCAGACATTTAGTCTGCATTTTTGAACAATTCCTTTATTCCTCCTATGCTGCCCATGAGGTTTGTGGCCTCGTACGGCAGATATACGGTCTTTGTCTTATCGCCCTGTGCCAGTTCCTCAAGCATCTGTATATACTTCTGGGCGAGCAGATAGTTGGCCGGGTTAGTGCTCTTGCCCACGGCCTCGGTTATCTTCTCTATGGCAATGGCTTCAGCCTCAGCCTTGCGTATGCGTGCCTGAGCCTCACCTTCGGCACGCAGAATCTCCTGCTGCTTGGCTGCCTCGGCACGGTTGATCATACTGGTCTTCTCACCTTCTGACTGAAGTATTGCCGACTGTTTCTGTCCTTCCGACTGCAGAATGGTCGCACGTTTGTTTCGTTCAGCCTGCATCTGCTTCTCCATGGCCTGCAGTACACTTGCCGGAGGAGTGATGTCCTGCAACTCAACACGGTTCACCTTGATTCCCCACTTGTTGGTTGCATCGTCAAGCACAGCGCGCAGCTTGGTGTTTATGGTGTCGCGTGAGGTAAGCGTCTGGTCGAGCTCCATCTCACCTATGATGTTACGCAATGTTGTCTGCGTGAGTTTCTCGATGGCGTTGGGCAGGTTGTTTATCTCGTATGCAGCCTTGAACGGATCCATGATCTGGAAATACAGAAGTGCGTTGATCTGCATCTGGATGTTGTCCTTCGTGATGACGTTCTGCTTGTCGAAATCGTACACCTGTTCGCGCAGGTCTATCACGCTTGTGTAGACATAGCGTCCGCGGACAACGGCAATCACAGTTTTCGCCTTGTCGATGAACGGAATGATGATGTTCACACCCGGTTGCAGCGTGGCATGATAGCGTCCGAGCCGTTCAATAATTCTCGTCTCACTCTGCGGGATTATAACAACCGCCATCTTAACAAACAATATCGCAAGCACTACCACCGCGATAAGAAACCATGTTGTAGCTGTAAACATATTCTGTTTTTCTTTTGGTTAATATTCTAAAACAATCACCACACCGCGTATACTAACCGCACCGGCATGTATGAAACGGCGGGATTCTATATTCTTCTCACCTTGATGATGATGCTCTCGCGGTCTGTCACTCTCACCTTCTCGCCCACAGCGATGTCGTCTTCGTCGTCGGTCTCGGCCTTCCAGTCGTCACCGTCTATCTTCACGCGACCATATCCATCGGCCTTTATCGTCTCGCTCACCTCACCGATGCGTCCTATCAGCGCGTCGGCATTACTCACACGTTTGTCTGCATTGCGCCTTATGAGTTTTACAAGCCTCGGCCTGAGAAGTCTCAACGAGAGCATGGAGAACACGGCAAACACCAACACCTGAAGCCAGAATGGTGCGTCAATGAGAGATACTCCCATGCCACACAGAGCGCCGACAGCAAAACATGTTATGAAGAAATCGCCGGATGTCATCTCCAGTACGAGGCATACAACAGCCACAATGGTCCAGAACAACCACAGGTTTTCAGCTATAAATGACATATACGTAATACTCTTTTGTTTTGGTTATAATTATTTCTCAAAGTTAGTATTTTATTTTTATGCGCAGAAATATTTAACATACATAAACATAGCAACGGTATATAAACAAACGCGGAAAGCACGACATCCTGCCGTAACCGCATGTGAAGACCATCGGACAATGCACTATGAATAACGGGAAAAGAACTTCGGAACGTATATTTATACAATTCCGACAGTAAAATATCTTGTCAGAATAATTCTGCAAAATAGAAAAAAGAAAACAAGGAAAATCGGACAGACCGCTGCATCAGAGTCTTTTTCACAACGTACGGAAATTACCAGAGACATACTTTATACTCATCCGGATTTCAGAAAAGCCCGTTTCGAGCCATGAAAAAGCTTTTTTCACTGCACGAAACGGCCCATAATACACTACGAAAAAGCCTTTTCTGCACTGCAAAACAGACTGTTCCGCAGTGCAAAAAGATACATACAGCATCGCAGAGAAAGACAAACCGTAATCTGTCAACAATATAACAAAACGCTCTAAGAATCGAGTATTTGCGACCGGCAATACTTTTCTGCGCAAATACGCTACTCTCACGAGAGTACGATATATGAAAATTCAGAATATCACGACAGAAAATGCATAATTATACATAACGCATATCATCCCATGATACGATAGCGTACAGCACAATATATGCCGGTATAACCTGTCAAAACACTATGTTTATACAAACTTACAGCAGTATCATGCGCCATACAAAGAATAAAAAAGGTCCGAATGCCACCACGGCATCCGAACCTCAAAAAAACTACTTTAAAACTATATTCTTACTTCACGATTACCTTTCTACCATTGCTTATGTATATGCCCGAAGTCATATTCGACTTGTCAACACGAACACCACCAAGAGTATAAACATTGTCGTTGCCTGACTTGTTGTCGGCAGTCACGTCGCCAATCCCGGTCGTAGGGCTTTCGTCCTGCATGAGTTTGTAAAGACCGGTGGAGTGCATCCACAGTTTGCGGTTGCCATCCACATCCACTGTCTCACCCTTGCTGAACCATGTCGGACCGCCCGGTTCGAAGTCATCTTCAAGCACAACCTTTGGAGTTCCGTCCTCGGCATACTGCGTCACTACGACATTGTCGAAATAAGCCTCATCCTTCTGCGGACCACTGGCGTCTATTCTGAAACCTATGTCGCCCATCACGAGATTGTCGGAGAAATCCACAAACGTGTCCACAAGAACACCGTCGATGTATGTCTTTATGAGCGAGCCTTTCACTTCTATCTTTACCCGGCGCTCCTGTCCCTCAATATCACTTTTCGAGAACGAGTCGAACTCAGTGTCACTCCATGTCAGATTACCTCCATTATACACATGTCGGCGTATGCGTGGCAGGTTGCCGTCGAATATGTTTACAGCCCACATGTAGTAGTTATTGTCGTCGATGGAAGAGAACACCAGGCATGCGTCGTCGCGAAGAAGTGTGAGGTCGGCCTCAACGGTGTACCAAAGCTTTCTGAATCCGAGCGGCCAAGCATACACGTCGCGCGCCATCGCACCTGTCACACAGAGCCATCCGTCCTCCACACTGCCTTCCGAGAACGTGTTGTCACCGGAGAAATCTTCGGCAAAAAGTACCTTGCCGTCCTGCGAACTAACCTTTATGTCGTCAAAACGTGCTATCTCCTCGCATCCGGCAGCGTCGCTGTGGGTCTGACGGAAACCTATCAAGCCATATGCGAACTGACCATAACGCTCATCGACAAGCACACCGTTGATGTATGTACGGGCGAGTTTCTCGTCAACAATCTCTATCTTCAAATCGAAAGCAGCATCTGTACCGATTGTCACCTTGTCCTTCAGGTCAACCTCTCCGAGCAGTTCCACACGTCCGTCAAACCAGCGGTGAGGACGAAGTTTTGGTTCCGATGGATTCTCAAGATTGATCTGCCACATATAATAGTTGTTGGTATTGCGGCCTGCAAGACACACACCTGCAGAGAGCTGGTCTATCTTCACCTTCATCTCCACGGTGTAACCCTTTTCCTCAACAGCAGGCGGTTCGGTGGTATCGAGTATCTTATTCTCCACAAGGAAGACCGACTGTTCGGGCGCAAGTTTCAGAGTGATCACGGTGTTACCGCCTTCATGACTTATCTCTGCCGCTTCGCTCTTGCCCGTACGCGGGTCGAGCAAAGTGCAGGCAGACAGTTCACCCTTAAGTGTTATCTTGTTTTCGGCAGTCGCATTGTCTATGTTGCCGAAGTAATATACGTTTCCGCCCGAAATAACTTTATGTATATAGTTGAACGGTTGCTGCGCGTTGCTGAATCTTACGTCGAGTTCTGCTCCGGCAAGTGCCTCACGGAGAGTTTCGTCGGTAGGATTTTCCACAAACACGGCACTACCCTTTTCTTTCTCAGTGACAAGCATACGGTTCACAATCGACGCAATATCGTCGTCCGAGCCGTTCATATCGGCAGTCTGCTGCGGCAGCTGTGTGGTGAAGATTATTCTCACTCCGTTCTCCCAAGCCTTCTCTATCTTCTTCATGTTGCTCAGAGTCATGACCTTGCAGCCCGGTACAATGATAACGGAGAACGACTCGCTGTTGGTTTTGTTGCTCATCACGAAGCGTCCGCCCGTTACGTCACAGCGGTCGTCAATCACTTCTGGGTGAACGTATGTGAAGTCAACGCCGAGTTGGTCGGTGAGTATTTCCGACACCACGTTGTAGTCTATGCCCGGTATATCCACTCCTCCCTGATAGTAACCTTTCGGTCCGTCAAGATAATGTCCGGCCTGCATGGTGGTTATAGGATACACCATCGCCACATCGGCCACATGACGTCCCGGACGCGCAAGCATGTAGTTGAGACGTGCAAGGAATGTATTGAAGTCAGCAAGACCGTAGTTGTAGAGCGGATTACGGTAAGACAGTTCCGGACGGAAAGTCACATTGCCGTTATCATACCACACGGCATGAGGTATGAGCTGGTTGATACCTTTGGTGTATTGTTCCGTAGCAATGCGATACATTGTCTCCATCGTTATGTTGCCCATGTCTCCGTAGGTCTCGGACATTACGTATGTCTTGTCCCAGTTGTTGGCCGACGACGACACAACCTTATAGAAATGTTCGGCCGGACGGTTGCCGCCGATCTTGTCGATACCAGGCATTCCCATATACTTTCCGTCGAGCATGAGGTCACCGGAAACACTCACGGTATTTACAATTTCCTCCTGATCCTGATGTCCGGTAGATATTATGCCGTGTGCCTCAGCCCAGTCGCTGATGGTCTTCATGAATCCTTCGGCGTAGAGAGCCGCACGCAGACCAAAAAGACAATTGCGTGCCGCTGCGGTCTTAGGGCCTATATCATACCACAAAGCCGGATAGATTGTTTCTGGCGAAAAACCAAAACGCTCTGTAAATTTCTCGTTGAAGTCATCAGTCCACATGCGTCCATTGGCACGATACATTGTGGGTTCGTCAAAGAACGTGGTGGTGATGGTTGTTCCGAATGCCTCCGGGAAACGTTTGTAGTAGGCTTCATGGGTATCCTGCACAAACAGACTGACTGCCTCCAGAGACAGATAGTTCACGTTAGGATCGCCGTCTTCCACGCACACAAAGGACATAACCTTCCATTTTCCTTCTTCCGGTACATCCCATGTAAGTATGTTTCCATTGACATGATCCCTCAGTGATATTATTTCTTTAGTGTCTGTCTCCATAGCGACAACGGCCATTATTGTGCCGCTGGCATTTATTCTGCGGCGCAGCGACTGTCCGGGCGTTGTGATATATTCCGACTTGTCCAGACGTCTTATAGTCATTCCTGGGTGGTTGTTCTTGAATGTTGTTTCGCCCGAACCGTTTATCGCGCCCATACTTCCGCTCGGGAAACCGTACTCATCGTACAGCGACATCTTGGCACCATGGGCTTTGGCTGTCTCGATAGCCTTGCCGTAAAGCTGGAAATATTCCTCAGAAAGATATCCGGGACGGAATGACTGGCCGAACGGCAGTATGGCACAACCGCCATAATTGTCTTTTGTCAGAATGTCATTGAGCTGCGACTGCAGGACGTCTTCCTTCACTTCAGTATTGTTCCAGAACCAAAGCGGGACCGGACGCCACGTCATCGACGGAGCAGAAAATCCGGAAAGACTCATCGGTTCCGACTGAGCCAGTGTATTAATGACGCATGCCATGAACAGCACAACAAAGGTCAAACACTTTTTTTTCATAACAAGTTAGTATAAATAATTAAGTTTTAATGTAAATTCCAAGTATCGCAGGTAAATATCAAACGGCGTAATGATGTTCCGGCTCAAACCTCTTTATACTATTAAAATTCAGAGAAATATAAGCGGGCATCATAATAACGGCCGAAGACAAAGGTATGCAAATAATCCGTATGGACTGCCGTCAGTGTATGTCCTCATACACAATGATATCAAAATATACATCTAAAAGCGCAAATATCACGGTTGGCCGGCATGCGGACGCTCACATACGGCTTTGCGTAAAGTATATTTCCTTCATACGTAATGAAAACACCAAAGACAGCCATGCAGGCATGATACATATGAAAAAAGGCATCATGACAAGCTACATCCGACGCAACAGACAGTTAATACAAAGGATGCGGCATACGGAATATCACTACGTCGGCACAACTTCACAGTACGGAAACATGACATGTCCGCCCGACAGACCTTACGGGGAATAAAATCATAGACGGTTTTATTATTTAAGTTCGTTTTTTATATTATATTTGCATGTCATTTGATTGGATTAAAATAATACCGTAAAAAAATGAGAGGAAAAATAGACTGTTTCCTGCCTTGCCTTGATCTGGCGGAAATGAGCGGCACGCTCGAGACTCTTCGCCACAACAAGACCATAAGCAACATAAATCTGATAGTAAACAGAGACTTCATACATAATGAGGAACTGCCGGAGGACTGCAATGTGATAGTGACAGACAATCCGGCTTCGGTACAGACAATATCCGAAATAGAACGCTACACGGAGTCTGAATACGTGCTGCTGAGCACCAAAGCCACGCCGTTCATACTCGGACAGAATGCGCCCGAAAGATTTCTGCGCGTGGCGTCGGACACTGATGCGGCCCTGGTTTACAGCGACCGTTACAGTGTAGCCGAAGGACAGACTGTGCCTCATCCGGCCATTGACTACCAGGAGGGAAGCGTCAGAGACGATTTCGACTTCGGACAGCTGATACTCATAAAATCTGCATTGCTACACGAATATGCGGCTGATCCCCACCCCGACTACACATGGGCCGGTCTCTACGACCTCCGGCTTTTCATAAGCCGCAAGGGCGGAATATTCCACATAAACGAATATCTGTACACAGAAAAGGAAACCGACAACAGAAAGAGCGGTGTAAAACAGTTCGACTACGTGAACCCGCGCAACCGCGAGGTACAGAAAGAAATGGAGCACGCCGTGACTCATCATCTCGAGTGTATCGGCGCACTTGTGGACACATCCGAATATAAAAGCCCCGACTTTGACGAACAGGAGTTCAGCGTAGAAGCCTCTGTCATAATTCCGGTATTCAACCGTGAGAAGACAATAGCCGACGCCGTACGCTCGGCACTGAAGCAGGACACATCGTTCGAATATAACGTCATCGTAGTGGACAACCACTCAACAGACGACACAACACACATTCTGAACGAACTGTCAAAAGAAAACAACAGACTGATACACATCATTCCGGAACGTCGCGACCTCGGAATAGGCGGATGCTGGAACACTGCTGTGGCCGACGACCGTTGCGGACGCTTCGCCGTACAGCTCGACAGCGACGACCTGTACTCTTCGCCTCACACGCTGCAACGCATTGTTGACGCTTTCTACAGACAGCAGGCGGCCATGATAATCGGCAGCTATCGCATGTGTGATTTTGAACTCAACACACTACCGCCCGGAATAATCGACCATAAGGAGTGGACCGACAACAACGGTCCGAACAACGCTTTGCGCATAAACGGACTGGGAGCACCGCGTGCGTTCTTCACTCCGCTGCTGCGCCAGATAACCTTTCCCAACACAAGCTACGGCGAAGATTATGCACTCGGACTGATATTCAGCCGCAAGTATCGCATAGGCCGCATATATGAGGAACTGTATCTTTGCCGCCGCTGGGGAGGCAACAGCGACGCAGCACTGAGCATTGAGAAAGTGAACGCGAACAACCTCTACAAAGACAGGCTGCGCACAATGGAGATATCGGCAAGAAAACTTCTGGGAGAGGGACGCGCCGACATAGCATCCGACAATTCGCTGTTGAGATTCTTCAACCGTCAGCTCGAAAAATGGGATGACACAAGAATGCGCTACAACGAGATGAAGAACGTAAGGACACGCGAGTTGCCTTGCGGCGACAATATAATAATGGTACAGCACAATCCGGCACGCATCGTGTCGACAGGTGCCGACATTTCCAGAAAATCAATAGCCAAACGGCCGTGCTTCCTGTGTCAGGAGAACAGGCCGGAGGAACAGTTCGCCAAGTCTATGGACGACAATTTCCAGATACTTGTAAATCCTTTCCCGATATTGCCCGTGCATTTCACCATTCCGATGAAAAGCCACGAACCGCAGAATATACGCGGCAATTACGGTGAGATATACAGAATACTCAGCGCATACCCTACCGTTACGGTGTTCTACAACGGGCCACGCTGCGGAGCTTCCGCACCCGACCACATGCACTTCCAGGCCGGAATGGGCGGCATACTGCCACTGATGAACGACTGGCAACGCCTGAGCCACGACCTGAAACCGATGGTGTCATGCGATGACGACAACTGGCTGGCTCTGATGAAAAGCTTCATCTGTCCGGCATTCGTCATAAAATCAAACGATGCGGCAAAGGGAGAGGCACTATTTGCAAAACTGTATGACGCAATGCCTGTGAACAATGGCGACACCGAACCGATGATGAATATTCTGGCATGGACCGAAGACGACACCTTCTGCACGGTGATAATCCCACGCACCAAACATCGTCCCGACTGCTACACAGCCGATGACGAGAACGTGCGTATGCTTGTAAGCCCGGGCGCACTCGATATGGCCGGACTGCTCATAACACCGCGTCACGAGGACTTCGAACGCATAACACCGCAACAGGCCGCCGGCATAATAAGCGAATGTGGCGCTACCGAGGAGATGATAACGCAAACTGTGAAGGCTCTCGAAAAGCTCAATATGAAAGAGAACAGCAGCTGTCCGCACTTCGACGGCAAGCAACCATTCGTTTCGGTTGGAATAGTAAGCGGTGCGAAAATATGCTTCTCGCTCAACAAGCCCTACTCTGCCAAAGGCAAGCTGATAGAAGGCGAGCAGACTGTGGAGTTCTTTGAAGGCGGCATACTGTGGAACGGCAACCAGTATCGTGAGCTTACGTTCCATCCGCAATCGCCCGACGCATCGTTCTCCCTGCACAATGTCACAATCGGAGTGAACTTCCACTGGGAACGCACAGAGACACAGACGTTCCTCGGAACACTGCATCTCGTTGTCGAGGCAGACAGTATGTGTGCCATCAACGAGCTGCCGGTGGAAAGCTATCTCGAAAGTGTCATATCCAGCGAGATGTGCGCCACGTCGAGCATAGAGCTGCTGAAGGCCCACGCTGTGATATCGCGCAGCTGGCTGCTCGCACAGATCGAGCGCAGAAACAAGCAGCAGGGACGCAGCGACAACTTCTTCTCATTCATAAAGAAGGACGACGAACTCATACGCTGGTACGACAGAGGCGACCACGCCATATTCGATGTCTGCGCCGACGACCACTGCCAGCGCTATCAGGGCATAACCAAAGCGTCGAGCGTACATGTGGCACAGGCCGTGAAAGAGACACGCGGAGAAATACTGATGTCCGACAACGATATATGCGACGCACGCTTCAGCAAGTGCTGCGGCGGTGTGAGCGAAGAATACAAATACTGCTGGGAGAACAAGAACATGGAATATCTCACGGCAGTGCGCGACAATGCCGACGGCACGGAAGAGGCTTTGCCTGACCTTACCATAGAGGAAAACGCACGCCGGTGGATAATGTCTTCGCCTGATGCATTCTGCAATACCGACGACGAGAAGATACTATCGCAGGTGCTCAACGACTACGACCGCGAGACAAAAGACTTCTACCGCTGGCACGTCACCTACACACAGGAACAGCTGGCAGACCTCATACGCGAGAAACTGAAGATGGACTTCGGCGACATCATAGACCTTAGACCTCTGGAACGCGGCAAAAGCGGACGTATATGCCGCCTGAAGATAGTCGGCTCAAAACATACTTTCACCATCGGAAAAGAACTTGAGATAAGACGCGCGCTCAGCAACACACATCTTTACAGCAGCGCTTTCGTTATAGACAAGAAAAACGTCAGAGACGGCATTCCGCAGACATTCGAACTCACCGGAGCCGGATGGGGCCACGGCGTAGGCCTTTGCCAGATAGGCGCCGCAGTGATGGGAGAAAAAGGATACAGCTATGACAAGATACTACTGCACTACTATCACAACGCCGAAATAAAGAAGATATACGAATAGAACGACCGTAAGACACAATAAAACAAAACACTTGTAACCACTAAAACAATCTGATGATGAAGCAGAAGAATCCATGGGCGTGGGTGCCCACGCTCTATTTCGCGGAAGGAATACCTTATGTCACGGTGATGACAATATCGCTCGTGCTTTATAAACAGCTGGGACTGAGCAACGCCGAAATCACTTTCTACACCTCATGGCTGTATCTGCCGTGGGTGATAAAGCCGTTGTGGAGTCCTTTCGTTGACCTTATAAAGACAAAACGATGGTGGATCATCGCGATGCAACAGCTCATAGGTGCGGCTCTGGGAGGCGTCGCCTTCACCATACCTACTGAATTCTGGCTGCAAGGATCGCTTTTCTTCTTCTGGGTAATGGCGTTTGCAAGCGCCACACACGACATCTCCGCCGACGGATTCTACATGCTCGGACTCGACGAACACAACCAGGCGCTGTTTGTGGGAATACGTTCCACCTTCTACCGTCTGGCGACAATATTCGGCCAGGGAGTGCTCGTGATGATAGCGGGAAACCTTCAGGTGATATTCAGAAACAGCATTTCGTTCTCCTGGAGCCTCACGTTCTACGGCATGACGGGCCTTTTCATCGCCCTGTGTCTGTGGCACGGATACATTCTTCCGCGGCCTAAGGACGATAGCAAACGCTCCGGCATCAATGCCGGAACCATATGGATAAATCTTATCCACACCATAAAGACATTCTTCCAGAAACCGTTTGTCATCACAGGTCTGCTCTTCATGATATTCTACCGTATGCCCGAAGGACTGCTGGCAAAAGTTTCCGCCCTCTTCCTTATAGATGCCCCGAGCAACGGAGGCATAGGTCTATCGCCGCAGGAATACGGTCTTGTGCAGGGCACAGTGGGCATAATAGGTCTTACACTGGGCGGAATACTCGGCGGAATGGTTGTCGGAAAGGACGGACTGAAGCGCTGGCTGTGGCCCATGGTGTGCGCCATCACGCTGCCTGACATAGTTTATGTGTACATGAGCTACGCCCTGCCGTCAAGCCTTGCGGTGATAAACGTGTGCGTGTTCTTCGAGCAGTTCGGCTACGGATTCGGATTCACGGCCTACATGCTCTACCTTATTTATTACAGCCAGGGACAGTACAAGACAAGCCACTACGCCATCTGCACAGCCTTCATGGCATGTTCGATGATGATTCCGGGACTCTTCGCCGGTGCGCTGCAGGAGGCCGTGGGCTACCGCATGTTCTTCAACATAGTCATGGCAAGCTGCGCCATCACGTTCGTTGTGTCGTGGTTCCTCAAGATTGACTCCGACTTCGGAAAGAAACAGGAGGAATGACGCCCGACCGGAACAGCATAGCAATATAATAAAAACCGCCATATCGCCGACTTTGAAAATTATTACGGCGCCATGGCGGTTTTGTTTTTATCCCACATCAGACAGTTTCCCATGGGTCAATGGAAATTATCCGAAGATTCTTTTTATTCGTGAATTACCACGGAATTTCAGAAAACTTCCTGACAGTGCAGAGCCATATAAACCGCGATTGTCATCTCCACGCGTAATGACAAATTCATGTTGTCACAACCGATAAATCAGCAACACAAGCACGGCACACATTTTCCGTGTTTTTATTTACGCCTCATGTCAGTGTTTTTAATGAAAACTCAGACGTCGGATTTACGGATTTTCTTGACTTTATTTTGACAAAATAAAATCGCAAAAGATATGTAAAAGAATGTTAAATCAGGCACAACAAAGGTCATTTCAGTCCGTACCACATTACCATATACCCTGTAGTGCGATCCGGAATGATTCATCCGACATTCCGATTATGCCCGTTTTAGCCTGTGGTTCCGCCCATTTCAGGGTATGATATTGCGCATTTCAGACCCTGAAACAGGCAATATTGCATGCCGAAATAGTGCTTATTGCAGGACGAAAAAATGGTCTTTAAATATAAGTCGTTGGTGTTCAACAACTTGCGTAATGCTTTTATTTTTCGAGTATTTGCGTCCGAAGTAAAGTCGGTCCGCAAATACTCGCTTAATTTTTGGGGTAGAACAGAAAACTCAGACGGAAAAATCAAAATCCGGTTACAATTTGAAAGTCGCCCATTTTGTTTCATCCAAGCAGAAAGAAACGGCGCCGATTCGGAATCGGATGCGCATCCTTTTCCTGCAACCGATTGCAGCCGTCCCGTTTTCTGCCCCACCTGCACGACATCCTCGTTAGTCAATAAACCTTTTGAGGATATCTCCGTATTTGTCTATGCGGCGGTCGCGGAGGAAAGGCCACCAACGGCGCACCTGCTCGCAGCGCGACATATCAACGTCTATCACCACGCTTTCCTCTTCGTCGCGTCCGGCGCGCCACAGCATCTCACCCTGCGGACCTACAGCCATTGAGCTGCCCCAGAAACTGATTCCCTTTGTCTGACCGCTCGGGTCAGGCTCAAATCCCACACGGTTGGCGGTTATCACCGGCACGCCGTTGGCCACGGCATGACCGCGCTGCACAGTTGTCCACGCCTCTCTCTGACGCTCCTGTTCGTCGGGCGTGTCGCTGTCGGCATAACCTATGGCTGTCGGATAAATCAAGAGCTCCGCACCCTGAAGCGCCATCAGTCTTGCTGCCTCCGGATACCACTGGTCCCAGCATACCAATACGCCAAGCCGTCCTACGCTTGTATCTATCGGATGGAAGCCTAAGTCGCCGGGCGTGAAATAGAATTTCTCGTAATAAGCCGGATCGTCCGGTATGTGCATCTTGCGGTACTTGCCTGCTATGCTGCCGTCGCGCTCCATCACAACTGCCGTGTTATGATAAAGACCTGCGGCGCGTTTCTCAAACAGCGATGTGACAATCACCACGCCAAGGCGGCGTGCCAGTGCGCCGTAAAATTCCGTTGATGGACCAGGTATCGGCTCTGCCAGGTCGAAATTATCCACATTCTCCGTCTGACAAAAATAAAGAGAGTTGTGCAGTTCCTGCAATACTATGAGCTGCGCACCGTCTTTCGCCAGCTTCTCTATGCCTTCGGCTATATGCTGCATGTTGGCTTTCACGTTATCGCTGACACGCTGTTGGAGTATTCCTATCTTCATAATCGTTTCCTTTTCGTTATTGTTCTTATTTACATATATTCACACCTACCGGCTGTCAACGCATGCATCCCTTTGGGAACTGCATCGTCATACAGTGCAGCGAACCGTGCTGACGCACCACGGCAAGCGCATTCACGCCTACTATCTCTCTGTCGGGGAATGCTTCGGCAATCACTCTGCACGCCTCGGCATCGTTCTCCGGCTGGTCGTATTCGGGCACTATCACCGCACCGTTTATTATAAGGAAGTTGGCGTACGTGGCAGGCAGACGCTCTCCGTCGTAGTAAACTGCGTCGGGCATGGGCAACTTCAACAGTCTGTAAGGTCGGCCGTCGGTTGTACGCAAGCCGCGCAACTGCTCCTCGAGCTTTCTGAAATCCTCATACTGTTCGTCTTCCTTGTTGTCACATCCCACGTAAACCAGAGTGTCGTCAGGCGCCGTGCGCACGGTTGTATCGATGTGTCCATCGGTATCATCGCCCACCAGACTTCCATAATCGAGCCACACCACGCGGTCGGCACACAGTTCTTTCTTCAACCGACATTCTATTTCCTCACGTGTCATGGGTTGGTTACGGTTCGGCGCAAGCAGACAGATGCTTGTTGTGAAGACCGTACCACGGCCGTCGCTTTCTATCGATCCGCCCTCTAGCACGAAGTCGTCGTTGTCCACACGTACGCCATTGAACGCGCCTGCCGCATGAAGCGACGCATTGATGCGGTTGTCCTTATCGGCAGGGAACTTGCATCCCCATCCGTTGAAACGGAAATCCAGCAACCGGCATTCACCTTCAGCGCCATCCTGTTCCGGCACAAGCGTTATGAAAGCATGGTCGCGCGCCCATGTATCATTGTTCTCACACTGATACACTCTGATATTGCCGTGCAGACTTTCATCTGTCGCCGACTCTATCAGCTGCCTCACCTTCTCCGCGTCACGTGCCGCTACGAGCACCTTCTCATGCCCGGCTATCGCCCTGACAAGGTTCAGACACACTTCTGTTATCTCATCCAGATAGGGCCGCCAGTCGGTGTCTTCGTGCGGCCATGTGAGCTGCACGCCGCTCTGTTCGTACCATTCTGCGGGGAGTATATATTTTCTTTTGTCTGTTTCGGTCATAAAACTACATTTTTGGTTCCAACTGCAAATATATGAAGAAAAATCCGAATATCCGTCCGACCCGTATTTCAGATTGTCCGGCTGCGGTGTTTTCACATTCCGCACGCCCCTTCCCTGCATCACGGCAAGGCAGTTACTGATGAAAGAAAACAATGATATTTTTGCACGAAAACATAATTTTGATTACCTTTGTGGATGCATGTCAAACACATGCCACACTGATATATTTCATCAAGCAAAACCATTTATTCACATAGAAGGAGAATATGAAGAAATATGTTCTTGACCTTAAGGTTTCCGCCGTAGAGCATCTCAACAGCAAATACACGCTCATCAAGCTCACCGACGAGAAACCGTTGCCGCAGATGATGCCCGGCCAGTTTGTCGAAGTGAGAGTCGACGGCTCGCCCACAACATTCCTGCGACGCCCCATTTCCATAAATTATGTAGACACCGAACGCAACGAAATGTGGCTTCTCGTGGCAGCCATCGGCGACGGCACACGAGCTCTCGCCCGACTCGAAGCCGGCGACACACTCAACTGCGTTCTTCCCTTGGGCAACAGTTTCACCATGCCCGCCAATCCGTCAGACAAGGTATTGCTTGTCGGCGGCGGCGTAGGAGTTGCTCCGCTGCTGTTCTTCGGCCAGCAGCTCAAGGCTTCAGGCATAACGCCGACATTCCTTCTCGGTGCGCGCTCGGCTGCTGATCTGCTCGAGTACGACATGTTCTGCCAGACAGGCCGCGTGCTTGTGACCACCGAAGACGGTTCTTTCGGCGAGAAAGGATTTGTGACAAACCACTCCGCCCTTTCCTCTGAAAAATTCGATCAGATATCCATGTGCGGCCCCAAACCCATGATGGTGGCAATGGCACGCTATGCCTACAAGAACGGTATAGAGTGTGAAGCGTCGCTCGAAAACAAGATGGCGTGCGGCGTGGGAGCATGTCTCTGCTGTGTGGAAAAGACCACCGAAGGCAATGTGTGTGTATGTAAGGAAGGTCCGGTTATTAACATCAAGAAATTGTTATGGCAGATTTAAGTGTAAGAATAAACAGGCTCAAGCTGAAGAATCCCGTGATGACAGCTTCCGGCACATTCGGTTACGGACTGGAATATGCCGATTTTGTGAGCCTCGACCAGATAGGCGGTATCATCGTAAAAGGCACAACCCTACAGCCGCGAGAGGGCAACGACTATCCCAGAATGGCCGAAACACCGTCGGGCATGCTCAACTGTGTGGGTCTGCAGAACAAAGGTGTGGACTATTTCTGCGAGCATATATATCCTCAGATAAAGGATATCGACACCAACGTGATTGTCAACGTGAGCGGTTCGTCGCCAGAAACATACGCCGAATGTGCGGCACGTATCGACAAACTCGACAAGATTCCGGCTATTGAGCTCAACATCTCATGCCCCAACGTGAAGCAGGGCGGCATGGCATTCGGAACTACATGTGCCGGCGCGGCAAGCGTGGTGAAAGCCGTGAGACAGCGCTACAACAAGACACTTATAGTGAAACTGTCACCAAATGTCACCGACATAGCCGAGATAGCAAAAGCCTGTGAGGCCGAAGGTGCCGACAGTGTGTCGCTCATCAACACGCTCATGGGAATGGCTATCGACATTGAGAAGCGTCAGCCTATGCTCAGTATAGCCACAGGAGGACTCAGCGGTCCGGCCGTGAAACCCGTTGCCGTGAGAATGGTATGGCAGGTTGCCAAAGCCGTCAAGATACCGGTGATAGGTCTGGGAGGCATCTGCAACGCCGCCGACGCCATAGAATTCCTCATGGCAGGAGCCACTGCAATACAGATTGGTACGGCAAACTTCCTCGATCCGGCAGTCACAGTGAAAGTGAGAGACGGCATTAACGAATGGCTCGACCGTCACGGCTGCGCTTCCGTAAGCGAGATAATAGGCGCACTCAACGTATAAACCGTCACGGAGCGACAGTGCTCCGCAATGCCGTAAGACATCAGATCAGACTGATATATAAATAAAAAAGAAAGCCGTTTCGCAATGTATCAAGTAATGCGAAACGGCTTTTCTTTTATATCCTTACTTCCTCTGAAAGGAAAGAAAAACTCTTTTCCTTGTTTTTCCGTGCCTCAACGAAATGACATTAGGCTCGTTTCTGCCAGAACACTACATTCTCACAGTCCTGTCCAACAGACAGCAGTCGAGAATAACCATGGCAGCCATGGCTTCCACCACAGGTACCGCACGCGGCAACACACACGGATCATGTCGTCCGCGCGCCGTAACTTCGGTGCGCTGTCCGTTGATGTCTATCGTACGCTGCGGCTGCAATATGGTGGCCACCGGTTTGAAAGCAACGCGGAAATAGATGTCGTTGCCATTGCTGATGCCGCCCTGTATGCCTCCGCTGTGATTGGTAAGCGTCACAACGCGGCCTTCATCATCAGTATCGAACACATCATTCTGCTCACTGCCACGGCCCGTCACACAATCGAATCCGTCGCCATACTCAAAACCTTTCACGGCGTTGATGCCGAGCATGGCACCTCCCAACATAGCGTGCAGCTTACCGAACTCCGGTTCGCCAAGCCCTGCCGGACAACCTTTTATCACGCATGTGATGACACCGCCAACGGTGTCGCCCTCGGCCTTCACGCGACTTATCAACTCGATCATGCGCTCAGCAGCCGCTGCATCAGGACATCTCACTATGTTGTTCTCGACTGTGGCAAGGTCATACTTGCGATAGTCGCGGTCGATGGCAATATCACCTACCTGCGAAGTATAGGCTGTAATGCTTATACCCATCTGCCGGAGCACGGTCTTGGCAAGCGCTCCACCCACACAACGGGCGATCGTTATGCGCGCCGACGTACGGCCTCCGCCCCTGTGGTCGCGCACTCCGTATTTCTTGAAATAAGTGTAATCGGCATGCGACGGACGGAACACGTCGCGCAGGTTGTCGTAATCATTGGAGTGCTGATTGGTATTACGAACAATGAAACCGATGGGCGCACCGGTAGAGCGACCCTCGAACATACCACTGAGCAACTCCACTTCGTCGGGTTCGTTGCGTCCTGTGGTGATGCGACTTTGTCCGGGCCGCCTGCGACGCAGTTCGCTGCGGATGAACTCCACATCGATACTTATGCCGGCAGGCATACCGTCCACCACACCTCCTACGGCCTCACCGTGGCTTTCGCCGAACGTAGTGAGCCTGAATATGTTGCCGAATGTATTTCTCATTTCGTTGTGTTATATGTTCCGGCAGCCGTCTGGGCAGCCGTTTCTGTTCAGTGCTTGTTGTGGCAACAACCGCCTTCGCCGCCGTGTCCGTGACCATGTCCGCCATGACATCCGCCATGTCCGTGTTCATGATCGCCGTGACACTCACCATGGCCATGGCCGCAACATTCGTGATCGTGACCGTGTTCATGGTCGTGACCGCATCCGCCGCCACATCCGCCTCCGCAACCACAGCTGCATCCTTCACCGCTCAGACGGTTCACCATGCCCTCTATCTCCTGGTTGGTTGCCTCGCGGCTCTCCACCACCTTACCTTTGAAGTTGAGCTCCATGCCTGCAAGCGGATGGTTGAGGTCCATTGTCACAGTATCGTCGGTCACCTCGAGCACGTGTCCGAGGAAGCGGTTGCCGTCCTCGTTCTGCAGTGGCACGATGGCGTCCTTGTATATATTGTCGTGGTCGAAGTGTCCGTTGATGCTGAACATGCTTTTGTCCAGCTTCAGCACACGGGCTTCCTCATATTCGCCGTAAGCCTGTTCCTTCGGAAGAACGAAGTCGAACGCCGCACCCTGCTCGAGCGCATATATCTGGTTTTCGAACTCGTCGAGCGTTATTCCGAAGCCTGTTATAAACTGAAACGGTTTCTCCTCGGTAGCTTCCTCCACAAGTTCGGTGTTACCGTCGGCAGTGGCATACAGCTTATAAGCGACGGCCACATATTTGTTTGCTTTCTTGTCCATTTGTCCGTATTATTTTTAATTATGCTCGCAAAGTTAATAATTTTAATTCATTCTGCATATCAGGGTGTCACACAATTTATTATTCACACACTTGTATATGTAGAATATTTTGCCTTATTTTGTAGAGACCAAAACACGTAATCATGCTTAAAACACTCTTAACGCTGTCACTGGCAGTCTTCATGTCGTGCCCGACAGAAGCCGTAACAGACAATCTTTCAAAAATGTCGCCACTGGTAAGGCGTCTGGCAATAGCCCGCGGAAACGCGAGTGGAGCCCGGAGCGTAATAGCCGCACACGCCAAGGGCAAAGGCAGCATATGCGCATTTGTGCGTGCGTCAGGCAATGCCGACAGTCTGCTCACGGCCAACGGCTGCCGTCTTCTGGCTCAGGAAGGTGACATCTGCATTGCGGACATTCCGCTCGACAGACTGAACACACTGGCAGCGGCAAAAGAAGTGAGCCGCATCGAAGCCAACCGCAGCAACACGGTGAGCATGGACTCAATGGCAATAAATCTGAACGCCACACCTGTATACGAAGGCCGCGCCCTTCCACAGGCATATACCGGACGCGGAGTGGTGATGGGTATACAGGACGTAGGGTTCGACCTAACCCACCCCAACTTTTACGATGCAACGGCAAAAGAATACAGAATAAAACGCTTCTGGGACCAACTGGCCAACACAGATGACGGAGCAGAGATGTACGTAGGCAGGACTTATGAGACTCAGGACGACATACTAGGCCACGCCCACTCACGCGACGGTCTGAAACTTTTCCACGGAACGCTGACAGCCGGCATCGCCGCAGGCAGCGGATACGACACGAAGTTCAGAGGCATGGCCTACGAGAGCGACCTATGCCTGGTGAGCAACGCCGTGACGGACGACCTTGAATTCATCGAAGAGGACGACATTTACAAATACACTTACGCCACCGACGCGCTCGGCTTCAAATATATCATGGACTACGCAGAGGCCGTAGGACAACCATGCGTCATATCGTTCAGCGAGGGTTCGAGCCAGGATTTCCACGGCGACGACCTGCTCTACTACGAGATGCTCGAACGACTTACCGGTCCGGGACGCATCATTGTGTCGTCGGCCGGAAACACCGGACACGTAAAAAACTACATTATGAAGCCCGCGGGAAAACCTTCGGCCGGAACATTCCTACGGTTGTGGCATCACAACAAGTTACATTTCACGATGAAGTCGGCCGAAGAGTTCGGTATGCGTCTGGTGATATACGGCAGCAGCAACGACACCATCAATGTGAACACCGCCGACGTGACCGCCGCGACCGACTCTACCCTGATATTTGAGAGAACCGTGAACGGACAGACATATACGCTCGATATAATGGCTTATCCGTCGTGTTACGACAGCCGCGAAACGGCCTATGACATCTATCTGTCCGGTCCTGAGCACATAGGAGTGGCCGTGCCACTGTCTGTAGAGATGACCGGTACAGACGCACAGATAGAATTTTTCCGCGGCAACAGCGAAATGTGCGAGAACGCAAAGAACCCGAAGCTGAACGACGGCGACCGTTCCCACGGCATCAACTCGCCTTCGAGCGCGCCTGGAATAATCTGCGTAGGAGCGACATCATACCGCACCCATTACATAAACAGCGAAGGCGAACTGCAGGTATACGACTGCGGCAGCAACTGCGAATGGGCGTTCTATTCGTCGATGGGGCCGACATACGACGGACGCACCAAACCCGACGTGCTGGCACCGGGCACAAACATCCTGACATCGACGAGCAGTTACTATTTCGAGAACAACGAGGACGGCAGGGAGACCGTTGTGGACTACTCCGACTTCAACGGTCGCAGCTACGGCTGGATGAGCTGTTCGGGCACATCGATGTCGTCGCCTGCCGCAGCAGGAGTGATAGCCCTGTGGCTCCAGGCACAGCCAGACCTGACTCCACAGGACATAATGGGCGTGATAGAACGCACCAGCCGGCGCTACGATGACATGGAGGGCACGAAGGACAACAGATACGGTTACGGTCAGATAGACGCCTACCGCGGACTGCTCGACATACTGGGCATCGACGGCATAGAGGGCATATCGCACAAGCATCCCACAGCCTTGAAGATATGGCCGGGCACAGACAGGACTCTGAACATCGAGACCGACACGCCGCTGACGCAGCCGGCCGAGGTGCGCATATACACCACTGACGGACGACTGGCAGCAAAACGCGTCATGCCATGTGGCACAACACGTCTGAGCGAGCGCATGGACACGCTGAAGGACGGAGTATATGTGGTGCATACAGACGGTCATGAGGACGGCACAAAGGGCTCGGTTCTCGTAAGACTGCAATGAGAGAAATGAATAAATATACGCTTTTTGCTTTGACTTTTTTTTGACAAAAATTTTTCGCAAAATAGAAAACGGAGAGGCGTCAAAACCGTATAAAACCGGTACAAAAATACAATCACGGAACTGAAAAAATCTCCACCCCGTTGCGATAAAGCCTGTTTTGGAGTCTGACGGGGCCTATTTCACACCCTGATTAAGCATTTATTACCACACGAAATGGGCTTAATCAGGGTGTAATAAAGCCTGTTTCGCAAGCCCGGATTAAGCATCCTGCACGTCAATTTTACGTAAGCCACTGTGTGACAGAAAGTTAGCCAACCCTCTCAAAACTCGCGTATTTGTGGCCGGATGTCCTCTTGCTCGAAAAAAATCGACTCCTGACGAGTTGACGTCTGCCCTACCCTGCAACAGAATGTATAAATATACAGAAATCCGAGGTTATTCTTGCATAATCATGCAAAACCCTTATGCATGCCTCACAACACGCATACGTTGACACGACACACCGTATTTATATGTTTTTTTTCGTTTGTTACGCTGATTTTCCGTAACTTTGCCATCAAAAACACAATAAAATGTCAGACATCAGAAAACCGTTATTGGGCATGTCGCTCTACGAGCTGAAAGAAGTGGCAAAAGCCATCGGACTGCCGGCCTTTGCAGGCGGACAGATTGCAAAATGGATCTACACACAGCACGTGAAGAGCATCGATGACATGTCGAACATATCGAAAGCCGGCCGCGAGAAGCTGAAAGAGGCTTACGTCATCGGATGCATGCCGCATCTGGAGAGGCTGGAATCGAAAGACGGGACCGTGAAATATCTCTTCCCCACCACCTCGGGCAAGAGCGTGGAGACTGTGTTCATTCCCGACAAGGACAGGGCGACGCTGTGTGTATCGTCGCAGGTGGGATGTAAGATGAACTGTCTTTTCTGCCAGACGGGCAAGCAGGGATTTGAAGGAAGTCTGCCTGCAAGCGACATCCTGAATCAGATATACTCGCTGCCGGAGCGCGAAAAGCTCACCAATATTGTGTTCATGGGCCAGGGCGAACCTATGGACAACCTCGACAATGTGCTGCGCGCGACCGAGGTTCTCACCGCTCCCTACGGCTACGCATGGAGTCCGAAACGAATCACAGTGAGCAGTGTGGGCGTGAAAACAAAGCTGAAACGCTTTCTCGACGAGAGCGAATGTCACGTGGCCATAAGCATGCACTCTCCCTTCCACGAGCAGCGCATGCAGCTCATGCCGGCCGAACGGGCCATGCCCATTGAGAGCGTCGTGGAACTGCTGCGCAACTACGACTTCAGCCACCAGCGCCGTCTGTCGTTCGAATACATCATGTTCGGCGGAGTAAACGACTCTACCGAGCATGCCAAGGAGATAATAAGACTCACCCGAGGATTGAGCTGCAGGGTGAATCTGATAAGATTTCACAAGATACCCGACGTCGACCTGAGAGGATGCGACGAACGCAAGATGGAGTCGTTCCGCGACTATCTCACGGCACACGGCGTGTTCACAACCATAAGGGCAAGCCGCGGACAGGACATATTCGCGGCATGCGGACTGCTGAACACTGCCCACAGAAAGGGTCTGGAGAAGAAAGAGAAAATTGAGAAGTAAACTCATCATAGCCCTGACGGCACTCGCGGCGGCCTCACTCACAGCGTGTGGCGACAGACGCATAGGCGGAAAGCCGGAGAGCGGAGGCGCTCCATACGAGGTGGTAGTGGCAGGCGACACCGACAGCGTTGTGTGTAGTCTGTTGTCAAAACCCGTAGAGGGGCTGCCCCAAGCGGAACCGATGTTCGACGTTACGCCATGCGGCAGTCTGGACGACAGACGGTCACTGCGCATGATGCGCAACATAGTGATAGTGGACATCGACCCGAAGACATGCACGGACGTAAGCATAAAATACGAACGCAACGTGTATGCACAGCCGCAGATGATGATATACGTCAGCGCGCCTTCGCGCAGAAGTCTGGCCGACAACGCCGAACGGCTCACGTCAATAGCCGGTCTGCTCAATCTGGCTGAACGCTCACGCTACACAGCTGCAATGAAATCAGCCGCCGGAAGCAAGGCTGCGGAAGCCGTGAAAGAAGTGTGCGGACGCACAATGAACGTGCCGGCTGAGCTGAAGAGCATGAAGAAGGGCAAGGACTTTGTCTGGATTTCGGACAACGGAGCCAAACAGATGCAGAACATCTGCGTGTTCACCATACCACAGGACAGTCCGGCACGCTGGGCGGAGATGTGCGACAGCGCTATGAAAGCCAACATACTGGGCGAGCGCGACGGCATGAATTTCAGACTGTGCACGGGCACTCTGACTGTGGCACGGATGAACGGAAGCTGCGGAAAGCAGGCCATGATGAGAGGATTATGGCAGATGGAGGGCGACGCTATGGGCGGACCGTTCGCTGCACTTATGAGCGGCGACAGTGCCAAAGGGCGCACGATAGTAGCCGCGGCCTTCGCCTACGCCCCGGGAAAAAAGAAAAGAAACATGATGAAAAGACTGGAAGCGGCGCTGCTGACGCTGGACTGACAGTCATGGATTGACTCACTTTTACATACAACTATACAGATATGGAAAATAAAAAAATACGCGTTGCCATAACGCACGGTGACACTAACGGCATAGGATACGAACTTATTTTCAAGGCTTTCGCCGAACCGCAGATGTTCGACCTGTGCATTCCGATAATCTACGGTTCGCCTAAGACTGCGGCATATCACCGCAAGGCGCTCGACATTCAGGCGAACTTCAGCATTATAAACAGCGCCGAGGAAGCATGCGAGGGACGCATAAACATGCTGGCATGCTTCGATGAGGAGATAAAGGTGGACATGGGCAACGAGACAGCCGACTCGCTCAGAGCGGCCAGAATGGCCATGGAAAGAGCACTGGAGGACTTCGACAAGGGATGCTTCGACGTGCTTGTGGCAGGCCCTGTGGGCAGCGGCGACGGATGTCATGAGATGCTGAAGGAGCGTCTGGCCGCACACTTCGGACACGAACACACTCCATACTGCATTCTCACAAACGACTCAATGCGCATCACAACGGCAACTGCCGGACTGCAGATAAAGGATGTGGCAGGCAGAATAACCGCCGACAGACTGGAAAAACTGATGAGAGACTTCTACGAAAGTCTCAAACGCGACTTCAGACTCTACAATCCGCGCATAGCCGTGCTGGCTCTCAATCCGGCAGCCGACGGACAGGAGGAAAGCGAAGTGATAGCTCCAGTAGTGGAGAAACTGTACAACGAAGGAGTGTATGTGTTCGGACCGTATCCTGCAAACGAATTTTTCGGCAACACACTTTATGAATCGTTCGACGGCATCGTGGCCATGTATGACGACCAGGGCCTCATTCCGTTCAAGACACTTGCCACAGAATGCGGCACAAACTATGTGGCAGGACTGCCGTTGGTGTGCACCACTACGGCTCACGGAGCATGTCACGACATTGCCGGAACATGGCAGGCTGACGAAAATCCGTTCAGACATGCAATATTCGAGGCAATGGATGTGCTGCGCAACCGCCACACATACGATGAGCCTTTGGCTAATCCGTTGAAGAAACTTTATCACGAAAAGCGCGACGACAGCGACAAGGTGCGCTTCTCTGTTCCGAAACACGAGAACACGGAAAAGGGAAAACAGTAGGATGAGCCGTAAGTGGAACAACATCTTCTTCGTCTTCGGCATTGCGGCACTCATACTAATGACTGCCGGCATCGACATGGACGAGGCACTCAAGGCGCTCAGAAGCGCAAGCTACAGATTTCCTGTCATCATTGTGCTCTGGGCCCTGCTCTACATCTTCAACACTGCCGCATGGTATCTGATAATAAACGCCGGAGGACGCAGCGGCATAAAGTTCGGATGGCTGTATAAGGTGACGGTGAGCGGATTTGCGCTCAACTATGCCACGCCGGGCGGACTGATGGGAGGCGAACCATATCGTGTCATGGAACTGACACCGCACATCGGCGTGGAGAGAGCATCGTCGTCGGTCATCCTGTACGTGATGACGCACATCTTCAGCCATTTCTGGTTCTGGCTGCTTTCGGTGTTCATCTGTCTGCTGACTCAGTCTGTCGACACACTGACAGCATGGGTGCTGGCGGCCTCAACAGCGTTCTGTGTGCTCGGCCTGTGGTTTTTCATATCGTGTTACCGCACAGGCCTGGCCTCAAAACTGATAAACCTGACACGACGCATGCCCCTGCTGAAAAAGCGGATAAGCGCCTTCGCCGAGCACAACCGTGAGAAAATAGAGAACATCGACAGGCAGACTGCCGCCCTGCATACACAGAGCAAGAGCCGTTTTGCGGCTGCGGTGCTGCTGGAACTTGCGTGCCGCTTCTGCTCAGTGGCCGAAATTTACATCATAATGACATTGATGGCGCCAGACGTGACCTATGTGCAGTGCATCCTGATACTGGCATTTACAAGCCTGTTTGCCAACCTGCTGTTCTTCATGCCGTTGCAGATAGGCGGACGCGAAGGCGGATTCCTCATGTCGGCGGCAAACCTCGGACTCGGTGGCGGAGCTGGAATATTTACGGCACTGATAGTGAGACTGCGCGAACTAGCGTGGACAGGAATTGGTCTGCTGCTGATGAAGGCCGAAAGAAAAGGCCGGAGCTGAGAGACGACGCACAACGGAAGAGTATAGCTAAAAATCACTTAAAAATCAGTAAGTATTGCACTTATTTCGAAGAAATTGCGTAATTTTGTCATCCAATGAACACGTCTGAACTTCAGAAGATAAAGCAACGCTACAACATCGTGGGCAACTGCGATGCGTTGAACCATGCGTTGGATGTCGCCCTTCAGGTGGCACCGACCGACCTTTCCGTGCTCATAATAGGAGAAAGTGGCGTGGGAAAGGAAATCGTTCCGCGACTCATACACGACAATTCGCCACGCCGGCGTGAGAAGTATTTCGCAATCAACTGCGGCTCCATACCGGAAGGAACAATCGACAGCGAACTGTTCGGACACGAGAAAGGCTCGTTCACGGGTGCCATAGGCGAAAGCGAAGGTTACTTCGGAACAGCCGATAAAGGCACAATATTCCTCGACGAGGTGGGCGAACTGCCCATGGCTACACAGGCAAGACTGCTGCGAGTGCTTGAGACCGGCGAATACATACGCGTGGGCGGCCAGAAGATAATGAAGACAAACGTGCGAATAGTGGCTGCGACCAACGTGAACATGCGCAAGGCCATAAGCGAAGGACGTTTCCGCGAAGACCTGTATTATCGACTGAATACCATTCCAGTGCAGATTCCGCCATTGCGCGACAGAGGCGAAGATATTCTGCTGCTGTTCCGGCTGTTCACGATGCAGATGGCCGAGAAGTACAGAATACCGAAAATAACACTCACAGACGAGGCCAAGGCTCTGATGCTTAAATACAAATGGCCGGGCAATGTGAGACAGCTGAAGAACATCACCGAGCAGATGTCGATACTCTGCAAGACGCGTGAGGTGGACGCAGTGACACTGCAGCAGTTCATCCCGCAGGATCCGGAAAGCACACAGCTGGCAAAGATAGCAGGTTCGGGCTCGCACTCATACGAAAGCGAACGGGACATTCTTTACAAAATACTATATGAGCTGAGAGGCAACATCAGCGATCTGCGGAGGGAAATGAACAACCTGCGCAAACAGATAGACGACAACAGAAAGATAGACAGCGTGACGACATACGGCAGCAACCTGCCGGCATTGGCTGGCAACAACCAATACGACGCCGTGAACACGCAACCGCAAAGACAACCGTCGATAGAAGACGTGGAAGCTGAAGAGATAAGCGAGGCCGAAAGTCTCAACCTCAACGACATAGGGCGCCAGACAGTCGAGAAGGCTCTCGAACGGAACGGCGGCAACAGAAAGAAAGCCGCACAGGAACTGGGCATTTCAGACAGAACGCTCTATCGAAGAATAAAACAATATGGTCTTGAAAAATAAAAACAAACGCCAAACTATACAGAATTCACCGGAAAGACACATCCGGTTTATGGAAAGACACAGAGCTGCTGTCTTTGCAACCATCGCATGTATTATCGCATTCTGTGCGTCATGCTCCGTTTCGTATAAGTTCAACGGCGCAAGCATAGACTACTCCAAAACAAAAACAATACAGATAGCCGACTTCCCCATACGTTCAAGTTATGTCTGGGGACCGATGGGACCGATGTTCAACAACAAGCTGAAGGATGAGTTTGCCAACAACACACGACTGATACAGGTGAAACGCAACGGCGACCTGAAGATCGAAGGCGAAATAACACAATACTCACAGCGCAACAAGTCGGTTTCGAGTGACGGACACTCGGCACAGACAGAACTGTCTATCACCGTGAACGTGAGATTCACCAACAATGCGAACCACGAGGAGGACTTCGAAAGACAGTTCACAGCAACATCATCATACGAAACAACACAGAGTCTGACTGCCGTGCAGGAAGAACTCGTCACACAGATGATAGAGGACATTGTTGACCAGATATTCAACGCAACAGTGGCCAACTGGTAATCTCCGGAACATCAAACACGACACCGGAATAATTCTAACAATATATAATATAAATAAGGTATATGGATCTGACGCGTCTTATTGAGCATCCGGAACAAATGAACAAGGAAACTCTTTACGAGCTCCGGAGTCTCACCGCGTTGTATCCCTACTACCAGACAGCACGACTGCTGATGCTGCAGAACATGTATCTGCTGCACGACTCGTCGTTTGACGAAGAACTAAGACGTGCCGCCATATACATAACCGACAGAAAGAAGATATTCGAACTGGTGGAGGCTGCGCATTACAAACTGAAAAACCAGCGCGCCAAAGAGCCGGTACAGCAGGAAGAAAAGAAAGAGGAGAAAAACGAAAACCGTACAATATCGCTCATCAATTCTTTCCTCGACTCCATACCGGACGACAAGGAAGAAAAGAAACAAAAGAGAAAACCTACACCTGCCGATGCCGCCATCGACTATGTATCCTATCTGCTTGAAACCGAAAGCGAGGACGAGAAGAACAACGAAAAAGAGGAACCGCAGCTGCGCGGACAGAATCTTATCGACGATTTCATAAACAACGAAGGAGGCAAGATACAGCTTAAGGATGAGCCGGAATATCTCCCACACATTGAAAACCAGGACGATGACAAAAAAGAAATGGACGAAGGCTATTTCACAGAGACACTGGCAAAAATATACATCAAACAAGGAAGATATACCAAGGCTCTTGAAATAATTCAACGATTAAATTTGAATTATCCAAAAAAAAATGCTTACTTTGCAGACCAAATCCGATTTTTAAAGAAATTGATAATAAATAACAAAAATAATAACAAATAAAATGGTTTATACATTATTCGTAATTTTAATTATTATAGCATCGTTGCTGATGATCGGCATCGTGCTTATCCAGGAGTCAAAAGGCGGCGGTCTGGCATCAAACTTTTCCTCCTCTAACGCCATCATGGGCGTACGCAAGACAACAGACGTCGTAGAAAAGGCAACTTGGACTCTTGCTGCAGCAATGGTTGTATTCAGCGTTATCTGCTCTTACACAGCGCCTGTAGCAACAAGCGATCAGAGCGTTCTCGAAAAGACAGCTACTGAAACACAGACAACAAATCCGACCAACACACAGGGATTCGGAGCAAGTCAGCAGCAGACTCCGGCCGGAAACGGCGCACAGAAAGCTGCCCCGAAAGCACCGGCTACACCTGCAAAATAATATTAAGTGATAAAAAAGTGCAGCATTTATTTGCGCAATTCAAATAAATGCTGTATCTTTGCACTCGCTTTCGGAAACGAAGGCACGGACAAAACAAATGGTGGCCGTAGTTCAGTTGGTTAGAGCGTCAGATTGTGGTTCTGAATGTCGTGGGTTCGAGC
>USDT01000032.1 GCA_900553465.1 uncultured Prevotella sp.
GGAGCGATAGTGAGGAGAAGGAACGTATCCGGCGTGCCCTTGAACAGACAAACGGAAACAAGAAGGATGCCGCCCAGTTATTGGGTATAGGCAGGACCACCTTATATAATAAGATGAAAGATTATGGACTGAAAGACAACGGGAAAGAGTAAAAACAGAAATAAAGATGGCTGAAAATTCAGGTTATTGATTAACTTTGTAGCCATATTTGAGAATAACAGGCAATTGGGGGACCTTTCGCCTGCTGATATAGACATAAGACCGCAAGGCGTTTCAAGCGAAAATCTGGAAAATTGGAACTACAGAGACGATTGTGTGATGCTTATGCTATGCTTTCGCATAGCGTGCATTCACGTACTCTCTGTAAAGGCTATTCCAGAGCCGTCGCTTGAAAGTAGTGTGTTTGCACGCTACTTTTTTGCCCTGCATATATAAATGAAAGGAAAAGGCTTATGGCAAAAGTCCAGATACTTGCCGTCCTCACGATGGACGGATGTTTATCAGAATTGGAATCTTCCGGAACTTCTGATACCTACGGAATCGAAGCTATCCGTAAAAAAACTTATTTCAAAGTCACCCCTGAGTATTCCATATCCATGCTGGCAAAATGGCGCGGGCAGGAAGACGGGG
Source organism: uncultured Prevotella sp. (assembly GCA_900553465.1). Lineage (GTDB taxonomy): Bacteria > Bacteroidota > Bacteroidia > Bacteroidales > Bacteroidaceae > Prevotella. Next base: position 631 of record USDT01000032.1, read on the forward strand.
TCATCTATCTGGCGGAAGCCACACCCCGGACAGCAGACTTCATCAACGGTATGCTGCGTATGCGGGTGGTGGACGAGATAATCCTCTACACGCTGCCCCAAATAGCCGGAACCGGAAAACATTTCTTCCAGTCCGCTTTGCCGCAAGATGAATGGAAGCTCGTGGAGCACAAACTGTATGATGGCGGCGTGGTTTTCACGGTGTACCGGACAGAATGGAAACCTACGGTGTTCATAAAATGAACTCATTCCGTGTTCCTATTTTGGGCACGTGTTCAGAACAGAAACACGGAAATACATGATAAAAACCATCCGAAAAATATTTTATCCGGATTATCCTGCTGATGTTCAGTAGAATATAAGATCCTATTCTCTTTTTTAGAAGAACGGGCACCCGGTTTGTCCTATGATTACCGTGTGCACACAGACAATCAAGTGTATAACCCCTAAAAAAAGAGAAAGGACATGAACTACCTCATATTAGCGGAAACCGAGTTTTTCGGACTGATAAACGCCGATGCCGAACCCTGTAATCTGAACACGGCTTATGACGACTTCATAAAGGCGATAATTGAACTATGCTGTGGAAGTACTGATATAACCACAACCGTTGTTGCACTGGCATACATGGAAAACGAACTGCAACACCACCGCACATGGCACTCTCCGGTGGAAAACGAACAAATATCCTTATTTGTCCGCAAAGCCCTTGCCTTTGTGAGAAAGATACAGAAGCATCTTGCTACAAACAATATCCCCCAAGTGCCGCCACTGACATCCATCCCTGAAACGCCGAAAGAAGAAAAGACATCCGTTCCTGCCCTGCGCTGGACAGGCAATGCCATTGACCTGGTGGAAATAATATATGGCATCCATGAGATGGGATGCATCAATGGCGGTGAAATCCCATTGAAACAGCTTGCCCCGATACTCTATTCTTTCTTTGGCGTGGAAACCAAGGACTGTTACCGTTTCTATACCGACATCAAACGCCGGAAAACCATCAGCCACACGCATTTCCTCGAACAGATGCAGGCAAGGTTGAACGAGCGGATACGGCGGGACGAGGAAGCGGAACTGAACCGACGATAATTTCTGTTCATAGCATACGTTTTTAATTGTTCGGATAAGGGGCCGCGTGATGCAGCTCCTTATCCTTTTATTTTATATCACTTCCTGAAAGTATGATGCAATACTGTTTTATTATCAGATACCTTTCATGAGATCCGTCAAAAACACTATTTTTGTATCCGGATAAAGGATTGAGACCTTCTGTCAGACAAGGCAAAAGAAATATGGCGAAAAAAAAGAAGAAGAAACATCACGGTCACTATTGCAGGATATGCGGCAATTACCTTCCCAATGAGAAATTCACGGGCAAGGGGCACGCACGGCATATCTGCAGGTCCTGCCAATCCCTGCCCCAAGAGGTGCAGGCGGATATGAGGCGGTGCAACGAGGTGGAACACGCCGCGTTCAAATACCCCATGTCACGCCAGGACTGGGAACTGCTGGAAAAGTACGCCCAAAAATACAAGGATATGGAGTCCGGCAGGTTCGCGCAGGACATGCTGGATATGAAACGGGGCAATTATGAAACGGAGGAAGAAACGGAAGAGGACGCCCCGCTTGATGAAATTTATGAAGAGGAAAAGATACCTTTTGCCGATTTGGAGGATGATATACGTTATGAACTGGAAGAACTGCTGGCGGACAACATCAACGAGTTCATGATACATAAGGACTACATTCCCGAAGGCAAGGATTTGAAAGAAATCAAGGAATGGGTAATCAAGGAAGCCCATGATGCCTTTTTTATACAGGTAGTTCCCGATACCACTTACAATAATCTGGTGGATGAAATCATCCGCAGGCTTGTGAAGGAATGGGAAGAGGACGGCATGGAAATAAAAAAGAAAAATACCACATTATAATAAATAAGGTAAAGCAACAGCCCCGAAACCGATATTGAAACGGCTTCGGGGTTGTTCCTGTCAGTAGGGCAAATGATTCAAGCCGTTACTTCGTCTGCAACAGATGCTTCAGGTTATCGTCATTCGCGATGCGTTCCAGTTCATCCCTGACAATCTGTTTCACATCCTCCTTGATACAGTTGTAATTCTCCTGCACGCGCTCTTTCATGCGGTCTATGCCGTCCTCGTCGGTAAAATCCGTAATGACGGGTATCGGTTTATACTCCTTCTCTTCCCGTTTTACTTTTTCGGCATCCACGACAATCTCACAATGAAAAATCTTCTGTTCGATACGCTCGTCGAACGTATCTGCCACGGAGCCCACAAACATCCCCTGCGTCAGGGATGAAATCTTGCTTGGCGGGATAAGCGCGTCCATCTGCGTATTGATGGAGGTGGAGACATCCTGCCGGTTAATGGAGATTGACTGCCGCTTCTGCAAAACCTTTCCGAAGCGTTCGGAAAGTGTCTTGGCTGTTTCTCCCACCACCTGCCCGGAGAAAATATTACCGACAGTATTCATCACTACCTTCGCCTCCTTGTCACCGTAGTCGCGTACCAACTGGCTGAAATCCTGAAAACCCAGAAGCACGGCCACCTTGTTGCTTCGTGCGGTGGCGATAAGGTTGTCCAGCCCCTTGAAATATATCGTCGGCAGCTCGTCAATGATAATCGAGGATTTGAGTTTTCCTTTCTTATTGACGAGTTTGACGATACGCGAATTATACAGGCCAAGGGCCGCACCGTAAATATTCTGCCGGTCGGGATTATTGCCGACACAGAGTATCTTGGGCTCTTCCGGGTTATTGATGTCCAATGTAAACTCGCTGTCCGACATCACCCAGTAGAGCTGCGGTGAAATCATCCTTGAAAGCGGGATTTTGGCAGAGGCTATCTGCCCCTGGAGCTGCTCCGCAGCCCCTCCGAGCCAGGCATCCATGAACGGAGAAAGGTAGTTCTCCAGTTCGGGATAAGAGGATAGAATCGGAAAAATATCCTCATAGCGGCGGTTCAAAAACTCGATGGCATGGGGGAATGTGCAATACTTGCCGTTCTGAAATATTTTAAGATACCAAATGATTGCAGCAAAGAGGATTATAGGTGACTCCACAAAGAAGTCCCCCTGTTTTTGCACCCACGTTTTATTCAAATTTAACATTATCGTGTACGCACTTTCGTAAGCATCCGTAATGTCCTCCATGAAATCGGGATGGATGGGATTACAGCGGTGTGAGCGTCGCGGGTCATCGAAGTTGATGACATAGAACTTCGGTTTCACCTTGTATCCTTCCGTATGGTTCATCAGGTGGTTGTAGGCGATTGTGGACAAGTCGCTGAATTTGAAGTCATAGAGATACATCGAGTAGCCCTTCTCTATCTGTTGCTTGATATAGGAATTGACCACCGCGAAAGACTTTCCGCTGCCCGGCGTTCCCAACACGATGGACGCACGCTGCGGTAAAAGGATGTTGATCCAGCCGTTGTTCCACTTCTTCTTATAATAGAAACGTGTGGGCAGGTTCACGGAGTATTCGTTGGTCAGGAGCCGTGTCTCCTGCATGAACGACTCGTTCTCGTTGTTGAAAACATCCTCCATAAGGTTATGTTTCAAAAGACGGCTCATCCAGAGTCCGCCCATCAGCAGGCAGACATAGCCGCCACCGACGGTAAGGATATACAAAGCCGTGACCGCCTCAATCGGTAGCGGCAAAGCCAATATCCACCAGTTAAGGAAAAACAGCACAAAACCGGCGGCAAGCACCGTCCAGATTTTCCTCCATGTAATTTTCTCACCCTTTACACCTTTCGTGCCCAGGCAGGAAAGGGCAAGCAGGATGACAGCGAACACCTTCGTGTAAAGGATGGAGTGGAACAGTCCCGCCGTGCGGTTGAAGTTCATCAGTATCCTGTCCACCACACCGATGTCCACTCCCCACAACCGGACCGCCTCATAGCAGTACCAGTACACGTTCATCACTACCAGTATAATACTCACGGCACGCAGAAAATCCATGATTTTCGCCAATGCCCTCAAATCGTCTTCCTGTGACATAAATTGAATCTGTTTTAATGTTGATACTTAATCTGATTACATACCCAAGCCCTTGCGCTTCTTCTTTTTCCTGCGCCGTATCGCCCAGATAAACGCCTCTTCCTCGGCATCCACAGCCGGACCTTCAGGCATAAGCAAGCCGAGTCCATCGGCATGTCCCTCGCTCTCGGATACAGACTGCTTCCGTGTATCTTCCACGTCCTCCACCGGAACGGAAAGCTGCACCGGAGGCTGTCCGGCATACGGCAGTGTGAAATGCTCCTGCAAGGCGTTGGCGGAGAGTTCCTTCCCCATACGGGAGCCGTTCAGGACGCATCCTGTACGGTGGTCGATGAAAGTAGCACCGTAGATACGCCCGTCCTCCGTATAGCGAAAAACCGTGTCAATGCCTTTGGCTTTCAAGTCCGCGATGAACTTCTCCTTGTGGTATGTTTTTTCCAAAGCGGCAAGTACCGTGCGCTTGGTCATACCGGCAAGTTTCCTGTCCTTGATTTCCTGCCTGGAACATGAGAACTTCCTCTGTACGGCTTCATAGCCAACGGACTTGCCGTATAGCGAGGACTTGAACGGATTGCCGGCCTTGTTCCCGGACTCATCCGTCACCGAATAGACCAGCCCGTTGTACTCCCGTCCGCGAACGCTACCCCGTACCTCCTCCACCGTTATGCCATATAAAGAAAGGAGGGCACGGTATTCACCCATCGTCTGGAAACGGTATTTCCTGTTCACTTCCTTGACGACGTTGCCCACCTGCTTCTTCATATCCCCTGCGGACACGTCCACTCTGTGGAGCGGATTGTCCAACCGGGCATTCCTGCGCTCCGCAGGATGAAGTCCGTACTTTTCTTCCAGCTCCTTGCGGATGCGCTCACTCCTGCGATAGAGATAGTCCTGATTGAGCCGCCTGCCGGTTTCATCCACATTGACCGTGACGATATGGACATGGTGCCGGTCTATGTCCTCGTGCTTGTAAATCATGTACGGCTGCTCTCCGTAGCCGAGCTTTTCCAGATACTCCCTCGCGATGTCCTGCAATTCCGTATCGGTCAGCACGTCGTCGGAATGCGGGTTGAGGGAGATGTGCATCACCGGTTTTTCCACCCTCGTATGCGCAGGCATATAAGCCATGAAATCGTCCATCGCACGGTTTATATCCACCGTCCCCGTGCCGTCATTGTAGATTTTGTTGGTGGCAAGGAGCTTTCCCTGCTCCTTGTTGATCTTCTCCCCGTTGTAGGCGAGTGCGCCGTACAGCGACTTCCCTACACTGATTTTTGCGACCATTGCGCCTCCATCTTTCTTGAAAGTTCCACAATCTCGCGGCTCAACCTTACCAGCTCGATGGTCTGCCGCTCCAGTTTATAGAGCAACGCCATCGCCTTCTTCTCGGAGAAATGGCAGCGCAATTCCTTCACGACCTGGTTGTAGTTCGTGCCTATCGCACGGAACTGCGCATGAAAATCGGACAGCTTGGTGTAGTAGTCCACCAGTGTCTTGTCCACAGTCAGCACCTTGAACGGCTTGCCGAAGAAGTGTACCTTAATGAAAACCGACCTGGCGTAAACGCCCGACTTCTCGAACATGGAGAGGAAACGGTTGTGTTCCTCCTCGTTGAAACGGACGGTGTAGCGGAACACCGCCGGATCAGGTTTGGGATTTCTCCCGGTCTTGTTTCTTTTTTCCTGCATATAAATTTAGGATTTAGCGGTTGCACGGCATAAGCCCCGCTTTGGGGACACATACACCGTAGGTTCATCAGGCTTCCCGACTTCGGAGAGGAAGCCAGCCCCCTGCAAGGGCAAGTGCTTTTCAAGATGCTCAAAATGTTTTGAGCGGCTGAAAAGACATCTTGCTATGTTCTTGTGAACATAAAAATCCGTCGGGGACGGATTGGAAGAATACCTGCTTGACCCACGGCTGCGCCCCATACGGATAACCCTGCCGTTCGGCTGCAAAGTTAGGGGGATAAGACGGTGTAATACAAGCTATTTAGCCGGACAATGCCTACCAACCGACGCCACAAGCTGCCACTTCGTCTGGAGGTGATACAAGTGCGGAAAAATCATTGTTTATTTGCAGCGTGATTGGTTGAAAGACCTGTCTGACGCATGGTCTGAAAGCCGGTTTGAGGTCCTGTTGATAAGAATGCCGGTAAGTCGGTAAGTTGGCAGACCGGTCAGCAGACAAACAGTCGTGGCAGTAAACATACCGGCAAGTATGCAAACGGGCAAACCGGATGCGCATCCGACCTGGAAGCAGACTGCCCGGAAGGTGGTCTGTCCGACCTGCGGCAGTGTCTTACGGTCAATCAACCGGTCACAAGGTAAACCTATTGTATCACTTAATTAAAAAAACGAGAAATGAAAAAAGAAACATTGCTTGTGGCTTTCTCCACCCAGAAAGGGGGAGCGGGCAAAACGACACTCACGGTATTGATGGCAAGCTATCTCTATTACGTGAAAGGAATGGATGTCGCCGTTATCGACTGCGATTATCCGCAGTACAGCATCAAGGACATGAGGGAGCGTGACATGAGGAACATCGAGCGCAATGCCCATTTGCGCAAGACGGCTTTCGAGCAGTTCGCACGGCTGAAAAAGAAGATGTACCCCATTGTGGAGAGCCGTCCGGAAAAGGCAGTCGAAAAGGCCAAGGATTTCCTGGCGATGGAGACACCTCCGGATATTATCTTCTTCGACCTGCCGGGAACGGTGAACAACTCTGATGTCATCAATACGGTAGCGACGATGGACTACGTATTCTGTCCCATCATGGCTGACCGGGTGGTGGCGGAAAGCTCGCTCAATTTCGCCACAGTCGTGAACGACACGCTTCTTAGTACAGGGCATTCCAACATCAAAGGGTTATACCTTCTGTGGAACATGGTGGACGGACGGGAGAAGACCGACCTTTATGACCGCTATGAGAAGGTTGCCGGAGAACTCGGTCTGAACGTCATGAAAACCTTCCTTCCTGACAGCAAGCGTTTCCGCAGGGAAAGTGCGGAGGATGGGGAACGCTCCGTGTTCCGTTCCACTGCCATGCCACCTGACAGGAGCCTGATAAGGGGCAGCAATATCGAGAGGCTGGCGAATGAGATGTTGGAACTTATAAACGTATAGGAATGGCTAAGAATCTTGATGTGCAAATTGACTCGGCAGACTTCCTCGACAGCATACGTCCGGAACTGCCCGCGACCACCCCCGAAACGCGCTCTCTGAGAAAAGCGGCTGTACAGCCGGAGGTCACGGCGGAAAGAAGAAAGGCATCACGGAGTGACAGCCGTAAAAAGGTCGTGGCGAAAACAGTATCCGTAATTCCGCCCATCGAAAGCGAGGAAGACTATCTCGACCTGTTCATCCAGGGAGCGGAGACGGCGGCCCGTTCGGGCAAAATGGCATATGTGCGCAAGGAGTACCACGAACGTATCATGCGCATTACCCGCGTCATAGGAAAGGACAAGCTGACCTTGTCGGGGTACATTGACCATGTGCTGACCCAGCATTTCCTCCAATGCGAGGACGTGATAAAGAAACTGTATGACAAGAATTATGAAGATATATTTTAACAACATCAAAATTATGAGGATAAAGACAATGAAGAAAAAACAGAAGTCCATGAACCGTTTAAAAGCATACAGCCTATGAATATGACCAATATTCTATTGACCGTATCGGTTGCCTGTAACGTATGGTTCCTGTTCCTGCTTCTGTATGACCGCATCATGGAAACAAGGCTCGTCCGTTTCTTCAAGGACATTGCCGGAGTCTGGAATACCCTTCATGCCGGAGAACAGAAAAAGGAGACGGAACGGGCGCCCGCACAAGCGGTGGATATTATCGGCAAGAGCCATTTCAAAATGACAATGACCCGGACAATGACTACCATACCGGCGCCACAAGCTGCCACTTCGGAGGAAGGCATTGAGCTGTCTGAGGAAGACGCTACTTTTGACGACGGAAACAGCAAGGCGGAGTCACATCCGGCACAAGTTCCGGAAGAGAAGCTCGATGAGGTATTCTCGAATATTCCTCCGTCGGAAATGAAATACGGAGAGGACGAACCGGAAGATGAGACACCGGACAGACGGCAGGCTTCAGGATTCAGCTTTGACGAAATCGGTGATGCGGTCAGCATAGCCGGCAAGGAGAAGCCGACCTATGAGGAAAAACACCGGGCAGGAAAAGTGTTCTCTGATCTGGAAGGAACGGAACTGCTCGACAAGATGAGCCAGTCCGTCAAGATGAAAGTTTCCGGATTCATAGACCTCTATCTCTACGACCAGCCCGTGCCGGTAGTGAAGGAGGTAAGGATGAAAGCGGAATTTATAATTCCGGAAAAGTTGGAAGATTTCAATATCCGGGATTTTGTGTAACGACAATAAAGAATGTAACAACAATGAAAAAAAAGAAATGATGGCAGACAGACCGTGCAGGCAGTACAAGGTACCGCCCAACCGGAACGGACACTCCCAAGTCCGTGGAAACAAACGGGAGCCACTGAATCCAGGAATTAAAACAATATCAACCGCCCGAAAAAGGACCATCCACCCTTTGAAGGCACAAAACAAGAGTTATTTATGAACAAGAACAAGAAACAGAAATTCTTTCTTTCGGCAGCGTTACTCATCGCTGCAACCGCATCCGCACTTGCCCAGGACAACGGGCTTGCAGGCATCAACGAAGCCACTCAAATGGTGAGTAGCTATTTTGACCCGGGAACGAAATTAATTTACGCCATCGGTGCCGTGGTCGGGTTAATCGGTGGCGTGAAGGTGTATGGGAAGTTCTCTTCCGGAGACCCCGACACGTCGAAGACGGCGGCGTCGTGGTTCGGGGCGTGTATCTTCCTTATCGTGGCGGCAACGATTCTCCGCTCGTTCTTCCTTTAATATTATAATGTATGGCCGGATACCCCATCAACAAGGGTATCGGTCGTCCGGTCGAGTTCAAGGGGCTCAAGGCACAATACCTGTTCATCTTCGCGGGTGGACTGCTGGCCCTCTTTGTCCTGTTCGTCATCCTCTACATGGTCGGCATCGACCAGTGGATATGTATCGGCTTCGGCGCGGCATCGTCTTCCGTCCTCGTATGGCAGACCTTCGCGCTGAACGCCCGGTACGGCGAACACGGGCTTATGAAGCTGGGGGCGGCAAAAAGCCACCCCCAGTACCTGAGCAACCGGCGACGGATCACCCGACTATTCAGCAAACGAAAAAAGAAAGAATGACAATGAGAAATACATCCAAGATTACGACACTGGAAAACAAGTTTCCGTTATGGGCGGTGGAGCACGGCTGCATCATCTCGAAGGATGCCGACATCACGGTCTCCTTCGAGGTGGAGCTGCCGGAACTGTACACCGTGACAAGCGCGGAATACGAGACGATACACGGCTGCTGGTGCAAGGCTGTCAGGGTACTGCCGGACTTCTCCGTCGTGCACAAGCAGGACTGGTTCGTTCGCGAGACCTACAAGCCCGAACTGCAAAAGGAGGGCATGAGTTTTTTGAGCCGTTCCTTTGAGCGCCACTTCAACGAGCGTCCGTACCTGAAGCATACCTGCTACCTTTATCTGACGAAAACGACGAAGGAGCGCAGCCGTATGCGGAGCAACTTCAGCACGCTGTGCCGGGGAAACATCATTCCCAAGGAGCTGGACAGGGAAACCACCGAAAAGTTCATGGAAGCCACGGAGCAGTTCGCCCGTATCATGAACGACAGCGGATTTGTCAGGCTGCGCCGGCTCTCCACGGACGAGATTACCGGCACGGACGGCAAGGCGGGAGTCATAGAGCGTTACTTCTCCCTCATGCCCGAAGGGAATGCCACCTTGCAGGACATCGGGCTTTCGGCAAGGGAGATGCGCATCGGTGACAATTATTTATGTCTGCACACCCTTTCCGATGTGGAGGACCTGCCGGGCAAAGTGGCTACCGATACCCGTTATGAGCGCCTCTCCACCGACCGGAGCGACTGCCGCCTCTCGTTCGCGAGTCCCGTCGGGCTGCTTCTGCCCTGCAACCACATCTATAACCAGTATGTGATGATAGACAACAGCGATGAAAACTTGCAGCGTTTCGAGAAGGACGCCCGCAATATGCAGTCGCTCTCGCGGTACAGCCGGAGCAACAGCATCAACAGGGAGTGGATCGACCAATACCTGAACGAGGCCCATTCCTACGGGCTGACTTCGGTAAGGGCACACTTCAACGTGATGGCGTGGAGCGACGACATGGAGGAGCTGAAACGCATCAAGAACGACGTGGGCAGCCAGCTGGCAAGCATGGGGTGTATGCCCAGGCACAACACCATCGACTGCCCCACGCTCTACTGGGCGGCGATACCCGGCAATGCGGCGGACTTCCCGGCAGAGGAGAGCTTCTACACCTTCACCGAGCAGGCGGTGTGCCTCTTCACGGAAGAGACCAACTACCGCAGCTCGCTCTCGCCTTTCGGCATCAAGATGGTGGACCGGCTCACGGGAAAGCCCCTGCACCTGGACATCTCCGACCTGCCCATGAAGCGCGGCATCACGACCAACCGCAACAAATTCGTGCTGGGGCCTTCGGGCAGCGGGAAGTCCTTCTTCATGAACCACCTCGTGCGCCAGTATTACGAGCAGGGCACGCACGTGGTGCTGGTGGACACGGGAAACTCCTACCAGGGACTGTGCGAAATGATACGCCGCAAGACGCACGGCGAGGACGGGGTGTATTTCACCTATACCGAGGAAAAGCCCATTTCGTTCAATCCGTTCTATACCGACGACTACGTGTTCGACGTGGAGAAGAAGGACAGCATCAAGACCCTGCTGCTCACGCTTTGGAAAAGCGAGGACGACAAGGTGACGAAGACCGAAAGCGGCGAGCTGGGCAGTGCCGTGAGTGCCTATATCGAGCGTATCAGGGCAGACCGGAGCATCGTACCGTCATTCAATACTTTCTACGAGTATATGCGTGACGACTACCGTAGGGAACTCGCCGAACGTGAAATCAAGGTGGGCAAAGACGATTTCAACATCGACAATATGCTCACCACCATGCGGCAGTATTACCGGGGCGGACGCTACGACTTCCTGTTGAACTCGAAGGAGAACATCGACTTGCTCGGCAAGCGTTTCATCGTCTTTGAGATTGATTCCATCCGTGATAACAAGGAACTGTTTCCGGTAGTGACCATCATCATCATGGAAGCATTCATCAACAAGATGCGGCGGCTCAAAGGTGTCAGGAAACAGCTTATCGTGGAAGAGGCTTGGAAGGCCCTTTCCTCGGCGAACATGGCTGAATATCTCCGCTATCTCTACAAGACCGTCCGCAAGTATTTCGGTGAGGCAATCGTGGTGACGCAGGAGGTGGACGACATTATTTCCTCTCCCGTTGTCAAGGAGAGCATCATCAACAATTCCGATTGTAAGATACTCTTAGACCAAAGGAAATACATGAACAAGTTCGACCAGATACAGGCATTGCTCGGTCTGACGGAGAAGGAGAAGTCACAGATACTTTCCATCAACATGGCGAACAACCCCTCACGACTTTATAAGGAAGTCTGGATAGGTCTGGGCGGCACACAGAGTGCCGTCTATGCTACGGAGGTCAGTGCGGCTGAGTATCTGGCATATACGACGGAAGAGACGGAGAAGATGGAAGTCCGTACCCTTGCCGAAAAGCTGGGCGGCGACATCGAAGCCGCCATCCGGAAGTTGGCGGAAAAGCGTGACAACAAGAATCAATAATCATTTCAATCATCAACAAAAAAAAGAAAAAAAGTATGAGTTTATCCAAAGTGAAAATGCTGCAAGTCAGCAAGTGTCTGATCGGGTTGGCAGTCATGGTACTGCAATCCTGCGAGGTGGCGGACGAACGCCGCGACAAGTTGTGTGGCAACTGGGAGAGCGTGGACGGCAAGCCGGACGTGCTGGTTTATAAGGAGGGCGAAGCCTACAAGGTGACGGTGTTCAAGCGCAGCGGGCTGAGACGCAAGCTGAAACCGGAAACCTACCTCTTGCAGGAGGAGAACGGCAACCTGTTCATGAACACGGGATTCCGCATCGACGTGTCCTACAATGAAGCCGCCGACGTGCTGACCTTCTCGCCGAACGGTGACTATATAAGAGTAAAGGACTTCGGGCATGGAGAAGATACGGGTATTTGTGATTGACCCCGCATGGCAGCAGCGGAAAGGCGGCTTGCGCAAGTCAAGAGGAAACTAGGGAAGGGAACTTGACTATGTGACGATGGAAGTGCCTGAAATCTTCGGACTGCTCGACAGGGAGATATTCCCGCTTGCAGAAGATGACCATTGCGTATTCATGTGGACGATAGACCGCTTTCTCCTTGAATGCGAGAACGAGATGGAGAAGCGCGGCTATAAGCGTCACTGCCGGATGATATGGAACAAGCTGAACGGGGTTGCCCCTGCGTTTACCGTCCGGTATTCACACGAATATCTGATATGGTTCTACCGGAAGAGGCTGCCGCCCATAGCCGGGGAACAGCGGGGAAAGTTCATGACCGTATTTGCAGAACGGAGCAGGCAGCACAGCCGGAAACCGGATTTCTGTTACCGCATGATAGATGCCTTGTATCCCTCCTGTGGGAAAATGGATGTGTTTTCACGGGAACGCAGGCACGGCTGGCGGCAATTCGGAAACCAGACGGATTATTTCAATTGATTTTACCACTAAATCCAAAGTAAGAATGAGAACAAGAATATTGACAGCAATATGCCTCTGCCTGCTCCTTGCAGGCAGGGCAAGCGCGCAGTGGGCGGTGATAGACCCGTCCAACATCGCGCAGAGCATCATCAACAACGGAAAGAACATGGTGCATACGTCCTCCACGGCGACCAACATGGTCAACAACTTCAAGGAGACCGTGAAGATTTACGAGCAGGGCAAAAAATACTACGACGCGCTCAAATCCGTGAACAACCTCGTCAAGGACGCCCGCAAGGTGCAGCAGACCATCCTCATGGTGGGGGACATCACGGACATCTACGTGAACAACTTCCAGAAGATGATGCGTGACGAGAACTTCACAGTCGAGGAACTCGGGGCCATCGCCTTCGGCTACACGAAGCTGCTGGAAGAGAGCAACGACGTGCTGACCGAACTGAAAAACGTGGTGAACATCACCACGCTCTCCATGACGGACAAGGAGCGTATGGACGTGGTGGAACGCTGCTACTCCAAAATGAGACGTTACCGCAACCTTGTGGGCTATTATACGAACAAAAATATATCCGTAAGCTATCTCCGGGCGAAAAAGAAGAACGACCTTGACCGCATCATGGGACTTTACGGTGACGCGAACGAAAGATACTGGTAGCCTATGGATTTCGACAACCTTCACCAGATTCTCCGTTCGCTTTACGGGGAGATGATGCCGCTGTGCGAGGACATGGCGGGTGTGGCAAGGGGCATCGCCGGACTGGGCGCGCTGTTCTATGTGGCTTACCGGGTATGGCAGTCTCTGGCAAGGGCCGAACCGATAGACGTGCTGCCCATGCTCCGCCCTTTTGCGATAGGACTATGTATCATGTTCTTCCCCACGGTGGTGCTCGGAACCATCAACAGCATCCTGTCCCCCGTCGTGCAGGGCACGGCGAAGATACTGGAATCGGAGACGATGGACATGGGCGAGTACCGGAAGCAGAAGGACAGGCTGGAATACGAGGCAATGGTGCGCAATCCTGAAACCGCCTACCTTGTCAGTAACGAGGAATTCGACAAGCAGCTGGAGGAACTCGGCTGGTCGCCCGAGGACATGATCACCATGACCGGGATGCACCTGGAACGGACAATGTATGACATGAAGAAGTCCGTGCGCGGCTTTTTCCGTGAGGTGCTGGAACTGATGTTCCAGGCTGCCGCACTCGTGATAGACACCATACGCACGTTCTTCCTCGTGGTACTGGCGATACTCGGTCCGATAGCCTTCGCCATATCAGTATGGGACGGTTTCCAGAGCACACTCACGCAGTGGATATGTCGCTACATACAGGTGTACATCTGGCTGCCCGTCTCGGATATGTTCAGCACCGTGTTGGCAAAAATCCAGGTGCTGATGCTGCAAAGCGACATTGAACGGATGCAGGCGGACCCGAACTTCTCGCTCGACTCCAGCGACGGGGTGTATATCGTGTTCATGGCAATAGGCATCATCGGCTACTTCACCATCCCAACGGTGGCGGGCTGGATTATCCAGGCAGGAGGCATGGGCGGCTATAACCGCCACGTGAACCAGGCGGCAGGACGTGCCGGCGGTGTCGTGGGCAGTGTCGCGGGCTCCACGACCGGAAACGTTGTGGGACGTGTCGGCAAGCTGCTGAAATAGAGAATAAAAGACGGGATAGGTATCCGGCTGAAAGCAATATATGTATGTAGCCTATTACGAGATACGTATGTAGCAGCCTACGACATAGGTATGTAGAAACTCACAATATAGGTATGTAGCAAGCGGTCACATACCTATCCCGTAAGAGACAAGTAATAACTGAAAAATAAATCAAACAATGGAATTCAAGTCATTAAAGAACATCGAGACATCGTTCAGGCAGATACGCCTGTTCGGTATCGTCTTCCTCTCGCTGTGCGCCGTGATAACGGTGTGGAGCGTATGGAGCTCCTACCGCTTCGCAGAGAGGCAACGGGAGAAAATCTATGTGCTGGACAACGGCAAGTCGCTGATGCTTGCCTTATCACAAGATTTGTCACAGAACCGCCCGGCGGAGGCACGGGAACACGTGCGCCGTTTCCATGAACTGTTTTTCACGCTCTCCCCTGAAAAGAGTGCCATCGAGCACAATGTGGGGCGTGCCCTACTGCTGGCGGATCGGAGCGTGTACAACTACTATTCGGACTTTGCCGAAAAGGGGTATTACAACCGCGTCATAGCAGGGAACATCAACCAGACATTGAGGGTGGACAGCGTGGTGTGCGACTTCAACAGCTACCCGTACCGCTGCGTGACCTATGCCACGCAGCGGATTATCAGGCAAAGCAACGTCACGGAGCGCAGCCTCGTGACCACGTGCAGGCTTCTGAACGCCTCACGCTCGGACGACAACCCGAACGGGTTCACCATCGAGGGATTTACCATCATCGAGAACAAGGATTTGCAGACCATCAAACGGTAAAAGGACATGGGAATGAAGAATATCAGAAAACGGATGTGGGGCGTATTCTGGAAACTCCACGACAGGAGGAAACGGATTATTGGAAAGCTGAAAGGGTATCTGGACGGCTTGCCCCCGAAAACAAAAAAAAGGATAGTGCTGTCCATGCTCGCCGTTTTTGCGGTACTGGCATTGTACTCCTTTGCAAAAGCCGTCCATGACATCGGCAGAAACGACGGCAGAAAAACGAGAACAGGTCATGCCGGACGGGTAGAACTGCCCGTGAAACCGAAAAATGACCCCAACATAACACCTTATATATATGGAACAACAGAAGATTGAAACAAAGACAGAGAGCAAGGCGGCTCCCGGAAAGGAGAAACCGAAGAAGGAGCGTACTCCGCTGACCCCGGCTGAACGGCTGAGACGGCAGAAAATGATTGTCCTGCCGGCAATGGTACTGGTATTCCTCGGAGCGATGTGGCTGATATTCGCCCCGTCCTCCGACAAGGAAATGCAGCCGGGCATAGGCAGTTACAATACCGAAATCCCCGATGCAGACCAAGAGGACCGGCACATCATCGGGGATAAGGTGAAAGCCTACGCGCAGAAAGAGATGGAGGAACGGCGGGCAAGCCGCAGCCGCTCCATGCAGGAACTCGGCGATATGTTCGACCATGAAGTGGAAGAAGCGGAACTGGAACCGGCAAAGGTTTCCACGCCACAGACCATACATTCCTCCGCTGCCGCCTACCGTGACCTGAACACCACGCTCGGCAACTTCTACGAACAGCCTGCCAATGAGGACAAGGAAATGGATGAGCTGCTGGAACGCATCGCCTCATTGGAAACGGCACTTGAAAACGAAAAAGGCAGGAACTCCGACATGGACGAGGTGGCTCTCATGGAGAAATCCTATGAACTTGCCGCCAAATACATGGGCGGACAGAACAGAAGCGAATCCCATTCTGTCCAAAAGGTCGGCAAGAACAAGGCGGTGCCCGTGAAGCAGGTAACTCACCAAGTGGTGTCGGCTCTCGGACAGCCGATGAGCAACGCCGAGTTTGTGGCAACCCATACCACGGAACGCAACTACGGTTTCAACACGGCAGTGGGCGGCACGGCTGTATCGGAGAAGAACACCCTGTCTGCCTGCATCAATGGTGCGCAGAGCGTGACCGACGGGCAGGCGGTGAAATTACGGTTGCTGGAGCCTATGGCGGTAGCCGACCGGATTATCCCGCGCAATGCGGCACTGGTCGGTGCCGCCAGGATACAGGGTGAACGGCTTGGCATTACGATCACCTCGCTGGAATACGAAGGCACGGTCATTCCTGTGGAACTCTCGGTGTATGACACGGACGGGCAGCCCGGCATCTTCATCCCGAACTCGATGGAGCTGGATGCCGTCAAGGAAGTAGCCGCCAATATGGGCGGGTCACTGGGCAGTAGCATCAACATCTCCACCGATGCGGGGGCGCAGCTCGCCTCCGACCTGGGCAAGGGACTGATACAAGGCACAAGCCAATATATAGCCAAGAAGATGTGCACCGTGAAAGTGCATCTGAAAGCCGGGTATAAGGTGATGCTCTATCAGGACGAGAATTAGAATCAATAATCAACAACATTTATTACCACTAAATCCAAAAGTAAAATGAACATGAAAAAAGTAATCATGATGTTTGCCCTTATGACGGGCACAATCTCTGCCTTCGCGCAGAACGCAGACTCTACTTCGGTAGGGAGTGACAATACGGAATTGGTCCTGACGGGGAAAGTCTATCCGCAGAAGGAAGCGGACGGCGGTCTGTACCACGGTCTGACCCGAAAGCTGACCTTTGACCGCATGATACCACCCCACGGTCTGGAGGTGACATACGGCAAAACCGTGCATATCCTTTTCCCTTCGGAAGTGCGCTATGTGGACCTGGGCTCGCCCGACCTGATTGCCGGGAAAGCCGACGGTGCGGAGAACGTCATCCGTGTGAAGGCTGCCGTCCGGAACTTCTCCGGTGAGACCAATATGTCCGTAATTACGGAGGACGGCTCGTTTTATACCTTTAATGTGAAATATGCGGATGAGCCGCTGCTTCTGAATGTGGAGATGTGCGACTTCATCCATGACGGCGAGACGGTGAACCGTCCGAACAACGCGCAGGAAATCTATTTGCAGGAACTCGGCTCGGAAAGCCCGATGCTGGTGCGGCTGATCATGAAGTCCATCCATAAACAGAACAAGCGCGAGGTGAAACATATCGGCTGCAAGCGTTTCGGCATCCAGTACCTTCTGAAAGGCATCTACACACACAACGGACTGCTCTATTTCCATACGGAAATCAGGAACCGGAGCAACGTGCCTTTTGATGTGGACTACATCACATGGAAGATTGTCGATAAGAAGGTGGCGAAGCGCACCGCCGTGCAGGAGCAGATTATCCTGCCGCTGCGTGCGCAGAACTACGCCACCCTCGTGCCGGGGAAGAAAAGCGAGCGTACCGTATTCACGATGGCGAAGTTCACCATCCCCGATGACAAGTGCCTTGTGGTGGAGCTGAACGAGAAGAACGGCGGCAGACACCAGTCTTTCGTGATTGAGAACGAGGATTTGGTACGTGCCAGTACCATCAACGAACTTCAGGTACGATAAGCCATGAGAGCGTATATCATTGCATTGGTAGCGTCGTTTGCCCTCTTTGCGGGGCAGGCGCACGCCCAGCGGTGCCTGCCGGGGATGCGGGGCATCGAGGTGAAGGCGAATCTGGCTGACGGTTTCAGACCCGGCGGTAACGACGGCGGGTACAGTTTCGGGGCGGCTCTTTCCACCTATACGAAGAAAGGGAATAAATGGGTGTTCGGCGGCGAATACCTGATGAAGGACAACCCATACAAGGAGACCAAAATACCCGTGGCGCAGTTCACGGCGGAGGGCGGCTATTATTTCAAGGTGTTGTCGGATGCACGCAAAATCGTGTTCCTCTATGCTGGAGCCTCGGCTCTTGCCGGATATGAGACAGTGAACTGGGGTGACAGAATGCTGTTCGACGGCTCCACGCTGCACGATCAGGATGCTTTTGTCTATGGCGGCGCACTCACGCTTGATATGGAGATATATGTGGCGGACCGTATCGCACTGCTGGTGAACCTACGTGAACGTTGCCTTTGGGGTGGTGATACCCGAAAGTTCCACACGCAATGGGGCGCAGGTATAAAGTTCGTAATCAACTGAAAACGGGCATGGACATCACTGAAATGAGACGGATACCCATCGCGGATTTCCTGGCACGGCTCGGGCACGGGCCGGTCAGGAGAAGCGGCAGCGAGCTGTGGTATCCTGCTCCTTACCGGAAAGAACGCACCCCCTCGTTCCGTGTGAACACGGACAAAAACGTCTGGTATGACTTCGGACTCGGCAAAGGCGGTGACATCTTCAACCTTGCAGGCGAGTTCATTCACAGCAAAGACTTCATGGCGCAGGCAAGGTTCATATCGGAAACCGCCCGTGTGCCGATGCTCAAAGTGGATGCCGGCACCTGCCGGAAGAAAACGCTTGAACCGTCCTTTGAGGACGTGAAGGTCATGCCGCTGCGGTATGTGGCTCTCAAGAGGTATTTGGAGGAACGGGGCATACTGCCGGACATGGCTTCCCGGTATTGTAGCCAGTTGAACTATCACGTCCACAAGAAGGAGTATTTCGCCATCGGCTTTCCGAATGTGGCAGGCGGTTATGAAATCCGTAACGGACTGTTCAAGGGATGCGTGCCTCCAAAGGATGTATCGTTGGTAAGGGTAGGTGAATCACCGTCCGACGGCTGCAATGTGTTCGAGGGCTTCATGGACTTTCTTTCCGCCGTGGCACTCAAATGGACGGAGGATGAGGACAGCCTCGTGCTGAACTCGGTTGTCAATGTCGCCAGGAGTTACAAGTATCTGGACGGATACGGAAAGATACGCTGTTACCTTGACCGTGACGAAGCCGGAAGGCGGGCGTTGGAAAGCCTGCGGTCACGCTATGGCGACCGCATTACCGACCGCTCGTATCTTTATGACGGCTGCAAGGATCTCAACGAGTATTTGCAGCCGTCAATCGAAAAACAATAAACAATCATCTAAAAATCAAATGACAATGAACATACAGAATGACAACAAAAAAAAGAGGACATCCGTCTTCCATGTAATGGCAGCCCTTTTCATGGCTGTGACGGCTTTTATATTCGCTTCGTGCGACGACGATATGGACATACAGCAGTCCTATCCGTTCACGGTGGAGACCATGCCCGTGCCGAACAAGGTGATGAAAGGGGAAACGGTGGAAATACGCTGCGAACTGAAAGCTGAAGGCAGGTATTCGGAAACGCTGTACACCATCCGCTACTTCCAGTTCGAGGGGCAGGGTTCGCTGAAAATGGATAACGGCATCACGTTCCTGCCCAATGACCGTTACCTGCTTGAAAACGAGAAGTTCCGGTTATATTATACATCAAAGGGTGATGAAAGGCACGATTTTATCGTCGTGATAGAGGACAATATGGGTAATTCCCATGAACTTACATTCGATTTTAACAACAGTGATAGTGGTAGCGGAGATACGGAACATACGGAAAATACGGAAGGAGGTGGCAAGTGACAGACTGCACCGGCTTCCTGCACGGACATTTGTCGAAATCTATGAGACATAATATCCTGTTGCTTCTGTTTCTGCTTCCTTTCGTCGGAAATGTATCTGCTCAAACGAAGGACAAGGAGAAAACGGAAAAAATTTGGAACTTGCCACTTTTTGAAAGGGCGGTTGAGTTTATGGAAAGATTTCCATAAGCATGATTATGAATATAACTTTTTTATGGAAAGTCTTTTGTAAAGTATATTGATATATAGCGATATAAATATGCTACTTTACAGTTAGACTTTCCATAAAAATTACTTACCATATCCTTTTAGCCATTGAAGAAGGCTTACGTTACCTTCCCATTGAGCTTTACTCACACCATTTGATGTAATGGCCAATGACACTTTTTCAAGTGCTTCTCTTTTCGCTTCGGAATCTGTGCGAGCATATATTTCGGTTGTTTCAATAGATATATGTCCCAATAGATCCCTTATATATACTAAATTGACACCAGCTTGCAAAAGATGCATCGCTTTGCTGTGACGAAGCATATGGCAACATACTTTACCAGGTATGATTTCTTTATTTTTCTTCCTTGCCAAATCCGAATATGTTTTCAGAATATATGTAATTCCAGCCCTTGTAAGTCTTTCTCCTCTGGCATTGTAAAATAAAGGATGTTGGATGGGTGCATTTGCCAAAATATGCTGCTCGTTTTTTATATAATTGTGGAGTATGTCCACAATGCTCTTGAATAGAGGGACAGTGCGGATTTTCCGACCTTTGCCTACAATTCGGATTGTATATGGCTCTACATCCAGTCTGACGGAGCCTATCGTCAGGTCTGCAAGTTCCTGTACTCTCATTCCCGTTTCATACATTAGGGATAATATCGCTAAATGCCTCTGTCCTTTTGGTGTATTCGCATCAGGTTGTTCCAACAATAGTTTGATACCTCCCAATGTCAAGTAATCAAGCTTACGTTCCATATTCCTCATTGCTGGGATTGAATGGATTTTCTGCCATTGTTCCATTCTTCCGACTTCGACATATTGCAGCCATGTTGAAAACGATTTCATAACGGCCAAACGCTGATTTCGGGTATTTATGGAACAATGTTTTTCGTCAATAAGATGGTTAAGAAAGCAGACCACGTTGTCCTTAGTAAAGGCTTCCAGCCTGAGTTTTTCCACCTTTATTCCTTTCTTGTCTCTCATAAACTCAATATATTGAACGAAAGTATCCCTGTACGACAAAATTGTATTAGGGCTGACATTTCGTTCATGTGGCAGATATTCTGATAAATATCTGCTGATTTGTTTTGCAAAATCGGTATTCGTTCTCATCGTCAATCGAGTATTACGTTATAAATGAAAGCATCCATTCCTGTACTTTTTTGTGCCACTTCAGGATACATCGCTTGTGTCAGTCTTATATATTTTTCCGTTGACCTTAATGTACGATGTCCCAATGCGGCAGACAATACGGGTAGGCATGTGTAGAGATCCATATCTTGATTAACCATTTGTAGCATAGCATGCACCGCGAAGGTATGGCGCAAATCATGTATGCGTGGGCCTTTTTTGTCACCGACAAACTTAATATCGCATTTGTCAAGAATTGCCCTAAAATAAAGTCTGACGGAATCAGACTTGATGGGAAGACCGTCCAACTTTATGAAATAGGGATTACTGGGAGCAGCAATATGATTAACTGGTATTCGATTCCTAAACATCTCATACCGTCGTAGTTCTACAACCATATCATCCCCAAGAGGCACAAGTCTTTCATGACCGTTTTTTGTTTTTCGAAGATGGATATAATACTGGTCAAGAAAGATATCCTCATTTTTTAGTGTTGTCGCTTCCGACACTCTCATTCCTGTGCTATATAGCAACCGTAGTATTATAGGTATTGCCATCAATGCCGCATTTGTATAATTTTTGTCATTCCTTAGTTTGTCAGACTCCTCGAATATCTTCTTCATTTCTTCTTTACTGTATATGTAAGGAGTGAAACTTGACGGCATATTTCTCGGCAACCTCGGTATATCACATTTACAACCGTGTCGTCCCATAAGTATCGCCAACTCTTTCCAAATGCAGAATTTACGGTAAATGGTGGTCTCATTATCATTTACCCTGCTTTTTCGCCACCCCTTTATCAATTCTTCATCTATATGGGGAGACTGTAAATTCCAGCCTACGGCAAAATCATCAAATTCCTTCAATATGTATTTAATTTGTTTGGCTGAATATCCAAAGGACAGCCTAATGTTTAGCATAATGTCCATGTATGGAGCTAAGACGCTTTTGTATTTAATATGTTTAGTCATAAAAATACCCTCCTTTCTGCATATAAAAACTGTCTGGTATGGATGGGATGGGAAGAGAACACTTCCTCATCGATTGTATATCTATTTTAATGTACGACATGGTTGACTGGCTGTTCCTATGGCCGAGAGCCTCGGATATGACTGGAATGGAAGAACCATCTGCCAGCATGACCGTCGCGAGAGAATGTCGCAGACAATGGGAACCATGATGACGTCCGTTGATTTCGACACCGGACTTACATATTATTTTTGAAATTATACATCCTATGGTACTTCCACATAATCTTTCAAATGGTGGATGACAAGACAGGAACACTACTTCTTCATCAGACTTCTTCCTTCCGTATCGTAGGTATTCAATTATGGCATTCCCCACATCTGCAAGTAAGGGCAATTCCACTTTTCTTCCTGTTTTTTGGGTGATTATTGTGATTAGATTGTTTTCCCAATCAATATCTGAAAACTTCACATTGGCAATATCGTGGGCTCTTAGCCCTAACCGTGAAGCCAGAAGCAGGATGGCGTAGTTCCGTTTCCCGACAGGATTATCCCTTTTTACAGATTGTTCCACTAAACGAACTTCATTTGTAGTGTAAAATGAGCATACACGTTCCTTGGGCTTGAACTTGTAATGCTTGAAGAAATCCATCCACATTGGATCGATAATATGTTCATCAATCCAATAAAGGAAAAGGGTTTTTATAGAGTGAAACACTTGTGGTTTATTTGATGGATATGCGGTGATAAAGGACGTAATCGCAGCTTCGTCTATTTCTCTAATTTGTGAAAGTCCACGATTTTGCAGATGCCTTTGAAAGCCGCTAAGAATTCTTCTGTAATCACCTAACGTCTTGGAGCTTCTACGCAGGTCCTTAAGATGCTTGAGGAATTTATCCATTTCTACCGTGAGCCATCCTTTCAATTCATAGTGAACATAGCACCATTCTCTTCTCCGTATTTCTCCTGTTTTAAGCATGTCATTCAGTATCCTTACACTGAGAAGTTTCTCTTTAAGTACTGGTCTTGAAGGTCCACTGGCAATAAGTTCTTGTATGAAAACTTCACAAATATCTGAAGTATATACTGATTTCCCCATATCGTTCATGAATTTTACAATTCCATTTGTCCATAATCGTTGGAATTCTTTAATGCGATTTGGCGTGTAACCTCTCGCTGAAAGATAGTCAACGCATCTGTGAATCAATGTTTGAATTTCCTGTTGTTCCATAGGCCTAATATTTAGAATTGAATTTATCTTATAACGTGAGTTCGATATAACTTAAAACAAAGTCAGTTGCCCGTCATTGATAAAACAGACATCAATGGCGGGTTTCTTCAAAGAAGCAATAGGCGGCAATAGCCGAAAGTGTATTGGCTATGAAGTTGTTGAACGAACGGTGTCTTGAGTGTTCTATCTGCGCGATATTCTTCAACTCATTGTTGACAGTCTCGATCAATGCCCTCTTTCTTAACAGAATCTTATCGGTTATGCTCATCAGCGAGTTCTTCATATTGTTCTTTACTTTGGTGACAAGCTGTATGCCGTCAAGGAAAAAGTTTTCAAGCAGGGCCTGGCCGATATACCCCTTGTTGACACACAGTTTTCTTTTGATGCCGTCCAGGAATTTCCCTTGCTTTAAGGGTTCTTGGTCATCCACATTCCCCGGAGTGAACATAAAGCTCAAGATTTCTTCTTTGTCGTTAATAATCAGATGAAGTTTGAACCCGAAAAACCATCCCATGGAACATTTTCCGCGCTCGGCAAGTCCTTCTAAGGTCTTGTAAACCAGTATCCGTTGGTTGCGGCAGACACGCAAGGGGGGTGGAATCGACAAAACTGATGCCCGTACAGGTTTCCAACAGGACTTTCTTGATAAAGACAACCAGAGGAAGCTGCACTTCCTTTTCCAGTTCTACCAAACGGTTATAGGACACACGGTCGGGGAACAGGTGTGTCAGATGCTTGCAGACATATTCCTTATAGTAATGCTTGAAACACCGGAATCCGTCTGAATAGAACAGGATAAGAATAACAATTATTTTCGTGTCATTCATACGGTTAGATTTGTTGCAGTGCTTGTGTTCCTTGTCTTCAACCATATATTTTCCCTGTTGCAACGCAAATTCCTTGCAAGAATCGTCTGCTATACAATAAATATCTGTAACTTTGGACTCTGAGAACATAGTGATAATCGTTTAAATGTTATAATTTGACACTATAAATTTAATGATTTTATCGCTATATTCCTAATTTTCAAAGAGATATTTATCTGTTTTATATCGAACTCACGTTATATTAATAAAGTAATAATAAGATAGCATTATGTATCAAAGAAAGGAAAGTGCCAAGAATACGTATTATCCTTCATTTCTATGTATGGAGGTAGATACACCAGACTATCTGGATGCATTGATGCGGATACCGTTTGACGAACGTACAGAAGCTGCCTTCTTACATGAATATATACACTATCTGCAAGACCTTACAACGGTTTCCGGGAACGCCCGTATAGAAACGATTGTAGATCAGGTCAAATGGATTGTTGGTGATGTTGCAAGGCGTAAGAAAAAATTAAAATTACCTCTGAATCCAAATAATACATGGGCTTATAATATGAAGCCTAACGCTTCTAGCTTAAAGCTCTGTAAAGGTGATTTTAAAGTAAAAGATAGATTCGGAAATGACATTACTCCCAATATTGTAACTCCTGTATCTTTCAGTTTGGTTAATGTTACGATTAACCTAGCGCATGGGACACATGTGAAAGGGGGTGCCCAAGCTATATTTGTTTTCCAAGATCAAAACGGTACGGAGTATAAGTATGCTGTCGGTGAACTTGCAATTTCTGAATCAATGGCTTACTTGATAGAGAACTATATCTATACTGATGTGTTGGCCAAAGGTGGAGACTGTCCCTATATGGTAGTTCAGAAAATTACAGAATACAAGTTGGGAAGAATGCTTGATGATCTGTCATTGATAGCAATATGTGATATTTGTTTGATGTATTCGCTTCCAGGAAATGCTTTATACTATTTGTTAGGGGAGTTACAAACAATATCATGCCAGATAACACCTGCATTAATCTATTTGATTGGCCTTGGTCCTACCATCGGAAATAGATTTAGAAGGGATATGCCATGGAATTGTGAGTATATGAAAACTAATAGTCTCGCAAAGAAACAGATGTGTGACTATTTTACACATCCATATTGGAAGCAGATAGAAACAATTGTTGGGCGAACATTTGATGATGTCTTGGCATATCGAACCAAACGTCCAACACTCTTCTTGGATATAGCATGTGGAGGAAGATTATTTAGAAATGAAGCATTTAAAACCACGATTGGCACATTGGGTTGCTTATCAGTGAAAACAAGTGCAGATTTAGTGTATAATTTTCTCCCTCGATCATGTGAAGGTTTGGAAGTTGATGCCGACTGGTTCTTGTGTTTACATCAATTTTACAATCTTATGTTCACAAGTGATGCTGTTAGAACAGACCCTCATGGAAACAAATATCTTGAGAAAGAGTGCGAATTGAAACAATGGTGTCATAATTGTTTTACAAAGAAAGGTGAGTCTGATTTAACGATGACAAGCTATAATTGTAAACGCTCACCATGGCTTAATACTTCACCAGATGAAATGGCACAATGTTCTTTTGGTAGGTTATGGGGGGCATTTGATTTACTCCATATAAAGTTGAATACTTGAGAGTGGTGTATTGAATGCATTGCAGGAGTCAGTATTTGTGCAAGGGATGCCTCGCAGCTGTCGCCAAAAAGCAAGTCGAAGATGCTCTTTGTTGATGATGGAGTGAATCTCCAGGGATATATTGATGTGAACTTTATTCATAACAGGCAACTAAATTTGTTCTGAATTATATCGAACTCACGTTATTATTAAGACCATATTCATTATGGAAAGTTATAATGTAAAGCGATGGATATATTAAATTGATATATACGTTTTTTTTATTAGAATTAGAAAAAACTTCACATAATGATCACCTTTTCATAATCAGGTGTACGCGTCACTTCGAGGGGTGGCATTCTGAGAAGCATCACCCTTATGTAGGCTGGGGTCATAGGCTTCAAAAAGGAGAGGTATATTCTGCACGGACAATGACAAGGCGGCAGGCGGACGCAATTTTACGGGAGGATTTGCGGAAGTTCTGTGCCATGTTCCGCAGTTTCGGGGCTGACAGCCTGCTGCTTGGTACGCTGGCTTTCAATGTGGGTCCGGCGAAGTTGCTGGGCGGCAGGCGTTATCCCAAGAGCAAACTGATCCAAAAGTTGGAAGCGGGCAACCGGGACATTTATCGGGAGTATGTCAGTTTCTGCCACTATCAGGGGAAACAACACGCCATGCTGCTGAAAAGAAGAAAAACAGAATTTGCATTGCTGTACATTCCGTGATTGAAGTAAACCTTACTTAATACATAATTACCTTTGTTTTAGAATTATAAAACAGAGGTAATTATGTATTCTCTAAAATATCACTTTCCTGTATTATTTTGTGATGACATTTTATTATTCAGAATAAAATGTCTAATTTTGCTTTCACGTAAAATATAACAATTATGGACAACAAATTAAATATAAAAATAGAACAACTAAAAAACATCAATACTATTGAATTGAATCTACCAATAGAAAAAGGACTTTATGCTATAACCGGAGCTAATGGAACAGGCAAAAGTACCATCATGACAGTCTTTTCTAAGATTGTACGTAATTCAGCATTTAATGTTTTTCAGCCTCATGATTATTCATCCAACAGTAAAATCACAATATCCTATGATGGAAAAGAAAATACTTGGACTAAAGCCAGTAGAGGGTGGAGTTGTAGTTCAAATGATATAATATCACTAAAAGGTTTTTATGAAGGCAGTATAATACATGGAATGCGTTTTATAGATGCAAATTATGATACATTATTAAAAGCGGAAAGAGTTAATAATACAATTTTAACTGATGCAGATGCGTTTGTTTCACGTAATTTGAGCTATATTTTGCATGGGAATTATGATTTTTATAAAAATATTAAACGTATTAAAAATAGAACATTAGCACAACTTAAAGCGTTCAAAGGGATTCCATATTTTATTGAAGGAACTAATGGGATGGTCAATCAGTTTTGCATGAGTGCAGGAGAAAATATGCTGATTAGCTTATTACACATGTTGAATGTTGTCATTGTTCGCCCTGCAAAGGCAGAAGATGTACGGCTTATATTGATAGATGAAATTGAGTTAGCGTTGCATCCATCTGCAATCATGAGATTAGTTGATTTTTTACAGAAATTGGCAACAGAGTATAATCTTGCGATATATTTTTCAAGTCATTCAATAGAGTTACTTAGAAAAATCAAGCCTTCAAATATTTTTCATTTACAAAAGGAGCTGGATAATATAGCCATTGTAAATCCATGTTATCCATCATATGCAACACGAGATATTTATCAACATTCAGGATACGATTTTCTTATTTTAGTAGAGGATGTGCTTGCTAAATATATATTGGAGAATATAATTGATGAAAATGCTTTGTATAAAAGTAAATTGATTAATATTCTACCAAGTGGTGGTTGGGAGAATGTGTTAAGGATGCAAGATGATATTTGTAAATCAAATTTAGTTGGAGTTGGAACAAAAGTGTTAAGCGTTCTTGATGGTGATGTAAAATCTGATTTTGAACAAAAATACAAACAAAATGGAATATATACTAATTTAACAATAAATTTTCTACCAATACACAGCTTAGAAAAATACTTGCATGAAAAAATTGTTGTAAACAAAGATGCTGATTTCTTTAATGAAATTGGTGACCGTTTTTTCAAAGTTAAATCATTAAGGGTTGTAGTAGATAGCTTAATCAAAAGAAATGACGACAAGGCATTTTATAATTACCTAATTAAAAACTTAAATGAACAAGGAATAGACGAAAATATATTTGTTCAAAAAGTTTGCGAAATGATATATCGAAAAGAAGATATGTCTAAACTGCTAACATTCTTACAAAAGACATTTCAAAATTAAAACAAAACATCCAATTGTTACCTCGGAAACTCCGATGAAGCCGCCAACTTCATCAGGGTTTCCGTTTTTTTATACATTTGAGATTGTTCCTGTGTTCTTCATCTCACCGTCCCTGCAATATTCACTGATGCCGAACCTAAACCCTATGCTTCTGACCGATATAGTCTGCATACTCCTGACCTTGAATATAAGGTTTCTGAAAATATCATCTTTATGCTTATGCTATCGTTGTCCTGAAGATGATTTTTCCGTTTTGTCTGATTGCTTCCATGATTAAAACTTGTTTTTTGTGAATGGTATCACAGATTGGGGCAGAGGTTTCTTTGCCTACTTTCTTTGTCCGCCATTTCTGCTCACCGAAAGAAAGTAGGGCGGCGGAAGCCGTCACCACTCAAAAGCGTGTATAAAGTCCCGTCACCTGCGTGAAGATGTCCTCCAGCATATCGCAATACACACCCTCATAACCGGCTATGTCCTTTGTCTTGCACTCGAAGGTCTTTTTGCTGAATGTCTTGCGGTAGAAACGCATATTGTAAAGGTCTAACCCTCCGTCATAGGTGATGTCAAGGCGGTTGGCGCTTGTCTTATTTTTGGCAAGGCTCATGCGCAATCCGTTGCCCATGTTGATGAAGTTACGGCTGCCCGTCATGGTGACAAAACATCTGCCGCCTATTTGCTGTAAAATCGTCTGTGCTATCATAATGCTTTGTTTTTTAGGGTTGTTTATATATTGGCGGTGTCTGCACCGCCAATACTTTCAAAATTCGATTTTCTCCGCTATGGGAGTATCACGCTCCAGCCACTCTTTTACAAATTCCATGTTGTACTCGCTCGTTATGACTGCCGTATGGCTGTCGGCAGCAGTGAAGCGCGTACTCTCATAGTCGTCAATCCACCCTTTTAGGGTATCTGTTCCCCACGCTTCGGCATCGTCAAAGATGCCGTCCAATACCTTAATAGGGTCGCTGAATTTGACTATCAGCGTTTGATAAGTCGTGTTCATACCTTGCCCTCCTTTCTCTGCTGCCTATTCATCCATTCATCCCGTTTGGCTCTGCACTCCTCCAATGTGGAACAGACACATGAGAATAACTCCCCGTTGCTGTGGTGGCGATAATCGTACTGCACAAGTGTGCGTTTACGTCTGCCGATACCCGATTGGAAACTCTCGTACTTTTCAGTACCTGCCGTCTGGCAGGTACTCACTCCGCCCGTGGTCATTCTTGTAGTCATAATCGTTTATTTTTGAATAAATCTTTCCAAATACTTCTCTTGTATGCCGAGTGCTTCGGCATAGGCACTCAACTGGGCGGCATATCGGGTGCGGTAATAGCTTCTCTCCATTTCGTTCTTGGATAGTCCGATATGTGCCCTTATATCGTTCAAATGCCTTTTGACGATATACTTGTAATAGTGGAGTTTCTTCTTTCTTTCCATATCCTTATGTATTACGTTGTTAAAAATGTACTGACAGAATTCTATTCTTCATTACCATTTCGGGATTGTCCGTATAGCGTTGATGCAGCCAAAAATGGTGAGAGCCGAAGTCGTAAAGGAAGAACTTGTCAAGTTCGTGTTTCTCTGAAAAATCCTTTACGCTTCTTCTCAATTCCTCCTCGCTTGTTGTGAAAGTGAGGAGGTTTACAAACTCAAGGAACATAGTGGGGATTGCATCGTCCCACATACAAATCAGACTTTCAATTCTTACTTCCATACTCTTGATGTTTTTAGGGTTTATGCTATGCCGCTTTCATCCGTTCACGGATAAGGGTGGCGTTCTTGTTCACAAGGTCTATGATGCGTTCATGGTATTCGGTGTCTTGGTTGTACTTGCCGTGGCACTGCACCACTTTGAGGGTTCGCAAGTCCACCTCAACGGTTTCAATTATCTCACTGCCAATCCTTGCCGAGAGTATGAGGGTATCGGCTTTCTTATAGTATTCACTACCGAACACGCAGATGTTCTGCTCCTTGCCCTCATTGTAATACTCGTCTATGCTTTCAAGTACCTTGACAATTATTTCCTCGTCAGTGATTACCAATCCGAAGAATTTGGATTTGTTGGCGATGAAATCCTCCGCATCTTTTTCCCTTTGCAGTTGCCGCTGTTGCTCACGCTCACGCCTTTCAATCTCCCAGCGGCGGCGTTGCTCTGCTCATTCCTTCTCGTGTATGGTTTCAATCTTTCGGGTTGCGTTGTCGTGTGCCGCCATGAAATCTTCGGGGCAGATGTTCTTCGGGTTGCGGAGGTCTTGACCGAGTTTGTTGAGCATACGCAAATAGTCGCACCACATGGAGAAGTTGTCTATCAGATACTTGTGACGCTTGGCAATCAGATATGATGCCCAGCATTCATCGGCAGTACGGGCATTGAAAATAAAGTGTTTCATAACCTCAATCTCACCGCCTTTCATAAGGGTTTCAATTCTTGGGTCAGAAAGCAAGGCTTTGAAAAGACGCACGGGGGAAATGCCGTGGAAATCGCCCTTGAAGCCGTTACGTCTGAGTTGAGGTAATACCCTCATTTTGGGATATGCACAGCTTCTTGCCACAACATCATCGTATAGGCTGTTGTGCGGTCTTATCTCCATCGCGCTGCACAATGCCCATACATCGCAGTAATAGAATGTGAAGCCACGGAGCAACGCCATGTCTGTAACCTTACCGTCGGGTGAAATCCAACGCTGCACAACCTCGTGGCAGTAGAATTGCATCGGCTCGCCTTTCCTGCTTTCGCATCTGACCTGCGCCACACGGATTACCTGATAGCCTTTGCAGATGGTTATCACGCTGAAATATTGCGTTTCCTTGTAGATACGTTTGCGTGTGTCCTGCACTTTGAGTTTGGCATGGCATTGGGAACAGGTGCAACCTTCAAGGGTGTCGCATAGTCCACTGTCACTGTGCCACTCGTGACCGCAGTCGGAGCAGGTAATGTTCCCTTTCTTGGTGCGGTAGCCGATATGTTCAACGCAGTGGCGGTATGCCCATTCAATTTGTGTCGTTGATATGGGGCGGAGGTTGGCTGAAAGTCTTGCCACCTCTTTCTGTATCTTGGTCTTCGGTTTCATAAGCCTAAATCAAATAATGAGGGTTGGGGTTGGTTTTCTTTTCTCGCTGACGGTCTGTGGCGGTTCTGCAACTTGCGGAGTTCCTCCTCTTGGTATTTGCGGACAGCGTTCTGACGTGCCTCCGCCTTTTCCTCTGCCGTGAGTTTCACAACGTGGTTCACAACCACTTGGCAGTCCATCGGTTTGCCCACCTCTATCTCGTTTTCCTCATAGTAGTGGATGGCTTGCCCGAATATCTCTCCGTCCGTGAAACCGTTGCAACCGCTTTTCTGCACATAGTTCAGAATGTGGGTCACGCACTCGTCCATGTTCTTGGCAGGGTTGCGGTACTTCTTTGCAAATAGCGCATCTTCCTCCGCACGCTGTTCCAAGTACATATATATCGTTCTCTTGAAATGGTCTGTTCCTTTCATATCGCTGTCATTTTTAGATTATCTGTTTCAGTATCTCTCTCCAATAGGTCGGCTCTACCTCGCTGAGAAGGAAGTCCATGAAATCCCTCCGTGCGTCCTTGTTCAGTTCGTGGTACAATCTTCGGAAAGTTTCAAAATTGCCGTTGATGTACGTTTCCACCATATACACGAAGATGTTGTCCACCTCGTAATATCTGCACTGCTGCGCTGCCGTCTTGCTGTTTCTTTTTGCCATGTCGGTAAGGGTTAAAGGGTGAATAACCAAAGGATGAAGCCAAAGAAGGCAATGGTGGAAAGGATAGCCACGATTACACCTATCGCCACTCGGAACACTCCGTTTACAATCTCTCTGATGATGCCCCAAAGGATGCCGAACACCCCGAAGGCGGTGCGCATCATCAAGCCGCATATCGCCAACCCGATGTGTTGCGCCATTTGTCTGAAATTTGCCGTTGCCGTCATATCTTCGCTGTTTTTGATTTTTTTGTTTTTAATGCGGATTCAAGAGCTGAGGGAGTTGAGT
>USDT01000033.1 GCA_900553465.1 uncultured Prevotella sp.
CATCTCTTTTGCGATTTTATTTTGTCAAAAAAAAGTCAAGAAAATCTGTAAGTCCGGCCCTCGAGTTTTCTCTAAAAAGGCCCATCTTACGGGTAAGAAAATGCACGGAAAATATGCATTATTCTTGCGGTAAGAATTTATCGGTAGTGGCAACGTGAATTTATTGCAATGCGAACACAAGTGCAACCTATATCCCAACCTCTACGCATTGTCCGGAATTTTTCCTTTTCCCCGCAATACTTCATAAATAAAACCTATCTCCACAGGATTTCCGTCAATCCACGATTCCGACACTTTTCCGCCATTTCATCGATGCGTTTATTATTCAGAACAACTGTTCCTAACAAACCATAAAAGCCCCATAAAACCGTAAAAAGTGCCATTCCATCGCGTTCATTCCGTCCTACGACAAAAGAGCAAAGGCCTTTCCGTCGCACACAGCGGATTTTTCCTGTTTGCGGCAAACTGCCGGCATACGTTTCAGACAATAGGAAGCGAAGTGCCGTTTATCTTCTGATAGATATCAAGTGCGAATATATCTGTCATTCCACTCACAAAATCTATCACGGCCATGATGCGTGTCTCCAGGTCGTCACTGTTTATATCATACTGGCTGCTGAACCGTTTGCGCAGCTGACCCGAATGGAATTTCTCCGGACTGAGGGCAGCCTCCATCAGCGTTTCCATCAGTGTCTCAATGATTTTATAACCGCTCAGCTCCACATCGAGCACCGGTTTGCTGTTGTATATTTTCTCGCAGCTCAGCTTTGCACAGGCTTTGTAGGCATCGCGCACAAGCGGGTCGATGTTGTCGATAAGACTTCCTTCGAGTGTGCCCGACATTATCTCGTCCTCATGCTCTACAAAAGCGCGTGTGCATTCCGCCACGAGTTTGCCTATCACCCGCGCCCTCATATACACTACCTTTTCGTTGTCGTCGGTCACATCTTCATCCACTATGCGTTGGAGAAGATATTTCCGGGTATCCTCATCAAAGAATCCGAGCAGCAGACGCTCCGTCTCATCGTATGTGAGAATCTTCAGTTTGTGGGCGTCTTCGATGTCCATTATCTCATAACAGATGTCGTCCGCCGCCTCTACAAGATAAACCAGCGGATGTCGTGCGTATCTTATCGGTTCGCCGGGTGCCGACTTGCGGATTATGCCCAATTCATCGGCGATTTTACAGTAAGCGTCGGCCTCCGTACAGAAGAAGCCGTACTTGCCGTGAGAACCGGCACAACTGCTCGAGAATGGATATTTCACCACACTTGCAAGAAGCGTGTATGTCATGACGAAACCGCCTATACGGCGTCCGCGGAAACGGTGGGTAAGCAGGCGGAACACATTGGCATTACCCTCGAAACGTATGATATCGTTCCACATTCCCGGGTTCACAAGATCCTTCACCCGTTGTCCCGCGCCATCAGTAAAGAATGCCTGGATGGCCTTCTCGCCGCTGTGTCCGAACGGAGGATTACCCATGTCGTGTGCAAGACAGGCGGTGCTGACTATGGTTCCGATCTCCTCAAACAGTGTTTCGCCAAGTGTCGGGTCGCGTTTTATTATCTCATGCGCCACGTCATTGCCCAGCGACATGCCCACACTCGCCACTTCAAGGCTGTGGGTAAGCCGGTTGTGCACGAAGATACTGCCCGGAAGCGGGAACACCTGCGTCTTGTTCTGCATGCGGCGGAACGGTGCCGAGAATATCAACCGGTCGTAGTCGCGCTTGAACTCCGACCTGTCGTCATGACGCTGAGCGTGCCTCTCTTCCTGTCCGAAACGTTTGTTGGAAATCAGTTTGTGCCAATCCATTCTCATATATTCAGTCTTTGATGTCATTACGACACAAAATTAGACTAATTTATTCCCATTTCCAAAAATATCATTGCTTTTTTGTCCTGCTCCCGCCCCACGCCAGCCGTCTTGTGATAAAATGTCCTGCAAACTGCCGTTCCGGTTGTCCGTAAGTATTATTTAATGCTAAAATTTAAGTTATGTGAATATTATTAGTTATTTTTGCAAACTAAAACAATAACGGCGATGATTAAAATCAAAGTAGTAAACAAAGGCAATCAACAGTTACCAGAATACGCAACACCGCTCAGTGCCGGAATGGACCTGCGGGCAAACATAGGTGAGGACATCGTGCTCAGACCGATGGAACGCCGCATTGTGCCCACCGGACTCTACATAGCACTGCCTGCCGGATACGAGGCACAGGTGAGACCGCGCAGCGGACTCGCACTCAAACACGGCATAACCGTGCTGAACAGTCCCGGAACAATCGACGCCGACTACCGCGGCGAGATAGGTGTGCTGCTGATAAACCTGTCCGACAAGGATTTTGTCATCACCGACGGAGAACGCATTGCACAGATGGTGATAGCACGCCACGAACAGGGCGAATTCGAAATAGTGGACGAGCTGGACACCACAGAGCGCGGCGAAGGCGGATACGGACACACAGGAGTCAAGTAAGAACAATGTCTAAATCATCGATAAACAAACTGCCACTCGTCATCATATCGGCGATATTGCTCGGTGCGATATTGCCTATGACGGTTCATGGCAGCAATGAAAACAACACACCGACGGCTTCCGGCGACAGTCTTTCCTACAACGACAGGCGCCGGTATGACTATTTCTTCATCGAAGCCATCCGCAAACAGAATGCAGGCGAGTACGACGCGGCATTCGAACTGCTGAACCATTGTCTGGAGATAAAGCCCGACGCTGCCGAGGCCTATTACGCCAGAGCGTCATATTTCTCCGAGATGCAGATGGACTCGCTGGCTTTGCGCGACATAGAGAAAGCCGCTTCGCTCAATCCAGAGAATGACACCTATCAGGAACGGGTGGCACAATACTACATCGGCTCAGGCAACTACGACAAGGCCATAACGGCATACGAAAACCTGTTTGAGCACCACAAGGACCGCAGCGACGTGCTCAACGTTCTTGTGCAGCTGTATAATCAGAAAAAGGACTACAAAAACATGCTCGACGCCCTTACCCGTATCGAGCAGATAGAAGGAAGCAGCGACGAGCTGACTCTTGCCAAAATGAACGTCTACGAGATGAAAGGCGACAAGAAAATGGCGGAAAAGATGCTCAAGTCGCTCACCGAAACCCATCCCAACGATGCCATCTACAAAGTGATGTACGGCAACTGGCTGCTGCAGAAAGGCAAGGAAAAGGAAGCCTACGATATGCTCACCGCCGCACTGAAGGACGATCCGGACAACGAAGCGGCCCAGAGTTCGATGTACGACTACTACCGCTCGTCAGGCCAGGATTCGCTCGCGACAATAGTGCGCGACGGCATACTGCTCAACAAAAAGACATCTTCGAAGACCAAAATATCAATGCTCAACCAGCTGATAAAGGAAAGCGAGAAGAGCGGTGGCGACAGCATTGCCATACTCGAGATGTTCGACAAGGTGATAGCATCGGACAAGTCCGACGCCGACATCGCCACACTGAAAGCTGCATATATGGAACTTAAGAAGATGCCGGAGGACACCGTGAACAACGCTTTCAAATATGTACTGAGCGTGGCACCCGAAAACACTTACGCCACAAAGAAGCTCATAGAGTCTTATTGGAACAAGCAGAAATGGGACGACATCGTGAATCTGTGCACGCAGTCGGTGCTCTACAACCCTGAGGACATGACCCTGTACTACTTCATGGGCCTCGCCTACTTCCAGAAAGACGACGATGACAAAGCCCTCGACGCCCTGAAAAGAGGTGTGGACGAGATAAACGACGAAAGCGATCCGGCCATCGTGTCAGACTTCTACGCCATCATGGGCGACATACTTTATAAGAAAGGCATGCCCGAAGAGGCTTTTGCTGCCTACGACAGCTGCCTGCAGTGGCAGGAAGACAACATTGCCTGCCTCAACAACTACGCTTACTATCTCAGCGAACTCAACCGCGATCTTGACAAAGCGGAGCAGATGAGCTACAAGACAGTGAACGCAGAACCGAGCAACGCCACATATCTTGACACCTATGCATGGATTCTTTTCCTGAAAGGACGCTACAGCGAGGCCAAGAGTTTCATAGATCAGGCGCTGGCAGCAGAAACAGACAGCACCATCAGTGCAGTTGTAATAGAACACGCCGGCGACATATACGCCATGAACGGCGATATGACCAAGGCTGTGGAATACTGGGAGAAAGCGCTCAGCATGGGCGGCGAGAAAGCAATACTGAAGAAAAAGATACAGCAGAGAAAATACATAAAGAAGAAGTGAGCGCGGCAAGCCGTACTTCCGGGCGGAAGTTTCCACCACAGCCCGGTGGCAGGGCCACTACACACTGATGACTCTTCAATACGGCCTACAGACAACATACGGCCGGCAAGACATGTTCTGAGACACAGCATCGCGCCGCAAACCGCCGCACATTCTTCCACATACCACACAACAACAAACCATTCATGATATGAAATCATTCAGACTGATACTTCCGCTTCTGCTCCTGCTCGCATCGTGCGCAAGCAAGAAATCCATCGTGTCAGACAGCGGACAGAAGGACGCCTCCGTCAGCGCCGGCGGACAGCAGACTGCAGGAATAGAGAAACTCGCGTTCATGCAGAAAGTGGCCGACAGCCGTGTATATGCCAAGAACATCGTGGGCAACATGACTTTCAGCATCCAGACAAAGGGCAACGACGTGTCCGTGCCGGGCTCGGTACACATGCGCGAGAACGAGATCATCAGACTGCAGATATTCATTCCGCTGCTCGGCAGCGAGATAGGCCGCATAGAATTCACACCCGACCAGGTGCTCATAATCGACCGCATGCACAAAGAATACATACAGGCCGGTTACGACCAGGTGGCGTTTCTCAAAAACAACGGCATCAACTTCTACACTCTGCAGGCCCTGTTCTGGAACCGTCTGTTCCTGCCGGGTGAGGAAAAAGTGAGCGAGTCGGCCCTCCGCAAGTTCGAGGTGGATACCAATGCCGCCGGACAGACTCTGCCAATAACATTCACTAACGGCAACATGACCTTCACATGGAATGCCGGCAAGAGCGACGGACAGATAACCGAAGCCAACGTGGCCTACCGCAGCGCCACGCACGGAACATCGACACTCAACTGGAAGTACGCCAACTTCAAGAGCGTGGGAGTGAAACTTTTCCCGTCGCTCCAGACATTCAAGTTCACCACCACGGCCACAAACAGACAGCAGGAAGCAACCGTGAGCATCAGGATGAGTGAAGTGAAGGACGACTCCAAATGGGACACGAAGACCACAATATCGTCAAAATACAAGAAGGTAAGCACCGATGAAATAATAAAAAAACTATTGAGCCTTTAAATGAAACGTATTTTCTCCATATTTCTCATTCTCGCGCTGGCCATGACACTGCCGGCACAGACCAAGCGCACCACTCAGACCAAGAAGACAACAACCACGGCCACAAAAAAGAAGACGACTTCAAAACGCACCACACAGAGCAAAAAGAAGACCTCGTCAACAAAAAAGACAGCCACATACAGCAACTCTTCCATAAAGGGTCTGCAGTCAAAGCGCTCGCAGCTGCAGAAGAACATCAAGCAGCAGGAGAAGGCTCTGCGCACCAACAAGGCTGATGTGCAGAAGCGTCTGCAGAATCTTCTGGTGATAAACAGCGAGATTGACAAACACGAGAAAAACATCCGGCAGATAGAAAGCGAGATAAAGACGCTCGACAACAACATAAAGATACTCAACGCGCAGCTCAAAACGCTCGAACGCCAGCTGAAGGAACGCAAGGCGAAATACATAAAGTCGATGAGATACATCACACGCCGGCACACCGTGCAGGACCGACTCATGTTCATTTTCTCGGCCGAGAGCTTCACACAGATGTACCGCCGCATGCGCTTCGTGCGCGAATATGCAGCATACCAGCGGGCACAGGGCGAAATGGTTAAGTCGAAACAGGAGCAGGTGCGTGAGAAACAGACACAGCTGCAACAGGTGAAGAACCAGAAAAACAGTCTTCTGAACAAAGGACAGAGAGAGCGCGAGTCGCTCGAAGGACAGAAGGACGAGCAGCAGAAAATGGTGAAGACCCTGCAGAAACAGCAGCGCACCATACAACAGCTCATAGACAAACAGCGCAAGGAAGACGCCGCGCTGAACGCTCAGATAGACCGCCTCATCGCCGAGGAAGTGGCCAAAGCCAAGGCACGTGCCGAAGCTGAAGCCAAGCGCAAGGCCGAGGAAGAGGCCAGAAAGAAACGCGCCGAGGAACTGGCACGCAGAAAAGCGGCTGCCGAAGCCGAGGCAAGAGAGAACGCCAAACGCATAGCCGAGGCACGCAAGCGTGAGGAGAAGATGAAGGAGGCGGCAAGGAAGGCTGCCGAACGCGACAACGAGCGTGCACGCGAGAAAGCAATGCAGAAAGCACGTGAGGCAACAGCCGAACGCGAAGCGGCCGAACGCAAGGCCGAGGCCGACGAGCGTCGCAACCGCGAGGAGATGGCACGCGAGAAGCGTCGCGCCACAACAAGCTCGACTGTGAGCAGCGCCGACCGCAAACTGAGCGGCAGTTTCGAAGCCAACCGCGGACGCCTGCCAATGCCTATCACCGGCACCTACCGCATTGTAAGCCACTTCGGACAGAACAACGTGGAGGGCCTCAAGGGCGTGACTATCGACAACAAGGGTATCAACATCCTTGGAAGTCCGGGCTGCAAGGCCCGCGCCATATTCAACGGCGAGGTGAGCGCGGTATTCGGATTCGGCGGTTCAATGGTCGTAATGGTACGCCACGGAATCTACATCTCCGTATACTGCAACCTCAGCTCCGTAAGCGTGCACCGCGGACAGAGCGTATCTACAGGCCAACAACTCGGTACTGTGGCACGCGACAACATACTGCAATTCCAGCTGCGCCGCAATCTTGAGAAGCTGAATCCGGAGTCATGGCTCAGATGATGAGCCGAACCGGCCGGCGGAAAAGAGCCTTCCGGACATGACAACACATGCAACAGACCCACATAAAACATATATACAGAAAATCCCCGCACCATCAGGCGCGGGGATTTTTTTGTTTATCCTTTTTCGTTTTTCATTTTTCCGTCATACAGTCTGCCCGCCGAGATCGAGTCCGTCGAGCATCCGCACATACACGTCTATGGCATCAGCTATCTCGCTCAGGCATATATACTCGTCGGCCGAATGCGAACGCGCCGAGTCGCCCGGTCCTATCTTCAGCGAGTCGAACGGCATAAGCGCCTGGTCGCTGAGCGTAGGCGATCCGAAAGGCGTCATGCCCAACTCCACACAACGGCGCACAAGAGGATGATCGTCGCTGATACCCGATGAGTGAAGACGGAACGAACGTGCCTTCACTTCGCTCTTCAGGTGGCTGCGCACTATGTCATACACTTCCTCATTGGTGTAAAGCTCGTTGGTGCGCACGTCCACTACCATCGTGCAACGGTCGGGTACCACGTTGTGCTGTGTACCGGCGTTTATCACCGTCACGTTCATCTGCGTAGGTCCGAGAAAGCGGCTCACCTTCTCAAGCTTATAGCTTCGCATCCAACACAGATCTTCCAAAGCCTCGTATATGGCGTTCACGCCTTCGCCGCGGGCTGCATGTCCGGACTTACCACGGGCCGTGACGTCGAGTACCATCAGTCCTTTCTCTGCCACAGCGGGCTGCATGCGTGTGGGTTCGCCCACTATCGCTACGTCGATACGTGGCAGTTGTGGCAGCACCATGGATATGCCCGATGCACCGGACACCTCTTCCTCGGCCGACGCCAGATACACCATATTATAACTTCTGCGCCGTCCCGACATTATGCGGAACACCTGCAGGAGCGCCACAAGTCCGCCTCCACAGTCATTACTACCCAATCCGTATAAACGGTCGCCCTCTACCTGTGGCTCGTATGGGTCGCGCGTCCACGAGTCCACCGGCCTCACAGTGTCTATGTGAGCATTGAGCAATAGCGTGGGCCTGCGCTCATCGTAATTGCTGTCAGTCACCCATACATTGTTTCCTGCACGCCGACACGTCATGCCCCACTCCTTTAGCGTACTCTCCATCACGTCGGCGGCCTTCTCTTCCGAACGACTCACCGACGGCACGGCTATCAGTTTTTTGAGCAATGCCACGGCATCGCCCGCATAATCTCTATTGTCCATAATGATGATAATATAATTGCGCAAGCCGCAGAGTTTCCTTTCCCTTCTGCAGCCTCATCTGCATGTCATGTTACAAAGATAGTGAAAGGTGAGTACAAAGGCAAGACGGGGAAACGAAGTTTTACCAGAATTGCTTTTGCCGAGCCACATCCTATCTTGTGCAAAGATAGTGAAAGGCGAGCGCAATGATGAAGTGGAAAAAACGTGTTTTTACACCTTTGACACTGCCGAGCCGCATCCTATCTTATGCAAAGATAGCGAAAGACGGCTGCAACGACAAAAGAAAAATGACGTTTTTCAACTTTCGGAGTTGCCGAACCGCATTATATGGCATGAATACATGGCTTGCAGCTTATGCAGAATACACTCCACGTAATGCATAAAAATACAATATCGGCAGTAAAAAACTTTTATAACAGATTTCTTAAAAATAGGAACGGGAAGTACCGAATAATTATATAAAAATCCAGTATCAATATGCTCACTACATTATCCGGCCCGGTATGACCTGCGAAGAAGGCTTTATTGACTCTCAAAAAAGTACATTTCAGGCCGTGATAAAGTGCATATCAGGCCACGAAACGGCCTGTTTCACACCACGATAAAGCCCATTCCGCAACACCGCAAAAGGTCCGCCGAACCATAACTCAACACAATACACTATTTATCAGCCATTTACGCGCAGTTTCTGAAACTCATCCATACGTCTCCGAAAACGTCTGCACTCATAGCAACACGAATCTCTGCGAGTTGATTCCTTGTGTTTATGCATAAACCTTGGTCCGCAAATGAATATTTATTCAGAAACATCTGCCAGGAACGCATGCCCGACAACCGCTTCCGACACGCAGACACCAGCAACTTACACACGTAACACAGCGAACACTCCAAAGACCAGACAGCATAGAAATAAGCATGGCGAAATTTTGCATGTACCGCTTTTATAACTACCTTTGCACGACTTTATGTTCTGCGCTCCGCATAATGTGCAGTTTCGCAAAACGTGCCACGGCGACATACTATCGGCACTGCATATCGGAATTTTTGCACGGAACATCAGAAAGACCTGTCTTTTCAACACTACAAAAACAATAAACATCACATTCTGTGTAATATGAACAAATCAACAAGAAGTGTGCATGCAACACTCACAACAGTTTTATTCTCTACACTCCCACTGTTCTCTTTCGCGCAGACAGAGAAAGCCTGCAACTTTCAGGGACACATCATCGGAGTGGAAAGCGACACATTGATTTCGCTGGGATACGATCTCAACACGTCCGAAAGACTCTTCACCGACACCATTGCAATGAAGGATGGCGTGTTCAAAACACGTATCGAGCAAAACGTTCCTATGACAATCGTATTGAGTCCGCTTATCTCACAGTCGGGAAAATCGGGCAAGGCAGCAATGGCTGCCGTATCTCTCGCTACCGAGAAAATCATTTTCCTACCCGGCGACAATATGACAGTAAACGGCGAGATAAACAGATTCTCCATAAGCGGAACACAGCTGTATGACCAGCTCAACGGCATTGCCGCACTGAAAGAGATAGAAAAAGAAAGAAGAGGATTGTTCGACGAGAGCAGCGCACTATACGCAAAAGGCAGAAAACCTACGCAGGAAGAGCTCGACGCAATACGAAAGAAGTTTGAAGACTGCGCCGGCAAGGAGGCTGGAATTATAATAGACTACATCAAGGCCAATCCCGGAAACATAGCCTCTGGATATCTTGCCACACGACTTCCACTGGAGAAAGGCGTCGAGGCTGTAGCACTTTTGAGCGACAACGTGAAACAGGGACATCTCAAAAGTATGATTCTCAGAATAGAGAAAGCCTATAACGACAGAAAGGCAAAGGAAATAGCGAAAACAAAAATGCAGAAAGGCATGCCGGCACCCGACTTCAAGCTCAAGAATCTGGAGGGCAAGGTGATGTCGCCAGCTGACTTCAAAGGCAAATATCTGCTTCTCGATTTCTGGGGAACATGGTGCGGATGGTGCATAAAGGGTATTCCCGACATGAAGAAATATTATGCCAAATACAGTTCCAAAATAGAATTTGTAGGTGTGGACTGCGGCGACACCGAAGCCAAATGGCGCCAGGGTGTCAAGGAGCACGGGCTGCCGTGGACAAACCTCTACGCCGATAAAGCCTCCACTAT
Organism: uncultured Prevotella sp.; assembly: GCA_900553465.1. Taxonomy (GTDB): domain Bacteria; phylum Bacteroidota; class Bacteroidia; order Bacteroidales; family Bacteroidaceae; genus Prevotella. Next base: position 10,339 of record USDT01000033.1, read on the forward strand.
TACCAACGACTATGCCATCAGCGGATTCCCTACCAAAATACTGATAGATCCGGAAGGCAAACTCGTGGAGATATTCGTGGGTGAGTCACCCGAACTCTACAACCGGCTGGACAGTCTTTTCGGCAAATGACATGAAATCTGTACATAACACAACATACAGCCTGCATCCGACACGAAAACTGTACGGGGCAGGCTGAAAACATTTTACGGACATGATGATAATCACTTCTCTCTATCACGCTCCATGCGCCACGCTGTTGCTGGGTTCGTATGACGGACGGCTGTGCATGTGCGACTGGCTCGAAGGCCGACACAGCGCCACCACCTACCGCCGCCTGTGTCGCACACTCGGAACACTGTTCGAGGAAGGTACGTGCGACACGAACAGAGCGGCTGCCGCACAGCTCGACGAGTATTTCGCGGGCAGTCGCCGCCGGTTCGATCTGCCCCTGCTTCTCTGTGGCACACCTTTCCAAAAGGAGGTATGGACCGCACTGCAGGACGTCGGCTACGGTTCCACCATGAGCTACGCATGTCTGGCCGGAACGATAGGTCGTCGCGCAGCTGTCAGAGCTGTGGCAAACGCAGTGGGCGCAAATCCGCTCTCTGTCATCATACCCTGCCACCGAATCACCGGCAGCGACAACAGTCTGACGGGATATGGCGGCGGACTCGACGTAAAACGCTTCCTGCTCGGACTCGAACACAGTACTCCGGCAGAGCTTTTCCGACCATGACAACGGGCCATGCATGCCCTTTCGCCATACCGCTACAACAGGTCGCACCGCTTCATGACAGATGACGGTTTTCCGGGGCACATGAAGTGTGTGCGGTAGAAGCCTCAAAGTAGGTTATTTTAAGAATAAAAATTTCGCCCGACAAGTTTTTTTTCGTAAATTTGCATGTTATTATTTTTCATGCAAAGAAATGACTGATACACAAAACAACGCAAGCAATTATTCAGCCAGTAACATCCAGGTCCTCGAAGGACTTGAGGCCGTGCGCAAACGCCCGGCGATGTATATCGGCGACATAAGCGAGAAAGGTTTGCACCATCTGGTGAATGAGACCGTGGACAACTCCATCGACGAAGCCATGGCCGGCTACTGCACCGACATAGAAGTGACCATCAATGAAGACGAATCCATAACCGTCCAGGACAACGGACGAGGCATCCCGGTGGACGAACACAAGAAACTCCACAAGTCGGCACTTGAAGTCGTGATGACAGTGCTGCACGCCGGAGGTAAGTTTGACAAGGGTTCATACAAAGTCAGCGGCGGTCTGCACGGTGTGGGTGTGAGCTGTGTGAATGCTCTTTCTACTCACATGAAGTCGCAGGTGTTCCGCGACGGCAAGATATACCAGCAGGAATACGAAAAGGGAAAACCACTCTATCCTGTTAAAGTTGTGGGCGAAACAAACCTGCGCGGTACACGCCAGCAGTTCTGGCCGGACCCCACCATATTCACAACAACACACTATCAGTGGGACATCGTGGCACGACGCATGCGCGAGCTGGCCTACTTGAACGCCGGAATACGCATAACACTGCGTGACCTCCGCCCTGACGAAGATGGAAAGACACGCGAGGAAGTATTCCACGCCAAAGACGGACTGAAGGAATTCGTGCGTTACGTTGACCGTCACCGCACTCCGCTGTTCGATGATGTCATCTATCTCAAGACCGAAAAACAGGGCGTACCTATTGAGGTGGCTGTGATGTACAACACCGATTACAGCGAGAACATCCATTCTTACGTAAACAATATCAACACAATAGAAGGTGGTACACATCTTACAGGATTCCGCGCGGCACTCACACGTACGCTGAAAAACTACGCCGACGCCGACCCGACAATATCCAAGAACATAGAGAAAGCCAAGATAGAAATAGCCGGTGAGGACTTCCGTGAAGGTCTCACTGCCGTCATCTCCATCAAAGTGGCCGAACCGCAGTTCGAGGGACAGACCAAGACAAAACTCGGAAACAGCGAGGTGGCAGGTGCTGTACAGCAGGCCGTAGGCGAAGCTCTGACCGACTATCTAGAGGAACATCCGAAGGAGGCAAAGCTCATCTGCGACAAGGTAATACTGGCAGCAACCGCACGTATAGCCGCACGAAAGGCACGTGAGAGCATACAGCGCAAGAACCCAATGACCGGAGGAGGTCTGCCGGGCAAGCTGGCCGACTGCTCGAACAAGGATCCTAAGGAATGTGAGATATTCCTCGTCGAGGGAGACTCGGCCGGTGGATCTGCAAAACAGGGCCGCGACCGCTACACACAGGCCATTCTACCACTGCGCGGAAAGATTCTGAACGTAGAGAAAGTGATGTGGCACAAGGTGTTCGAAAGCGAATCGGTAATGAACATCATACAGAGTATCGGCGTGCGCTTCGGCGTTGACGGCGAAGACGACAAGGAAGCAAACATCGACAAACTGCGCTACGACAAGATCATAATCATGACCGATGCCGACGTCGATGGTTCTCACATCGACACGCTTATCATGACTTTGTTCTACCGCTTCATGCCGAAAATCATACAGGAAGGCCATCTCTACATCGCCACTCCGCCGCTCTATCTCTGCTCATACAAGAATCAGGTGAAAGAGTACTGCTACACGGAACAGCAGCGCCAGGCATTCATAGACCGCTACGCAGACGGAAGAGAAGACAACAAGAGCCTGCACACGCAGCGCTACAAAGGTCTTGGTGAGATGAACCCCGAGCAGCTGTGGGAAACAACAATGGACCCGAAACGCCGTCTGCTCAAACAGGTGACAATAGAGAATGCGGCCGAAGCCGACGAGATATTCTCAATGCTCATGGGCGATGATGTTGAACCTCGCCGCCAGTTCATCGAGAAGAACGCTACTTACGCCAACATCGACGCATGAAAAAAACGCTGAAACATATAACGGAAAGGTCGTGCCGCACGGAAGCGGTACGGCCTTTTTAGCATATGAGAACAGCTCCTCAACACTTCATTCAGACCAGACAGACACATTCATCCTAAACATATACAACTATGAAAACAAGATCTCTGTTTTTCGCCGCATTACTCACAGCAATGGCCATAATGCCTGCTTCTGACGCTACGGCACAGTCAACCAACAACAATCACCGGCAGGACAGACCCCGTCAGCAACGTCGCGAAAGACCGGCACCGCGCTTCGACTCAGGCCTTGCCGTTGTTCCGGGAACGACATTCGATATCAAAGGCCGTGACTTCCACCAGGGTGACAAGATTGTCTTTGCCTATGCCGACAAGTCGTGGCAACCTTTTGTACTCGAAACTACAATGAAAGGCGACACTGCAGTGAGCGTAGTCATACCACAATCGATGAAATCGGGGAATTTCATACTTACACGAATGAGAGGCCGCTCGTTCCGCCAACTCGGACGAACACGCATCAACATCGTAAAGACAATGCCTGCAAGCGCACAGGTAATTGCCCACAGAGGATTTTGGGCGACACAGGGATCGACACAGAATTCGCGCGCATCACTACGCAAGGCACTCGAACTGAACATCTACGGTTCGGAAACTGACGTATGGCTCACGCCCGACGGACACCTCATGGCAAATCATGACAGAGAGTTCAAAGGCCATGTCATAATGAACACTCCGGCTGATTCGTGCCGTATGCTGACACTCGCCAATGGCGAAAAAATGCCTGAACTCACCGAGTTTCTCGACATTCTGAAAGACAGTGACAGCCCTACAAAACTCATAATAGAAATAAAAGATCATGGTGACGTCGTACGCAATAAAGCCGCAGCCACAGCAACCGTGAAAGCTGTAAGGAAGGCCGGAGTGCAAGAAAAGGTGGAATACATCTCGTTCAGTGACGATGCCTGCCGACAGATAGCAACCGAAGACCCGCAGGCAAAGGTGTCCGCACTGACAGGAGGTATATCTCCCGCCGAACGCAAGAAGATAGGATGTACAGGCATAGACTATCACATTAATGAACTCCGCAAGCATCCTGAATGGGTGGAGGAGGCCCACAAACTGGGCATGACCGTCAACGTCTGGACAGTAAACAAAGCCGATGAAATGGCCGAAATGACTAATCTTGGTGCCGGATTCCTGACGACAGACAGACCTCTCGATGCCATAAGAATAAAAGAATACTACGACAAACGGCATTGAAAACACAGCATATGGCGCACACCAGTACTGTACGGTGTACGCCATCACACATTAAATTATAGCCATCCGACCACCGATATTTACAAAAAAACATTATCTTTGCACATAAATCAGCGTTACTATTAACTCACATGTATGCCTTACATTAAGAAATTTGCAGCTATAATCGTAACGCTGCTGTGGTGTCTGGACAGCACGGCACAGCAATTCGGACTGTCGTGGATAACACATCCACAGCCGGACAGTTGCTCGGTGGTTTGGTTCAGACAGTCGTTCACAGCGGAAGAACGGCCTCAGCAGGCTTACATAACCGCAGCCACAACAGGATATATAGAACTTTACATCAATCAACGCAACGTCACCGGCGACGTGCTCACACCTCTACGCGAAAACATGTCGGACAATCCGATAGCCGTAACTTATGATGTGACACGTTTCATGAGACAAGGATCGAATACCGTGGCCGTGTGTTACGCTCCATCTTTCCCGCACCACGTGCCGGCACAAATAGCAGTTTCGCTCTACGGACGCGATGCAGATGGCATGCCATTCGCATACAATACAGATGAAGGATGGCTTTGCCGCACAGACGCGACATCGCTCACAACAGACGGACATGAAGTAACTGATGCCACAGAAAGCCCCATTTCATCGTACACCGATGAGCTTAACGTGGCATGCTGGACACCTTCCGAAATGGCAGAAACCACACACATGCAGCCTGCCGAACAACGTATGATACGCTATGAAGCAGCAAAGATAGGAGGAATAAGGCAACAACGGTTCTTCGACATCGAGGGTGACAGCGTGGTGTACGACTTCGGCACTGCTTTCAAAGGACTTATAAGAGTAACTCTGCGTGACACCAGACGTGGCGAACACATAAACATCGGCGGAATGAAGAATGCCTGATAAAAAGCATTCCGACATAAAACCGAAGCTACCGTTCACGTACACGGAAACTACAATTCAGCGCAACAGGGATGTCGCTTCTGAAAACACATTAAAAAGCGGATACACGACAGGAGGCAGCATTATATCCGGACGATGAAACCGGTTGTTTTTGCCGATGGAACCGATTATCTTCACTAACGCAAGGAAATTACTTAACAATACATAAAACCGCAAATGAAAAAACTATTACTAACAGTGTTCATGCTCGACATCGTCGGCATGGCGTCTGCAGACATTATCCCGGGTAAAACTTACAGGATAGCGTCTGCAGCCAACGAAGAAAGAGTGATGTTTGTGGACAATTCGTCATTCACAAACAACACGCCAATCGTCATCTGGACCGATACAGAAGTGCCGGCACAGCAGTGGGAGGCTGTCTCCAACGACAATGGAACATTCTCTTTCAGGAATGTGTTCACAGGAAAATACCTTGCAAGGAACTCGGCCTTGGTATCTACAAACTCCAAAATACAACAAGCTGCCACTACAAGCAGCATGGGACAGTGGAATGTCGAGCCTGTAAGCGGACGCGACGGATACTATGTCATCACACAGTCGTCTGCATCCAATACTTTCATCCTGCAGACTCCTGCAGCCAGCGACGGCGCATCCATGACATTTCAGGCATGGAACGAAGGCAGCACTCCGTCAAACGCACAGATGTGGAAGTTTGAGGAAGTAGAACCTATAAGCCAGTTCAGCGACGCACTCCGCACACAAATGATGGATGCATGGCTCAAACAGCACCTGCGCGACCGCGGTACATCCGGCAAGACTTTCGGCGACGGTGGCGGCTGGGGCGACGCCGAGATGCTGGAAACTGTGCTCGATGCCTACGAAACAACGGGCCGCGAAGAATATCTGGACATATTCAGGGACGTGTTCAACTATTTCAAGATGGCAGTAGGAACCGACTGGCTCAAATTGAAATATGATGATGTGTACAAATGGTATGGCCACGAATTCAACGACGACGTGATGTGGATGATCATAGCTTCTGCCCGCGCCTATCATCTCACAGGCAGTTCCATGTACCTCAATTATGCCAAAGACAACTTCGACAGAATATACGACCGTGCCTACAACCAGTGGGGCATGATGCGCTGGAAAGAGACTGATGAGACCAGAAACGGTACGAACTCATGTATCAACGGTCCGACAGAAGTCGCCGCATGCTACATTGCCATGGGACTAACCGACGAAAATGAAAAAGAAGAATACTACGAAATAGCACGTGATCTGTATGAGAAACAGCGTCTGTACCTCTTCAATCCGCAAACAGGAGAGGTTTACGACAGTTTCACCTGGAACACAAGCACCAACCTTCCGTCAAACTACAACCGCTGGGTATCGACCTACAACCAGGGCACAATGCTCGGCGCGGCCCTCATGCTCTACAAGCACTACGGTGACGAAATGTACAAACGCGACGCCGAAAAGATTGTGGAGCGCACAAAAGAAAGCCTCTGCAACTCGGACGGAATAATACATGTGTGCCAGACCGTAGACGGTGACCTGTGCGGATTCAAGGGTGTTCTCATGCGCTACCTGCGCCGTTACATTGTAGAAATGAATAAAACCGAGGACATAGAATGGATGAAAGACAACGCCTTCATGGCCTTTAACAACCGCAACTCAAAGGGCATAACATCATCGGCATGGCTCACCAAGTCGAACGAGAATTGGCTTTCAGACACCGAAAAAGACGGAAACGGCAACTACAAGAGCTTCGCCAACCAACCGTTCGGCAACTCTACAGCCATCTCTGTAGCTTTCAACGCTCCACTGAGTGCCGCAAACATAGAACGTGACGCCTACTCCACCATCGAAGCTGAGAACTTCAACGCGCTGCGCGGAGTGTATGTCACAGACGGCACTGGCGGGAACGAGAGCGAGATAAGCAACATAAAGAACGACTACTACACATATTACGCCAACGTTGACTTCGGCACACGTCCGGCAAAAACAGTGGAAATAAGAGTTTCTGACTCGTCTACAGCCAACGCAAAAATAGAAATACGTCTCGGCGGAACAGACGGAACGCTCATCGGAACAGCCGATGTGCCGTCAACAGGAGGATGGAAGACCGTAACGGCAAACATCACACCGACCGACGGAACACACGATGTGTATCTGGTTTACAAACCGGGATATTCCTCAACCGGATGTTTCAATGTTGACTGGTTCAAGTTCAGCACAGACACACAACCGCTGCCCGGCGACGTAACAAAGAACGGCGGAACACTAACCTCATCGGTTGACGGCATACAGACTGCCGCTCTCAACGACAACAGTCTCACATCAGCAGTAAACGTAAAAGCCGCAAGCGCACAGTTCACATACCGCTCGCCCATCGCCGTAACGCTCAAGGGCTACTCCATCGGCAGTGCAAGCGGCAATGCATCAGCCGACGCCCAGAGCTGGACTCTGTCTGCATCAAACGACGGAGAAAGCTGGACCGTGCTCGACGAACAGACCGATCAGACATTCGCAGCACGCTGCCAGATGAAACGCTATGACGCCAAAGCCGACAAGGCATACACTATGTTCCGCCTCAACGTAACTAAGAACAACGGCGCATCGAACCTCTCGATAAGCGAATGGCAGCTCCACGGACTCGCCATATCGGCAACAGACATCACTGCCGACGGCGGAACACTCAGCGAGGGCGACAAATCAGTGACCGACAAGAACGCCGCCACATCAGCCAAAACAGAAGGAGAGACAAACTCGACATACCGCTACAACAGCAAGGCTCTGTACAATATAACATCGTACAGCATAACATCGGCCGCAACAGGCAATGCTCCGAAGAGCTGGACCCTCTACGGATACGAAAACGCAGAGTGGACTCCGATAGACTCACGCAGCAACCAGCAGTTCACGCACAACGGCTGCACACAGTTCTATAAGGTAACAACCGACAGGAACTATCAGAACTTCCGCCTCGTGATAGACGCCGCAGACGCTCCTGCCGAAGTGGCCGAGCTGCAGCTGTTCGGTGACATCATCCCCAACGGCGAACTCTACAACGACATCACCGACAACGGAGGCACCATTCTCTCATCCGATAACGCCGACGAGGCAGCGCTCCGTCCGCTCATCGACAACAACGGAACAAGCACATACACTCTGCCGTTCGACGGCGAAGCATGGATAGAATACCGCTCGGAGATACCTGTCAAGATAACTACACTACGCATCTGCTCCGGCCATGACACCGACCGCAGTCCGAAACAGTGGACACTGCAGGCATCAGACGACGGCACATCATGGACAACGCTGACAACCGTATCGAACGCCCGTTTCAACACCAAGGCTTCGTTCAAGAACACAAACATATCAAACGGCAACAGCTACAAGCGTTTCCGCATCAACTTCACACAGGCCTCTGACGACGCTGCCGACGCACTGGTAATAGGCGACATACAGATACACGGCGTATGTATCTCAGACAACGACATCATAGGCGAAGGCGGAACAATGACCGCACAGATAAACAACGACAACGCCGGCGAAAATCTGGACAAACTGTATGACAGCACAGCCGACAGCAAATTCGTGTTCGACTATCTCGGCAACCCGTGGATAAAATATGAGACAGGAACACCTGAGAAAGCCAACATGTACAGCATAACATCGGCAAACGACGAACCGTCGCGCGATCCGCAGAGCTGGGAACTGCAGGGCTCAAACAACGGAAGAACATGGACAACCATAGACACACGTACCGGACAGAGCTTCTACGCACGCAAGAACACACAGTTCTACAGCTTCGACAACAACCAGACATACAATTTCTACCGTCTCGTTCTGACCGAGAACGGCGGAGCACAGCTGGCACAGATGAGCGAATGGCAGCTGTTCTACAGCGACAAGATAGCCACTGGCATCGACGACATCACATCAGGCGAAATACGCCTCAACGTATATCCTAATCCGGTAACTGACGTGCTGCACGTGGACATGCCGGAAGACGGCACGCTGACTATATACAACACCGGCGGCCAGGCAGTGGCAAGCATCAGCCTGAAGGCCGGAGAGAACAGCATACCGTTCGCACAGTATGGTGCAGGAATGTACATTGTGAAGGCACAGGCCGGCAGCAAGACACTCACAGCAAAGGTTATAAAGTAATACGACGCCATACATACACAAAAAAGCGGAGACCATTGAAGGTCTCCGCTTTTTTATTGTCATCATGCACAAGTGGCCGCGCCCGCCGTTCACGGACGCCATGCCACCAACACGGTTTATTCCTTAACAAGCTCGATGATACGGCTTGAAAGCTCGCCTCCGGTGAGAACCTTCAGACCGACTTTCATCAGATAATCGCCCGTATATACTCTGTCGTGGAAGTACATTCCCGAACGTGCATCGGGCATGAGGCATATCTCCTTCACGCGATAGCGCGCATCGGCATCCAGTCCCTGCAGACGTGTGGGGTGAAGATTCTCGCCAACACGCGGATGAATGTCGTAGGCGGCCACAATGGCATGGCTCTTGTCCTCAGACACACGCTGTATGACGCAGTGATTGCCGTCGTAAGGCGAAACCAGACGATAGGTCATCGGGCTGAACACGAGCTGTTTCAGACGGTTGTATTCCTTCAATGCGTTCTGACAGAAAGCCTTGTCGGCCGGCGCCATGTCGTGGAGTCCGATGTCGAAACCCAGCTTACACATGAACGCCACGTCGGTGCGGAACTTCACTGAAGCACGGCGGTTCATGTTGGTTACGTGAGCACACATCACCTTTGCTGGCATAAAGTGAGAGAAACCCCACTGTATGAAGAGACGTTCCACAGGATCGGTGTTGTCGCTGCACCAGAATTCGGTGTAGTATTTCAGTGCTCCGAAGTCGCAGCGTCCGCCTCCACTCGAGCACATCATCATGTTCAGGTCGGGATATTTCTGCTGTATACGTTCAAGCGTCTTGTAGAATCCGCGCACATAGTCAATGTAAAGATTGCCCTGATTCTGCTTCTCATAGTGCGAATAAATGTTGGTTATCGGGCTGTTGCAGTCCCACTTGAAGAACTTGAGATTAGGATTCTCCTGCATCAGATTGTCCACCACACCGAACACGAAGTCCTGTACCTCAGGATTGGTCATGTCGAGCACCAGCTGATTGCGGAAGTAATAAGTGTCGCGATTTGGCAGACGCAGTATCCAGTCGGGATGTTTCTCGGCCAGCTCACTCTTCGGATTGACCATCTCCGGCTCTATCCATATACCGAATTCCACACCTTTCTCATTGGCTGTCTTCACCAGATAAGGCACACCATTGGGCAGTTTCTCTTTGGTAACCTGCCAGTCGCCCAGTCCGGCAGCGTCGTTGGAACGCGGATATTTGTTGCCGAACCATCCGTCATCGAGCAGGAACAGATCGACGCCAAGGTCGCGTGCTTCGTCAAAGAGCGATGTGAGCTTGGCCTCATCGAAGTTGAAGAAGGTGTTCTCCCAGTTGTTGAGCAGAGTCATACGGTCCTCCTTGCCCTTGAACAACTGATGATCGAGCGCCCAGCGTGCGAAACGGCGGCTGCCCTCACCCACTCCTTCGGTGCTGAGGGTGAATATGAATTCGGGAGTGACAAACACCTCGCCGCGCTTCAGACGATAGAGCGACGCGTCGGGATTGATACCGCTCAGAACGCGCAACGCACCGTTATGGTCCACCTCAAACGTAAATCTGAAATTACCGGTCCAGGCTATTGTACCCATGAGCACAGTACCCTCGTTCTCGCGTGCCGGAGCGTCGAAGCCCAGTTCGAAGAACGGCTGCATTGCCATGGCCGTACGTGTGCCGAGGCGGCTGTCGAGTATTTTCTTGCCGTTGTTGAGCTCCGTGTGCTTCATCTGCATCTCCTTCGACCAGTCGCCGCAGAATTCTGTCAGATAATACTTCTCACTCTCGAAATAGAGCATGGACGATGCGTAGCGCGAAAGATCCACTCCGCCCTTCTCGTCGTGGCTTATCTCGGTCCACTGCTTTATGATGTCCTCCTCTGCATAAGCCACGTAGTGCAGAGTGACATTAACCGGATAGACTTCGTCCTTCAGTCTGATGACAGTCTCAGTGCCGCCGTCGGTGGCGCGCTGTTCGTGCGATACGTACTTCAACACTGTGGTAGGATTGCCGTCGGCATGGCGTATTCCCATCGCGGCGTCATAATAATCCTCCGTACCCATCACCGGATAGGCTTCGAATCCGGCAATGTTGCTGTTGGTGGGTTTGGCCCACGGCTGGTCCAGATCGTCGAGATTGGAGTCGGCCGAAAGTCTTTCGCCCAGATAGGTCTGATACAGACGACCGTTGTCCTTCACCTGCAGCACGAGCTGGGTGTGGTCTGTGGTCACCGAAATGTTGGTGCGTCCGTCCGCCGCGGCATATCCCGCAACGGCAAGGACAAATAAGAGTAATTTTTTCATACAGATATAATGTTATTGTTAGTTTGAGTCATAGATAGTGCGGAACAGCCGCAAGAAAGCCGGCGGACGGCGACGATTGCTGCGTTATTACAGTGCAGGATTACAAACGGATGCAAACAATCGCCACCTCTGCCGTGCAAGACAAAGTTACAGAAATATTTTCTCAGACAGGCCACCGTATGTGTTTTCTGCCATCGGGATGACGGGATATGTGCTGTGGAATATCAAAAAACACAGATATCGTAACATTTTCCGCAATGTCCGAAGCTGCCGTTATGGATGTATCGGCATTAATAATACATGCAAGGAAAGTACATTCGACACAACGATAAAGCCCGTAATGCACAACGACAAAAGTAAGAACGCGAAGCAAGAAAGGCTTTTCTGCGGAACAGTACGGCGGAAAACATCGATGAAACCGCATTTTTTGCAGCAGAATACGCTCCACACGGCTCTCCATAATTCTATTTCAAGATTTTCAACTGTCAATCTTTTTCATTGTCACGATTGTATAAACATGCAGAAAGTCCGATGCTTTCAGCGCGGCGAAGAGAAAATAGAGCACGGTTTGTTTCGTTCTTCCCTGCGTTTGTCTTATCTTTGCACATGGAGCATGGCGACGGTCGGAAAAAACGGAAAGAAGTCATCTGTACATCCGCCGTGGACATGCATGTAGAAAATTACCGTACTATACAAACCTAAATTCAAACAATGCACAACAAGGCATACATTTTTCTGGCCGCTCTGGCGGCATGCGCGTGCACACGTCCTTCGGCAGTGAGCACGGCCGGATGGCGTCTGAGCTACGACAAGGGAGTGGACATAGTTTATCGGGGCGACACCATCGCGAAAGGCTCATGGGCCGAGTACGCACTGAATGGCGACACGATGAAATCGGGAAATTATGAACATATGACGTTCAAAAAGCAGCGTATAGACGACCGCTATGGTCGTGGCGTGAGCTGGACACTGACCATGAGCGGACGCGACATGCCGCAGCTCGTAAGGACTTTCAGACTGTACGACGGTTTCATGCTGACGGACATCGCACTGGAGACCGACTCGACGGTCAGCACTTCGTATATGGCTCCGCTGGTGACACGCCACACGGGCGACATGATAAAAGCTCCGATGAAAAGGGCGGTTTTCGTGCCTTACGACAACGATAAGTGGATTCGTTACGCGTCCTCCGCACGGACGGGTGACTCGTTACGCAGCTATGAGGTGACGTGTGTGTATGATGCCGAAAACAGACAGGGACTGGTGGCGGGAGCAATAGAGCACGACACGTGGAAAAACGCCGTGGAGCTGACCGACAGTCGGCGGAGCATGAAACTCTACAGCGGTGTGGCCGACGAGCTCACACGCGACGTAAAGGGCCACGGTGCGGTGCGTTCGGCACGTCCGCGCTCGGCTGTGATGATGCTGGGACGCTTCGACGACTGGCGCGATGGAATGGAGCTTTTTGCCGGTCTCAACGCTGTGACAACACCGCCGCGCCGATGGGACAGCGCTGTGCCGGTGGGTTGGAACAGCTGGGGCGCGCTGCAGTTCGGCGTGAACCACGACAACGCCACGGAGGTGGCAACGTTTCTGGCCGACTCACTCATGCCGCGCTCGTTCCACAATGCCGACGGACTGATATACACCGGGCTCGACTCGGGCTGGGACAGTTTCAAGGAAGCGGAGCTGAAAGACTTTGCCGACCGTTGCACGGCCATGCACCAGGTGCCGTGCATATACTGGACGCCATTCACCGACTGGGCGAAGAATCCGGAAAGACAGGTGGACGCAATGCCTGAATATAAATACAAGGACATATATCTGTATGCCGACGGCAAGCCGCAGGAGCTCGATGGGGCTTATGCCATCGACCCGACCCATCCGGCTGTGAGGGCGATGATGGAGAAGACGGCGCGGCTTTTCAGACGCTGCGGCTACCGATACGTGAAGATGGACTTCATGACGCACGGACGCATGGAGGCCGACTCATGGCACCGCAAGGACATAACCACCGGCACGCAGGCCTACAACTACGGCATGCATCTGATAGACAGCATATTCAGCGATATGTATATAAATCTGTCCATTTCACCGATGTTTCCGGCGCAATACGCTCAGTCGCGCCGCATAGCGTGCGATGCATGGAACAAGATAAAAGACACCGAATACACGATGAACGCCCTGACGTGGGGCTGGTGGCTCGACCGCGTATATAGCTACAGCGACGCCGACCACGTGGTATTGCGTGACGCCACCGAGGGTGAGAACCGTGCGAGGGTGACGTCGGCCGTAATCACGGGCATGTTCATCACGGGCGACAACTTCAGTATCAAGGGCGACAGCACGGCAAAGGCGCGAGCTGTGAGCATGCTGGGCAACGAACGGGTAAACGCATTGATAGACGGCAGGGCTTTCCGACCGCTCAACGCCGACGACGACCGCAGCGAACACATGTTCGTACGCGCCGAACAGGACGGACGGGTGTGCCTGGCGGTGTTCAACTATGGCGACGAACCGATGACTTTCAGTCTGCCTGTTGAACGATTGCCGTTGAAGAAAGGCACTGAATATAAGGTGCAAGAACTGTGGAGCGGTGAAACCGTCGACAGTCGGAACAACGTTACGCTGCCGTCGAAGGATGCGATGATATTCGTGTTCCGCCCCGAATGAAATCAGAAACGAAAGAATGAAAGAAAGCTCGGCAGAAACCCGTGGGGATTGGTCTTGTTCATGAAGTGCCATAGGATGCAGGAAAACTTCCAGACAACACATTATGGCATAAAGCGCGACAGGCCTTTCCTCACGTGACGATAAATCCGCATCGCCACAACCGGCAAATCATCACCGCAAGAAGGACGCATCTTTTCAAATGATTTCCCCACGCCTGATATCTGCGTTTTTAAAGAAAACTCGGACGGAGAACTTACAATTTTTTTTGACTTTTTTTTGACAAAAGAAAATCGCGAAAGAGATGTAAAGAAATGTTAAATCCAACATCTGAAAGGCTTGTTCCGGCCTGACAGCCTTGTCGTATACCCTGATGTGCAACCTCGGATAATTCGTCTTGCGTTCCGATAGTGCCTGTTTCAGCCTCCGGTTTTGCTCATTTCATGGTGTGATATTGCGCATATTAGCCTCTGAAACGGGCCATATCAGGTGCTGAAACAGTGCTTATTGCATAATGGAAAAATGTCTCTTGGATGCAAGTTGCTGATGTCCAACGTTTTGCGTAAGTCTCTTATTTTTCGAGAATTTGCGTCCGAAGGAAAGTCAGCCCGCAAATACTCATTTATTTTTCGGGGTAGAACTGAAAACTCGGACGGAAAAACCGCAGGATACTGAAAATCTGAAAGTGCCCGTATTGATTTACTTTCAGCAGAAGAAAACAACGCCGATACGAGAGCGAAGCCGCAGGCTTTTTTTATCATAACCGCTCTCCACCGGATTTCTGATAAATAGAAAAGAGTCATATCGTGTCCTGTTACAGGCGATGATATGACTCTTTATATTTTGCCTCTCGGCCATGTAAGGATGCCTGAAAGCGTGACGGAGTGTTGTTTGCCGGTCTGTCATCAACGGGTGATGACTTCCAGACGCACCGTCACAGGCGCATGGCAGATATTATTTCTTTATGAACTTCACACCGTTCTTGATGTACATTCCGCGGTCGAGTTTATCTACATCGGTGCCGACATAACGTCCGTCGATACTGTATATGCGGTTGTCAGAAGCTTTGCCGGTCTCCTCTGTCACAACATTATTAATGCCGGTGGTCACCGTAGCATTGCCGTCAGAGATAGTCAACATATATGCGCCGTTGATATCTTCGTTGAAATGAACAGGCTGCCACTCTGACTCTGTTGTCGCTTTTGTAGCAAGATAAATCTTATAAGTGCCGTCTGCAAGACCGGATGTACTTACCGACACACTGTAATCCCGAGCATTTTGCGGATAAACGCTGCGATAAGCAAAGTTGCTGAGTTTCTCACTTCTAAGTGTTACAACGTTTCCTCCATTGACAGGCTCAGCCATAAGAGCGAGGTTTCCGCTGAAACTGTTCACATCACAGTTCATAAGATTTGAACAAACACACAGAAGCATTGTACCTACACTCTTTACCTCGAACTTTCCAACAGTTTCGTATGTCTGTCCACCACTGGTAATCCAGGTTATTGAAGGCATTATACCCCACTGTGAGATATAAGGCAATTCTGGCGCATCGGATGTGTGCATCAGGATCATATCCTGGCTGTACGAATAGCTTCCTGTGTTGGAGTTGAGCAATGCAACCTCAAAATATCCATTACCGCTACCACTCCATCCCCAGTTTACATGCACAAGACCATCGGCATCGTAACCGTCGAATACAAACGCATGACCGGCATTCTGTGCTGTAACACCACCATAGAGAATAGGACGTCCGTTGCTTATCTCCTCGAAAATCATATTCATCCACTCTGCCTTTGTATATATGTCGCGTGTGTAAAGTCGTGTGTTGTACTTGAAATACTTGTTAAGCGCCACAGAAGCATCATTACTGAACGAACCGCTGCCATTAAGACCGTAATTCATGTCCACGGCAACACCACAATGAAGCATCAGCTTTGCAACAGCATCGGCCTGCTCTGTGGTGTAATTGTTTCCAGAATAGACATCGAGCATATTGTCGTACTGATAGGTAGTACTTTCGAAATCGTAGTTACCGTTCTTGCCATCGATGGCATATCCCTTGTATCCCTGACCTGTCACAGGATATGAATGATATTTCATTATCTGTGCCATGGCTGTAGCCATACAGCCTGTAGGATAGCTCTTGCCAGTGATTCTTACAAGTTCTTTATTGTATGGTGTCATCTGATCCCATCTGGTTGTAAGAAGCTCAGCCACTGCTTCCGGATATTCTGCGCTACGCAACTCCGCAGCAGACTTAACCTCTTCGCCGTTCTCAAGGGCTGTCTGCAAGGCATTCTCCGTCATATTCATCCACCATTGCATGGCAGGCGGCATGTTGTCGGTGGTGAACTGAGTGTCAGAATAACCAAGTACTGGCGCAAAGTTATCATCTGTAGCAATGACTGCGAATCCACCGTACTTGTAACCGATGACATTAAGCATCTGTCCTTTCTGCAATACCTCAAGTTTCTGGCTCGCACCTGCAGAATGCATGGAAGGACGAAGTTTGATGACTTTTCTTGCAGCATTCATCATATCCTCCACGCTTCTTGGACCTCCGAGAACGGATACTGTCATCAAAGACAGCACGAGCAATGATAAAAATTTCTTCATAATATATTTCAGGTTTTAAAGTTTGATGTTTTCAAAAAAAAGGACATGGCATATCCCATTGAAGGATATGCCGTGTCCTTAAATTCATTGTCAATTAGTTTCGTGTCAGAGTGACGTTATCGAAGATGTCAAGATATCCACCCTGGCCACTGTCTGTCTGAACATAGAGCCAGATACAGTATTCCGGATCAAACGTCAAAGTGTTAGGTATTGTTCCTTCCTCTGTCAATGACCACTCTATCGGGAACACTCCCTGATAAACGCTATTGTGGTCATTAGCTGGACCGAACAGCCACATCAGATGATAACCGTAGTCAGGCATATAAGAGATTTCTTCACCACAGACAAGTCCGAGTTGTCCTGACATGGATTCCTGATTGAACTTATATTCAAATTTCCATGAATAAGTCTCACCGGCACCCATTATGTTTGCAGCCTCACATGTGAGTACGCTCTCATAATCGGAACTTCCTTTTGCAGCAGCCTTTATGGTTACAGGGAATGTTGTCTTAGCACCGTCAAGATTTGTTGCAGAGAAAGTCCACTCTCCTGCGAATGCTTTGTAGAAGTCAGCATCGTTGTCTGAAATAGTTACTGTTGTCTGCTGGCTTGTTATCTCTGCACCTTCTGCAGAAACTATTGTAAGAGTGAACTGACGGTCATTGTTGATCTTGCTATCGTCGATCACCTTCACCTCTACATTTATAGTTCCGGTACTGAGAGTATCGCTGTTAAGATTCAGAGTCTTGTCTGTTATTGTATAGTTCTCGCCTTCAACAGCTCCGTTCTCACCTACAGTAGCCGATTCTATCTTCACACGTACCGGACCATTGCGATGACCAGTGACAGTTATTGGAACCTGAACATAACCGACTGTTTCTTCCACGGTAATGGCTGTGTTTGCAAATCCTACAGTGCATTCTTTCGTATTAACGTCATCTTCAGAACATGACGCGAAGAATGGCAGGACTGCCACCATAAGCATTAATA
This sequence comes from uncultured Prevotella sp., assembly GCA_900553465.1. GTDB lineage: Bacteria > Bacteroidota > Bacteroidia > Bacteroidales > Bacteroidaceae > Prevotella. The sequence goes on from USDT01000033.1 coordinate 28,163, forward strand.
ATTTTATATTCTTCATAATCGTATTTTTACTTTAAATGGTTGAATTAATAACCCGGGTTCTGCACAATCTGAGGATTTGTATCCATCTCGTGCTTAGGTATCGGCCATACGAAACGATAGTCGCCTGCAGGCTTTGACAGATTTGTAGAATAATCTGTACCAGGCATTGCGCAGATGTCTTCCTGCTGCGGAGTACCACGTGTAACACCCATGTTCCAACGTTTCAAATCAAGCAGACGCATACCTTCACCGAGGAACTCACGATGACGTTCTTCTTTAAGTTCACTCATTATTCTCTCGGCATCAGAGAAACTTTGTGCCTGATAATTAGCGATACGTTTTGCTTTGAAATCGTTCAGATACTGAGCAGCTTTGGTAAGATATGATCCATCTGTCTTTGCAAGCTGTGCATATGCCTCTGCTGCAATAAGATACATTTCAGAAATACGGATCACTTTAGGCTCAATGGTGAATCGTGCATAGTCGTAACCATTAGTTGCCTCGTATGGATATGCTTTCTCCGGATATTTGTTGAACGCAAGCACATTACCAACAACACCAGTACTTGTCTGGAATGTCAGTGGCAAGAAATAAACACTCTTACGATAATCATCATCTGAATAAAGATCAAGAACAGTCTTTGTCGGAACATAAGAGGGAGCACCGCCTTCTGTATATGGGAGATATTGCAGACCTGTCTGTGAGGACAACTGAGATGTTGCACTTGCAGCCAATTTGAAGATAGTTTCTGTATCAAAGTTACCGGCCCACATCCGAGTAAGTCTGTCAGCAGAACCGGCAAGTGTATAAGTTGTTGTTCCTATAACCTCTGTTGCCTTTTCTGCAGCAGTAGCATAATCATCCATAGCTAAAGCCACGCGTGCCTGCATTGCCTTTACGGCGTCAACAGAAATATAGTAGTTTGACTGTTCTCCAGCTACATTGACATACAGAAGAGCGCTGTCAAGATCATCTGTTATCTGTTTGTAAGTTTCGCGCAGAGTCTTGCGGGCCGGATATGTGGCAGAATTTGACGAAGGATAATAGTCTGTGCGATAAGAAACACCGCTGTTCTTTTTGTCTGCTATGCTTTCATCATAATCAGCACAGAAGAACTGTGCCAGATTGAACAGGAAGTAAGCACGTACGAAGAATGCCTCACCCTTTACATTCTTAACTGTGACCATAGCCTGATCAGTAAAGAGATTCTTATTTGACATGTCACACTTATTGTAGCCGTCTATGATGAAATTGGTACGGGCTATCATTGTCTGGCAGTTTGCATAAAGAGACTCTCCTGAACGCAGACTTATATTGAAATCCCAACGATGCAAGTCACTGAGACCAGTTCCCACCGTAGCATTGAAATCATCACTTTGCTCATCAGGACCGGTGCAGAAATAACTGCTGCCGACAAATGATCGCATGCCGGTATAGAGTGGCACACTCATGTTCACAAAATCGGTAGGCGTCATAAGAGCCTCGCCTTCAGGAATTGCATTATAAGGATTCTTGTCCATGTCGCATGATGCGAGCGTGAGCGTTAATGCAAGAACCGGTAATAATATATATTTGTTCATTTTATATTTCCTTTATTTTATTTTTATACACCTTATTATCAGAATGTAAGCTGTGCACCGATAGAGTACTGACGTGTGTTAGGATAGTCACCAAATGTCATTGTGTTGTTGACCTCAGGATCGTAGCCCTGGTAACCGGTGAAAGTAAGCAGGTTGCGACCTACAAGGAACACTTTAGCACCCTTGATGAAACCTGTCTGGTTGAGCCAGTTCTTCGGAAGTGTGTAAGAGAGCTGAGCGAACTTCAGACGCACGAATGAAGCATCCTCGAGGAACATTGTATCTGGCTGACGTACAACATTTGCAGCAGGTATATTTGTCTTATCACCAGGTTTCATCCACATGTCAAGCATAGAAGCCGCCATATTGTATGTTCCGTTTGCCTGCGGATCCTCAAGCCAATAGCGTTCGTTGTTCCACATATAACGATCGAACATTCCTGTGAACTGAAGATCGAGTTGGAAACCTTTCCATGCAACTGTTGTAGAAAGACCACCTGACCATGGAGCCATCCAGCTCTTGCCAGTCTGTACACGGTTCTCTTCGGAATAAACCTTTGTATAGTTACCATTCTTGTCAAGCCATACACTCTGACCATCAGCCGGATCAACGTGGCTCCAACGAACCATGTAATACTCACCCATATCGTGGCCTACCTCAAGCATCTGGAAGTCGCCGAGTACATAAGAGTCAAGTCCTTGGAAGAGTGTGGTAACCTTATTCTTGTTGTAGTTTCCGTTAACCTTTACATTCCAGTACCAGTCCTTGTTCTTGATAATGTCAACACCGATAGTAAAATCAAAACCGCGGTTATACATCTCAGCAACATTTCCGTATCCAGAGCTGAAACCAGTTGTATAAGAATAAGGTATAGACATCAACATATCAGATGTTACCTTATTATAATACTGCAAGTCGAAATCTACGCGATCGAACAGACGGCCCGACAGACCGATATTGAAAGTCTTTACCTTCTCCCATGTAAGATCAGGGTTACTTGAGTTTGCGATGACTGTTCCTGAAGAATTAATATACATTGAGCTTGAAGCACCTACAAGGCCGAGTGCCATGTATGCCTGCGGAAGACCTGAGTTACCTGTCGAACCATAGCTTACGCGGAACTGGAGGTCCTTGAGCCAGTCTTTTGTAACATCCATGAAGTCTTCATTAGAAACAGTCCACATGAATGCGGCTGCACCGAATGTACCCCAACGGTGATCTTCTGCAAAAAGAGAAGATCCGTCACGACGGATACTCAAATCAAGGAAATACTTATTTGCATAAGCGTAGTTGAGCATTCCGAACCATGAGTTACGAACTTCTTCTGAAATAGAATGAGACGGCACCAAAGGATCGGCATTTGATGTTGAGCTGAGAAGCATAAGGCGATTGTCTACAAGACCAGTACGCATAACACCGAAAGCTGTCGTCTTGTTTGTCATTGACTCCTGTCCGAGAAGAACAGTAACGTCATGATCCTTGAGGAAGTTGAACTTGTATTCTGCTGTATTTGTCACAGTCCAACGGTAGAAGTTTGAGAATTCCTCAGAAGCCTGACCTGTTGGCATCTGCTGACCAAAGCCGTCATCTACAAGATTATAGCATTTGTATGATGTACGCAGATCATTCCAGTCGAGACCGATTGCAGAACGAAGGTTAAGTCCCTTTATCGGGTTGATGTTAACAAATGCATTCTCATTTATACGCACTCGACGCTGTATTTCCGGCTGTTTGCTTGCGAGATAGTCAGGATCAAATGTTCCACGACCTCCTGCATTCAAAGAATACCATTTTAGCTTTTCACCATACCCGTTGAATGCACTGTTAGCATAATCAATTGTTCCGTCAGGATTGTATGCCAAACCAAGGATCTCATGTGTTGTCTGTGTAGGCAGATAAGCATGAGCAGCCCAAGGCTTGTTATAAACACTTGTTTTCTCACCATTGTTCACAAGAGTAGTCTGTGTCTTATTATATGCCAAGTTTGAATTTGTTCCTATCTTCAACCACGGAGTGATGTTGAACTCGAGGTTTGCACGCAGAGTCTCACGACGCATGTTAGAGTCATCGTACAGACCGTCTGCATCATAATGAGAGAATGACACCAAATATGCTGTGTTCTGAGAACCACCACGTACGCTTGCGTCAATCTGAGAAATTGGAGAAGTATTACCGAGGAAACGGTCTACCCAGTCTGTTCCGATATTATACTTCTTATAATAGTTCTTCATTGCCTGAAAAGACTCGTTTGTCAGGTTTGAAGGATTCATCATTTCCTGGAACTTAAACCACTGATTTGCGTTCATCACGTCTGTTCCATCATGTGCAACCTCTGACACAGAATACTGGGCAGAAACAAGAACTGTAGGAGCCTCTCCGAACTTACCTTTCTTCGATGTCACAATAACAACACCGTTGGCGGCACGTGAGCCATAAATAGCTGTGGAAGACGCATCCTTAAGCACGGTAACGTTCTCAATATCATTCGGGTTGAGCGAAACGAATGTGTTTGCGGATATTTCACTACCGTCCAATATATAAAGAGGTTCTGTCTCTGCATTGATTGATGTGACACCACGGATAGTCATAGATGATACTGCAGAAGGCTCACCTGAAGATGTGAATACCTGCAGACCTGCGACCTGACCCTGCAAAGCGTCACTGACACTTGCTGCCGGACGGAGCGAAAGAGCATCGCCGGAAACCGATGAAACTGAACCGGAAATAGTTCCGAGCTTACGTGCCGAACCGTAACCAGTTACAACGACACCTTCAAGTGTTTGACTGTCAGACTCAAGTACAATGCGCATGTTGCTTGCAGCCTTGACTGTTTTGGGTACCATTCCCAGATAAGTGATCTGGAGTTCTGTGCCCACCGGCACATTGATTGTGAATTCTCCGTCGGCATTTGTAACTGCGCCTGCATTCAGGCCCACTG
>USDT01000034.1 GCA_900553465.1 uncultured Prevotella sp.
TGTTGCCCAGCTGGTCGCCTCTGAGGTCGAGTGCGACAATCTTGCCCTGCGGATCAACGAGCAGGCTCGACGGTATGGAGCGGATGTTGTAAGTAGCTGCAGCGATGGATTTCCATCCCTGAAGGTCGGAGAGGTTCGGCCACTGCATGCCGAGGTCGGCAATGCCTTTCTTCCATGCGTCTTCCTTGTTGTCGAATGACAGGCCGACGATTTCGAATCCTTTGGCGTGATACTTCTCGTAGTTGGCCTTCACGTTAGGCATCTCTGCGCGGCATGGTCCGCACCAGCTTGCCCAGAAGTCGATGAGCACGTAGTTGCCCTTGCCGCAGTATTCGCTGAGCTTGTGCATCTTTCCGTCGGTTCCCTTCATCTCCAGGTCCTTGAACTGAGTGCCGATGATGGCCATCTTCTTCTCGAGGTCGGCCATGTAAGCCTTTGCACGTGCAGCCATCGGATGGCTGGTGTAGGCATATTTTGGGTCGAGCAGTTCTTTCAGCTCGTCGAGTTCACAGTCGTACATGATGTTGTTGATGAACGCTGCCGGTATGATGTTGTCTTTGTTGTCGCGGATAATCTGCTTTGTGAGCTCTGTGCTCTTGGCTGCAATGGGCTCTATGTATTTGCTGTTCAGTTCCTCGGCCAGAGCTTTCAGTTCGGCTTCTGATTTGCCGCTCTTCTGTGCCTCGTTGTACTGTTCGATGTATTTTCTTACTTCACCGTTTATTGCATCGAGCTGACGGTCGTAGCCGTTGAGCTTGTTGTTCAGTTCAGAACCTTTGAGCGTCATGGTGGCAAGGTCGGTGCTTACCGGTGTTCCGTCGTTTATGAATACGATGTAGCTGGAACTTCCTTTAGCTGCAATGCCGAGGAAAGCGTCCTTCTTGTTGCTTCCCTTTATCTCGAATGTTCCGTTCTTTGTCTCTGTACTGTCTGCCACGCCCTTCATCAAGTCGATGACATACACCTTCGCGATGTCTGTCGGGCATGTGCCTTTAACCTCATAGGCAGTGTCGCCGTTGCCTGTCTGTGCCATGAGCGGCATGCAGCAGAATGCAAGGGCAGCTGTGATAATTGAATTCTTCATAATCATATATAATTAAAATGGTTTATGTTTGTGGGGCACAAAATTATATATTTTATTCCGTTCGGCGGTTATTAATCAATTAAAAATGTGTAACTTTGCCGCCGAATTTGTATTCAGAGTGCTTGGTAAACCTCTTAAAAAACAAGGAAATGGACATAAACAGGAAGACTGTGAGCGTGCTGTTCATGCTTTTCAGCATGCTCTTCTGCGTTTGCCTTATTACGGCAAACGTGCTTGAGACAAAGCAGATATCGTTCGGACCGATAAACATTACTGGCGGATTGCTCGTATTCCCCGTGTCGTACATCATCAACGACTGTGTGTGCGAGGTGTGGGGATATGCCAAGGCGCGGCTGCTCATCTGGCTGGGCTTTGCCATGAACTTCATATTCGTGATGTTCGGAGCGCTTGCCGACGCCATTCCCGGCGCGCCTTATTGGGACAACGACGCCGGATTCCATGCCGTGTTCGGTCTTGCACCGCGCATAGCTGCCGCGTCGTTCGTGGCTTTTCTTGTCGGATCGTTCATCAATGCCTATGTCATGAGCCGCATGAAGGTGGCACACGGAGGCCGTCATTTCTCGCTGCGTGCGGTGCTCAGCACGGTGTTCGGTGAGACTGCCGACTCGCTGATATTCTTTCCGCTCGCCCTCTCGGGGGTGGTGCCGTTGTCGGAAATGCCGTCGCTCATCATCTCGCAGGTGGTTCTGAAGACGCTTTACGAGATATTGGTGCTGCCGGTGACGGTGCGTGTGGTGCGTATGACAAAGGCACACGAGCACACCGATGTTTATGACGAAGGAATAAATTACAGTGTTTGGAAAATATTCAATATATGAGCAACAACAGTGAAAACAGAAAGGACGAGGGACTGAAGGCCCTCGGAGCGAAGACAAAATATGCCGACGACTATGCGCCGGAAGTACTTGAGACGTTTGTAAACAAGCATCCGGACAACGACTATTGGGTGAGATTCAACTGTCCGGAGTTCACGTCGCTGTGTCCCATCACCGGTCAGCCGGACTTCGCAGAGATACGCATCGCCTACATACCTGATGTTAAGATGGTGGAGAGCAAGAGCCTGAAGCTCTATCTTTTCAGCTTCCGCAATCACGGTGATTTCCATGAGGACTGCGTGAACATCATCATGAAGGACCTCATAAGACTGATGGACCCGAAATACATCGAGGTGACAGGACTATTCACTCCGCGCGGTGGCATAAGCATATATCCTTATGCCAACTATGGAAGACCGGGCACAAAGTATGAGAAACTGGCCGAACAGCGTTTCATTACGCACGACATGAACGGATAGCAGACCGCATGTGACGCTGTCGGTGGTATATAAAAAGAGCATAAACGTATGAGGAAAAGGTTTTTTGCAGCGCTTGGCATGCTGATGGTGGTGGCTTCACTGCTGTCTTCGGTCAGTGTGCACGCTTCCGACGGCAAAGGCCGTAAGAAGGTGGCTGTGGTATTGTCGGGAGGCGGTGCCAAGGGTATGGCGCATATCGGGGCACTGCGCGTGATAGAGAAAGCCGGAATACCGATCGACATCATCACCGGAACGTCGATGGGTTCTATTGTAGGCGGACTCTACGCAATAGGCTACGACGCCCACCGACTCGACTCTATGGTGAGGGTGCAGGACTGGTCGTTTCTGCTCACCGACAAGCTTGAGGCACACAGTCCGCTGCTCGACAACCGCGAGAGACAGAATACTTATTTCCTCACAAAGACACTCACGCTCAGTAAGAACAAGATAACCAACAAGCCGGGAGGAATGATAGAGGGCCGCAACCTCGACAAACTGTTCAACAGACTTACGGCCGGCTATCGTGATTCTATTGACTTCAACAGTCTGCCTATACCCTTTGCGTGTGTGGCCACCAATATTGTGGACAACTCGGAGTATGTCATGCACAGTGGCTTTCTTTCCGAAGCCATGCGTTCGAGTATGGCCATACCGGGTGTGTTCTCGCCGGTGAGAAAGGACAGTATGGTGCTTGTGGATGGCGGACTGCGCAACAATTTCCCTGTAGACATAGCACGGCAGATGGGCGCCGACGTGGTGATTGGCGTGACGGTTCAGGAAGATTTGAAGGAAGCCTACGAACTGAAGAGTACGTCGGATGTGCTCATGCAGATTGTCAATATCAACTGTAAGAACAAGTATGACGAGAATCTGGCCATGACGGATGTGCCCATTTGTGTCAACACTTCGGGTTATTCTTCTGCCAGTTTTACTGCTTCGGCCATAGACACGCTGATGAAACGAGGCGAGGAAGCGGCAGTGGAGCAGTGGGACAAGCTCATGGAACTGAAGAGGATAATCGGTATTGACAGCACTTTTGTGCCTGACAGACCGCACCTTCATGCTGAGGCCATGCTGCCCGACACGCTGGTTGAGGATGCAAGAAAGAAACGTGTGGGAATGCTGTCGGCCGGGCTGGGTGTGAGGTTTGACACCGAAGAGATTGTGGCGTTGCAGATAAACGGCTCTTTCACGCCTGCCGCATCGCCCTTGACAACCGAACTTACGCTTCGTCTTGGCAAGCGTATAATGGGCCGCGCCGATTTCATATACGACCCGATAAAAGCCGGCCGTATGCGACTTTCATATATTTTCCGTCATAATGATTTGAATCTTTACTATGAAGGCAATCGCGACTTCAATATGACTTACAATCAGCACACAGCCATTCTGTCGCCTTTGAACTTCAACATACGCAATTTTAGTCTTGACATAGGTGTACGTTGGGATTATTATGCTTATAACAGCATGCTTTCAAATGTAGAGAATGAGAATCTTGAAACCGTTGTCGATGGTGGCCATTACATAGCTTATTACGCAGGAGTGAGATACAACTCGGAGAACAAATGGTATTTCCCGACGCGCGGATCGCGCTTCAATGCGTCTTACAGTTACAACACAGACAACTTTGTAGGCTATGATGGCGACCGCGGATACAGCATCATAAGTGCTTCGTGGCGCACAGCTCTGCCTCTTTCGAGACGCTTCACTCTGCAGCCGATGCTCTATGGACGTATGCTATTCGGTGGCACCATTCCGCTTTGCAGTGCCAATATCATCGGCGGCGACAGGTTCGGCAGTTATGTAGAACAGCAGATGCCGTTTGCCGGAGTTGGCTATGCTGAGCATATAGACAATCAGTTTGTCGCAATGCAGTTGGCGGCATACCAGCGCATCGCAGCCAATAACTATGTTCAGCTCAAGTTTGCCGCTGCGTGCATGTCGCACAAGGCGGGCGATCTGTTGCGCGAACCGCTGATGGTAGGAACGCAGATGGCTTATTACTACGACAGTATGTTCGGACCGCTTGGAGCTTCTTTGGGGTGGTCGAATCGCACGGGCAGTGTTTATTTCTATATCAATCTGGGCTTTGATTTCTGATGTCCGGTTGTAGCGTATGCCGTGAGTCGGAATGTGTGGAATGTGGCCTGTGCGCATCATGCAGTAGTCAAAATAACTAAAAAAAGCGTATATGCTCGCTTATTTGGAATTTTTTGTCTATTTTTGCATGTTTGAAAGAATGAACGAAATTAAAAATCAGAAACATACAAGATATGAAAAAGAAAATCCAGTTCAGTCTCTTATATCGGGACATGTGGCAGTCTTCAGGAAAATTCCAGCCGCGTAAAGACCAGTTGGAGCGCATCGCTCCGGTAATCATCGATATGGGATGCTTTGCCCGTGTCGAGACAAACGGTGGTGCCTTCGAGCAGGTTAATCTTCTTGCAGGCGAGAATCCAAACGATGCCGTAAGAGCTTTCTGTAAGCCGTTCAACGAAGCAGGCATCAAGACTCATATGCTTGATCGTGGTCTTAACGCACTCCGTATGTACACAGTGCCAGACGATGTACGTCAGCTGATGTACAAGGTGAAGCACGCACAGGGCGTTGATATTCCCCGTATATTCTGCGGTCTGAACGACGTTAGAAACATTATCCCGAGCATCAAGTGGGCTGCTGAGGCTGGTATGACGCCGCAGGCTACTCTCTGTATCACCAATTCACCGGTTCATACCGTTGAATATTACTGTGACATAGCAGACAAGGTGATCGCTGCCGGTGCAAAGGAACTGTGTCTGAAGGATATGGCAGGAATTGGTCAGCCGGCTATGCTCGGTCAGCTGACAAAGGCTATCAAGGACAAATATCCTGATATCATCATCGAATATCACGGCCATTCTGGTCCTGGACTTTCTATGGCTTCTATTCTGGAAGTATGTAAGAATGGTGCCGACATCATCGATACAGCGATGGAACCGCTGTCTTGGGGTAAGGTTCATCCGGACATCATTTCTGTTCAGAGCATGTTGAAGAACGAGGGATTCGATGTTCCTGAAATCAATATGAACGCTTACATGAAGGCCCGTTCACTCACTCAGGAGTTCATTGATGAGTGGCTTGGCTATTTCATCAACCCACAGAACAAGGTTATGTCTTCACTTTTGCTCGGATGCGGTCTGCCAGGCGGTATGATGGGAAGCATGATGGCCGATCTTGGCGGTATACGTTCTACAATCAACAATATACGTAAGAAGAAAGGCGAAGAAGAACTTTCTATGGACGACATGCTCGTGAAACTGTTTGACGAAGTGGCTTATGTATGGCCGCGCGTGGGTTACCCACCACTCGTAACACCGTTCTCTCAGTATGTTAAGAACATAGCTCTCATGAACCTTCTTACTCTTGAGCAGGGCAAGGGACGCTTTGTCATGATGGACGATGCTATGTGGGGCATGATACTCGGTAAGAGTGGAAAGATTCCTGGAACCATCGATCCGGAACTGGTTGAACTTGCAAAGGCACAGGGACGCGAGTTTACAGATGCCGATCCGCACACTCTCATTCCTAACAACCTTGATGAATTCAGAAAGGAAATGGACGAGAACGGATGGGATTACGGTAAGGACGACGAGGAACTGTTCGAACTTGCTATGCATCCGGAGCAGTACCGCAACTACAAGAGCGGCCAGGCAAAGAAGAACTTCCTTGCAGATCTGCAGAAGGCAAAGGATGCAAAACTCGGCAGCCAGCTCACACCGGAGCAGCTCTCTGCATTCAAACATGCAAAGGCCGACGCTATCGTGGCTCCTGTAAGAGGTCAGGTGTTCTGGGAGTTCAACGGAGAAGGCGAGTGCGCACCGTCTGTAGAGCCTTACATCGGTAAGGAATATAAGGAAGGTGATGTGTTCTGCTACATCCAGGCTCCGTGGGGCGAGTTTGTTGAAGTGCCTGCCGCTATGGGTGGAAAACTCGTTGAGATCGGAGCAAAACAGGGCTCTAAGATCAACAAGGGCGATGTTGTTGCCTATGTTGAGCGTGCTCATGAGTAAATGACATTTCATGGATTGGAAAATCATAATAGACAAGTATTATCCTAAGGAGAGCAAACTCAGGGAGATACTTATAACACATAGTCAATCTGTAACGCGTCGAGCGTTACAGATTGTTTCTTTACATCCGGAACTGCAACTCGACCGTGACTTCATAGCCGAGGCTGCAATGTTGCATGATATAGGCATAATACGCTGTGATGCGCCTGATATCTGCTGTTTCGGAGACGAACCTTATATACGTCACGGCATTCTTGGCGCGGCCATGCTCCGTGCCGAAGGTTTCCCCAGACATGCACGTGTTTGCGAACGCCACACAGGTGCCGGTCTGTCGCTTGACGATATATGCGGGCGCAATCTGCCGCTTCCGCATTCGGACTTTCTGCCCGAAACTCTTGAGGAACAGGTGATATGCTATGCCGATAAATTCTATTCCAAGTCGCATCTCGAACGCGAAAAGACAATCGAACAGGCCGAGAAGAGTATTTCCAAATATGGAGAAGCCGGTCTGATGCGTTTTCGTCGTTGGGTGGAGATGTTCGAATAATGTTAAAGTAACGAAATCACTCGCCCGTTCTTTATATATTAAGTAACTTTGCAAGTTGAATGAGGACAAAGTCAATTATAGCCCTTCTGCTTTTCGCCATCATGTTTGTGATGGCTGATACCAATATACCGTTCTTTCAGAAAAAGAAGGAAAAGACTCAGATGGTAACCGATTCGGTGATGCAAAGCGATTCTATCATGCGTGATTCGCTGGGCAACATTGTTGTTGATACCACCAAAATGGACTCGCTCGAACTTGCCATCTATCATCACAACAAAGCGATTGACGATTCCATAAGGCTCGATTCGCTCAACCGACAGAAGTCGGAGGGCATCAATTCGCCTGTGCAATACAGCGCCAACGATTCGCTCGTGTATGACGCGAGCAGCAAAACAGCGCATCTGTATGGCAGTTCCAACGTCAAATACGAGAACATGGATCTTGCCAGCGAAAAGATTTACATGAGTCTTGACAGCAGTCTTGTGCATGCCACCGGTATCCGTGACACGGCTGATACCACAGGTCTGAAACTCACGGGAACGCCTGTCTTCACAATGGGTGCCGATTCGTATGAGAGCGATACGATGGCTTTCAACTTCAAGACAAAGAAAGGTCTTATAAGCAACGTATATACTGCGCAGCAGGACGGATTCCTCCGCAGTGAACTGTCGAAGCGCAGTGCCAGCGGCGATGTCTATCTTCAGCACGGCCGTTACACCACGTGTGACGCTCCGCATCCCGATTTTTACATCGCGCTTTCGCGTGCCAAGGTACGTCCTGGTAAGGATGTAACGTTCGGTCCGGCCTATCTTGTCGTGGCAGACGTTCCGCTTCCGCTCGCCATACCATACGGATTCTTTCCTTTCACCAAAAGTTATTCGAGTGGATTCATAATGCCTACTTACGGTGATGAGAGCGACCGAGGCTTCTATCTGCGCGACGGAGGATACTATTTCGCCATGGGCGACAAGTGGGATCTGAAGCTTTTGGGTGAGATCTACACCAAAGGCTCATGGGGTGTTTCGGCAGCCAGCAACTACAACAAGCGTTACAAGTACAGCGGAAGTTTCCTTTTCAGCTATCAGGACACACGTACCGGAGAGAAGGGAATGCCCGATTACGGACGTCAGGAGAGCTTCAAGATACAGTGGAGCCACCGTCAGGACCCCAAGTCAAATCCTTTCAGCACACTGTCGGCAAGCGTCAACTTTGCCACATCGAGCTATGAGCGCAACAATCTCAACAGTCTTTACAATCCGCAGACGCTCACCCAGTCGACCAGAACTTCTTCTGTGAGCTGGAGTACCACTTTCTCAAGCATCGGACTCTCGCTCAGTTCTACGGCCAACTTGTCGCAGAACATGGTCGATTCAACCATCGCCATGACGTTGCCCGACCTCAATATCTCCATAAGCCGATTCTATCCGTTCAAGCGTAAGAACGCCGTTGGCAAGGAACGTTGGTACGAAAAGATTTCGATGAGCTATACCGGACAGCTCTCCAACTCCATCAACACGAAGGAAGACATGCTTATGAAGTCGAACCTTATAAAAGACTGGCGCAACGGATTCAACCATTCCATACCTATCAACGGTAACTTCACGCTGTTCAACTATATCAATATCACGCCGTCGTTCAGCTTTACCGACCGCATGTATACCAACAAGGTGATGCGTTCGTGGGACGAAGAGCGTCAGACGGAAGTGGCCGACACGACATACGGATTCTACAATGTATATAACTGGAACCTCAGTGTTGGTATGTCGACAAAGCTTTACGGTTTCTGGATTCCGAACCGCAAGATATTCGGAGATAAGATACAGGCCATACGCCATGTCTTCACTCCGTCGGTAAGTTTCAGCTATGCGCCGGACTTCGGAGCCTCACGTTATGGTTATTGGGAAACATACCAGAAGACTGACGCCGACGGCAATGTGTCGCTGGTTGAGTATTCTCCGTTCACCAATGCGCTTTATGGAGTGCCTGGAAAGGGAAAGACCGGTAGTATCTCGTTTGATGTTTCAAACAACATCGAGATGAAAATAAAGTCGGACAAGGACTCCACCGGTATGAAGAAGATAAGCATTATCGACGAACTCGGTGCCAACCTGCGCTACAACATGGCGGCGAAGGTACAGCCGTGGAGCGACCTTACCATGCGAATAAGGCTTAAATGGTGGAAGAACTATACCTTCAACATGACTGCCGTATTCGCTACATATGCATATGAACTCGACGCCAACGGCAGACCATACGTAGGAAACCATACCGAGTGGAGCAAAGGACGCTTCGGCCGTTTCCGCGGAACATCACAGAACATATCGTTCACTCTCACCCCGGAGAAGCTTAAGAAGTGGTTCGGCGGAGGCGATGACGAGGAAGACGAGAAGAAAGAAGACGAAGAAGGAATAGACACCGGCATTGAAAGTAATGTGGATGACGACATGATAGAAGGCCAGCGCGGAGCCAAGAAGAAGTCGGGAGGCGGAAAGGCGCTCACTGATGCTGACGGTTACATGAAGTTCTCCATGCCGTGGTCGCTCACGTTCGGTTACGGTATAACAATGAGTGAGAACACCTCCGGAAAGTTCAATACAAAGAGCATGCGCTATCCGTACAAGTTCACACAGACGCTCAACTGCAGCGGTAACATACGTATCAGCGACGGATGGAACATCAGTTTCTCCAGCGGTTACGACTTCGAGCGCAAGGATATATCCATGACAACGGCGTCGCTCCAGCGCGACCTCCACTGTTTCAACATGAGCTGCTCGGTCGTTCTCGCGCCTTATACTAGCTACAACTTCACGTTCCGCTGCAACGCCGCGACGCTTACCGATGCCCTCAAGTACGACAAACGAAGCGGCTACAGCAATGCTGTGCAATGGTATTAAGCCACACCTTATTATACGATATACGTAAAAGCCCCACCTTTTCCAGGTGAGGCTTTTATTGTATACAGGCTTCTGCTAAGGCCGCCCGTTGTTTCTTCGGCATTGTAGGATAGGACAGTGCGGAAAGTAGAAAGCATATCTCTGTATTGTGGATAAATACGATATCCGAGTCTTTGGCAGACTCTATACGACTCAGTATAAAGTCTGTGGTGAATGCCTTTTCGTATAAATAGCTGCTGAATATCGGAATACTTACAGACACGCTGGTGGTATAAACCATGATGGCACGGGTATTGCGTAATAATAAATTCAAATTACCACTACTTATAAATCATCGTTGCAAGAGTCGGCGCGCACTTTTTCCGCGCTTTTCCTACGCCTGATATCAGTGTCTTTAAAGAAAACCCGGACGGTGAACTTACAGATTTTCTTGACTTTTTTTTTGACAAAATAAATACGGAAAATAGGTGTGAAGGAATGTTAAATCATGCCTTGTAAAGGCTATTTCGGTATGTTCCGTCTTTTAATATACCCTATACCATAGTTTGAATAAATTGATGTTGTGCTCTGATAATGCCCGTTTGAGCCTATGGTTTCGCCCGTTTCAGGGTGTGATATTGTGCATTTCATGCCCCGAAACGGGCAATATCGCATGCCGAAATGGTGCTTATTACAAGACGGAAAAATGAATGTCAGACATAAGTTGTTGCAGTCCAGTAACTTATGCAATGTTCTTATAATTCGCGTATTTGCGTCCGAAGGAGAGTCGGTCTGCAAATACGCGTTTGTTTTTCGGGGTAGATCATGAAACTCAGACCTGAAAATCAAAATCTGCTTACAATCTGTAAGTGTCCCGGTGGCATTTCTTTCGGCAGAATAAAACAATGCCGGTTTGGAATTGAATCCGTGGTTTTTATTGCAACCGATACCGATTAATTTCCACTGGGTTGTTTGTTTGCCTTGTCGCCGCGGTTGTGTTTTGCCACGCTTTCCAGGTCGGCTGTCTCGCCTACAAGCCATACAATGTCGTCGGGACGGAATCTGTATGATGCATCCACGGCCGAGAGGTTCTCCTTGCCTTCCTCTATTCCAACCACCATGCAGTTGTATTCGTCTCTTATTCCGCTTTCGCCGAGCGTCTTGCCTGTGAATTTTCCGTCCTTGTCTATTACAATCTGCTTGAGGTGCATTTCCCTCTGTTCCAGGTCGGGGTCATCTTCCACCACATTACTGTTCACGGCCTCGCTGAATGTAGTCAGCTGTTCGTCGCTTCCTATCACCTGCAGCCGGTCGCCGGGAAAGAGAGTGTCGTCGCCGCCCGGTATGTTTATGCGTCTGTGTCCGCGCAGAATACTGCTTACGTGCACTCCATAGCGGTTGCTCAGTCCGAGCTCGCGCAGCGATTTTCCAGCCCATACCGAGTCGGCCGGTACGTCTATGTCGCTTATGTGCACGTCTCTGTCGAGCAGGTGACCTTCATACAGCGGCTTTCTCATTCCGAGCACCTGCGCCTCTATCTCACGCGATCTGAGGTTCTGTACGAATATCTTCTCCATTCTTATGCTGCGCTTCTTCAGTCGTCTCGACACCACCATGAGCATCACCAGAGCCGTGGCTATGCTTATCATCAGCGCGTTGGTGAAACGCGACAGATAGTTGCATATATAGAAAATGAAGGCAATGGCTATGATTGCCCGCACGATAATGGTGAATATGAGCGGGAATCGGTTCATCCAGTTCTCGTGCCACAGTGTCATGAACTCTTTGCTGTGGTTCTTCTTCATTATCATGGCGCGTAGGAACGGCGATATGATAAACACCGTGAGCAGGCCGCATATGCCGTTTGCCCACCAGTGCATGCCGGGCATGACTTTTCTTATGAACGGAAGGAAGAACATGAACATCAGAACTATGCACGCCGTAGACAATATGGAGTAGACCAGAGTGTTGAGCGCCATCTGTGTGATGAGTCTTTTCCAGTTGCTCTGTTGTGCGGGCGCATTGTTCATGGATATGTTGTTGAGCGTGTTTATCCAGCTTTTTGGCAGATGGCGTTCCACGTAGCCGTAGCACGGCACCGACAGTTTTATCATGTAAGGTGTGAGGAACGTAGTTATCACCGATACGGCCACAACAACGGGATAGAGGAAGTGGCCCGTCACTCCGAGCGAAAGTCCCAGCGAGGCAATGATGAACGAGAACTCACCTATCTGCGCCATGGAGAATCCGCATCGCATGGCTGACCTGAGCGACTGTCCGCCGAGCATGAAGCCTATTGTGCCGAACACAGCCTGTCCTACGAGTATCGTTATGACGAGCGCCACTATTGGGAGAGCGTATTCCACGAGTATCTCCGGATCGACAAGCATGCCCACCGACACGAAGAATATCGCGCCGAAGAGGTCTTTCACCGGCGATACGAGCTTCTCTATCTTGTCCGCCTCGATGGTCTCAGACATGATGGAACCCATGACAAACGCTCCGAAAGCGCTGCTGAAGCCCACCTTTGTCGACAGCACCGCCATCAGACAGCACAGTCCGAGTGACACGATGAGCAGCGTTTCGTTGTTGATGAGCTTGCGCATCGACCTCAGGAACAGCGGCACCACGGCTATGCCCACCACAAACCAGAGAATGAGGAAGAACACAATCTTCACGATGCTGCCTATCATCTGCCCACCGTCGGCGCCGTTGCCCACGGCTATGGCCGACAACATCACCATCATGACAATGGCCAGTATGTCCTCCAGTATGAGCACACTCATCACCGGTCCGGTGAATTTCTGCTGCCTGAGCCCCATGTCGTTGAACGCCTTATAGATGATGGTGGTGGAGCTCATGGCCAACATTCCGCCCAGGAATATGCAGTCCATGCGTTTCCAGCCGAAGGAGTGGCCCACGATTATGCCCAGCGTCATCATGCAGAAGATGATGGTGCATGTGGATATGACGGGCGATGCGCCCATCTTCATTATCTTCTTGAACGAGAAATCGAGACCGAGCGAGAAGAGCAGGAACATCACTCCTATGTCGGCCCACGTCTGAATGCTCGACTGATCAATAACCGACATGGTGTACGGCATGTGCGGACTGACGATGAATCCTGCCACAACATAGCCGAGCACAAGCGGCTGTTTCAGTTTCTTGAACAGTATTGTGACCACGCCTGCCACTATCAGTATCAGTGCGAGGTCGGATATGAAATTCGGTGTTTCTGCCATTGTTGTTCTTTCTGTTTTGTCGTTTTGTGCCGTATGCGGTTTGTCTTGCGGTGCGATATTCCCACGCAGCCGTGTCCGGGCAGCGTGGTATTCGCTCCGCAGGGACGTATAGTGCCGTACGGTCTGTTCATAAATGCACCGGCGCATGAACAGTCGTTGTGAATGTCCATGCGCCGTGCCGCTTTATCTTTATGCTGAGGCTCAGTCGTTATACTGTGCCGTCAGCTCGCATATTCTCACAATCACTTGCATGGCCTTCTCCATTACCTGTATGCTCACAAATTCATACGGGCCGTGGAAGTTTACTCCGCCTGCGAAGATGTTGGGGCAGGGCAGACCCTTGAACGAAAGCTGTGCGCCGTCCGTGCCGCCACGTATCGGTTCCACTTTCGGTGGTACGCCGCAGTCCTGCATGGCCTTCAGTACGATGTCTATGACGTGCATGTTCGGGTCTATTTTTTCCTTCATGTTGTAGTACTGGTCCTTCAGGTCGGCTGTCACCGTTCCTTCGCCGTACTTCTCGTTCATGCGCTTCACGCAGTCTTCAATGAAGTCCTTGCGGTCTTCGAAACGGCTGCGGTCATGGTCGCGTATAATGTAGTGCAGTGTTGCGTTCTCTATGTTGGCCTGCATGCCCAGCAGGTGATAGAATCCCTCATATCCCTCTGTGGTTTCCGGTGTCTCGTCCTCCGGCAGCATCATTGCGAACTCGGCAGCCAGACGGTTGGCGTTCACCATCTTGTCCTTGGCATATCCCGGGTGTACGCTTATGCCCTTGATGTGTATCTTGGCCGATGCAGCGTTGAAGTTCTCATACTCCAGATTTCCCAGGTCGCCGCCGTCCATGGTGTATGCCCATTCGCATCCGAACTTCTCAACATCGAAGTGGTGGGCGCCCATGCCTATTTCCTCGTCAGGGTTGAATCCCACTCTGATGTCGCCATGTTCAATCTCGTCATGGTCGCGCAGCCAGCACATGGCCTGCACTATCTCGGCTATGCCGGCCTTGTCGTCGGCGCCCAGCAGGGTGTGACCGTCAGTCACGATGATATCCTCACCCTTGTGGAATTTCAGTTCCGGGAATTTCTCCGGTGATGATATGATGCCTTCGGACAGCACGATGTCGCCTCCGTCGTAGTTTCTTATGATTCGTGGGTTGACGTTGGCGCCGCTGCAGTCAGGGCTTGTGTCGTAATGGGAAATGAATCCTATTGTCGGTATGTTCTTCTTTGAGTTCGATTTCAGTGTAGCGTAGATGTAGCCTTTGTCGTCCATCTCCACATCGCTGAAGCCCTCGTCCTCGAGTTCTTTTTTCAGATATTCGGCAAAAACAAGTTGTTTTGACGTACTAGGCACGCTGTCCGATTCCTCGCTCGACTGCGTGTCGAATTTGGTGTAATTTAAAAATCGTTCGGTAATGTCCATTTTGAGTTATTATGTAAAATATGTTTCTTTGTTGTTTCGGATTATTCGGCGTAAGGATTCCGCCCCTGTGCGGGCGGTCCGCACCGATGAGTATTGTATTTGCAAACTTACTAATAATCATCGTAAAAAACGAATAAAATGATAAAAAATAAAGCCCGGTGGCTTCTCTTTGTCAGCCCGTCGGGCGATGGCGTGTGTGCGGTGTACGTGTGGTGTGGATGTGTTGTGGGGTAGGCAGGCGCTAACTTTTGCTGTGCCAGATGTTGTGATGTAAACAATTTTTAACGAAAACTCAACCGGATTTTAACACTTTTCCTTCGCTCCTTCCAGCTTCCTGAAGCAGAATCTACCCGCTTTTTTATGCATGCAAATGCCTTTATGCCGGTTGCCTTGTGCGTTGTTGTCGGGGCGTTTTCGCTTCGCTGATTTCCATTAAAGCCCGTTTTGCACTGCGATAGACACCGTTTTATCACCTGATATGGACGGAATCAGGGCATGAAAGAGCCCATTCGGAGGTGCCGAATGGGCTCTTTCGCGCCGCCGTTTTTTCATAACGGTGTGGCGGTCTGATGTATATCGTTGAATATCAACGCCTTGCACAATGTGCCGAAAATTCCCGTTTTTCGCGTCAAAATATCTCTTATAGAAAACTTTACGAATTTTGAGCCATTTTCGGACGTTGTTTTTTAACATTTCAGGGACTCCGTTTTCCCCTTGTCCGGCGATCTTCCTATGGCGTCAGTCGATTACTCCGAAGTGCTCTAATGCCTTGGCCACGCCGTCATTGTCTATATGGTCGGTCACGTAATCGGCTGCTGCCTTCACGTCGTCGAGTGCATTACCCATGGCCACACCCGTGCCCGCACGTTTTATTATAGGTATGTCGTTGCCGCCGTCGCCGAATGCCATTGTCTCTTCTATGGCTATGCCGGCAGCTTTGGCCACGGCTTCCAGTCCGCGACCTTTGTCGGCCTGATTGGACGTTATGTCGCAGAAGGCCGGATACCAGCGTGTGGCCGTGCATGCCTTGAGGTAGGGCATGAGCGTGTCTTCCTGCTGTTGGGTGAAGAACGGCGTTATCTGCAGCACCGGTTTCTTCAGCAGTTCTTCTATCGGCACCGACATTACGCCACGTTCTACGTCGAGTATATCGTATAGCACATGGTCTGTCTCTTCGGTGCTGTAGAGCATTGATGTGCCCTCGTTACCCATCACCAGACATCCGGCTTTTTCTTTTTTGACATACTCCAGCAGTGTGTCCACGTCGCTGCGCTCTATCGGTGTCAGTCTTACGTTTTGGTCACCTATGGTGCAGCATGCGCCGTTGGTTGTGATGTATCCGTCTATCAGGTGGCTTATGGCGCCGAGATTGTTGATGAGCGGCATGGGTCTGCCTGTGGAAATGAATATCTTTACTCCTTTCTCCTTGGCGCGTGTGAGAGCTTTCACCGTCGACTGTGGTATGGCGTGCGTGTTGAAACTCACAAGTGTGCCGTCTATATCGAAAAACAGTGCTTTTATCATGACTTTATATGTTGTTGTGTATCATTAAGCGGATGCAAAATTACTTATTTTCCGTGGCACGGCCGAGAGTGGCGCGTTATTTTTTGTTAGCGTGGCATTGACGTGCTTTCAGCTATTTTGCGTAACTTTGCGTCTGTCTTAAAAAACACCGCACATCATGAACGAGGAAGCACAGCTGGCGTGGCAGATTATCGAAACCACCGACACAAGTCTTTTTCTCACCGGTAGGGCCGGAACGGGAAAGACAACCTTTCTGCGCAATCTGAAGGAGCGCACGTCGAAGTGTGCCGTCGTGGTGGCGCCCACGGGCATAGCTGCTCTCAATGCCGGCGGTGTGACGATGCACTCATTTTTCCAGCTGCCTTTCGCGCCTTACGTACCCGGTACCAAGTTCGGCTCGCAGGGTTCGCAGGTGCGCATGAGCAAGGAGAAGAAGAGAGTGATATGTGCCATCGACCTGCTCGTGATAGACGAGATAAGTATGGTGCGTGCCGATGTGCTCGATTCGGTAGACTATGTGTTGCGTCTCTGCCGGCGCAACAGCAGGCTGTTCGGCGGTGTTCAGCTGCTCATGATAGGCGATCTCGGACAGCTTGCGCCTGTAGTTAAGGACGAGGAGTGGCAGATTCTGCGGCAGTATTATCCCACACCATATTTCTTCAGCAGCAGTGCTCTGGCCAGAACAGAGTATGCTGTGGTGGAACTGAACAAGGTGTACAGGCAGGCTGATCCGCAGTTTGTCGAACTGCTCAACCGTGTGCGCGACAACATGGCCGACCAGAGCGTGCTCAATACACTCAACAGCCGCTACATTCCCGGTTTCAAGGCCGACGCCGTGGAGGGCTGCATACGTCTGACCACACACAACGCACAGGCTCAACGTGTGAACAGTGCAAGGCTCGATGCCCTGCCGGGAAAGGCATACACTTATGAGGCTGAGATAACAGGTCACTTCCCAGATTATATGTATCCGGCCGATGAACGCCTTACGCTCAAGGAGGATGCGCAGGTGATGTTCGTGAAGAACGACTCGTCACCAGAGAAACGCTACTACAACGGCATGATAGGCACAGTGTGTTCGATAGGCAGCCGAGGTTTCAGAGTCAGGCCGAAGGATGGTGGTGACGAGATAGAGGTGGAGCCGGAGACATGGGAGAACACTCGCTACGAACTCAATGAGGAGACGAAGGAGATAACGGAAGTGGTTGACGGAGAGTTCCGTCAGTTTCCTGTCAAGACTGCGTGGGCCATCACCATACACAAGAGTCAGGGCCTGACGTTCGACCATGCTGTGATAGATGCTTCCATGTCTTTTGCCCACGGGCAGACTTATGTGGCACTCAGTCGTTGCCGTACGCTCGAGGGCATGGTGCTGAGTGCTCCACTCACACGCTCGGCCATCATACGCGACGGGGCTGTGGATGGATTTGTGAGCGATGCGCGCCGCCATATTCCCGACGGCAGTATGCTGGCCGGGATGCAGCGCCGTTACTTTGTGGCGATGCTTGACGAGCTGTTCGACTTTTCGGGCATTACCGAACCGTTCTACTCAATGATGCGCGTCATGACCGAACACATGTCGCGTCGCTATTCGCGAACGACCACAGAGTTCAAGGCACGCAATGCCCGGCTTGTGTCGGAAGTGACGTCTGTGGCCGATAAGTTCCATCAGCAGTACGGCCGTATGGTTGTGGCCGCTGCCGATTATGCCACCGATGCGGCATTGGCCGAGAGAATTAACAAGGGTGCTTCGTATTTTCTGAAACAGTTGTCGGATGTTGATATGTTTGTGAAAAAGCTCGACATAACAACCGAAAACAAGGAGCTGTCGCGACGTGTGGACGAATACATATCTATGTTGAAGACATCGTTGGCTGACAAACTTCATCTGCTTAGATTCGTTATAGACAATGGTTTTGAGGCCAACAAGTACATGCGTGAGAAGACAAAGATAGCAGTGGAAGGTGTAGAGGACGACAACCGTAAGGGAGGACAGGCTGCGGGACGCAAGAGCCGGCGCCGTAAGACTCAGGCAGGGATGGCCGGCGATGAGACAGAACCTGACGCATCAGCAGCTTCAAACGCTACGGCCGACGGACAGAAACGCCGGAAAGGCAACGCCAAAGTGCTTGAGGCTCTCATGGCCTGGCGCAGGGATAAGGCACTGCAGACAAAGATGCCGGCCTTCTGCATAATGAAGACTGAGTCGCTGGAAGCCATCGCCGACACTATGCCGAAGTCATCCGACGAACTGGTGGGGCTGTCGTCGATAGGTCAGAGAAGAGCAGAGAAATACGGAAAGGAAATAATTGATATTGTGGATTCACTGCGAGGTGCGGATGATTGAAGCTCTGCCGACAATGAAAAATAAAATGTGTGTTTGGTGGTGTATGCTTTCTCACTAACTTATTTATGTTGTTAGGACATGAGCATATGAACAAAGTACATATGCATAATCTTGCGTATCTCAATTAATACATAATTTTTTGATACTTCCTTAAACAACCCTCATATCATGTAATGCATGATTCTGCGTTTTTATTTAGACTGGATGTCATTGTAAACATAGATGTTCAGTTGTTCAGGGGATGTTAGCATTATGTTGTGATTATTTACAGAACGGATATAAAAATAAGAGGTAAATCATGTGATTCACCTCTTTTCTATTATGTGATCCCGTTGGGATTCAAACCCAAGACCTTCAGAACCGGAATCTGACGCTCTATTCAGCTAAGCTACGGGACCTCCATTTTGATTGCTGCAAATTTATATAAAAAAAATGATACGCACAAATAATACCCTGTTTTTGTTGGACGGCATAGATTATGCTGAGCTGTGTCTGAAATGCTGTTACGGCATGGCCGTTTTGTGAAGCATGGAGGATTGTGAGACTTGTGCAGCATGTGCGAGGGGACATATGTGCGGCATGATATTGTCGCATACTGATACTTAAAGGTTGGTGTTGTGTCTTTTTGTAAATTATTTTCTGTTATTTTCTTTCCATTTTTCAATTATTATTATTTATCTTTGCAACCATTAATGTTAAAAACGACAATATATGAGCAAATTGATAAAACCTGAGGGATATAAGGCACTGCTCGACATGAAACGCACGGAGCAAGGAATAAAACTTATAAAGGACTTTTTCCAAGAGAATCTTTCCACAGAGCTTCGTCTCAGTCGTGTCACTGCGCCGCTCTTTGTCCTGAAGGGTCTCGGAATAAACGACGACCTGAACGGGGTGGAACGCCCTGTGACTTTTCATATAAAAGACCTGGCTGAGGCCGAGGCCGAGGTGGTTCATTCGCTGGCAAAGTGGAAACGTCTCACTCTGGCCGAATATGGCATAGAGCCGGGATATGGTGTTTACACCGACATGAACGCCATACGTGCCGACGAAGAATTGGACAACCTTCATTCGCTGTATGTGGACCAGTGGGACTGGGAGGCTGTGATAACCGCAGAACAGCGCAATGTGGATTTTCTGAAAAATGTGGTGGAGCGCATATATTCAGCCATACGTCGCACGGAGTATCTTACGTGTGAGACTTATCCGGAACTGAAACCTTTCCTGCCGGAGAAAATACACTTCATACACAGTGAGGATCTGCTGGAGATGTATCCGGACTTGTCGCCGAAGGAACGCGAGGACGAGATATGCAGAAAGTATGGTGCGGTGTTCCTCATAGGCATTGGCGGAAAACTGTCTAACGGCGAGAAGCACGACGGACGTGCGCCCGACTACGACGACTGGTCAACGCCGACGGACGACAGAAGGGCAGGACTGAATGGCGATATACTGATATGGTATCCGTTGCTCGGACGTTCGTTTGAACTGTCGTCAATGGGAATAAGAGTGGACAAGGAGGCTTTGCTCCGCCAGCTTGCGCTCGAGGGCAAGGAAGACAGGACACAGCTGTACTTCCACCGTCAGCTGCTTGACGGAAAGTTGCCGCTGAGTATTGGTGGTGGTATAGGACAGAGCCGTCTGTGCATGCTGCTGTTGCATAAGGCACACATAGGAGAGATACAGGCAAGTATCTGGCCGGAGGATATGCGCAGAGAATGTCGTGAGGCGGGGATGCCGCTCATTTAGCGGAAAATGGAATGCAGGACGGAGCGTCCGTCCGGTGTGTATGATATGAAAAATGAAGCAGGACCGTGCGTGTAGAGCGCCGGTCCTGCTTCGTTTTATTGTGTGAACGGTGGTTCAGGCAAGTTCGAGATTGAGCATCTCGCACATCTTGTCGATTACCGGATTCTTCTTTTTCATCTCCTCAAACAGTTCTTCACGTGTGAGCATAGGTCCTATTTCTTCGGCCTTTGCCAGTTTGAGTTCTATCTGTATGTTGCCGTTGTGAAGCGCTTTTGCCAGTGTGGCGCGTATTCGTCCGCGTATCTCGTTCACCTGGTCGAGCAGATTCTGGTTGTCTACCGTCAGTTCGATGTTGGGGTGTTGGGTGATGCGTGGAGTCATGTTGCGCATTCGTGAGGCGAGACCTATCATCTTAGGAGGCATACGGTTGCACATAGAGAGCCACTGCAGTTCGAGGAAGTCCTGGTCGAACTCCTCGTTCTCGTCTTTGTTTGTTATCTCCGGCTCCTTCACGGCTTTCTTTTCACTCTCCGCCTTTTTTATTCCGGCAAACGTTATGCCGATGCTGTCTAGCTTCAGTTTTTTCATGGCCGGACGTGGATTTGCGGCCGGTTCCACTGCCGGTTCGCTTACAGTGGCAGCGGGCTCGGCTGTATGTTCGGTCTTATAACTGAGCTTCTTCCCGGCCACGGCCACCTGCGGAGCCGCTTTAGGTCGGGACATGACAATGTTCTTGAACAGGGATTTCAGTCGTTTGGGGCTACGCCCCGCGCCCGGTGTCTCGTCGTCCGGCTGTGTGATCTGTGCCACCTGTATGAGTGTGAGTTCCACGAGCAGGCGTTTGTTGCTGCTCTGTCGGTAGTTGATGTCGCACTCGTTCATTATCTTCAATGCCTTGTACAGGAATTTCACGGGACATTTTGCTGCCTGCTCAACGTATTTCTGACGCTGTTTCTCGCTCACTTCGAGCAGTGTGACGGTCTGCGGATCTTTGGCCATAAGCACGTTGCGTACGTGTGCGGCCAGACCGGTAATGAGGTTGCCGCCGTCGAATCCTTTGGCTATTATGGAATTGAGAAGCAGCATTATGTCTGTCACCTTGTTCTCGAAGGCAAGGTCGGTGATGCGGAAATAGTTGTCGGAGTCGAGCTCGTTGAGGTCCTCTATTATTTTCTGATACGTGATGTTGCCCTGGCTGTAGCTTGCTGCCTGGTCGAATATGGACAGTGCGTCGCGCATACCTCCATCCGCTTTCTCGGCTATGAGTGCGAGGGCTTCCTCCTCATATGCTATGCCTTCCTTCTCGGCCACCATTTTCAGATGGTCGATGGTGTTCTGAATGGTCATCCGCTCGAAGTCGTATATCTGACAGCGCGAGATGATGGTGGGCAGTATCTTGTGCTTTTCGGTTGTGGCAAGGATGAATATCACGTGTGCCGGCGGTTCCTCGAGAGTCTTCAGGAAAGCGTTGAACGCCGCGGTGGACAGCATGTGCACCTCGTCGATGATGAACACCTTGTAGCGTCCCACCTGTGGCGGTATGCGCGTCTGGTCCATGAGCGACTTGATGTTCTCCACCGAGTTGTTGCTCGCTGCGTCGAGTTCGAAGATGTTGTATGACCTCTGTTCGTTGAAGGCGCGGCAGCTCTCACACTCGTTGCAAGCCTCTCCGTCGGCGGTGGGGTGCATGCAGTTGATCGCTTTTGCGAAGATGCGGGCGCATGTTGTCTTGCCAACGCCTCTCGGACCGCAAAACAAATAGGCGTGTGCCAGCTTACCGCTCTTGACCGCATTTTTCAATGTCGTGGTGAGAGCAGACTGTCCCACTACAGAATCGAACGTGGCCGGCCTGTATTTTCTGGCCGAAACGATATATTCTTCCATACGGTTCGTGAAAATATTTTGTTTGTTTTTGTATGTCGGATTTTTACTCTCTGTCGATTATTACATGCAAAGATAGTGAAAGGTGAGCGCAATAGCAAATGAAAAAACATGGTTTTTTCTGAATTTGATATTGCCGAACCGCCTCCTGTCTTATCCAAAGACAGTGAAAGGTGAGCGCAACAGTAAACGAAAAAACATGTTTTTTTCTAAATTTGATATTGCCGAACCGCCTCCTGTCTTATCCAAAGACAGTGAAAGGTGAGTGCAAGAGCAGATCATCTTATTCCGAATAAGCGTTGTCGCAAGGCTGCTGACAGGAGAACTGTCAAGGCTCGTCCCACGCCATGATTTTTCGTCTGAGTTTTCTGTTCTACCCCAAAAAATTAGCGAGTATTGGCGTGCCGACTCACCTTCGGACGCAAATACACGAAAAATAAGAATATTGTGTAAGTTGCTGAATATCAATAACTTATATATAATAACCATTTTCCTGTACTGCAATAAGTACTGTTTTAGCACGTGATATTGCCCATTTCAGGGCATGAAACGCGCAATATTGCACCCTAAAACAGGCGAAACCACAGGCTCAAATGGGCATAATCGGAATGGCAGGTGCATCATTCCGCACTGCACTGCTGGGTATATGATAATGTGGTACGGACTGATATGGCCTTTGTAATGTCTGATTTAACATTCGTTCACATCTCTTTTGCGATTTTATTTTGTCAAAAAAAAGTCAAGAAAATCCGTAAGTCCGTCGTCTGAGTTTTCATAAAAAACATTGATATTAGGTGTAAGTAAAAACATGGAAAATGTGTGCTGTGTTTGCGGTGCAGATTTTACGGTTGGGCAACATGAATTCTTTATTGCGTGGAGACATACCGGTCATGCATCATATCATCCGCCTTGGCGGGAAGTTTTGCGCTATTCTGTGATGTTTCATGAATAAAAATCTCTCCCCGCTGAATTTCTTGAGAGCTCGAACTTATAAAACAAATGGTGAAAGAGGAGTGCAGCAGGAAATGAAGAAACACGGTTTGTCCGGCACCGGATGCTGCCGGACGGTATCTGTGTTATGCGGAATATGTGTATGAGACTGTGGAAAACGGGTATGCGCTCTGTTCTTACGGCTGCGCTGTATCCGTCTTGTTGCTGTCGGCAGCCATCCTTTCAAGTGCCTCGAAATCTATTTCCGGCGGATTGTCATCGGATGTTTCTATTGTGAAACGGCTGCCGTATCCGGTGCTCTCGTTGAAGAAACCGCAATTCTGTAGCATGAAAGCGTTGTCGCATACTCCGCCTTTCTTGTCGGTGCGCAAGCCGGACTGGCCTGTACCGTCGCATGTGAACGTGGCGTTTTCTATTCTGTGCCAGTTGCCCTGTCTGTCGCGTGTCCACTGGTTTCTGAACATAACCTTTCTTGTGAAAATGCTTGTTTCCGGGACGAAGCACTCGAGAAAGGAGTGGGCTCCTTTATAATATGTGTCTGTGGCAGGGCGCAGCATACGTGACAGAAGATGCCATTTGCCGTATTCGTCGCCGAAGTATCCGGTGTATATTGTGTTGCCGTTGTTGTCGGGTTGCACCTTTACGAGTGTGCGGTATGTCTTGCCGGCTTTCCAGGGATAGTGCATGAAGCTCTGTTTGCCGGAGCCTTCGTTGCCGAAGTTCTGCGCAGTCACGCCGTCGCCTTTGCTGAGAACCTTCACATGAAGTGAGTCGGGGATGGCGTCGGGATTGTCTGTTGAGTAAGGGCTCCATACGGAAAAGAGCACCATGTTGGCGTTGTTGCCCTTGTCGTCTTTGATAGACTGTATGCCCATGTAGCCTTCGCCGAATCCTGTTGTCATGAAATATGTGCCATGTATGTCGTTTCCTTTCGGAACAACTACCTCGTTGTAGAAATACTCTATGTCTTCATTCGGCATTTCATATATCATGTGTACCGACGGTCCTCTGCGTGCCCAATAGCATTCGCCGGTCTTTTCTTCCGGCACAAAATGGTTTTCGCCGGCAACGGCATCGCCGCTTGCGGTGAATTCCGATATGTTTCCGAAGGTTTCGCCTGAACGCTCTATGCCCTGGATATTTATCTTCACATATCCCGCAACGTCCGAGCGGAATGTACCGACTGTGTAATACTGTTCTTTTCCTCCGGCAATTTCCACCTTGTATTTCTTTCTTCCTGACGAGAAGCGCAGCGTGGAACAGTTGTTCGCCTTGCCGGCTGTGGCTTTGACAGAAAGCGTGAAGTCGCCGGCCTGGCCGGTTTTGAAGTAGAGGCTTATTGTCGTCTTGCTGTCATTCCATTCGGCTATTCTGCCGTCGTAGGTGTTGATGGTCTTTGCCGCTCCGGCCGTGAAGTTCCTGTCGTTGCATGCTGTAACGTAGGTGTTGCCCTGCTGTGGAATTGTTATTCTCGGTGTGCTTTGGGCGTATATACATGTTGTGAGAAACAGGGAAAAGAGTGTTGCGCAGTATTTTTTCATTCGTTTCAGGCTGTTGTTATAGGATTATGGTTGCGTGGGGTACACAGAAAGCCATTCTTTGTGAAGTGATGGCATGATATAGGTATGCCGTGTGTATCAGGCATAATCATTTTATGCAAAGTTATGGTTTTTTTTCATCAGAACATGTCGAAAATGATTTTTTTTAGTTAAGTTTGCATCCAAATAATCATTAATGAAACGTTTAGTACCAATAATCAATCTCATCGGACACTACAAATATGTCATTACGATAGTAGTGGGAGTGTTGGTCGTGGGCTTTCTTGACGAAAACAGTTTCGTCAGGAGAGTGCAGCTCGAATTGCAGATAAGCGATATGAAGGCGGAAATCGAGAAATATCGTTCAATATACGAGGCTGACTCAAAACAGCTCAGAGAACTGAGAACCAATCCGGAGGCTTTTGAGAAGATAGCACGCGAGCGTTATTTCATGAAAGCCGACGATGAGGACATTTATGTACTGAGCGATGACCAAAAACCAGAAACAGAAAACGATGAAACAGTTGAGTAAGACTCAGAATATAATATTCCTTGTCGGAGGAGTGCTTATGGTGATCGGCGCAGGATGCTTCGCCTTTATGTGGCAGCAGGAAGTGGTGTGCTGGATATATCTAGTAGGTGCGGTCATGTTTGCCACAATGCAGATGATGCAGACCTATGAAGGCAATAATCCTACGGTGAAAAGACTGAAGAAAATCATGACGACGGCAGACATATTCTTCGTTTTGTCCGGCATACTCATGATTGATAATGCATACCGATTCATGCAGCAGGTCTTCACAAACTATATAACATATTTTCAGTATGTGTTCAACAAGTGGGTGCTGTTGCTTCTTGTTGCCGCAGTGCTTGAGATATACACCATGCACCGTATTTCATCCGAGTTGTCTAAGGAGTGACATTTTGCTGAAAAAAACTATAAAAGACAACCTTTTTAAATTAAATAGAGTAAAAAAAAGCTTGAACTTCAATAATACATATTATCTTTGATACCGCAGATGTTAAAACGCTGATCCTATGAACAAATTGATATCTTACTTTTTATCTATTGTATTTTTATCTTCTTGTGCGAATACGTATAATATCCAGGGCACATCGAATGTATCGACACTTGACGGCCGGATGCTTTACCTTAAAGTCTTGAAGGACAACGAATTCAAAAGTCTTGACTCATGCGATGTGGTGCACGGTCAGTTCCGGTTCAATGGAACATTCGATTCTGTGTGCATGGCAAACATATTCATGGATGACGAAAGCGTGTTGCCGCTTGTGCTCGAAGACGGAAATATAACAATAAAACTCAATACAACACAGCAGACGGTCAGCGGAACACCTCTCAATGACGAGCTTTTCAAATTCTTCAGCAAGTATAATCAGCTCAACAACCAGAAAGCTGAACTGCTCCATACGCACGACAGAGCGATAATGGATGGCAAGAACATGGATGAGGTCAACGCTAAACTGATGGTTGAGGCTCAGAAACTATCAATGCAGGAAGACAAACTCATCACTACGTTTGTCACCGAGAATTTCAACAATGTCCTCGGCCCGGGCGTGTTCTTTATGGTAACTGCCGGTCAGCGTTATCCGGAACTGACACCGTGGATAGAAGATATCATGAGCAAGGCAACCGATAAATTCAAGAACGACGCATACGTGAAGGATTATTATCGCAAGGCTCAGGAGAATCAGGCAATAATGAACGGAATGAAAGATGTGCCTGAAGCCGAAACGGCTGTGCCTGAAACTGCTGCGCCGGATGCAGCTCCGACACCAAACGAACTGGCTAAACCGGTTGAAGAAAAATGAAAACACTGATATATGGCGGCACCATCGTGAACGAAGGCCGTGTCCTAGAAGGATCACTGGTAATTGAAAACGATGTCATAGCCGAAATAAAAGAAGGAACCGAAATACCCTGTGGCAACTACGACAAGAAGGTGGATGCCACAGGGCTTCTTGTCTTGCCTGGCGTGATAGACAGCCATGTTCATTTCCGTGAACCAGGTCTTACGTCGAAAGCTGACATCGAATCGGAAAGTAAGGCTGCGGCTTTCGGAGGGGTTACGACATTCTTTGACATGCCGAACACCGTGCCTCAGACTACATCGTTGGAGGCTCTTGACGAGAAGTTCAGAATAGCAAAGGAGAAGAGTCACGTGAATTACAGCTTCTTCTTCGGTGCTACCAATAACAATGCTGACGAGATAGAGAAACTGGACAGACACATTGTTCCGGGTGTGAAACTGTTTATGGGAGCCAGCACCGGTAATATGCTTGTCGACAAGGACGACTCTTTGCGCAAGATATTCAGCACGGCCACGATGCCGGTAATGGTGCATTGTGAGGACACGAACATCATAAATGCCAACATGGCTGAGGCAAAGGTGCGCTACGGCAACGATCCAGATGTGACGTATCATCCGCTCATACGAAGTGAGGAGGCATGCTATAAATCGTCGTCTCACGCCGTTGAGCTGGCACGTACTTACGGCACCCGTTTGCATGTAGCCCATGTCAGTACGGCGAAGGAGCTCGGACTGTTCGGTCACGACGATAATATCACTGCCGAGGCAGTCATTGCCCATTTGTTCTTCAGTGATGAGGATTATGCCCGTCTGGGCACAAGGATAAAGTGCAATCCGGCAGTAAAGACCGCGCACGACCGCAGTGAGTTGCGTAAGGCGCTTTCGTCCGGAATCATATCTACCGTGGGCACCGACCATGCTCCGCATCTTCTTAAAGATAAGGAAGGCGGATGTGCACGTGCTGCATCGGGCATGCCGATGATTCAGTTCTCGCTTGTCACGATGCTCGAGCTTGTGGATGAGGGCGTGCTTACCATGGAACGTCTTGTCGAACTGATGTGTCATAATCCGGCACGAATATTTGAAGTGAGAGACAGAGGATTCCTGCGCAAAGGATATAAAGCCGATATTGTGCTTGTCGGCCGTGATCGTCAATGGACTGTTACAGACGATATCATCCGCAGCAAGTGTGGTTGGAGTCCGATGGAAGGCCACAGATATGACTGGCGCGTGGTGAAGACTATATGTAACGGCCGCATGATATATGACGATGGAAAGTTTGATGAAGGCAGCCGTGGCGAACAGGTGATGTTCAGATGATAACTGTATTGAAATACAACATAAGCGAGATAGAACCGTACATCAACTGGATTTATTTCTATCATGCCTGGGGATTGTCCGGCAAGCCTGAAAGCGAGAAAGTCAAGCTGAGGGCTGATGCCGAAACGATGTTGGCCGAGTTTGAGAGCCGCTATCATACACATGCCGTTTTCGGACTGTTTCCTGCCAACAGCGATGGTGACGATATAATCATAGACGGAGTGCGTGTGCCGTTTCTGCGTCAGCAGATTATGAAGACAGACGGTAGTCCTAATCTTTGTATGGCCGACTTCATACGTCCGTTATCGTTAGGAAAAAACGACCGCATAGGTGTCTTTGCGACAACTGTTGACGCTGGCATGGAAAAGGATTACAGTGATGATGACTATCTGAAAATGATGTCGCAGACACTGGCCGATAGGCTTGCCGAGGCTACAGCTGAGAAGATGCACGAAGAGGTGAGACGCAATTACTGGGGCTATGCGGCGCAGGAACAGTTGTCCATTCCCGAAATGCTGAATGTAGGCTATTGCGGTATACGACCTGCGGTGGGTTATCCTTCCATGCCGGACATAAGCATAAACTTCATTCTGTCGGAACTTGTAGGCATGTCTAAAATAGGAATACGCCTCACAGAAAGTGGTGCCATGCAGCCTCATGCTTCTGTTTCGGGGCTGATGCTTGCCCATCCCAAAGCCACCTATTTCGACGTAGGACAGATAGGTGAGGACCAACTGGAAGATTATGCGTCGCGTCGTGGCATACCGGTTAAGATGATGCGCCGTTTTCTTTCTGCCAGTCTGTGAAATATAAACAATGTTGACCATATAAAAATCATGTCATAGTGATAGCGAGGATATATATTTTTATTGTATTGGCAATTGTGTTGCCAGATGTCTACGTGTATGTCCGCTATCTGCGTCGCCGTACCGATCTCAGCCTTCTGCAGCACATGCTGTGGTGGGTGCCGGGCATTATTATGACTGCCTATACTATCGGTCTGTCGCTTATAAGAGATTTTGCGCCTGGAGATATGACGTGGCTTAACGTCTATCTTTTCATGTTCGGTCTTATCATAGTGCCGAAACTGTTGTTTGTCACGTGCTCATTCGCAGGTCTTATTGCACGACGCGTTTTTTCGCTGAAGCGTAACTGGGGCAATTTTGTAGGCATTGTACTTGTGCTTTTTTCCTTGTACATGCTCATTTACGGTTCTACCGTCGGTGTACGTAAGTTCACTGTGAAACATGTCAACCTTTTTTTTGATGATCTTCCGTCTGCTTTCGACGGATACAGAATAGTGCAGTTCACCGACCTCCATGCCGGTTCTATTGAGGCAGAATTGGTCGAACGCACCGTAGAGACAATAAACTCGCTCGATGCCGATGCCGTGGTCTTTACCGGAGACATACAGAACATGTTGCCGGACGAACTCAACCGTTATGACACTGAGCTCTCGTCGATTAAAGCAAAGGATGGAGTGTTTTCGGTGCTTGGTAATCATGACTATAGCATATACGTGAATGCCGATTCTTCCATATGCATGGCAAACGAGCGTAGGCTCATCTCTCTTGAGCGCAGCTATGGCTGGACACTTCTCATGAATGAGCATAGGGTGATACGCCGCGGCTCTGACTCTATAGTTATTGCAGGCGAGGAAAACGGCGGAAAGGCACCTTTCCCACAAAAGTCCGACCTTAAAAAGACTCTTTCCGGTGTGTCATCAGGTACTTTCATAGTACTGTTGCAGCACGATCCGTCAGCATGGCGTCGCTACATACTGTCCGGGTCAGATGTGCGTCTTACTCTCAGCGGTCATACACATGGCGGACAGATAAGCATGTTCGGCTACCGTCCGACGCAGCTTTCCGGCGTTGAGGATAGCGGACTCTATCGAGAAGGGCGCCATTTTCTGTATGTCTCCACCGGCGTGGGCGGCCTTGTGCCATTCCGTTTCGGCATTGCTCCCGAGATAGTAGTTTTCACATTGCATAAAATCAAGTAAACAATAAATCATACATGAAGTATTTATATCGAGCTTATCAGTTGTGCATCGCACTTCCTCTTATTGCAGTTCTCACTGTGCTTACAGCCGTTACGGTTATTATTGGCTGTCATATCGGCAACGGACATTTCTGGGGATATTATCCCGGAAAATGTTGGGCGTGGTTCATTGTGCGCATTCTTCTTCTGCCGGTCAAGGTGGAAGGACGTGAGAATCTCGACAAAAACAGTTCCTATGTGTTTGTGGCCAATCATCAGGGTGCATTCGACATTTTCCTTATCTACGGATTCCTCGGACGTAACTTCAAGTGGATGATGAAGCGCCAGTTGCGCAGTGTGCCGTTTGTAGGCAAGGCATGTGAGGCCGCTCACCACATATTTGTCGACAAGCGTGGTCCGAGCAAGATACGCGAGACCAATGATAAGGCGCGCAATACACTTCGCGACGGTATGTCACTTGTTGTCTTCCCCGAGGGAGCACGCACGTTCACCGGCCACATGGGAGTGTTCCGCCGCGGTGCATTCATGCTTGCCGACGAGTTGCAACTGCCTGTTGTACCTCTTACAATCAACGGTTCGTTCAATATCA
Source organism: uncultured Prevotella sp. (assembly GCA_900553465.1). GTDB lineage: Bacteria > Bacteroidota > Bacteroidia > Bacteroidales > Bacteroidaceae > Prevotella. Next base: position 30,268 of record USDT01000034.1, read on the forward strand.
TGCCCCGTACACGCGATATGAAATGGGTGTGCCGTAATCCATTGCGCCTCACAATCCATAAGCCTATAATGCCTGTAGGGCAGGGACCGGAAAACATAAAGCATGCGGAAGAGACAAGCTATAAGGTTGTGATGAGCGGACTTGTGCCGGAGTATCAGGGTGCGGTCGACAATCCCGACCAGTGAGTCAGCCTGATGCAGAAGGTGTTGTGCCGTTCTGTTTTATTTTGTCTGATAAAGTTTTTTATGACGCAACAGATACATACTATGAGTTTTTTTATGTAAGTTTGCAATGTGAAGTTACGAAAAGAGTGTAATTTATTGGAAATGAGCGTAGGTTAATTGCTCTTG
>USDT01000035.1 GCA_900553465.1 uncultured Prevotella sp.
AGCATCTTATAAAAACCTCTCATAATTCGCGTATTTGCGTCCGAAGGAGAGTCAGTCCGCAAATACTCGCTGATTTTTCGGGGTAGAACAGAAAACTCAGACGCGAAAACAACAGAGAACTGAAAATCTGTAAGTGCCCCATTTTGTTTTTATCTCAAAAGAGGAACAACATCATCGGTTCGGGATTCAAGTCGCAGTTTTTTAGTATAATCAATCCACACCGTATTTCCAATGAGTCCATATGACACGTCGGAAAGTGCTTTCCAACGGCTGAGACGGGCTTCTACATGGTGCGAAAAAGGCGCAATGAGTATACAGAAACAGTTTTGTGGGAGTATGAAACGCTGATTATCGCAGAACAGGAAACGGTCCGCCGTCTGCACTATAAGTATAAACGGCGGTACGACAAAAACCTGACATACTTTTCATTGTCAGCATACAGACGGCAGGAAATGCGTTTGCCCACGTACATCCGAACTAAAAATGAGGTATGAGTAGGCCGGTGCGCGATTATATTTGAGAATAACCAATTATAAGATTCAGAAACTCCCGTCGGTGCCCGATGGCGGAGGTATGACCGAAGGTGAGGGCGGTGGCAGCGTGGGCGGGAGAATAGTAGGATTGCGCGGTTGCTTCTTGTCGTACACGGCATCCTCCACCAGCTCCTTCACAAACCATCCAACGGGCAGTTCTACCACTATGCCGCGGCCGAAATTGATCATTGGCGTCACTATGGGCACGGTGGTCCAGCGACGGAGGAAAGGATCGTACACCCGTTCCACACCAAGGTTTATGCCGAACCTCTCGCCCGTGTAACTGACATATCCGCCGTAGGCAGAGCTACCGATATAGGGCATGGCGGCCATCGAAACGTACGGCGAATTGTTGTAGAACCGGCCGAAGACGGTGAGCGACAGATTTTCGTTGAAGTTGTATGTGGCCGAGGCGTTGATGCCGTAGACGGTCTTCAGGCCGCGCGTGAGCAGATAGCGGTCGGCCGTAACGCCAGCCGTGAACATGAGGTTTCCTACTGTATGTACAGCCTGGAGCGACGCATTCTGATGCGAGAATAGTCCGGGCATCGTGGTACGGCTGCCGCTTCCCACGAGGGCTCCGCCCTTCCAGCGCATCAGGTCGCCGCCGGAAGAGTAGTCGTAGAAGAAAATGTTGCGTGAGAAATCGGCTCCGCCGCGCGGATATACCGACGGATAATAGTGTGCAGACATGGCTCCGGCGATGCGGCGCATGGTGCTGTCGGCAGTGGTGGCGGGATGTTGTGGCGCCTTGCCGGGAAGTGTGGTGAACGGCTTGCGCGTGACAGGTGCGCCGCCAAGGTCGGGCTCAGGACTCTGCGTGACGTCCGGAACGCTTTGTCCGACGTCCGGTTTCTCCACCGGTTCCTGTGCGTGGACTACAATCGGAACCACGCATACCGTCACGGCAAACAATATGTGTCTGAGCCATACCATAAGCAGGTGGGTGTTTCTTTATTTCATCATCCATACGCCCTTGTGCTCCACCATCGGCACAACAATCTCCTCTCTGGTGCTGTCGCCATAGCAGAGCAGAAGATAGGCGCTGGCCACATGGCGGGCCGTATCGGCGCGGGCACGCAGCAGACGCACGGAGGCTATGCCCTTGCGTTCCTCGTGCTGCTGGGCGGCGAACATCTTGGCGTTGGCTATGAGCTGCTCGCGATACACGCCGGGAATGCTGTCGGGCTGGAAGAAGCCGTCTACATAAGCGTCGTATTTGCCTTCCACGAGATAGTCGTAGTAGAGCTTTGCCGTACGGCCGGCCATTTCGTCGGCCGACGGTTTCTGCTCCGAGCACGCCCACATCGCAGCGACCGCAATGGCCGCAATTATAAACAATCTGCGCATACTGATCGTTTGTTTTATGAGTGTAAGGCCGTATTGAGCGTCACTTCTGTCTGATAAAGATGTTTATCGGACAGCCGTGCATAGGCCAGTTCTCGCGTATCTTGTTCTCAAGGAAGCGGCGGTAAGGCTCCTTGACATACTGCGGCAGGTTGGCGTAGAATACGAACGAAGGTATCTGCGTGTTGGGAAGCTGCGTGCAGTATTTTATCTTGATGTACTTGCCCTTTATCGATGGTGGCGGATAAGCCTCGATAAGAGGAAGCATCACCTCGTTGAGCTTGGCCGTTCCTACCTTCGACTTGCGGTTGAGATATACGTTCTTGGCCATCTCGAGCACCTTGAAGATGCGCTGCTTGGTGAGGGCCGAGGCGAAGATGATAGGGAAATCGACAAACGGAGCCATGCGTTCGCGTATGGCGTTCTCGAAGGTCTTTATCACCACCTGGTCCTTGTTCTCCACGAGGTCCCACTTGTTCACCACCACCACAAGCGACTTGTTGTTGCGCTGTATGAGCTGGAATATGTTCATGTCCTGCGCCTCGATGCCGCGGGTTGCATCTATCATGAGTATGCAGACGTCTGAATACTCAATGGCACGGATGGAACGCATCACCGAATAGAACTCAAGATCTTCAGTCACCTTGTTCTTGCGACGTATGCCGGCGGTATCTACAAGATAGAAGTCAAAGCCGAACTTGTCGTAGCGGGTGTATATGCTGTCGCGCGTTGTTCCGGCTATCTCGGTCACGATATTGCGGTCTTCGCCTATGAAGGCGTTTATCAGACTGCTCTTTCCTGCATTAGGACGTCCCACAACAGCGAAGCGCGGAATACCGTCTTCGAGCAGTTCGCTCTTGTCTTCGGGCAGTTTTGAGAGCACGAGGTCGAGCAGATCGCCCGTTCCGCTGCCGGTTGCAGAGCTGATGCACTGCGGGTCGCCCAGTCCGAGTGCGTAGAACTCGGCCGCGTCGTATATCTGATTGTTGTTGTCGGTCTTGTTTGCCACGAGTATCACGGGGCGCTTGGTGCGTCGCAATATTGCAGCCACGTCCTCGTCCCAGTCGGTCAGTCCGGTGGTCACGTCGACGAGGAACAGAATGAGGTCGGCCTCCTCTGTTGCCACAAGCACCTGTTTGCGTATGGCGTCCTCGAATATGTCGTCTGAATTGACAACCCATCCGCCGGTGTCAACGACGGAGAACTCACGGCCGTTCCAGTCGCACTTGCCGTACTGGCGGTCGCGCGTTGTGCCCGCAGTATCGCTCACGATGGCGCTGCGCGTCTTTGTCAGTCTGTTGAAAAGTGTCGATTTGCCTACATTAGGGCGTCCGACTATTGCTACTAAATTTGCCATTTTTCAGATGTTTTTGATTTCAACGATAATGATGTATGCCGTAAGGGCGCACCTATCACGCATCCTTCAGGCGTATGTCCGCCGCATGGGCGGCAGGCGTCATACAGGATTGTATCCGAAGCTGTCGAGCTCACGCTTGGAGTTGCGCCAGTCTTTGTCCACCTTGACGAATATCTCCAGATAGACGTTCTTGCCGAAGAACTTCTCCAGAGACTTGCGGCTCTCGGTGCTCACTTTCTTCAGCGCGATGCCCTGATGGCCTATGATGATGCCTTTCTGCGAGTCGCGCTCCACGTATATCACGGCTCCTATGCGTATGAGGTTGTCCGTTTCCTTGAACGACTCCACCCTCACCTCGACAGAATAAGGAATTTCCTTCGAATAGTAAAGCAGGATTTTCTCGCGCACAATCTCGCTCACAAAGAAGCGGGCTGGCTTGTCCGTCAGCTGGTCCTTGTCGAAATAAGGCGGCGAATCGGGCAGAAGCTCTTTAATGCGTTTCATGAGCAAGTCGATGCCGAACTTGTTCTGAGCCGATATGGGCAGTATCTCCGCCGATGGCAACAGGCCGTGCCATTTCTCCACCAGGTCGCCCAGCGTCTTGTTGTCGCTCTGGTCTATCTTGTTGATGAGCAGCAGCACGGGGATGGTCATCTTGCCCACCTTCTCAAGAAAGTCCATATTCTTCTCGGGGTTCTCCACTACGTCGGTGACGTAGAGCAGCACGTCAGCATCCTGAAGCGCCGACTCCGAGAAGGCGAGCATAGACTCCTGGAGCTTGTAGTTGGGCTTCAGCACACCCGGAGTGTCCGAAAAAACTATCTGCGCATCGTCCGTGTTGACAATGCCCATGATGCGGTGGCGCGTGGTCTGCGCCTTGAATGTGGCAATGGATATGCGCTCGCCGACAAGCTGATTCATCAGTGTTGACTTGCCGACGTTGGGATTTCCCACTATATTTACAAAACCTGCTTTGTGCATACTATATATTTATTGCAGCAAAGATACGTAAAAAATTCTGCACTTACAACATTACACAGTAAGAATAAACAGAAATGACACGCACAATAAAGACTGTCTGCGCCCGTTATAATGCAAACAACAAAACACTGGATACATGATGAAGAAAATCTGTCTGATGCTGCTGATGGCCGTGACTATGCTCTGTTCATGCAGCAACGAGCCCCGGCCCACCGATCCCGGCGCATACAAGGCGCTGCAGGAACTGAAAGAAAAATACCAGAGTCTGATGTACGGCGAATGGCAGAACGAGATGCCTAGAGAGGACGGACAGCTGAAAAGCGTGGTCAATCTGAAACTGAACGAGGACAGGACGTTCACACTCGTCGAATCGGCACTGACTCCCGACGACAACGGAGAATGGACAAGCACTCTCGAATATAAAAGCGAGGGAACATGGTCTCTGAACGTGGTGCGCAACGATAACGACGAACTGCGCCCCATACTTTATCTTAAAGAACGCCAGGAAGGCGGCACCGTGGGCCGTATGATCGACTTTCGGAATGTCGATAACGACGTGCTGCACATCGACTTATACCCTTTCAGCGAGCTGAAAAGAGTGGAATAGACAGCAAAAATCCGCAATATTTCGCGTAAAACCCGTGTTTTTCACGATTTTATACTAATTTTGCAGACGAATCAACGAAATATAAATAATGACTCACAATTTATTGAAAGGTAAGCGCGGTATTATTTTCGGTGCGCTTAACGAAGACTCCATTGCATGGAAAGTGGCTGTGAAAGCCGTTGAAGAAGGTGCCACCATCACTCTGAGCAACACTCCGATGGCACTTCGCATGGGTACGCTCGACGAACTGAGCAAAAAACTCAACGCTCCCGTTGTGGCTGCCGATGCTACAAGCGTTGAAGATCTGGAAAAGGTATTCGCTGAATCAGTGAAACTCCTCGGAGGCAAAATCGACTTTGTACTCCACTCTATCGGAATGAGCCCCAACGTACGCAAACGCCGTACATACGATGATCTGGACTACGGTTATCTGCAGAAGACACTCGACATCTCGGCCATCTCATTCCACAAGATGCTTCAGGTTGCAAAGAAACAGGACGCCATCGCCGAATACGGTTCGGTGGTAGCACTGACATACGTCGCTTCTCAGCGCACATTCTTCGGCTACAACGACATGGCCGACGCCAAGAGCATGCTCGAAAGCATCGCACGCAGCTTCGGTTACATCTACGGCCGTGAGAAGAACGTACGCATCAATACCATATCTCAGTCGCCTACTCCTACAACAGCAGGAAAAGGTATCAAGGATATGGACAACCTCATGGACTTCTCCAACAAGATGTCACCTCTGGGCAACGCATCTGCAGAGGAATGCGCAAACTACTGCGTAATGATGTTCTCCGACTTTACCCGCAAGGTGACAATGCAGAACCTCTTCCACGACGGAGGATTCTCTTCAATGGGTATGAGCCTCAGAGCCATGAACCAGTATGCAAAGGATCTCGCTCCTTACGAGGACGAGAACGGAAAGATTATCTACGGATAATAAGCACAAAACGCAAATATAATATAAAAGAAACGGCATCGCGTAATTTTCGCGATGCCGTTTCTTTATGATCTTTCTCAGCAATACTGGCCGGCGACAGATATATCCTCGCCGGCCGTCATGCTCACATTATCACTTTCTGACCGCTGTCGTTTATATATATTCCGTGCTGAGGATCGGCGACTCTCTGGCCGGAGATATTATAATAAACGCTGTCCTGGTTTTCCTCCAGCGTCACATCACTGATATTGTCTGGCACATCACACGAAACTTCGAGCACCGTATAGCTTTTCGCTTCAAGTATCATCTGCATGTCCTGCAGTTCCGTTTCCTGCGGAACTATCTTCTCCGGTTCGTGCGGAGTGTTCCTGTCCGCAAGGTCTCCACAAAGAGAAACACTCTTGATATTGCTTATATTGCCGACATTTTTTATGTCGATATCCACAGATATATCATTAGAAGATGTATTCACTATATGCAATACAACGGTGCGGCCATCCTCACTGCGCGTTGCAGTCATATTGATGTTGCGGTTCGAACATACGTTATCTATCAGAAGCGGCTGGTGATGTGAGGCAGCCATCTGTTGTGCGTAGTACGGCGGCTGACACCATGACATGGAACTGTTGAAGAATATCTGTCCCTGATCCCAGCCGTTATCGTTCTGCAGATATGGCTGCAACGCGTTGGCAGGACTGTCGAGTTGGACAAATCCATCCATCTTTCTCACAGCGTTCAGAACTATGGCATGGCTGAGCGCACGGTGCATATTGTGGGTATTGCCGTTCTCTTCGAGTATCGCACATTTCATCGATGTCTGAGGATTCCAGCCGAGGAACATCTGCCGCATGTTCTTAAGTTCGGTCTCAACAGCACGTGCCTGGTCTATCTCGTCGGTCCATGGATGATAATCCCACAGCGCAGCCTTGCCATCAAGACTCTTGAACACATATTCCATAAGCTCCGGTTTGTCCTGACGCCACCACGCGGCATTGATGAGCTGAAGCTCCGGATAAAGCGGATGTATGGCATCATAGAAAGCAAGGAAACGCTCCACATAGTGCTTGTATGCGCCTAACGACTCGTCGCCGATATTTTCCTCGTTTCCTATTTCAATATATTTCAGGTCATAAGGCTTAAGTTCTTCCAGCAGAGCGATGACGTCCTGCGGATCGTCTTCGATGTTTATACTGAAGGTAGGTTCGGTTCCTATCTTACGTGCGAACTCAACAAACTCGATTATTCCGAAACCGTTCGTACTGTAACGATACCAATGGCCCTTGTAAGGAGGTCGTTTGTCGCGCGGTCCCATCATATTCTTCACCTTATATTCAGGAGCGTTTATCATTGTTCCGCCATATCTCAGGAAGGTCAGTTTCTCGTTCATGAAGTTCCGGGTGAGGTCTGCCCTGTAAGGAAAACTCTGCGTATGGAGCATTGCCATGTCAACCCACATCGAACCTTCTTCGTCAAGAGCCACGACGAAACGTGCGTTATTGTCAGATGCAGACGGCGTCATCTCGAAATCAAAACGTTTCCATTCCTCTCCTATTCCGCTTATTTCCTTGCGACAATATTCCACGCTGCCGTCTGCATTCTGCAATGCCACGTATGCCTTTTCCACGTCACCTTTAAGATATACATATCCTTTCATAGGCTCTTCACCTGTAACTCCGATGCCCCATTTGTTCAATCCGAAATTACAGATGCCGTCGTTCTTCGTGCCGGTGATTTTCTGTGAGTATGTTCCATTGAACGCCTGCGTGCCGTCATGCATATAAACCCCATTGCCGACAGGAAGCCACATGCCGCTCACTCCCACCGGACTGTTTCTCAGAGCGATGGTCTCGCCGTTTATCTTCAGGTTGCGGAAACTCGCAGGCCCGTCAAAGGTGCGCACCCCCACCTTACCTTTCATCAGCGGAGTATTCTCGTCCACATATTCGTAAACGCTTTTTCCGTTCAGCCATACGGAGAATGTGTTCCCGTTGAAATCCACACGCAGCCTGTTCCAGTCAGATGAATTGAACGACACAGGGATGCTTTCTATTGGTTGCCAGTTATGATCGTGCTTGCCAATCACGAGTGTATGGTCGTCCGCATCAAGACTTATCTCATATCCTCTGAAACCGTCCGCGCCGTTGCCCGCATCCGAAACGTCAACGATAAGACCCGATATAGAACGGCTGCCATCCATACGCACGTCCGTCTCTACCGAACCTTCCTGCATGTCACGACTCTGATACACAGCCTTGGCAAAGGCGGATGTCGCGGTTTTCATCACATTGTCCGTCACTGTCCAGAAGTCATCATAACGCTTGAAGTTCTCAACATCAAGAGGCAACGCCCTGAATTCTATCATGTCACCGTCTATCCGCAGATTTCTGAAACTGGCAGAACCGTCATAACTTCTCAGGCCATCATATCCGCCGGTCAGCGGATTCGTCACATCTTCATAATCATATACCTCGTCACCATTCAGAAAAACCGTGAACCTCGCACCTTCAAAATCGACACGCAGTTTGTTCCATTCTCCGGGAGTTACGGCCAGAGGAACCTCCGCTACGGGCTGCCAGTTGTTCTCATGCTTGCCCACCACGAGCTTGCGTTCTGCCGCATCCACACTCACTTCATACCCGTTGAAAGCATCCGCACCATTGCCCGCGCCGCTCACATTGAATATGAAACCGGCGATGGCATCAGCTCCATCTATGCGCATGTCAACATCTACAGATGCCTTCTGCAGGCTTCGTTCCTGATAAACAATCTTGCCGAAGCCGTCCGTATCTATTCTCAACACATCGTTCTCCAGGCTCCACTGGTTGTCGTAAGACGCAAAACCATTGACCAAAGAGAAGGCAGGCTCCTCAAAACTCTCACCGAATATACGCTGGTCGTACAACCCGCCGTATATCTCATGGTTCACATCCTCTGCCCCGGCACCGTAAATCAGAGCCGGGATAGAGCCTTCTATTTTGGAGGCATCCACCGTTATACGGGTCTGTGCAGATAACGACAAAGGCACGACTGACGCCAATAACGCAACAATAGTCTGTTTCATAAGGCTGTATGGTTTTTAATTTTGTTATATAATATATCTGATTAATGATCCAAGTTGTCATTCTGTGAAAACACCACCACCTTGCTTTGCAGGTACGGGAGCATCCGTCTGTCACACACCGATGCAGCAATGCACTTATACGGCAGGCGGAAACGCGCTATGCAGACAGTAATCACGCACATCCTGTTTCTTCATAGGAACTGCTTATATACGGTTAATAATAATTTAGATTCCGGCAACAAATATAGCAACAATATTCCATACTGGTACGAACTGATACGGTTTTTAAATTTTTATAACATTCTGACTACCAGACAATATTTGCTCATGCAAACCATATTTAAGGAAATTAAACTATGTGAAGAAAAACACTTTACCGAATATTATACGTATATTTGCACATGACATTCCGCGTGTTCACACATACATAATGAAAACATGAAACAGAACGAATCAAAATACAAACTGGTGGTAAACCATGTGATAGACGGCATAAACAACGGAGAGATAAGCAAAGGCGACCGTCTGCCGTCAATCAACGAGTATCGCCACATGTTCAATCTGTCACGCGACACGGTGTTTGCCGGCATAAAGGAACTGAAAGCCCACGGCATAATATCGTCGGCACCGGGCGTGGGCTACTTCGTGAGCAACGTGCGTCTGAACCTGAAGCAGAACATTTTTCTGCTGTTCAACGAGATGAACTCATTCAAGCAGGAGTTATACGATGCCTTCATGTCGGGCCTCGACAAGGACGACAAGGTGGACCTGCAGTTCCATAATTACAACCGTCGGGTGTTCGAGACGCTGCTCCGCGAAGCCAACGGCAAATACACGACATACGTGCTTATGCCGGGAAAGTTCCAGGGACTGGCTCCGCTGCTCGACAGCCTCAACGGACGCGTGTTCCTGCTCGACCACTATCATCCCGAGCTTCGCGGCCGTTACTCCGGCGTAGGGCAGAATTTTGAGAACGACACATACAACGCCCTTGTCTCCGGACTGCCCCATCTGCACAAATACAAACGCATCTGCATGATACAGAGCGAGGCAAAAGAGCCTTACGAACGCTTCACCGGACTTCAGAGATTCGCACGCGAAAACGGTTTTGAATGTAAATACATGAACGGTTTCAACGGAAAACACATCAGCACGGCCGACCTGTTCATGATAGCCAACGACGCCGACCTCGTCAAGGTATTGAAGCAGGCAGCACGCCAGAACATGGAGCCCGGTCGCGAATTCGGCATCATCTCATACAACGACACCACGCTGAAAGAGATTCTGGCAGGCGGCATAGCCACGCTGTCAACCGACTTCAGAAAGATGGGAAAGACCATGGCGTCGCTCCTGAAACGCAAGGAGATAATAAACATAGACAACGCCTGGAACCTGACAATACGCAAATCGCTGTAAGACCGTCAGACAGACAGCGCCACAAATACGCCAAAAAGCCATGAAGACCGGCGCCGGCCGCACACACGCAACACTCATTCCTGTCCGGCGAAACCATATCCCCACAGACATAAAAACAAAAACGTGTGCACAGCATCAAGCCGTGCACACGTTCCTATGATTCTTGATAATATTGTTCTTTACTTCGCGTCAGCCACCTTGTCGCCATCGTAAGCCCATTTGTAGAATGAAGCTCCGTGAACGAAACCGGCTCCGAACGCTGTGAATATCACATTGTCGCCTTTCTTGAGCTGCTTCTCGAAGTCCCAGAGAGCAAGCGGAATGGTAGCAGCACTCGTGTTGCCGTAGCGCTGTATGTTCACCATAACCTTCTCCATAGGGATGCCCACACGCTTGGTCACAGCCTCGATGATGCGCATGTTGGCCTCATGAGGAACAACCCATTTCACGTCGTCGGCTGTCAGATTGTTGTTCTCCATCACCTTGAGCACGTCGTCACCCATGTTGGTAACTGCATAACGGAACACCGTGCGGCCTTCCTGATACAGATAGTGGAGACGATGGTTAACGGTGAAATGAGAAGCAGGACAAACCGAACCGCCGGCTTTCATGTGCAGGAACGGAAGTCCGAGACCGTCTGTACGGAAGTAAGTGTTCTGCACACCTACGTTCTCTTCCTCCGTAGCCTCAACAAGAGCAGCTCCGGCACCGTCGCCGAAGAGCACACATGTTGTGCGGTCGCGATAGTCAACGAGCGACGACATCTTGTCGGCTCCGATGACAATCACTTTCTTGTAGCGTCCGCTCTGGATCATCGACGCAGCCATGTCGAGCGCATAAAGGAATCCGCAGCATGCTGCCTCGAGGTCGAATGCGAAAGCGTTCTTCAGTCCCAGTTTGCCCAAAACGATAGAAGCCGTTGACGGGAATTTATAGTCAGGCGTTGTAGTGCTGACAATAAGAGCATCGATGGTATCAGGATCCGTGCCTGTTTTCTTCAGCAACTGCTTGGCAGCCTTGCGCGCCAGATAGCTTGTACCCAGGCCTTCCTCGGTGAGGATGTGACGTTCCTTGATGCCGACGCGAGTCATGATCCACTCATCGCTCGTGTCAACCATGCGCGACAGTTCCTCATTGTTGAGGACATAATCGGGCACGTATCCGCCGATGCCGGTGATTATCGCGTTGATCTTTCCCATCGATTATTCAGCAACTTCCTTTACGATTGCCACCTTGCCTCTGTAATATCCGCAAGTCGGGCATACTGTATGATAAACATAATAAGCGCCACAGTTAGGACATACTGCCAGTGTAGGTGCTACTGCCTTATCATGAGTTCTTCTTTTGAGTGTACGAGTCTTTGACTGTCTTCTTTTAGGATGTGCCATTTTCTTTTAATCTTTAATTATTGTTTTTAATTTTTCCAGTTCACTCCAGCGCGGATCCACCGCTGTCGCACCGTCCTCCTCGCTGCTTCGGGCAGCCGAGTGCTCTTCGAGAGCCTTTATCATGACAGGATTACATTTGCCAGGTGCATGCACATGTCTGACGGGAACGGCAAGAGCAATGAATTCGTATATGAGCCACGCCACGTCGAGAACGCCTTCGCTCTCATCGACAATGACGAGGTTTTCGTCTTCTGAACATTCGTCACCAAACTTAGCCACGATGTGGTTGTGCGACTCTATGGGCTGCTCCATGTCGTCGAGACACAGGTCGCAGGCCACCGTCACAGTTCCCGAAATGGAGAAATCAAGTTCGTAATGAGTTGACGAGCGGCGGACATCCAGACTGACATGCACGTCGCCTCCACCTACTTCCGAACCGCCAACGGCACTGAAGTAAGCATCGCCGAGGTCATACTGAAACGTCGTGACGCCGGTCTCCAACCCTTTCAAATCTATTTTAAAAGACTCCAAGCTGAACATCGGGCTATAAGGATAGTCTGCGCAGACAGTGCCGACGCGAGGAAACCGTTTGCTTCACACGCACACAGAGCAGAGTCTGCCTTTGGGATGCAAAGTTACAAATTATTTTCATACCAGCACATAAAAAAGCAAAAAATCATGTTATTTAAGTATCTGACACCGATAACGGGCCGTGTTTGCCGCTCCTTTTCGCACACTTAGGCAGAAACGTGCAACAAACACAGGCAGCCCGAACGCACAAGGACGCCACACGGCAATGACGCGCCGGCAGGAGCATCCCCCACCCTGCATGCGCACGTATTTGCAAATTTCCGTTAACATCCGTTTACATTCGGTACACTGGATTTAACACATTATTTTCCCGATTACAGAGAAATTCCGTCCGCCGGCCGCTCTCCGGAAAGCCCGTTACGTACATTCCACATATCGGCACCGCGCTGACGGTCTTGCGAAAGAGCCCGTTTCACGCTCTGATATTAACTGTTTTAGGGCCTGATATGCACCATATCACCACCTGAAACGGCCCGTATCGGAGTGCAATAAAGGCTCTTTCGCAGGACGAAGAAAATACCATCGGAATATCATCTCCGGTAAATCACTATCTGTCAACAACTTACAAAGACTCTTCATTTTTACGATTTTCCGAACAAAATCCTGTCACGGACGATTTCACGCAGTTTTTACGAGATTTCCACGATAAAAATTTAACTTTTCCGACTGCGCTTTTTGTTTTTTTATATTTCTGCGGATGGCCCGATGAGGAGTATCCGTCCGCGCCGTCGCTATCAGTCACCGGCCGCACATCATGAACAGAAAAGGAAACAGTATGAAGCCCTACGGATAATTTAAATTAAAAAACATATCATCCTTTTGCGCAAGTTGTTGTATTTCATTACCTTTGTATAATACACAAGACTGCGGGCGGAAAGACACAGAACAGAACACCATTCCGCCAGGATGTACGCATCTTTTCATGCCGATAAAAGGAAACCAACATACTAACCCTCAAAAACAATAATGCCAACATGAAACCAGAACCTATCAGAAAAAGACGGACGGCAATGCTCGCCGCGCTGTTAGCAGGCGCGCTGTGCGCGTTCGGACAAGCAACGACAGACTACAACGAACTGCCCAACCCCACCGCAACAGACGCCAAGGCATGGAGCGCAGTGAAGAAAGTCACCGCAGGATGGGGCGACACCGACACCCGTTACAACAAGGAACTGCCCGCCAAAGCCACCGCCGGGAGCATAAGTCTCACGGCATGGCGGGGCGAGAAAGTGTCGGCACAGCTCGCCGTGAGCACGCCGGAGAAACTGTCCGCACTCACCTTCGAGGCAGGCGACCTCACCGGTCCGGCCTCAACAATAAGCAAGGCGAACGTACAGACGGCCTTCGTGAGATATGTCATGGCGGACGAACTGCAGAAGGACGGACAGAACACGTGTGGCTTCCGCAATCAGGAGGAGTACAGACATTTTCTCGTGGCCGACCCGATAGACCATCTCACGCGCCAACTCGACATGGAGTCCAACACCACCCGCTGCGGATGGGTGAGCATAAGCGTGCCGCAGAATGCCAAGGCAGGCACATATCGCGGCACCGTAGAGGTGAAGGCCGACGGCAAAACGATAGCGTCGCTGCGCCTCAACCTGAAGGTGACGAACCGTACACTGCCTTCAGCCAAAGACTGGAAATTCCACTTAGACCTATGGCAGAATCCTTACGCCGTGGCCCGTTACTACAACGTGGAGCCGTTCAGCGACGAGCACTTCAGACTCATGCGCCCGATAATGCAGCTCTACGCCGACGCCGGCGGCAAGGCCATCACCGTGCCGATGGTGCACCGTCCGTGGAACGGACAGACCTACGACGCCTTCCCGAGCATGATAACGTGGATGAAGAAGGCCGATGGCACATGGGCGTTCGACTACACGGCGTTCGACAAATGGGTGGAGTTCATGATGAGTCTCGGCGTGAAAAAACAGATAAGCTGCTACTCCATGATTCCGTGGAAGCTCTCTTTCTCTTACCTCGATCAGGCCACCAACTCGTTCAAAGCCATCGACGCCAATCCCGGCGACAAGGCCTACGAACAGCTGTGGACGGAGATGCTCCGCTCGTTCGCCGCTCATCTGAAAGAGAAGGGATGGTTCGACATCACCCACATAGCCATGGACGAACGCCAACTGAAGGACATGCTCGCCACGCTCGAGGTGATACGCAAGGCAGACAGCGGCTTCAAGGTGGCGCTCGCAGGCTCATATCACAAGGAGCTGGAGGACAAGCTCGACGACTACTGCGTGATAATAAACGAGAAATTCCCTGCCGAAACCGTAGCCAGCCGACGCGCCGCAGGCATGAACACCACGTTCTACACATGCTGCACACCGCCGCGCCCCAACACCTTCATACAGAGTCCGCCGGCAGAATCGGAGTGGCTGGCATGGCACAGCGCAAAGGAAGACCTCGACGGATATCTGCGCTGGGCGTTCAACAGCTGGACCGCAAGTCCGCTCACCGATGCATGCTTCACCGCATGGCCGGCCGGCGACCCGTTCCTTGTCTATCCCGACGGCCGCAGCTCCATAAGGTTTGAGCGTATGGCGGAGGGCATACAGCAGTATGAGAAGGTGCGCCTGCTGAAGGAGGAAGCCCGCAGCAAAGGCAACAAGTCGATGCTGAAGAAGATAGAAAACATACTGTCGGCGTTCGACGAGAAGCTGCTAGACCAGACAACGGCCACCGAAGCCGTGAACAAGGCGAAGGCTGCCATAAACAGACTATGACGCCGCCGGCACACCGCTACAATATGCGAAGACCGTGGCACAGAGGCTCTCAGCCCGTGCCACGGTCTTCTTCATTATACGTTCCGCAGCGATATGCATGCCGCCACCGTGCCGCAGCCATGCCCGTATCGCGCAGAATAAATATTATGACCTACTATGATGAAACGTAAAATCCATCTGTCCGTCCCGTACGCTGTGCGCCGGAGACAGACAGATGTCGCAGAGTTCCGATCAACGGAAGCGCGGATTATTCGTCTGTTGTTTTCTTTTTAAGAAATATATTCACTGTGTTCTCGCCCGAGGTGCCGCCTTTATTCACCACCACCGACTCTATGTCGTTCGGCAAAAGGGCTTCAACCTCTTCCTTTGTCACGGTCTTGCCGTCAATCATATAGGTGGGTTCTTTCTCCATATTGTAAACCTCGACAGTCGTTGGTTTCTTTCCATCACTGCTCAACTTGACAATTCTCATATCCTTCACGTCACCCGCTGTCACAGGATTGCCCTTCTGGTGTATCGTAATAGTATTCACCTTGCCTGCTGTTGCCTTATTTTCTGAAGAGGCGGAAGAAGCAGAAGACTCACCGGCAGACTTTTTCATGGTCACCACAATTACTCCATTCTTCGCCTTATCACCATATATTTTAGTAGCAGAATCGTCCTTAAGTACAGTCACCGAATTTATTTTTGACGCGTCAAGACCATTCAACTCGTTCATGTTTGTCTCACGGCCATCAATCACCACAAGCACATCGTCTGGGATAGACTTTGCTCCCACTTTTACAGATTGTTTCACTGAGTCAGCCGGCACAGCCATTTTGGCGGTGGCGGAAACCTTCGCCGATGTCATGTTCTCACTCTTTGCATCTGCCTTCACAATCATTGCGCCGGCTTCAGACACTACCTTGTCACTCTCCAGTGCCACCTCACCGGCCATCTTTGTGGCTGCCGGAGTGGCGAATACAAGCACTGACACTGCGGCCAAAGGAAGCACTGCGGCTGCCTTGACACGGTTCCACGGATTTGATTTTTTCATTTTCATCATAGTTATACGTTTTTTTTAAGTTGGTTTGGTTCAGATTGTTTGCCATGGCGAACAGGCGTTCGCCCACTGCCTTGCGTATGAGAAGTAGCTGATAGCCCGAGGCATCGACACCCCGGCGGAGCACGGCGTCGTCGGCTTCATACTCGTGAACGTCGCGCAGTTCGGCACGCAACAGCCACGCCGCCGGCGAGAACCAGCAGAACATTATTATGGTGTTGCACAGAGCTATATCGACGGAATGGAGGCGGGCCACGTGTGCCTGCTCGTGTATCACTATCTCCCGGGCTCCTGCCGCGTAGTCTTTCTCACTGATGACTATGCGCCGGAACCAGCTGAAAGGTGCTCTGTCGCCGGGCACTACGGTCACCATCGCGCCGCAGGTCTCACACCGCCGGCCGCCGCGCAGGAGCATCGTAAGACGCAACAGCGACACCACCGAGCGCAACAGAAGCAGCGCGAAGCCTGCCATCCACACCAGTGTGAGCGCCTGTATGAGCGTCAGTCCCGCCCCGTCGCCCTCTGCTTCGACCGCAGTCTGTACGAAGGCGGCTTCGGCAAGGGCGATGGTCTGATGTACGGGAGCCGGCGTCTCCAGCGTGATGTGCATGAGAGGCAGCAGGAGAGCGGCCGCCTGCATCGTGAGCAGCACACCGCGGTTGAAGGCATGAAAGCTCTCGCGGCTGAGCAGCAGTTTGTATGTCAGATAGAATATGGTTTGAAAAACTGCCACCTTTATTATATATACGAAGAACATTCCCATTGTGATAATGTTTACAGGTTAGCTTTGTCTGATTGTATGACGGGCGCACGACAATGGCCTGCACGCCATGGAGAGAGCGTATAATGGCGCGGAACTATTTGTCCTTCACCATATCTATAAGTTTCTTCAGGTCGTCCACGGTGAGGTCTTCCTCCTTCACGAGCGACGACACAGCGTCGAGATAGGAATTGCCGAAGAACTTGCTGATGACGTTTTTCAGCGATCCGCGGCTATACTCGTCACGGCTCACCGTGGCGAAATACTGGAAACAGCGTGCCGACAGAGCGCGGTGCGACAGAAAACCTTTCTCCTCAAGTATGCGCACGAGCGTCGAAAGAGT
This sequence comes from uncultured Prevotella sp., assembly GCA_900553465.1. Classification (GTDB taxonomy): domain Bacteria; phylum Bacteroidota; class Bacteroidia; order Bacteroidales; family Bacteroidaceae; genus Prevotella. The sequence continues at coordinate 17,111 of USDT01000035.1, forward strand.
ATTCACATGCGGCTTCGGGTCGTCATAACAACTCTGAAGCTCACGTATCTGCATGTCGCCGCGACTCCAGTAATGATTCATTATCTCTTCTTCCTTGTTTGTAAGTGTCTTCATAACGGTTTCTGTTTTTTACAATGGCAAAATAACTAAAACTTTTAGTTGAATGCAAGAAAAGAGAGTTAATAAAACTAAAACGATTAGTTATTTAACTAATTCCTTTAGTTAACATAACATTTCCCAATGCAAATTCAGGACAATAACGCCAAATTATCTTACTTCTGCTTACTGCATGCCAAGCACATTTCATATAAGAGTCACCAATAACATTCTCACTGCGGTCAACCATATTGTTTGCATGATAAGCCAGATCAGTCACAAACCTCCAGAGTGAATAACTTAAAACCATTGTTCTGGCTTCTATCGATTAGCCCTCTGCTTAATAACACAAACACGTTGAATACCGATAGCATTCACTGAAACATATTATTATAACAATTCCATAAGTACCACTATACCAACACATTACAAATAAGCTCCGCGGAAAAGTCGCGGAAAAGTCGCGGAAAAGTCGCGGAATTCTCAGCTTAAAATCCACTGCTTTTCTTTGTTAAATTCGATGCAACCTCTTTCTTTCAACTTCTTCAACAGATAATCAATCTTGTTCTTCTTTTGTGTGTCATCCAACACATCCGACAGTTTTCCTGCCAACAATCCGTTTATATCTTTACGTGAAGCCTTACCGAATTTATTTAAATATTCCAGTATCAGTTTCATAAAGTATTCATCATCAAAACTCCGGTTCTTTATATACTGTCCCTTCAAGGTTGCATCTTTTGTCTTTGAAACCACTTTATGAGCAAGATAAAAGTTTGGTTTACGACCTTCTATAAATCTGCGTTTTCTCAGATAGGCGGCCTGTTCATCAGTTATGCACTTTTTCTTCTGCACTTTGTCAAGCAACATTATATCATCAAGATGCAATTCAGGATTGTCCGTCAATATACGAGCAAAGTTTTCATCAATAACCTTTCCTATTATCATCACCCTTACCTTGTTGTCCGACAAGTCATATTCCGGCATAGGGAACAGCCTCATCCGTTGATTGACAAACATTTTTTTGATACCACCTCCTTCTGTTTCAATCATATTCAGGTTACGCATTGCTTCCACAAGAAAACGATTGCGATAAACCGACTCCGGGCAATCTTTCGTCACAACATTCTCAACACTCTCCGGCAAAAACGTTCCATAGTTTTGAAATATAATATGATCATCCTCATATTCCACTACTTCTATTCTTGCACATTTAGTATAATCCTGGTGTGCTATGGCATTGTTCAGTGGCTCACGGATGTTGAACATATCATAACGCAACATCTCATCAGGAAACATAGAGTCCGGACGTACAAGTCTGTATTTGACATTACGCACTTTATTATAAAGTTTGTCAACGCTTAACAATAAGGGTATAGACAGTATTTCGTAATCTTTGTTCTGGGTTGCTCCTACCTCGCGCAATGACCAACGTATGCAAGCTACGTATGGTGTGAGCAGATGTTCGCTCTCTTCTTTGCCCAACAAAACTAAAGCTGTACGGGTTATCTTACCGTTAATTGTGATTTTTGCTTTATCCAAAAACTTCGTATCGTCCCATGCTGATATTTCCGCCTTACGGAACGGATTCCTTTTTGTGTATTCCTTACGCGCCTTTTCTATTGCCTCCGGGTCAAGGTCTGCAATCGTAGCATCCTCAACAACCGCGACGCTCCAGTCATCTGTTATAACAAGTTCTGATAAGATTGTCCGCAGCCTGTCATCAGTCATCTCAACCAAAGAGTCTCCGATACGTTGCCAAGCCTTATTGTGCGCATAAACAGGCAGACGCGATTTATGTTTAGGTATTGTTATTATCCATACTTTTTCACCTGTGTCTTCTGCAGTAAGTTCATCTATATTCAGTTCTTCGGAGGATATATTTCTACATTTCTCCACAATCTTTGCCTTTGCCGATTCTATTGTGTAATTTCCAACGTCCTGAATACCTACTACATCGAAAGTTTTGTCTTGTATTCCAATAACTATCGCACCACCATTCATATTGGAAATGGCTGACACATACGACACCACATCATCACCTTCATGTCCGCAAAGGCTGTTTCTAAGATTTTTATATTCTTTCCAATCACATCCTTCGTTTTCGCGAGGATATTGTATTCGTACGTATTCTGAAATTTCTTGCTTTGTCATAAACGGAACTTTTCAACAGACTTTCAATACACAAAGATATAAAATGTAAATGGAATGAATAATAACACTGTACCATTATTATTCAATATTTTATTCAACAACACTTACATCCATTCATATAAGAATGTTGTTTGTATAAACATTACCACAATAATCGTAAATGACCGGGTAATTATGATTTCATATTATCATTTCTATTTCTTCAACTCTATACGGAACGTCGTACCGCGTCCCGGCTCCGAGCTTTTCACGAATATCCGGCCGTGGTGATACTCCTCCACGATGCGCTTTGCAAGCGAAAGTCCGAGGCCCCATCCGCGTTTCTTTGTGGTGAAACCCGGTCGGAACACGTTGCCTATATTCTTCTTTGGTATGCCCTTGCCCGTGTCGCTCACCTCAATGGCAGTGCGTCCGGGCTCGTCGTAAACGGTTATGGTGATGCTGCCCTCACCACTCATGGCATCGACAGCGTTCTTGCAGAGATTTTCTATCACCCACTCGAAGAGCGAAGCGTTGATGTTCACGATGACGCCCGTGTCGGGGAAACAGCAGGTCATCCTGATTTTCGACGACGTGCGGCGGTCCATATAGTTCACCACATGGTCCATGACGTCGCGCAGGTCGGTAGGCACAAGCTCCGGCAGCGACCCGATCTTGGAGAAACGGTCGGCTATAAGCTGCAGGCGGCTGATGTCGTTGTACATCTCGGGGATAAGTTCGTCCGACGGATAAGTCTCCTTCAGCACTTCCACCCAGGCCATAAGGCTCGATATAGGTGTGCCGAGCTGATGGGCGGTCTCCTTGGACAGGCCCACCCACACCTTGTTCTGCTCGGCCTTCTTCGACGTGAGCAGCGCAAAGATGGCTATGACAACGAAGATCATAACCACGCCGAGCTGCACGTAAGGATAGGAAGACAGGCGGCGGAGCATAACGGAATCGTCGTAGCAAACATACACGTAGTCGGACGGAACATTGTCGGACAGCGCCACCTTTATCACCTTATCAGAATGGAGCAGGCGCAGGCCCTCGGCCTTGACGTAGGCGAGTGTGTCGGCATAGTTGGAACAAGAACTGATACTGAGGTTGCGGAATGTCTGCACATTCTTGTTCTCGTCCATCACGATGACGGGAATAGTGGTGTTGCCGTTGAGCACCTTGAGCACGAGATTGAGGTCGGCGTTGCTGTCGGCATTGCTGAAGGTGCGCATGGCCTCGGCCCACGTCTCCATCTTCTTGTGTTCCTCTGCCGAGAGGTCGCGGATGAGAAAATGGGACACGAGAAGCGATGCGACAGCTATGATGACGGCTGCCACAACAAGAAAAATCTTAACCCTGCGTATCTGGTCTGTCCATTGCATACTGATATGATAACGAGGTTTTGTGAGGTTTATTGCCTCGACGGATGACGGCTGCGGCCCGACGGACCGGAGGAAGCGTATTTCACGCGCTCCGCAGAAAATCAATGGGGATTTGGTTTTTATTCATTAAGTGCCGTATAATGCCGCAAAACGTGCTTACAACGCATGGGGACGTGAACCGTGACCCTCGTTCCTCACGTGATGATAAATCCGCGTTGTCACAACCGACAAATCATCATCGCAGGAAGTAGCCATGCTTCCCGTGTCTTCCCTAACGCTTAATATCAGCGTTTCGGAAGAAAACCCGAGGGGCACACTTACAGTTTTTCTTGACTTTTTTTTGACAAAATATTTTCGCAAAAGAGATGTAAAGGAATGTTAAATCCTGCATAATAAAGGCCGGTTCGGGCCATACAGACTTGGGGTATACCCTGTAGTGGAATGCCGGACAATCCGTTCTGCGTTCCGATAATGCCCGTTTTAGGGTCTGATCACGTCTGTTTCAGGGTGTGATATAGTTCATTTCAGGCCCTAAAACGGGCTGTATCACGTGCTGAAACAGTGTCTTTTGCATGATGACAGAATCATCCCCAGATATAACCCATTGACATACAACATCTTGCACAAACCTCTTATTTTTCGCGAATTTGCGTCCGACGGAGAGTCTGCCCGCAAATACTCGCTTATTTTTCGGGGTATATCAGTAAACTGAGGCGGAAAAATCAAAATCTGCTTTCAATCTGAAAGTTGCCCATATCGTTTTCATCCATACATAAGGAAGCAACACTTATCCGAGAGTAAACACCGCAGTCTCACTTTCTTCCTGGCGTCATATACCGGCCATCACCGTTAACAAAAAATCAAAAAAAATAATGCTCGAAATGTCACAAATACGTAAATATTGCGTAATATAAGTAAAACGCAAAGCAGAATAAAGAACATATATATTATGAAAATGAAAACTTTAGCATTTACAGTTCGCCGAACTCACGTTAAATAACAATACTTTGCTCTCGGTGACCATAGGTTTGTGTTTCCTTGATTTTAAGTAATCATAATGATACAACGGTCTTAACCGATTGCCGGAGTTACAGACTTTTACAATTCGTCGGACCACGTTAAATCAATTATATTCACATATTATGAAAAGACTATTTTTTGTTTTTTTACTTACCTTTGTACTTCACGGCATGTCTTTCGCCGGTGATTTTTCAAAATATCGCGGCGTCTGGGCATCAAACGATGCCGAAGCGGTCATAACAGACAGTGTCTGTATGTTCTTCGAGAAGACTCCAAAGGGGTTGAGAGCATTTCTCAATGTCCCGACACAAAATATATATAGCCGTACCACTTACAAGGATTCGGCATTTGTAGTTGAGACGGTTGCGCCTCTCAAACTCACCGATGAGGTTAAGACCATTAACGGAACAGCCGTCAGGACTCTGCGTATCGGCGACAAGGTGATGTCTAAAGTGGAGGAGATAGAGACCTGCAAACCTTATGAGAAATCCCGTGCGAACAGCAAGTCAGACGTAGGCAAATGTTTACAGGAATGGAGGCTTGGCGCTAAGTTTGGAAAAGACGGCGATGTCTTTATGTGTGAGGTCAATACCAACCGCCACATGTTTATCTATCTGATTAATCCTAACATGATATATATCCGGGCAGCAGCAACGGCGAACAACGATAACGGCACATTGTTTTTTCAGAATATCCGTATGATGCGCAACAATAATACCGGAGAACTGACATCATATATGGCACCTGATAATTATACTGTTGCCGCAGACAATCTGAAGATAGACAATAGCAAATTCAATCCTAATGCCTGCGTGTTCAATCCCGACGGAGGAATTTACTGGTCGCTTATCTCGTTTACGGCAGACCAGATTAAGATAAACGGTTGCGGTGAGACTTATCATGTAAACCGTATTGATAAATTTGAAGAATACTTTAAGTATGTCCCATACGAAACAGCGCGCCTACAACAATAGTCTGTCCTTAGGATAAAGGGGGGCACCGTGCCTTCGCGGATTGGCAAAAGCTGTATTTCCATCCGACGGACAACCTGCCCGGATGAGCATCTCGCGTAAAAGCATTTCACCATAAAAGTCCAATCCGGAAAGGCAACGGTTTCCGCTGATCACCGGCATTACAGGCATCAATCATTCGTCTGACTCACGTTAAATAAGACATGAAACAAAATTAAAATACACATTATGAAAATGAAAACATTGGCATTGGTAATTATAGCTACGTCATTATGCATGACTTCATGCAGCGGAACAAACAAAAGCACAGCGGCCACTTACATGGCGACCGGAGCAGAACTGCCAGGCAACGGCGAGGTGGAAAAAACACTGAATCTGGGCAGTTTCAGCGGAATAGAGGCGTCTGTGATTGTGGACATACACTATACACAGGACACAAAACGCAGCGTGAAGGTGCGCGCTACCCAGAAACAGATTGACAGATGCGACATCTCGGTGAGCGGTTCTACTCTCGTACTGAAAACGAAAAAGAACGTACCCAATTCCGATGACAACTCAAAACAGGATAAAATCACGCTGTATATCACAGCTCCGGAGATAAGCGTCATAGAGAACCGCGGCATAATGGGATTCTATACAAAGCAACTCAACGGCGACGGACTGCAGATAAAAAACAAGGGAATACTCAATATGAATGTGCAGAACGTATCAGGCAAAGGTGGCAGCGGACTGAGCATCGACAACACAGGAAGGATGACGGCTGAGATGACGACAGTGGACATGAATATGTTTTCGCTGGAGAACATGGGTGTGCTGATGTTCCAAAGCAACAGCATAAAAGGCGGTAGCCTGACAATAAACAACTCGGGACAGCTTAACATCAAGGGCAACATGGAAGGTTCTACGGCCAATCTGTACAACAAAGGAGTATGCAACATGAGCAGCGCGTTCAGCCTGACCGGCAGCTACTCATGCAGCAATGGCGGACAACTGCGCATATCAGGCGACGTGAAAGGCTCGACAGCCACCCTGAAAAACACCGGAATGTACGGAATGGAGGGTTCATTCCATCTGGACAACAACTATACTTATGCCAACTCCGGACAGGCAGACAACAACGGAGACGTGACAGCAAACGCCATAAGCATAACCAACTCGGGAGTTGACAGAAGGAACGGCAAGCTGAAATCGGAACAGCTGGACATGAACGTGAACGGACAGAGCCGCTACGAGATGAGCTTCTCCGGCGGCGAAGCGAAACTCAACTGCAGCGGAATAGGCAACTTCGAAATGGCACTCGACTGCCGCAGCATAAAGGTGAACTCAAGCGGTCAGATAAATGTGACGCTCTCGGGAACGGCCGACAACACTTCTTTCGACGGCTCGGGAATATCACATGTGAACACATCGAGACTGAACAAGTTCTGACCTCAGCCCCGACGGCGGGCAAAAGACGACAACGGCGGGCGGCAGCAGTGCGCACTGCTGCGACATGCACCGCAAAAATAGAAACAGTACAAGGAAACAGATGACAACGGAAGAATTCGAACACGAGGCCGGACAGCTGCGCTCCATGCTTGTGGCAACAGCCGCACACATGCTGGGCAGCGACAGCGAGGCCGAGGACGCGGTACAGGAGACGCTTGCAAAGCTGTGGGCCATGCGCGACGAACTGCGCAGTCCTATGGCGGCTCTGGCGCGCGCCGTTGTCAGAAACTTGTGTGTGGACAGTCTGCGGAGGTGTCACGCGGTGATAGTACCGCTGTCGGCCGAACAGCGCGACATGGCAGAAACGCCGACAGACAACGATCCTTTCCTGCAAGTGATGAAGGTTATCGACCGGCTGCCGGCAGCACAACAGGTGGCACTTCGCCTGCGCCACATCGACGGTATGAGCACCGCAGACATCGCAAAACTGACAGGAACGAGCGAGGCCGCCGTACGAAAGACGCTGAGCAGGGCACGAATGGCGGTGAGGAAACATTATATTGAAGACATCGGAAATGAACAGTAAGAAGACAAAAGAAATAGAACAGCTCGTGGAACGCTTCTTCGACGGTGAGACAACTACGGAGGAAGAAGCACGGCTGTACAGGGTGTTCCGACGCAAAAGACTGCCCGACAGTCTGGAGCGGATGCGCCCGGTGATGGAGGCTTTCGGCGCAATGAGCGAGGAGAAGCCGCGACACGCCGTGACGGTGAGCATGATACGGCGTGCACTTATGAGCGCGGCAGCCGTGCTGGCACTGGCTGTAGGCATAGCCATCTATTCTGACTACCGCGAGGAACAGTCGCTGGCACGCATATACGGCGGCAGCTACGTCATAGAGAACGGACGGCGCATAGACGACCTGAGAACCATACGGGGCGACATAGAGCAGGCTCTGGCCGACTCGCGCCACATAGAACAGCGGGCCGAGCACAACGTCATAGACCGTGCCGAGCAGGATGTGCTCGACAACATATCCGATCCTGACATGCGCAGGGAGGTGGAACTTATGTTGAACGAATAAAACTATCACATATATGAACATACATAGAATTATCATAACGGCGCTGCTGTTTGTCGCGGCAATGATGAATGTCGCGGCGCAGAACAGGATAGACGACATGATGGACAATTACTCGTCGCGCGGAACAAGCAAATATACCTCAGCCGTAGAACGCGACCCGAAGACGCGCAAGGTGCAGAAGGTGGTCAACGTGATAGAGCTTAACCATATGGGCATTGACGAGTTCATCAACGCATTCAGGCGTGAGTCGAAGAGCGGGAACTTCACGGAGAAACGCGACGAGGAAGGACTCACACTCATGCTGACGGTGCGCGGCGAACGCCAGAACCGCATATACATGATGCGTTGTACCAGGCCGTACATTCCGGAAAGACGCGACACACGCTATGAAAAGGCCAAGATAACGGTCATCATTAAGTACGGATAAGAAGCAGAAATAACGTGCGGACGGTCTGTTAAAGATTCTGCCGGACAACGGAAAGCTCCTGATTTTTGCCTGAAAGTGCTCTGCCGTGACGATGATGTACGGCCGGCGAAATAGACAGGCTACGTGAACAATATATAGAAAAAGTACAAAGGAAGCGGTGGCAGCCATAGCTTCCTTTTTTTGTTCTTATAAATCGGAATGGTTTATAAGCAGGAAACATCAGATAAAAACCGAATGCGGCAAGGACGCACATGATAAAACCAGGCTGTGATGTCACACCGCATACATAATGATACAAAGGCGTACATAGCGTGAGCGCCACGCCTTATTAGAAAAGGAAGAAACAAAAAACTCCGCCGTACGGCTGAAACCGGATGAGCACAATGCTCCAGTGTCAGACGTACGGCGGAGATATGATAACAGGATTCTGCCTTTACATAGCGTTCAAACCGTGCAGGCTATGTTTTATTTCTGAACCCTCGTATATGTTTTCTTGTCCGGACCTACTCCAGTTATGGTGAGTTTCTTCCAGTGCGGAGGCAGTACTGACGGCAGCTGGCGGATGCCTTTGTCGGTTATCTCCAGTCCGCAGAAACCATTGATGACGGCCTGAAGCATTCCGCCCGCACCTGTGGTGAAGTAAGGATTTGTGCCACCCGCACCCTCGGATATCACACCGAACGGAGGCAGCTTGTTGGGACGGTAGCCCTGTACGAACATCTCGTATGCCTTCTTACCCTGCATCAGTCGTGCGTACTGCACGGCAAAGATGGAGAACGACATGGCAGGACCGTTCTTGTCTATCTTGTCTTCGTAATATACAAGGTTTTTCTTAATATCCGATGCGTCCGTAACCAGCTGCAAAGGATAAGCCAAGAGATTGACATCCACCTGTTTTATACCGCGTCCGTCATAATCTTCGTATTCCTTTATCACTCCGTCCTCGAAACGATGTATGCTTATTTTATTTGCCACCTCGCTCCATATCTTAGGATATTTCATTCCGCAAAGAGCTGCCGCCTTGCATGCGTTTCTCAACGAAACGATTGCCACGCCGTTTGTAAAAGCATTGTCGTCCACGCCCATGGCGTATTCGTCGGCGCACACAACATTGTTTATCGAGTATGTTCCGTCGGCGTTCTTCGTGGCGCGACTTATCCAGAAGTCAGCAATCTCCTTTATCAACGGATAGCCTTTCTGCTCGAGCCATTTCCTGTCCTGAGTCATACAGTAGTAGTTCCATGCGGCAATGCCAATGTCGCCGGTGATGTGGTGTTCGAACGGACCGGTAAGAGCCCACGTCGGACAGGCTTCCTCGCCTGCGTCATCGCTCTCCCATGGGAACATCACTCCCATATAACCGTTGGCCTCGGCTTTCTTACGTGCGGCACCGAGACGATCGAAACGGTATTCCATCATCGACTGGGCCATGTCGTGGTTGAGGAACAGCAGCGGCGGATACATCCATATTTCTGAATCCCAGAATATGTGGCCGTTGTACCCCTGTGACGAAAGACCGAATGGAGGTATGCTCAAACGGCTGTTCGCACGGATTGACGAATAGAGATTGTACAGGGCAAGGCGCACGCTGGTCTGGGCTTCGTCGTCGCCTTCTATGATGATGTCGCTCTTCCATATCTCGTTCCACTGTGCCTCATGAACACTCACCAGCTGGTCGATTCCTTCGTAAACACCGTATATCACCTGGCGGTTGGATTCGTTGTACGGATCGATGAAGTCGCGGTTTGTACAGATGGAACCGATAAGACTGAAGCTGAATTTCTCGCCTTTCGTCAGATGTTTGTATATCTCGACTGTGTTGGCAGAGCTCATCACGTTGGCATCGCTGTTCTCCGGAAGCACAAAGGCCGACGAAGCGGACACCTCACAGTTTCTGTATAATGAATAAGCATGGGTGCGCATTATCTGCAACTCTGTGCCCTCCACATTTATGCTCTGCATCTCTGTGACCGGTTCTTTATATTCGTTCGGCACAACCGGCATGTTGCGGACATCCAGAACCATGTCCTCAAGAGCTTCGACATTGACGCTTATAAGTCCTGCGTACGGCATGTTGCGCAGCGCACGCACCTCATAACTCACGTTGGCCTTCTTCATGCATGAGAACGATGAGCGGTGAACAGCCTCTTTCATGCTCAGCGTCTGTTTCCAGTCGTCCACATTACTCATCTCCAGTCGCCGGCCGTCTATATACACCTGCATCTGGAAAGGATTGATGCCTCGGAGCACACGGCTCACTCCGTTCTTTCCGTCAGCGTCGAACACATGATTCAGAAACACGTCCCTTATCGAGAACGGCTCTCTCCACGGCAGTATGCCGATACGTCCGCTGGCTACAACTGTGCCGTAATAATCACCTTCTTTTTCTGTTGTGGAAATACTCCATCCGGCCGTATTATCCGCAAAAGAAAAAACTGACTGAATGAACAGTAATAAGAATAACAGTGTCTTTTTCATTACATTAAATTAATTAATAATTAAGTTGTGTATTTCATTTTGTCTTTCATCTGAATCAAAGTAAAGTCTTTCTCCAATATCAAAAAAAGGAGCTAATGCTTAAACTAGATGAATAGCAGTTTCCTTTTCCTCATTGCAAAATTAATGGAATTTCGTGATAATATAAAGTTTGTACATACAATTATAACAAGAGCCTGATCAATAATTTTACAAGGAATATGCACAGCAAAAGGAAAATATATAATTGAAGACAAACTAAACAGAAAACGTAATAAACGAAACCTTATGAATTATGCAGAACTCATGCTTATATTCTGTTTCTTTCCGATTGTTTCCAATACTTAGAGCATTAAAGTTGCACGATAAATATTTTATGCCAGTTTCCTCTTTCCTCAATTACATAACAGGATCTAAGAATATAAACTGTAAACTTTAAGGAAACATACGACTGTGTATGTCTGCATATCTGTTTCTGTAAGTCGCTGCATATACAATTATGAATGATGACAGTGAGCCACAGGTCTGTTAACTGTCCATTATTATCATATTAATAGTTTCACAGCTATTATGCCTTCCGTGAAATAAGTTGGGAATTATCTGCCGCACAGTTCTTATTCTTTTGAATAGCTATATTAAAATTATATGAACAGTCCCGTATCTTTTACATCCTTGTGTTTTTCCCATCATTATCTTTAAGCATAATCAATAAATACGGTAATTCAGAATGTTTTCTCCAGGCATCATTGTTCAATTTTTGCCATATTCATGCATTAGCATAACTTTCAAACGAGGACAAATCTTTCTCAATGCATTTGATAAACTTATTACATGTCCAGCCCCAACTATCAAGACATTTCTTTCATAAGGATTTGTAATGATTTGTTTTACTATGTTTTCTGCCATCCGTTGATTTCGTTGTTTCCAATATTCATCAACTGACTCAGTATATACATTGGAATGATTGACAAATCGAAATGAATTAATAAGATAATACCTGTAAAGGGTCTTTGGATCATTGGTATATTTAGCAAGTTTCCCAGACAAGGCAGCAAACATTAATCCCCTTTTGTTTTTCTTTATCAATTTATTGAATATCTTGACATCATCGTTCATTTTAGATTCCCTGATAGCATTATTCCATGCTTTATAATACTCTTTGTCTGATCGGTGGTCGTCTATTGGGAATAAATATGTAATGCCCATTCGAGCGGCCAACTTGAATGTCAGATCATCATTCTCATTCCTCAATGGCTTATCTGCGCCGCCAATTCCATATAAACTCAAGTATTTATAATACATATAATTTGCCTTGTCTCTTTTTAAGAAATAAGCTTGAGACAGGAAATAGAAATCATCTTCGGTTAAATCTGAGAGTTTTTTATTTTTAAGCTTTATAAAATACTCTTCGTCAATTTGGTATCGCTGCTTTAATGAATCAGATTTCACCAAAAACAAAGGAGTGTACACATCCATACTCAACGTATCATCAGGATGAATATACTCAACATATATTGCTTCTGGCTTGTATTCAATCGTATAGTCTAACAAGGGTTTATAGCTGTTCTTTACAATTTTAGGAACCGTATGCATGGTTCCTATGATGAGAAGTTCTTTTTCTTGGGCAGAACAAAACAAAGCAATAAAAAGCCCCATAAATATTATAAAGACATTCCTCATACCATATTAATTTAACACGAGTTCAATATAATTTATTGATCTATAGAAATATAGCAATAACCTATCGCTACCACACTCTCTGAGTATAAAATTACAAAAATATATTATTTGACAGATAATTTTCATAAGGAATTTGTGTTACAACAAGAAAATATATGTATAATATGATGGCAGAATATGTATAATATGATGACAGAACTCCAGAACCACAGCAATAAGTAATACGACTCAGGTATGCATATCAGCATATACAAACTAATCATCAATACATATAACAGGCTTACATA
>USDT01000036.1 GCA_900553465.1 uncultured Prevotella sp.
CATTTTATTTACCGCCAAAGCCGCTTAGGCTTGGCTAATTTTTAACGAACTATTGATAATTATATAAATATGTAATTATTGAATTGTATAATTATATAATTTAGGTGTGAGTCTAATAAAACATTTTGTATCTTTGCATAAGATAAGCTGCACTCGGGAAACAGAAAACAAGTTCTCTTTCCGCTCGTATGTGTTATCTTTTGTGTAAGAATAAAGACGGGCAAGCAACATGAATGTATTAATAGTGAATACAAGCGAGCGTACCGGCGGGGCTGCGGTAGCGGCCGGAAGACTGCTGGACGCGCTCAACAACAGCGGCGAGAAGGCCATGATGCTCGTGCGCGATAAGGAGACCGACAGCATCACTGTGGCCGGAGTGCCGGGCCGTATGTTCTCGCGCTGGCATTTCCTGTGGGAGAGATGGTGCATATTCTTCCATCTCCGTTTTTCCAAAAATCATCTTTTCGAGATAGACATAGCCAACTGCGGCACCGACATAACGTCGCTGCCCGAGTTCAAGTGGGCCGATGTCATACATCTCAACTGGATAAACCAGGGCATGCTCTCGCTCGGAAACATAAGAAAGATTCTGAAGAGCGGCAAGCCGGTGGTGTGGACCATGCACGACATGTGGCCTGCCACGGGCATCTGTCATTACTCGGGCGGATGCATGGCCTACAAGGGACGCTGTGCCAACTGTCCGCTGTTGCCCGACAGCGGGTCGCGACACGATCTGTCCAACAAGATATGGCAGCGCAAGAAGGCGCTCTATTCGAGCGGCAACATATTCTTCGTGACATGCAGCCGCTGGCTTGAAACACAGGCAAGGCAGAGCGCACTGCTCAAGGGACAGCGCATAACGAGCATACCTAACTCCATCGACCAGCGCCTGTTCTCCTGCCGTCACGACAAGACGGGATGCCGACGTGAGGTGGGACTGCCTGAGGACAAGAAGGTAATATTGTTCGTGTCGCACCGCGTGACCGACCAGCGCAAGGGCATGAACTATTTCATCGAGGCTGTGGATAAGCTTGTGGCTGAGCATCCGGAACTGAAGACCACTGCGGTGGTGGCAGTGCTCGGAGGCGAGTCGGAGGAAATATCAGGACGCCTCGCGCTCAAGACGTGCTCCCTGGGATATGTGACCGACGAGAGGCGCATAGCCACAATATACAACGCCGCCGACATATACGTGCTGCCGTCGATAGAGGACAATCTGCCCAACACCATCATGGAGGCTATGGCCTGCGGCGTGCCGTGCGTGGGATTCCGCACGGGTGGCATTCCTGAAATGATAGACCACCGTCAGAACGGCTACGTGGCCGACTTCAGGAAGTCTGACGATCTGGCCGCCGGAATGCACTGGCTGTTGTGCGAGGCCGACTATGAGGCGATGAGCCGTGCGGCTGTGTCTAAGGTTCATACGCGCTATTCGCAGCAGAGCGTGGCCATGAAGTATATAGAGGTTTACAACGAGATGGCTGCCATGAAGAAATATATCATCTGACGGAATGGACAATAAGAACATAAAATTCACTGTCATCACCTGCACCTACAACGCCGCACAGGTGTTGCAGACCACGCTCGACAGCGTGAGACGCCAGACGTGGCGCAACGTGGAACACATCATAATGGACGGCCGTTCTGCCGACTCCACCGTGTCGGTTGCCGAGGCTTACAAGGCAGAGTCTGACGCCTGTAGCTGCGGTCATGAGGTGATTGTCGTGTCAGAACCCGACAAAGGGCTCTACGACGCCATGAACAAGTCGCTGAAACGTGCCACGGGCGACTACGTGGTATTCCTTAATGCCGGCGACGCTTATCCTTCATCATCTACGCTTGAGGACATAGCCGCAAGTGTAAAACCCGGTGAGGATCTGCCTGCCGTGCTTTATGGCGACACCGATCTCGTGGATATCAATGGGCAGTTTGTTGCCCACCGCCGTCTGACTCCGCCCGAACGGCTCACCTGGCGCTCGTTCCGCCACGGCATGCTTGTGTGTCATCAGGCCTTCTATGCACGCACCGACATAGCCCGCAGTGAGCCTTACGACCTGCAATACCGTTACTCGGCCGACGTGGACTGGTGCATACGTATAATGAAAAGAGCCGCCCGTGAGCGGCTCGAACTGCGCAATGTCAATAAGGTTCTGGTTAACTATCTTGCCGAAGGCATGACTACCGCGAACCATCGCGCATCGTTGAAGGAGAGATTCCGTGTGATGTGTGTTCATTACGGAACGCTTTCTACTGTCTTTATGCATCTTTGGTTTGCTGTCAGGGCGCTGTTACGCCACTGACAGCATGGCCGTTTCTCATATTCCTCCGTCTATTGTCCATGCGCTGCCCTTGTTGTCGTTGCGTGCGGCGACGGTTAGTTTCTCCACCCTTCCGTCCGTGTATTTCAGCTCTACAGGTACGAACACTCCTGCGTAAGTGCCTTCCTTGTATGCCTTTCCCACTGTTACGGTGGCGGCTCCGCCGTACATACTGTCTATCTTTTCGATGTCGTAGCAGAACAACACTTCCTTCACGCTTTGAGCCTTTCCTCCGGTCACTGCTTCGAACACCTTCTTTACGGCTTGCTCTGCCGTACTTACGGCAAACATGCCATGGTCGGCTGTCACGTCAATCCATATCTTGATGTTGTCCGGTCGCTTCAGCATTGACGCCATGTCCACGCTTTTGTTGTATTCTATCGAGGTGCTTTCGATCACCTTCACATACACGCCCATCACCTTCATCCATACGTTGTAGCTTTTCAGCAGCTTAGTTTTGTTGTCGAAGACGTACTCTGTCTTGCTGTCTGATTCGGCTATCGACGAGTTCAGAGGTTTCCCGTCGCGTCCTTTTCCCATGGCGGGCGAGGTCACGGTGATTATTATTCCTTCGTCGTTTGTGTCGAGTGTGTATTTGCTTTGCGCGCTGCATATATGCGTCATACCTTTTATTATGTTTATGTCTGCCGGCAGTAGCGTGAGCAAACCCTCGGCAAAGCCATCATAGCCGGCATGGCTCTCATAGCCCTTTGTGCTGCCACGGCCCCACATATATTGTTTTTTTCCGTCGCAGACTATGGTGCGGCCGTTCTGTTTCTCTATCCTCCAGAACATGGTGTTGTTCTTGTTGACAAATGTCAGGACTGTTTCCACGAATCCGCTCACAGGTGTCACGTATGCAAAGTTCTCGTTAGGAGAGGTGCGCACGTTCAGTTTCAGGTGTATGGACGACGGCTCCGGTGGTACGGCGTTGTTGAAATATTCGGATGCCTGTGCCCTTGTTATTGTTTCAGATGCCGCGTTTGCCGTGCTGCTGTGAAGCAGTATGCCGGCTGTTGTCACTGCTCCGGCCAGAAGAACGAGCACTGATGCCGCAATGGCCGCGTAGCGTTTGAACATAGGTATGGTCTTTCTGCGCTGTCCGTCGGTCTTTCTTGCTCCCGCCGCTATTATTCTCAGGTTCTCTTTCAGAGCGTCCGACGCCTTCACGTCGCATGCCGGATGTATCATGCTTATGGCTTTCTCGGTCTGCTCCAGATATTCTCTGCATTCTTCACAAGCCTTTGCGTGTGCTTCCATCTCACGTGTCAGGTTCTGGTCTGTGCCTCCTTCTATGAAGTCGTACACATTTTTTCTAAAACTGTTGCAATCCATATCAGTTGTTTTTTCGGTTGTTCATTCTTTCCTTTATCTTCTCAATGCCGTATTTGAATCTCGATTTCACTGTTGTGACAGGCGTTTCGGTGATATCTGCTATCTCGGTGAATTTCAGTCCGTCTATGACGTGCATGCGTATCGTTTCGGCCTGTTCGTCCGGTATTTCGCCCAGAACTCTTTCGATGCGTGCATATTCCTCCATGGCCGAACGCTCGTTGTCGTTATCTTCCGCGGCCTTTTCAGCCATGCGGAAGGTCAGTGGTTCGGTGTCGGTACGGTGCTTGCGTATTACGTCACGGCATCTGTTTGACAGCGCCCTGAAGACGTAGCTTTTCAGCTTTTCCGGCTCGGTGGGCCTGTTGTTCTGCCTGCACACACTCAGCAGAGTGTCCTGTACAATGTCCTCGGCCGTGCTTCTGTCGCCTGTACGGAAGAACGCGAACCTGAACATATTGTCTGTATGTTCCCTTACAAGCCGCTCCAGCTCGTCTCCGGATGTTCTTTTTCGTAGTATTCCCAGCATCATGTTGTCGTTTTAGGATGTTCGTATCGTTGTGCGGTCTTACGCTTGCTGTCGTTGCCGCTTCTGTATATAAAGACGTGATATGGATGAAAACGACGTGTTTTTCATGAGATTTATTTGTGGTTTGTTGATTTTTTCGTGTTTCGTCGGGCTTTATAATGAAATTCCCGCAGACGGTTGTTATGGTGTTGCCGTTTGCGGGAATTGTCTTATGATAGAGTTACTGCCTTGCCGTTTTGCCGTGTATTGGCCGGCGTTTCAGCAGTTGTGCTTGTGTGTCATGATGTCAAGCACCATCTCATCGGTCTGGTTCATTGTCTCCGAACCGATGCGCGTGAGGTTGTGTATGGACTGATCCACGTCGTTGTCTATTATTCCTTCGACAGCCGTAACGCATTTGCCTTCTATCGCCAGAAGCGATGAGAGCAGGGCGGTGGATACGCCTGACGCTATCTTCAGTGAGCAACTGGGCTTCGCACCGTCGCATATCATACCTGTGATGTTGGCAATCATGTTCTTCACCGAGTTACAGATGCGGCTGTAGTCACCGCCCATGAGGTAGGTGATACCGCAGCTCGAACCGATGCTTGCCACCACACAGCCGCATACTGCCGACAGTTTGCCGAGGCTCTGCTTGATATATATCGCTGTGAGATGGCTCAGAGTGAGCGCGCGGATGAGCTCTTCCTCGGTGTTCTCGTTCTCAATGGCATACACTGCCACAGGGTTTGTGGCGCATATTCCCTGGTTGCCCGAGCCTGAATTGCTCATTACCGGTATCATGGCTCCGCCCATTCTGGCGTCGCATGCCGATGCTGTCTTCGACAGGATGTGCGAGAAGATGCTGTTACCGAATATTCCGTGGCTCAGCGGACGGTCGATGGTCTTGCCCAGACAATGTCCGTAGTTGCCTTTGATTGACTCTTCGGCAGCCTTTATGTTGTACTGTTTTGTCTTCAGTATGAATGCTATCTCGTCCACCGGAGTTGTGGTGGCGAAGTCGTATACAGTGCGCATGCAGAGTACCGGATCGCCCTGTTCGCCCTGCTCGCCGCTTGCTTTCTTCACATCGAGAAGCGTTTCTCCGTCCTTGGCAATGTACACAAAGTTGGTGTGCGAACCCGAAATCACGGCTTCAGCCTTGTGTCCTGCGGCTTCACAGATGACGTCGATGTAGAGTTTTTCAGTGATGTCCGACTTCAGTTTTATGTCGATGCGTTTCTCGTCAACATAGGTCTTGCCTTCCTCGAGAGTTTCCGGCGTGACGTCCTTTATCACTTCCAGCTCATACTCCGACTTGCCGACGATGGCTCCCAGTGCGATTGCGATGGGCAGACCTATCATTCCTGTGCCCGGTATTCCCACACCCATGGCGTTCTTCAGGATGTTCGCGCTCAGCAGTACCGTTATCTTTTCCGGTCTGCATCCCAGTGTCTCTGTGGCCCGTGCTGTGCAGAGAGCCACGGCAATGGGCTCCGTACAGCCCACTGCCGGCACCACTTCGCGCTGTATCAGTGCGATAATGCTCTGTCTGATATTCTTGTCTAACATGCTTGTTTGCTTTTATTCAGCTTGTTATTTGTTGTATCTTTCCAGTCCGGTCTGCAGGAACTTCAGGTATTCGCTGATGTCCTTGTCGTACGAACGGCTGCCTGTGAGCGGACGTCCCTCGTTGTCGAGGAGCACGTAGAACGGCTGTGTGTTGGCTCCGAACTTCACTCTCTGCAGATAACTCCACTTATCTCCTACGGTGCGCAGCGTGCGCTGTTTTCCGTTTTCGGTGACAGTTATCGGCTGGTCGAGCGGAGTCTTGTCGTCAACATACAGAGAAATGAGCACGTACTTGTTGTTGAGCATGTCGGCCACATTGGCATCTGTCCATACGGCGGCCTCCATTTCGCGGCAGTTCACGCATCCGAATCCGGTGAAATCTATCATCACCGGCTTGCCCTCCAGGCGTGCAGCTGCCATGCCGGCTTCAAAGTCCTTGAACTTAGGATGCACTTCGTTCTTGTACAGATTGAAGTCCTGGGTGTTCATAGGCGGTGTGAATGCGCTTATGGCTTTGAGCGGAGCACCCCACAGTCCCGGCACCATATAGACAGTGAAGGCCAGAGATATGAGCGCGAGGAAGAACTGCGGAACATTCGTACGGCGGTTCTCGTCGTCGTGAGGGAAGTTGAACATGCCCAGCAGATAGAGTCCGAGCAGTCCGAATATGGCAATCCACAGAGCGATGAATGTCTCGCGGTCGAGTATGTGCCAGCCGTAAGCGAGGTCGGCTACAGACAGGAACTTGAGCGCGAATGCCAGTTCGATGAATCCGAGCACCACCTTGATGACGTTCATCCAGCCTCCCGATTTAGGCGCAGACTTGAGCAGTGACGGGAACATGGCGAACAGAGTGAACGGTATTGCCAGCGCAACTGCGAATCCGAGCATACCTATTGTCGGCGCGATGATGTTGCCCTGAGTCGATACGGCCACGAGCAGCAGACCGATGATAGGACCGGTGCACGAGAAAGAAACGAGCGCAAGGGTGAACGCCATGAGGAAGATGCTCAGTATGCCGCTGGTAGATTCCGACTTGCGGTCTATCTTGTTGCTCCACGACGAAGGCAGGGTTATCTCGAAAGCTCCGAAGAACGATGCTGCGAAGACGATGAGAAGCAGACAGAAGAAGATGTTGAACACGGCGTTGGTTGACAATGCGTTGAGTGCGCTCGCGCCGAAAAGCAACGTCACAGCCAGTCCGAGCACAACGTATATCACCACGATAGACACACCGTAGGTCGTAGCCTCACGTATGGCTTTGCCTCTGTCCTTGTTGCGTTTGAGGAAGAAGCTGACGGTCATAGGTATGATAGGCCATACGCACGGAGTGAACAGGGCGAGGAATCCGCCCGCCAGTCCGGCGAGGAAGATGTAGAACAGCGATGTGTTGAGCGGTTCGTCATAAGCCGAAAGCTCCTTTATCACAGGCTGCCAGAGCGCTTTTATCTCGCTCTCGGAGAGTGAGGCGTTGGCCGGAACGGCCGTTGTCGTGCTGTCGGCGGCTACTGCTGGTGCGGCTGCCATGGCGCTGTCAGTAGTATTGACGGCAGCCATTTCTGTCTGTGCGGCCTCGGTCTTCTCTTCAGCCTTGGCTTCGCCACCGGCTACGGCCGGCGCTTTGCCCTGCTTTATTATCTCCACCTGTGTCGGCGGCATGCAGGTCTCGTCGTTGCATGCGCCGTATTCCAGATAAGCGTCTATGGAGTATGTGGGCTTTGTGAATCTTATTTTCTGCACGAACTTCACGCTGTTGCTGAAGTAGCGCACCTGCATGTTGAACATCTTGTCGAACACAGAGATCTCCTTTCCATGCGGTGTGAGCTTGCCTACAAGTTCCACGCCGTCCTTCTTGTTCACGTTGAATGTCGCCTCTATCGGCCCTCCGCTGATGTTGGTCGAATAGACGTGCCATCCCTCGTCAATCTTTCCGCTGAACACGATTTCGGCTTCAGCTGTGCCGTTGGTCTTCAGCTCGGCGGTGAATTTCACCGGCTCGGCCATCTGCGCGCGGCACACTACGGCCGTAATGAGCAGCAGTGTTATTGCTAAGAGTTTTTTCATATAGGATATAGTCGTTGTTTTTTATTCTGTTTATGAATGTTGTCGTATGGCGGACATATTATCCCACCTGGCTTCCCGGTTTCACCTTGCCGAGCAGTGATGTCACTGTGAGTGATCCGTCGAAGTTCTCTGCCGAGAGAATCATACCCTGACTCTCGATGCCCATGAGCTTGCGCGGAGCGAAGTTGGCTATGAAGAGCACATCCTTACCCACGAGATCTTCCGGCTGGTAGAACTTGGCGATGCCCGAAACGATGGTGCGGTCGGTGCCCGAACCGTCGTCGATGGTGAACTTGAGCAGCTTGTTGGCTTTCTTCACCTTCTCACATGCCTTGATGTGTCCCACGCGGATGTCGAGTTTCTCGAAGTCTTCGAACGACACGGTGTCCTTCACCGGCGCTGCCTTATATGCGGCGGCTTCGTTAGCTTTCTTTGTCTCCTCGAGCTTGTGGAGCTGATATTCTATCACGTCGTCCTCTATCTTCTCGAACAGCAGAGACGGTTCGCCGAGCTTGTGTCCGCTCTTCAGCAGGTCGGTAGAGCCGAGCTGAGCCCAGTCGTATGCCTCCACGTTGAGCATCTGGCGCAGTTTCTTGCTGCTGAACGGCAGGAACGGCTCGAAGGCGATGTCAAGGTTTGCCACGAGCTGCAGCGAGATGTAAAGGATGGTCTTCACGCGTTCCATGTCGGTCTTGGCAACCTTCCACGGCTCGCAGTCGGTGATGTACTTGTTGCCGATGCGTGCCAGGTTCATTGCTTCCTTCTGAGCGTCGCGGAACTTGAATACGTCGAGCAGAGCCTCCACCTTCTGTTTCACGTCCTTGAACTCGTCGATGGCCTGGCGGTCTATGTCGTTCAGCTCGCCACACTCAGGCACTACGCCGTCGAAATATTTCTTGGTGAGCTGCAGCGCGCGGTTCACGAAGTTGCCGTAAACGGCCACCAGCTCGTTGTTGTTGCGGTCCTGGAAGTCCTTCCATGTGAAGTTGTTGTCCTTAGTCTCCGGAGCGTTGGCCGTGAGAACATAGCGCAGCACGTCCTGTTTGCCCGGAAGCTCCTGCAGATATTCGTGAAGCCATACCGCCCAGTTGCGCGATGTGCTTATCTTGTCGTTCTCGAGGTTGAGGAATTCGTTTGCCGGCACGTTGTCGGGCATGATGTAGTCGCCGTGGGCTTTCATCATTACGGGGAACACAATGCAGTGGAACACAATGTTGTCCTTGCCAATGAAGTGAACCAGACGTGTCTCCGGATCCTTCCACCACTTCTCCCATGAGTCGGGCAGAAGCTCCTTTGTGTTGGATATGTAGCCGATAGGAGCGTCGAACCACACGTAGAGCACCTTGCCCTCGGCACCTTCCACCGGAACGGGAATACCCCAGTCGAGGTCGCGTGTCATGGCTCTCGGCTGCAGATTCATGTCGAGCCAGCTCTTGCACTGTCCGTAAACATTGGAGCGCCACTCCTTGTGTCCTTCGAGAATCCACTGCTTCAGCCAGTCCTGATACTCGTTGAGCGGCAGATACCAGTTCTTTGTCTCCTTGAGCACCGGCTGCGATCCGCTTATGGTAGATTTCGGGTTGATGAGCTCTGTCGGGTCGAGGTCGCTTCCGCAGTGCTCGCACTGGTCGCCGTATGCGCCTTCGTGGTGGCAGTGAGGACATTCGCCCGTGATGTATCTGTCGGCGAGGAACTGCTTTGCCTCTTCGTCGTAATACTGCTTTGTGGTCTTCTCTATCAGTTTGCCGTCCTCATAGAGTTTCTTGAAGAAGTCGGAAGCCAGTTTGTTGTGAGTCTCCGATGTGGTGCGGCTGTATATGTCGAACGAGATGCCGAATTCCTCGAAGCTCTTCTTTATCATCGAGTGGTATCTGTCAACGACATCCTGCGGGGTGATGCCTTCCTTCTTGGCGCGTATTGTGATAGGCACTCCGTGCTCGTCGCTTCCGCCGATGAAGATTACATCCTGGTGTTTCAGGCGCAGGTAGCGCACGTATATGTCGGCCGGTACATATACTCCGGCCAGGTGTCCGATATGCACACCGCCGTTGGCATAAGGCAGGGCGGCGGTTACGGTTGTACGTTTGTAGTTTTTCTGTTCCATTATCATGATGTTTTTGTATTTTCCTTCAGAGTGTGGGAAACGGCCTGTTCCGTGTCAGTGGAGGCGTGCGCAAACACGGGCGACGCCGTTCACGGAAAGGTCGGTATATGTATGGGATTGCGGCGTATTTTCTATTTAATTATTGTGTCGTGCCGCTTTCAATATGCAAAGATAATGCAAACCGTGGGCATGACAAAATAATGCGGTTTATTTTTCGCGTGCTGTTGGCTGCCGCTGCGGATGTCAGGTCTGTGTGTACGCGCAGACAGTGTTGGTCTGCGGAGTTGTTGCGGCGGTTCAACGGAGATGCGGTGAGGTCCGGATTTGCTCATGAAGTGTCATATAACGGCAGAAAATTTTCCGGCAATTCGGGGTGGTGTGAACCGTGACAGTCGTTTCATCACATGACGATAAGTCCACGTTGCCACAACCTATAAATCATCACCGCAAAAGGGACGCTTGTTTTCCGTGTTTTTCATCACGCCTCATATTAGCTTTTTTATAGAAAACCCGGACGGTGAACTTACAGTTTTTCTTGACTTTTTTTTGACAAAATAAAATCGCAAATAAGGTGTGAACGAATGTTAAATCTGATATAATACAGGCCGATTCGGACCATACGGATTTTTTATATACCCCATAATGGAGCACAGGATTATTCATCATGCATTACGATAATGCCCGTTTCATCGTCCGGTTTTGCTTATATCATGGTGTGATATGCTGCATATCAGGCCCTGAAACGGGCTGTATCACGTGCTGAAACAGTGCCTTTTACATGACGGAAGAATTATCCTCGGATGTAAACCTTTGACATCCAGTGTTTTGCACAAACCTCTTATTTTCCGCGAATTTGCGTCCGACGGAGAGTCTGCTTGCAAATTCTCGCTTATTTTTCGGGGTAGAACTGAAAACCCGGACGAAAAAACCGCAGGATACTTACAAACTGAAAGTGGCCGGATTGCTGTCTTTCCGACAGAAAATGACAACGCTGATGCGGGATGGAAACAACAGGCTTTTTATCGAAACCGACGCACACTGAATTTATATATAACCGTTGTGATAGGGCGTGAAAATGTCATTGGGGGAATAAAAAAAGAAATGAGGAGTTATGTTTCACTAAACAACCCTCCTCATAAGATTATTAACCTAACGAAGCTTATTATTCACGTATCTTCACAGACACAGATATATAATAAAAAATTACCTTATTATGGTCACAAATTTAGTCCATTTACATGGAATAATATGATATTAAAATGACAAATGATGATGCTATTATGACAAGCAGTGTCAGATGTGTCTTTCAATCATATTCTTTGTTTACAGTACGTAAATATAACAACTTATTTAGGCAAATTACTATGTCTACTGCGTTAAAATATATAAAATCGGGAATATTTTTTTGAAATCCGCGGGTTGACGGCAATTTTTTGCCTTTTTGTTACAGTATTTTTGCGTCAGCCCGCGGATGTTTTATGACAATCGTTATTGTATTTTCTGATCTTTCACATTGAATCCGGACAGCTCTATCACGGCCTTTCCGCCTCTTGCGTCGGCGGCGTTCCAGCTCACCTCTACGGTGCGGCTCTCGCCCGGCATGAGGTGGAAGTAGTTGTCTGAATAACTTACCGGCAGAATCTGTTCGCCGTCACCGGCCTTCAGGTTGAGTCTTATCATCATGGCCGGAGTGTCCGACGGGTTCTTCACAGTCACCGTAGCACGTGTGCCATCGGTCGTGATGCTCGGGCTCAGAGCCACCTGCGGCAGAGTGTTGAGCTCCTGGAGGTTGCCTTCGTCGTTGGATGCCACGTAGAAGTTCTGCGACAGTGTGCGGCCGCTCTCGTCGTTGAGCCACAGACGTATGAAGTATACGTTGCCGCCGTTCAGGCTTACCTTGTCGTCCACGTGCAGTCCTTCGGGCACTACGGTCGAGTCGTCGTTGCTGTTGACGGTTGCCTGCATGGTCTTCACGGTGCGTCCCTTGGCGTCGGTCAGCTCAACTTTTGCGGTCAGGTTCTTGCGGTCGCCGGCACACAGGTTCACCACTTCCACGTTGCGTGTCGATGCGTTCCACTGTATGTGTAACGGCTCGCAGGCTTTCTTGCATCCGAAGAATGCGGCTGTGGGTTCGAAGTAGTAGTCGTAGCACTGCCATGTCATGCTTGGCCAGCATGCGTGACTCATCCAGATGAGCAGTCCCTGGCGGTCGCGGCTTCCCGACTCATACATGGCGCGGTAGCCGTCGTAGTTCTGCCATTGTGCCAGCTTTGTGAATGTGGCTGCGTCGTCCACCTTGCCGAACGCCTTCTCTATTATGGCGTTGAATGTTGCTCCGCGCTGCGCGCCCTGCATGCAGTAGTCGTGCTGTCCCCACTCGTTGCCCTGCGGCCAGAGTGTTTCCGGACTGAGCGTACGCGCCAGTCCTTCGTATGTCATCACGTTAGGCATACCGCGCTCGGAGTGCAGTTTGCCCGTCTGACGGTCGAAATACTCCTTCGGAGGCAGTGCCCAGTAAGGTCCGTGACCGCTCACACCGTCGTCGGCCGAACTTGATATGTAGTCCAGTCCTGGGTGCAGTGTCTTCACAAACTCACGCAGTTTGCTGTCTATAGTCTTTGGCGGATAGCCCTCGTTGCGGCCGCAGTAGATGCCGATGCTCGGATGGTTGCGTATGCGTTTCACGTAGTCGTCGGCGTTGCTGAGGAACATATATTCGTTCAGCGGGTCGGGTCCGTCGGCCGGATTGGCCAGCCAGAAGTCCTGCCATACCATGATGCCGTATTTGTCGCAGGCCTCGTAGAACTCTTCGTCGCCGGTCTGTCCCACCCAGTTGCGTATCATGTTGAAGTTCATGTCGCGGTGGTTCTTCACGGCTATGTCATATTCGCGTCCGCGGTAACACAGGTTGTTCTCGCTGAATCCCCAGTTGCCGCCCAGCGGAATGAAGCGTCGGCCGTTGATGTATATCTTCAGCTGAGTGTCCATGTCCTTGTAGTCCATCTGGCGTATGCCGGCCTTGAAGTTCACGGCATCCGATGTTCCCTTCTCCGTCACGAACTCGAAGCCCGCGTCGTAGAGGTAAGGCGTGCCGTAACCGTTTGGCCACCACAGGTTCATGCGGCGGTTGCGCAGCTCCGGGAATTCTTCGGGCAGAAATGCGATTTCCTGTACTCCGTATGTGGGCAGCACCACGCGCTTCTCAAACTTCAGGTCGCCTATCCATCCGCGGAGCGTTCCGCTTACGCTGTAAGGCATGTGGTTGGTCAGTATGACGGACGGAGTGATGGTGGCGGCTGTGTCGGGCAACGCCAGCTTGGAGGTCACCAGAGGGTCGCGCATACTCACCGCGCCGGTGGCCGAGAGCCACACGTCGTTCCATATACCGATGTTACGGCCGCGTATTGTCGATATCCAGTCCCATCCTATTGTGGCATGGAAGGTCGGGTTGTCATATCCCAGGAGTCCTCCGTTGAAGTCGGTGTCCTTGCGGTATTTCTCCTTCACTGCGCCCGGATGCGCGTTCTTGGTTATCTTCACGGCCAGTATGTTCCTGCCGTCGCGCAGCAATGGAGTTATGTCGGCGTGTCCGCGCATGAACGCTCCTTCGATGCGTTCGGCCTGACGGCCGTTCACGAAGACGTCGGCTTTCCAGTTGATGCCGTCGAAGTTGAGGAATACGCGCTTGCCCTTCATCTGCTGCGGCAGGTCGAACTCGGTGCGATACCAGAAGTCGGAGTTGAAGAACGACTCGGATATCTGCATCAGGTTGTCGGCATAATTGGGATTAGGGAGTGCTCCTATGTTGACGTAGCTCATCAGAGCTGTTGCAGGCACTGTGGCCACGGCCCACGAACTGTCGTCGTAGCTGTCGGCAGATATGGTCTGTCCGTCGCCTTTCACCTCCGAGGCACGCTGTATGCGCCAGTCGCCTCCGTCGAGAGAGAAGTGGCGTTCGTCGCCGCCTTTGACAGGCTGGGGCTTCGCAACGAGTCCGCCACGGCCCATTACCTCAATCTCGCTGAGCACATAGGGAGCAGCCGTAGCGCCCTTGAGCATCAGCACGCGTACGTATCGGCCCTTGCCTCCGGCACATTTCACCTCGTCGGTCTGACTGTTGCCGGCAGGCAGTTGTGCCACGGTCTTCCAGTTGCGTGCGTCGTCAGATGTCTCGATGCGTCCGCTGCGAGCCTTGCTTATCCAGTGGAGCTTCACTTTGTCAAATTCGCACGATGTGCCAAGATCGACGTAAACCCACTGTGTTCCGGCCTTAGCGCTCATCCATGCGCTGCCGAATTCAGAAGAGGGCAGCACGTCGGTGACAGGTCGGTTGCCGTCGAAGAACTTTATCTCAGTCACGGTCCAGTGTGCCGCACCCGGCATGGAGAACTCCACTTTCAGGTTGTCGAAACTGATGTCGCCCGTGCCCAGATCTATCACAGCCTCGATGTTGCGTGTCGGCAGCATCGGTCCGTCGTTCGTGTTCTTGTTCGGATCGCTGTGGGCTTTGCTGTTCGAGGCCTTTCCCGGCAGTCCTTTTCCGGTCTGCTGTCCGAGAGTGCGCAGTGTCACTCCCTTCTTACCTTTCATCCGCGAGCTCACCTTTATGGCGTAACCGCCCTTGGCTCCCTCGTTGTAAGCCATGCTGCAGATTATCTTTACACGGTTGGCCTTCACCTTCATGTTGTGCCACTGATAGTTGAGAAAAGTTTTCTGGCCCATCAGTATGTTGCGGGTGTACTCGCCACCGTCTATTGCCCATTCGCGCTCACGGCGCGGAAGGACTCCGCTGTTGGTCGATGCGGTGAGGTAAGGCGGTTGTGCTGTGTGCACAATGCCGTCGGTCACAAGTTGTGCCGTGAGGTTGTAGTCGTGCGACGATGAGGCGTATGCCATGCGTCGCAGGGCAATGTTTCGGTAGGAGTTGTCGGCCACGAGCTCCGGTGCGAAGCTCTCTCCGGGTGCGCCCGGATATTTACCGATGCCTGCGTTTCTGCCGTCATCGAAACTTGACAGCATCAGCGACAGCGACAGAACGGCTGCCAGCTGCAGAGGTTGTTTGTGTCTCATATTTTTGTATTGGTGTTTTGTCTTTCCGTATTTGTCTTTTATGTCACAGATTGCCGGTATGATGTCTTTGCGGGCAGCATTCCGCTACCCTGCGTGCATGCCGTGTGCAGTGTCTCACGCGCATACATTAAAGACCTTAAATTTACGTCATTATTTGTCAGAATGATAGTTAATACAACTTTAATTTACATGAATTAACAATATTTCAATACTATTTAACGAGTCTGCACGGCTTTTTCCATAAAATCATGCAGTGCGGAATTATGGGCTGTATTGCTGGAATAAAAGGGTGTGTCGGGCTTTTCTGAACGTAGATGCTGACGTATGGATAAAGCCACGCACGGTTGATGGGAAGTATGAATGTCGGTGACGGCCTTTGGAAAATGCCGTAAAGACTGTTACGGCGGATAGCTATGTTGACAGCGTGTATATTCTGTCGGGGCATGAGGTTTACGCAGTGGTGGTGCGTATGTGCGAAAAATTTTTCTAAAATCTGCCGGTGGTATTTGATATTAAGGCTTATTTATGTTATCTTTGTGGAAGATAGACTGCGCTCGGGAAAATGGGAACAGGTTCTCTTTCCACCCGTTTGCACTGTCTGATGTAAAATGATTATGGCATAAGAAGCTGATTCACGAAATCTGTTACTGAAACAAACAATAAACAAAAGATACAGTTATGAAAAATGGCAGGTTATTAATCGTGTCTGCCGCACTGGCTTTGGGATGTTTTTCCATGGCCGATGCTGCCGACATAAAGATCAAGATCACCAAGAAGTACATCAATTTTCCGATCTCGCACAAGTCGGACCGCAAGACCATGGAACTGTCTGTCAAGGGACAGGATCCGTGCCGGTTTGTCATACGTCTTGCCGAAGGCGAGCCCGACTACTGGACGTTCCGCGACGTGAGCGCTCTGAAAGGCAAGACTGTTACGCTGACCTACGACGGCAGTGAGGCGGCTCTCAGCAAGATTTATCAGGACGACCGCATTGCCGGAGAAGACGAGATATACAAGGAGAAATACCGTCCGCAATATCA
Source organism: uncultured Prevotella sp. (assembly GCA_900553465.1). GTDB lineage: Bacteria > Bacteroidota > Bacteroidia > Bacteroidales > Bacteroidaceae > Prevotella. The sequence continues at coordinate 16,009 of USDT01000036.1, forward strand.
TTTCACGACGCGTCGCGGATGGATAAACGATCCTAACGGACTCGTTTATTACAAAGGCAAGTATCACATGTTCTATCAGCACAATCCGTTTGAGCGCGAATGGGAGAACATGCATTGGGCGCACGCTGTTAGTACCGACCTCCTGCACTGGCAGGAACTGCCGCTGGCGCTGCATCCCGACACTCTCGGAACAATCTTTTCCGGTTCGGCTGTGATAGACTATGGCAACACTGCGGGATGGAACGGTAAGGACGGCAGCCCTGCACTCGTGGCGTTTTACACATCGGCAAAGGGCATACAGCGCCAGAGCATGGCCTACAGTCTGGATGAAGGACTTACGTTTACGAAGTATGAGGGTAACCCGATTATAGACTCACATGAGAAATGGCAGACCAACGACACGCGTGATCCGAAGGTGTTCTGGTATGCTCCGGGCAAGCATTGGGTGATGGTGCTCAATGAGCGCGACGGTCATTCGATTTATAATTCGGTTAATCTGAAGGACTGGACATTCGAAAGCCATATCACCGGATTCTGGGAGTGCCCGGAACTTTTTGAGGTGGCTGTCGATGGAAATGGCGGCAACAAGAAGTGGGTGATGTGGGGTGCGTCGGGCACTTACATGATAGGTTCGTTCGACGGAAAGCGCTTTACGCCCGACGGTCCGAAGCAATGCAATCTCAATGGAAGCGCGTATGCCGCGCAGGTATTCAACAACATACCGGCCAACGACGGCCGTGTGATAAAGATAGCATGGGGTCGTATCTCGTTCGACGGCATGCCTTTCAACGGCTGTATGCTTCTTCCGCAGGAGCAGATGCTGTTTACTACCAAGAGCGGACTGCGTCTTGCGAGTCGTCCTGTCAGGGAAGTGGAGCAGCTGTTCACCAAGGTTTATTCTGGCGAAGACCTGAACATGCAGCAGGCTAATGACGTGATGAAGCAGTTTGACGGCAACGACGTGCTGCGTATACGCATGACTCTGCACATGAGTCACGCTACCGATGCAGGACTGAGCTACCGCGGACAGCGCATAGTGAACTACGATCTGAACGGCAACCGACTGAACGGTGAGTTCTATGCAACCGATGATCCGGGCAGCATGATGCTTACGGCGGATGTTTATATGGACCGCAGCATGGCAGAGGTGTTCATCGACGGTGGACTGTATTCATACTCCATGGGACTCGACGTGCGCAGTACGAACAAGGAAGGTTACGTGTTCTGGGGCAACAACATAAAGATAAGCAGCCTTGAGGTTTACAAGGTGAAGTCGATATGGGACGGCAACGTGGTTGAGAAATAAGCGATGCGCGTTGCCGGAACAATGAAAAGGCACTTATGAATTAAAGCAAACAAAATGCTGAAATACAAAGAAGCGGCCGCAGAATTTGATGTTCCTGCGGCCGCTTCTGTTTTTTATCATCATTCCTTTGTGGCTTTCTTTTGCCGGCTGAAGACTTTTGTGGAAGAGCGATTACGGCGTCCGTGCGGTGTCATATGCGCTTTTCCGTTGTCACATTACTGCTCTTTCTGGTCTTCGGTTATTATCTTCGGGCCTCTGATCTTGTCTTTCTGAGTCAATCCTTTCTTTATTTCGATGTTGATGCCATCACTCAATCCTGTGGTAACCTTGCGGCGTTCGTATATCTTTTCGTCGCCTTCACCTTTCACGACATACACGTATGTGTCGTTGCCTTCGAACTCAATGGCACTCTCCGGAATGGTGAGCACGTTCTTTGCCTGTGAGAGCACTATCTCCGCATTGGCACTGTAGCCGCTTCGTATGTTCTTGCTGTCAGCCACCTTTACGGCTGCCTTTATCTCAAACTGGTTGGCTCCGTTGTTGTCAACAGCCTTCGGTGATATGTATTCGAGTGATGCTTCGAACGTCTTGTCCTGCAATGCGCCGATTGACAACTTCATAGGCATGCCTGTGACAAGGCGTCCCACCTCGGTCTCGTCGATGTTTCCGCGGAATATGAGGTCGTTCATGTCGGCTACGGAGGCTATTGTCGTACCGTCGTTGAATGTGTTTGACAGTATGACGGAGTTGCCCACTTTTACCGGAATGTCGAGTATTACGCCCGTAATGGTTGAGCGCACGAGGGTGGAACTGGCACTGGCGTTACTCTTCGACACACCGTCGCGTACCACCTGCAGGTTGTCCTCGGCCGCAGCAACCTCTTCTTCAGCCTGGCGGTAGGCCTGTGCTATCTTATCATATTCGTCGGCCGACACCAGTCCTTTGTCGTAAAGCACCTTCTCGCGTTCGTAGTCTGTGCGTGCCTGTTTCACGTTTATGTTGGCAAGACGCAGGCGTGCCTGTGCCGAACTGAGCTGTCCCATGTCCGGGATAACCTTCACCTTGGCAATCACTTCGCCTTCTTTCACGGTGTTGCCCGCTTCCTTCAGCAGTTCGCTTATGATGCCGGATATCTGCGGTTTGATGGCAACCTCGTTGCGCGGTTCTATCTTTCCCGTCACCACCGTGGTCTTTCTGATGTCGGTTATTTTGGGTGTGAACTCATTGTAGGCCACCGGTTGCGGCAGCGATTTCACATAGAGAAACACGAATGTGCCTATGAATATCAAGGCGATAATAGCTGCGACTATGAACTTGAAGTACTTTTTCATATCTGTTTTTGTGTTTGTTTGCTTATTATAATATGTATATGGCCGAGCCATACGGTTCATTTTCATGTGCGGAAGAGGGCAGAGCGCGGCACGGTTGTGTGCATTACTCGTCTCTCATTGCGTCAACCGGCTTTATGCTCATGGCTCTTGCAGCCGGCGCAAGTCCCGCCAACACGCCCAGAACACTGAGCATAACCACCGCGCCGACGGCCGTCCAGAAGTCTATCTGGAAATGAGCTGTGGTGATGCCGTCGCTTGTGTTGGCCACCTCGAGCATCTGCAGGATTATCACTACGAACAGTATTCCGCTCATACCTGCCACGGCCGTGAGTATGATACTCTCACTTATTATCTGCGAAAGGATGTCCATCGGTGTGGCGCCTATGGCTCGCCGTATGCCGATCTCGGTGGTACGTTCGCGCACTGTCACCATCATGATGTTCGAAACACCTATTGCTCCTGCCAGCAGAGTGCCTATGCCGACAAGCCAGATTAGGAAGTTGACACCGGAGAACAGGCTGTCGAGCAGACCGAAAAGCAGTTCGGTGTTGAACACAGTGACGGCTTTCTCGTCGTCTGGAGCCACGTTGTGTGCCCTCGCTATCACCTCGCGCATACGCTGCGATATCTCGTCCATCTTTGTACCGGGCTTTGCCGTGGCACATATGAGGTCGACATTGTCACCCAGATTGTACGCCTGCTGCATGAGTGAGAGCGGCACAATGACACTCTCTTCGGCACTTCCGTTGATGTTCATGTTGCCTGCGGCGTAGTCGACTCCTATTACATTATAATATATGGAGTCTATACGGATGAGCTGTCCGCACGGGTCACCGCCTCCCGGAAACAGTGTCTTGTACACCTTCTTGCCTATGACGCACACCTTGCGGCGCTGGCTTATATCCATGTCGTTGATGTAACGGCCGTAGTACATCTGCGGACTTTCCACGCGAGTGTAGTCGGGCAGAGTTCCCTTCACGGTGCAACTGCTCTTCTTGTCGCTGAAAGTGGCGTTGCCGTTCCATCTCGACAGCATCGGTGTGACTACGTCCAGTTCCGGCACCTGAGCCTTCAGACGGTCCACATCCTTGTGTGTCATGGTCCATTTACGTCCTTTGCGCAGTCCGTTGTGCGCTTTGGTAGTGGGTTGCGCGAACACTATGGCCGCATTGGTGGCAAATCCCTCGAAGTTGTTCGACAGCATTTCCTTCAGTCCGCTGCCGCCTCCGATGAGGCCGACAAGCATGAACACGCCCCAGAACACGCCGAATCCGGTGAGGAACGTGCGGCTTTTGTTTCTCGTGAGTGTGTCGAGTATCTCCCTGAATCTGTCGATGTCTATTTTCATTTCCGTGTAGTTTCTGTTTGTTTATGCCGTATGCTGATGGTCTGTGTCATTCTGCCCGCAGCGCCTCTATCGGTCTGATGTTTGCCGCGCGGCGTGCCGGTACAAGTCCGGCGACGGTTCCTGCGATTATCATGACAAGCGTTGCCTGTATGCATACGTCCAGACCTACTGTAGGGTTGACGAACATTGCCGCCTCGAACAGTCCCGTGTCCACCTGCTGGTGGCCTATGGTGGCGTCCATATACATATTTGCCGCTATGCCGAGAATCATTCCGATGTATCCGAAGAAGGTTGTTATGATGATGCTTTCGGTTATAATAAGCCGCAGTATAGACCACGGTTTGGCGCCGATGGCCTTGCGTATGCCGAACTCGTGGGTGCGTTCCTTCACGGTGATGAGCATGATGTTGGAAACCCCGACGATGCCCGACAGCAACGTGAAGAGACCTATTATCCACAGTGCTGTGCGTATGATGTCGGTTCCGGTGTTCATCTGCAGGTTCTGTGTGAAGCGGTTCCACAGCCATACCGACTCCTCGTCGTCGGGTGCGGCGCGGTGGTTGCGGTTGATGTTGGCGCGGTATCGTGCCTCAAACTTCTCGTTTGCCTCCATCGTTTCAAGTCCTTCGAAGGTGAAGAAAATCCTGTCGGCCTTGTCGCCGCGGCTGTACATGGTTCTCAAAGTGGTGAATGCCGTGTAGGCATCGGTGTTCATCCGGCTGTTGTCGTCCTTGTAAATGCCGACCACTCTGAATGCGAATCCGCCAACGTTCACCGTCTGTCCTATGAGCGTACTGATGTCGTGTGGTGCGAGTTCCTTGGCCTGTCCTTCGCTCAGAACGATTATTTTGCGCTGCTCGCGTATGTCGGTCATGTTGACGAAACGTCCGTACAGCATGTTTATCTTGTTTATCTCAGCCTTGTTGGGATAGGTTCCGCACAGGCTGTTGCCGCTCACGTATTCGTCGCCGAAGATTATGTTGAGTCCCGACTGCGATATTTCGGCACCGGTTGTCTCCACGTTTCCGGTGAAGTTGTTGCGCGTTGTGGATATGTCGTTGTCGTTGAGTTCGATGTGGCGTCCCTCTTTCAAGCCGTCGTAAGGCTTCGATGTGAAACCGCCGTAGACAATCATCGAGTTGTCCAGAAACTGTCCCGAGTTCTGCACAACGGCGTTGAGCAGTCCGTTTCCTGCTCCGAGCAGGAAGATGATGATGAATATTCCCCATGCCACGGAGAAGCCCGTCAGCGCGGTGCGCAGCTTGTTGCGCCCTGCCGTGGTGAGTATTTCGGCTATCATGTCACGCATAGGCCATCTGTCATTTCATTATTCCCGACGTGCCGAACGGGCTTGCGTTGTGGTCGAGGTTCTCCTCTATCTTGCCTATCAGGCCGTCCTTGATGTGTATTATCTTGTTTGTCTCGTTGGCCACACCGCTTTCGTGTGTCACCACGACTATGGTGATGTGCTCCTCGGCGTTGAGTTTCTTGAGCAGTTCCATCACCTCCACACTCGTCTTTGAGTCGAGTGCTCCGGTGGGTTCGTCCGCCAGTATTATCTGCGGACGTGTTATCAGAGCCCGCGCTATGGCCACACGCTGTTTCTGTCCGCCGGAGAGTTCGTTGGGATAATGGTCGGCCCACTGTGCCAGACCGAGCCTGTCGAGATACTCCATGGCCATGGCATGGCGCTTCTTGCGGCCTACTCCCTGATAGAACAGAGGCAGTTCGACATTCTCCACGGCCGACTTGAAGGCTATGAGATTGAATGACTGGAAGATGAAACCTATCATGCGGTTGCGGTATTCGGCCGCGCGTTTCTCCGAGAGGTCCTTTATCAGCGTTCCGCCAAGCAGATATTCGCCTGAGTCGTAGTTGTCGAGAATGCCGAGTATGTTGAGCAGTGTGGACTTGCCTGAGCCCGACGCACCCATGATGGATACGAACTCGCCCTCGTCTATGTCGAGGTTGATGCCCTTGAGCACGTGGAGCGGCTGCGCGCCGCGGTAGGTCTTGTTTATGTCCCTTAGTGTTATTATTGACATGTCTGAGCTTTTTATAGGTTAGACTGCATGCGAGTGGCTGTGGTTGCAGTGGGTGAAAGAAAAACCATAATTTCTGTTTTTCATGACTGGTCGTTGCGTTCTACCTTCAGAGTGTGGTCGCAATATTTTATGACGGCCGGACGGTGGGTTATGAATATGATGGTTTTGCCGCGGTCGCTCATTATGTTCTGCAGCAGGCGGCATTCCGTGTCGGGATCGAGAGCCGATGTAGCTTCGTCGAAGAGCATCACCGGGCGGTTGCGCAACAGTGCGCGTGCTATGGCTATGCGCTGCGCCTGTCCTTCGCTCAGTCCGCCGCCTTGCTCGGTGCAGAGAGTGTCGAGTCCGTCGGGAAGGTCGTTTACGAAAGATGCGCAACTTTTCTCAAGGGCCGCCTTCATTTCCTCGTCGGTGGCGTCGGCCTTTCCCATGCGCAGGTTGTCGCGTATGGAACCGCTCATGAGTGTGTTGCCCTGCGGCACGTACACCATGTTGCAGCGCACGAGCGGCGAGAGCGTGTGGGATGATGAGGAGTTGTATATCTCGGCCGTGCCTTGCTGCGGGTGGAGCAGGGCGAGGATTATTCTGATGAGCGTAGTCTTGCCGGCACCGGTCTCGCCGAGTATGGCCGTGCACGAACCGGGCTGGAAGTCGTGGCTCAGATTTTCGATGACGTTGCGCGAGCCACCGTCGTACAGATAGGTGATATTGTTGAGGCGTATGCCGCACGGACCGTCCATACGCACGGGGTCGCCCTGTTCTTCGAGCGGATTTTCCTCAAGTTCCATGAGACGCTCGGAGGCAGTGAGCACGCTGACGAAGGCCGGTACCAGCTTGGTGAGGCTGCGCGCGGGAGTCTGAATCTTGTTGACGAGTTGCAGGAATGCCGTCATTCCGCCGAAGGTAAGTGTGTGCTGCGACATGCGAAGGGCCGCCCACAGGAACGCAAGAAGATAGCCTGCGGCGAAGCCGGTGTTGAGTACGAGGTTTGAGAACACCGAGCACGACGTGCGCTTCACCACATTCTGGCGCAGTTCGCACTGCGTGCGTTCCAGCTTGTCTATCATGTTGCGGTCGTTCTCGAGCGTTTTTATGAGCATGCGGTGCTGCACAGTCTCCTGCAATACGCTCTGCACCTTGCTGTCGGAGTCGCGCACGAAACGTGTGAGACGGCGCATGTGGCCTACATAAACCTTGCTGCCGATGAGGAAAACGGGGATGAGCACCACGATGACAAGAGCCAGAACCTTGTCCATGAGGAACAGATAGATAAAGGCGCTGACAAACATCACGATGACAGAAAGCGTGTTGGGGATTGTCTCGGTGAGGAAGTTGATGACGTTGTTCACGTCGAACTCCAGACGGTTGAGCACGTCGCCGGAGTGGCGTATCTCGCGTCCGCGCCATTCGGAGCGCAGTATCCGGTCGAGCATGCGCTGCTGCATGCGGTTCTGCGCCTTTATGCCGAGAATGTTGCGCACCCATACAGACGTGATGTTGAGTGCGAAGTCGCACAGTATGAGTGCCGCCATCATGCCCACGGCGCTGTAGATGGAACCTTTGACTACGCCCGACGCCACGTCGATGGCATGCTTGACAGCCCATACCTGCGACAGACTTGTGACAACCTGTGCAATGCCCGTGGCGGCGTTGAGCACCGCTTGCAGACGGTTGCCGCGCCATTGTCCCCACAGCCATTTCATTATCTGTGTGGTGGTGTATTGCGTGTCCGGTATCTTGAGTATCTGCCTTATTTTCATGACATGAGCGTCTTTGTGCCAGATGGGCGTATGGTTGTGGCGTTTCAGTCCTTGCGTTTGTCGGCTCCCCACATCATCTTCTCGCGCAGCGATGCGAAGTAGTTGTGTCCGGGACGCTTCACTATGCTTGTGATGAACGGTGCCTTGTCAATGGTTATGGATGTTCCTTCGGTGAGAGTCTCGCTGCGTCCGTCGACGGCCAGCAGGAAATTGTGCGAGCGCGACTCCACGCTCAGCGTCACGGTGCTGTCGCCGCTTATCACTATCGGGCGCACGTTGAGGCTGTGCGGAGCCACCGGTGTGAGACACATGGTGTTGGTGCGCGGCACTATGATGGGTCCGCCGTTAGACAGCGAGTAGGCTGTAGAACCTGTCGGAGTGGACACTATGAGTCCGTCGGCCTGATAGGTGACGAGGTGTTCGCCGTCGATGCATGTGCGTATGCTTATCATCGATGCGTTGTCGCGCTTGAGTACGGCTATGTCGTTGAGCGCGAATGGCTCGCCGCGCAGCTGTTTTGTGTCGGTGCGCACCATCAGAGCCGTGTGGTTCTCGGTGGTGTAGTGACCGTCGTATATGGCGTCTATGGCGGTGCCGAACTCTTCTGGCATGACGTCGGCAAGGAATCCCAGCCGGCCGGTATTGACACCCAGTATGGGGATGTTCTTTATACCGACGCGCACTGCTGTCTTCAGAAACGTGCCGTCGCCGCCCATGGATATGGCGAAGTCGGCGTCGAAGCCGTCGGCATCGAACACTTTGGGCGAGCCGGCAGGCATCTGTCCGTAGTGTTTCAGAAAGTCGTAGAACGGGCGGTCGATGTATATCTGCGCACCGTGCCGCTCCAGGTGATAGATGACTTTCTGTATCGAAGCTGACTTTTTGCTCTGAAAAGTGTTTCCGAAAATAGCAAATCTTAGTTTTTCTGACGCCATTGTGATAGTTTTAGAAAGCAAATATAAGCATAATTTGTCTAACTCGCAAATAAATATATGTAAAGAGTGGGCGTACATCCGGCTGCCGGAATACTTTGATGATGAACGGTGCGACGGTAAAAATTCTTTACAAATAAAGTCCGGCTGCAACTCTCATTCTGTGAGCTGAGGCGTTGCGGAAAAGACTCTTCCGGCGGAGGCGGAATGTGTAGTGGCGACGGTTGGTGTGTCATGCGGAACACATGACGGCGCGATATGGTGCATTTCGGGTGCTGAAACGTGCTGTATCACGTGATGGTATGCACCATAATGCATGACGAAAAAGCCTCTTCCGCGGTGTGATAAAGGCTGTTTCGCACCGCAGAAGAGGCTTCGTAAAAATGTGATTTTTATAAATGTCTGATAGTGAGTGCGTTGTGCAGCCGCGTTATTTTCAGAATATTTCCGGACAAAATTTTCCCGGATGATTCCACGGTCACTCTTGACGACGAATAGTTGTAATTTTTTTTGACAAATGTGTGACGCGACGTTTGCCCGGGACAGACATCATATCTTCTCGCCGTAGCACAGGTCGCCCGCGTCGCCGAAGCCCGGTACGATGTACTTGTGCTCGTTCAGTCCCGGGTCGATGGCTGCACACCATATCGTGGTGCGGTCGTCGGGGAATGTCTTTCTGATGTGTTCAATGCCCTCGGGTGCGGCTATTACGCATGCCACGTGCACGTTCTTTGGCGTGCCCTTGGTGAGGAACGCCTTGTAGCCCAGCTCCATCGAGCCTCCGGTGGCGAGCATCGGGTCGGCTATGATGAGCGTCTTGCCGTCGATGTCGGGCGTGGCGAGATACTCAACGTGTATGCTTACGTCGGTGTGCGACTGGTCGGTGTACTCGCGATAGGCGCTCACGAAGGCGTTGCCGGCGTGGTCGAATATGTTGAGGAAACCGTTGTGGAAGGGCAGTCCGGCTCTGAATATCGTGGCCAGCACCACCTTGTCGGACGGCACACTGACGCGGGCTGTGCCTAGAGGTGTCTGCACGTCGCGCTCCTCATAGCTGAGCGTCTTGCTTATCTCGTAGGCCTCGAGCTCGCCTATGCGCATGATGTTGTTGCGGAAGAGCAGCCGGTTGTGCTGATAGTCCTTGTCGCGCATCTCGGCCATATACTGGTTCATGATGGAGTTTGTCTGGCTGAAGTCTATTATTTTCATGACGTTTAAGTTTGTATTTAATAATTAATGTACGGACAACGCGCCGCCCCTGTTTCGCTGTTGCCGCAAGGGTGCTTTTCAGTGCGGCCTGATGTGTGTGGCGGGGTGCGCCGGCGTGATGTTCACGCATGCAAATTTATCAAAAAACTTTTGTAGTTTGCCAACTCCAAATTGCAATTAAGAATATGCCGGCAAAATTTTTTTGTTCTTTAACATAAAAAGATTTATTGTGCTTTTTTTTGTGATAATTAAGTTTGTGGTTTTATTACTTTTTTCATAACTTTGCGTCGGTTTTAGAAGAACAAACCGCTTGTAATAAGAACGTAACAGGATATTTTTTCACATCTAAATATTTATTGAAATGGCAAAATTTGATAAGTCAGTTTTAGAGAAGTACGGAATCACAGGTACAACTGAGGTTCTCCACAACCCTTCTTATGAGGTTCTCTTCGAAGAGGAGACAAAAAGCGACCTCGAAGGTTTCGACAAAGGCCAGGTAACAGAGCTTGGCGCTGTAAACGTAATGACAGGTATCTACACCGGCCGTTCTCCTAAGGATAAGTTCATCGTAATGGACGAGAACTCTAAGGACACAGTATGGTGGACATCAGACGAATATAAGAACGACAACAAACCGGCTTCTCAGGAAGCATGGGCTGCCGTTAAGGAAATCGCAAAGAAAGAGCTTTCTAACAAGAAACTGTATGTAATCGACGGATTCTGCGGTGCCAACAAGGACACACGTATGGCTGTTCGTTTCATCATGGAGGTTGCTTGGCAGGCTCACTTCGTAAAGAACATGTTCATCCGTCCTACAGAAGAGGAACTCGAGGACTTCGAGCCGGACTTCATCGTTTACAATGCTTCTAAGGCTAAGGTTGAGAACTGGAAGGAACTCGGATTCAACTCTGAGACTGCAGTTGTATTCAACGTAACATCTAAGGAGCAGGTAATCATCAACACATGGTACGGTGGTGAGATGAAGAAGGGTATGTTCTCTATGATGAACTACTTCCTGCCGCTGA
>USDT01000037.1 GCA_900553465.1 uncultured Prevotella sp.
GATTTAACATTCCTTTACATCTCTTTTGCGATTTTATTTTGTCAAAAAAAAGTCAAGAAAAATCGTAAGTCGGTCACACGGGTTTTGCTCTAAAGCGTTGATATCGGGTGTGAGAAAGATAATGGAAAAGATGTGCACGTGCTCTTGATGTAACGATTTGCCAGTTGCGGAAATACCAATTTATTATTACATGAACTCAGTGCCGTCACGGCTTAAACCACCTGTGGATAAGTAAGTTTGCCATCACCCTGTGGCAGTTCATGAATAATATCATTCCAAACCGAATTTTTATTGTCCAGTAAAACCTTGTTTTCACGTATTGTCTTTGCGCGCATCTTTTTCTATCTTCGTATAAGACAGGAGGCGGCTCGGCAATGCCTGAACATGCAAAAACTTCGTTTTTCTGTTTGTCATTGCTCTCACCTTTCACTATCTTTGCAAAAGATACACCGGAAAACATCTGTTGTTTCAGACAGACAAGGCGTAAGAAGAACAAAAGAAAAAGTAAAATCAAAAATAAAAACAGTTATGGAAGGATTGATAATAGCTCTCACACTGCCGCTGCTCGGCACGATGACAGGCGCGGCATTCGTATTTTTCATGAAACATGAGATGCCTTCACTTGTGCAGAAGTCGCTGCTCGGATTTGCTTCGGGAGTGATGGTGGCCGCCTCGGTATGGTCACTCCTCATACCGGGCATGGAACTTAGCGGAGGCGAAGGATGGGCCAAGGTGCTGCCGGTGACCATTGGTTTCCTGTGCGGCATTGGTTTCCTGCTTGCCATAGACTACCTGACGCCACACCTGCACATAGGCGACTCAAAACCGGAAGGCCCGCGCAGCGGACTCTCCCGCACGGCAATGCTGTCACTGGCAGTCACAATCCACAATCTGCCCGAAGGCATGGCGGTGGGCGTTGTGATAGCCGGAGCGCTGCAAGGTGATGCCGGTATATCGGCGGCAGGCGCATTGGCGATGTCTCTTGGCATAGCAATACAGAACATACCTGAGGGTGCCATCATATCGATGCCGCTGCGTGCGGAAGGCAACAGTCGCAAACGCTCCTTCGCCATCGGCTCATTGAGCGGTGTGGTTGAACCGATAGGGGCGGCGGCCGTGATACTTCTCGCATCGGCCATCGCCCCTGTCATGCCCTTCCTGCTTGCTTTCGCAGCAGGTGCAATGATATATGTCGTTGTTGAGGAACTCATCCCCGAGTCATCCGAAGGCAACCATAGCAACCTCGGCACCATTGGTTTTGCCGTTGGTTTTGCACTGATGATGGTGCTCGACGTGGTGCTCGGGTGAGCACCGCGCCGTTATTTCACAATCACCTTACGCGCCGTTCCGTCGGAGTAGCGTATGATGTTCAGTCCGCTCTTCGGCTGCGATAGTTTCACACCGTCAACAGAATAGATGCCCACAACGGTGCGTTCGCCCGTCACGGACGGTCCGGATATGGCGGTGGATGTCTTCTCCATGCGTGAGAATGCGAGTACAGAGAGTGTGGCGTTGTTGTTCTGTCTTATCGTGACAGACTTCACCTGTCTGTCGGCATCGCAGCTTATGCTGTGCTCGAAGAGACAATAATGACAGTCGCTTCCCGGCGAAGAGTCAGACACGGTCATGCATCCGAGCTGTGTTACAGCCTCGTCACCTACAGGATTTCTCACAGACCAGTCTCTCACCGTAATCTTCAGCGGTGATGAACTTGTGCCGTCTGTGTAGTTCACGACAAGTTCCATCTCGCTCTGTCCTTTACCGCTGGTGGCCAACATGCACAGTTCGCTTGTGGAGAACGGATTGTTGAACACGATGTCGCCGCTCTGTCCGGAACTTGTCAGGTGCAGGGCGTTGTTGCCTTCGTAAGCCGCCAGTCTGTACTCAATGTCTGAATTGGAAACTATGACGCGGTCGGTTGGCAATCCGCCCTCGTTTATCACCTTCTCCGAATAGAAGGAGCGGTTGCCGTCAATAGCACCCGTGGAGTGAGAGGATGCGGGCAGCGACTCGATGATTACATCGCCGTTCCAGCCGCTCACCACGTCAACAGGGATGTAATGTATCGACGGATCACGCGGCAGCAACTTCTTATCCATGAACGCCACACGGTTTCTTATCCAGTTTTTCAGATAATCTATCTCGTCACCATAGGTCTGACCGACATAATAGTTTGGCCACACGTGACGGCCGATGATGTTCCACGCGCTCTGGTTACGGCCGAGCGCTCCGCCCGATGTTATTATGTTGGTGAGCGAATCAATCTTCGCTTCGATGGCCTCATCTGAATACTGACCGTTGCGATACTGCTGCCAGCGCAGCTTCACATTATTGATAAAACTCTTATCGCGCGTCATCTTATACCACCAGAACGGCACAAGCTGCGGATCGCTGTTGCGCGCATTGAAGTCATACTGCCACAGATCAGTGCGCTCACCCTGATTGTAGTTGGCGTTGCCGTAGGCTATATTGAAATCCCAGAGCGACATTTTCCAACGCGGGTCGAGCCCCTCACGCGCTGCACGGGTCTCACTGTATTTATACAGATTGGTACTCAGACGGTAGCCGTCGATGTTGAACGAGAATTCTGTAGAGAGCAGATAGTCGATGAACGACGTTTCGTCGATGTACTTGCGGTAGCCGCGCTCCGGGTCGGTATAATAGTCTGTGCGGAACGAAGCCTCCATGTCGTCTATCTGTTTGTGCAGCGCTTCCCTTGTACCTGGCATCAGTTCGGCGAAGTCTTCGTAGTCGGGAGCCGAATACTGGTAGGTTATTTTATTAGAGGTTATGTCGTTGCCGTTGCCGTCTACGGGATGATACTTCGACTGATAATACTCAGGTTCGTCGTCACGGTCTATTTCCACGTGATAGTCACCGGTCAGATCGCCGCCGTCTTCACCCGGATCGTTGAGGTCAAGACGGTTCTTTCCCTTTCCCACACGCTCTGACATGATGAACACTCCGTAATATGTTCCGTCGAGAATAAGCTCGCAGAACTTGGCGTGCGGCACATAGTCGAAGTACGGGCGTCCCAGTTCGAAGGTGAGCACGTCGCGTATCATGCTCTTGTCAGAGAACGGAGCGAGCAGCGCCCAGTCGTTGTCCTTGCCCATTCCCATTATCTCCACCTTCTTCTTCTCTCCTCCCTGCTCAAGCGGTTTGTCCAGCGGGCGGAACGAGTATGGCTTCTTGTCAGAGCTGTTGAACGACGAGTTGCCGCGATATCTCAACGCCACATAGCCTTCATAATCCACTTTCTGGTTCGGATAAGCTATCGTGTCGCCATAGTTGTACTGGCCTTCGCCGTTGTCGATGATTTTCATCCGGGCTGTGATACGGTCCTCACGCTGTATCATCCGCCCGTTAACATTGATGAAGACAATAGGCATATTGGTCTTCGTCAGTTTCACGTAGGCATTGTTGGTAGGCAGATAATTATCGGCCCGTTGCGCATACAGACATGCCGCAATCACCATCAATGGCAGCAGTAGTAGTATTCTTTTCATATAAATGTGTATTTAATTATTAAGTTTCGGAAATAAGGCTTTTATATTAAAACAATGCAGACAGACTTTTACGTAACGGGAATAACACAAAAAAACATAAAAGACAATGCAACGGTCCGCATGTTTGCCGCGACAGGCAGAGGCCGTTGCATTGTCCGTATGTGAAAATCTGGAAATACTGTATTACTTGATGACGTTCAGCTCACGGCCAACTTTGATGAACGCCTCGACAGCCTTGTCGAGATGACATTTCTCATGGCCGGCCGACAACTGTACGCGGATGCGTGCCTGTCCTTTCGGAACAACAGGATAATAGAAGCCTGTGACGTATATGCCTTCTTCCTGCATGCGTGCCGCGAAGTCCTGGGACAGTTTGGCATCATACAGCATAACGGCGCAGATGGCGCTCTGTGTAGGCTTGATGTCGAAGCCTGCTGCGAGCATCTTGTCGCGGAAGTATGTTACGTTGTCCATCAGTTTGTCGTGCAGCGCGTTGCTCTCTTTCAGCATGTTGAACATCTCTATGCTTGCACCCACGATTGAAGGAGCGACAGAGTTGGAGAAGAGATAAGGACGTGAACGCTGACGCAGCATGTCGATTATCTCCTTGCGGCCGGTTGTGAATCCACCCATGGCACCTCCGAAGGCCTTGCCCAGTGTACCGGTGAAGATGTCGATGCGGCCGTAAACGTCGTAAAGCTCGGCCACACCATGACCGGTCGGACCTACAACTCCGGCAGAGTGTGACTCGTCAACCATAACAAGTGCGTCATACTTCTCGGCCAGTTCGCATATCTTGTCCATAGGAGCTACGTTGCCGTCCATAGAGAACACGCCGTCGGTGGCAATGATACGGTGGCGCTGTGCCTGCGCTTCCTGCAGACAACGCTCCAGGTCAGCCATGTCGGCATTGGCATAACGGTAGCGCTTTGCCTTGCAAAGGCGCACGCCGTCGATGATCGACGCATGGTTGAGAGCATCAGAGATGATGGCATCCTCGTCTGTCAGCAGCGACTCGAACAGTCCGCCGTTGGCGTCGAAACAAGATGCGTAAAGAATAGTATCCTCCGTCTTGAAATAATCGGAAACGGCAGCCTCAAGCTGTTTGTGCAGGTCTTGCGTACCGCAGATGAATCTAACGGACGACATACCGAAGCCGTGTGAGTCCATGGCTTTCTTTGCCGCATCGATGAGACGGCTGTTGTCAGAAAGTCCAAGATAGTTGTTGGCACAGAAATTCAGCACCTCACCACCTTCCTTCACCTCGATGTCGGCACGCTGCGGAGTGGTGATCACACGTTCATTCTTATACAATCCGGCAGCCTTTATGTCTGCCAATTCCTGCGCAAGGAATTCTTTCATTTTACCATACATAGCTTTATGATTTAATATATTGTTTAAGCACTATTGTCGTGTCATAAGACAAAGTTCATATTTTTTTTGTTCTTAGCAAAAAAAATAAGGTAAAAAATACTTTTTTACCGCTAAAACTGTCTACCTTTGCTTACAGAAAGACAAAACTAATCAATCGTCAACAATGAAAAATATTCTAATCATTGGTTCTACCGGACAAATCGGTTCTGAACTCACCATGATGCTGCGCAACCTTTACAGCGGCAACGTTGTTGCCGGATACATTCCCGGCGCAGAACCCAAAGGGGTATTGAAGGAAAGCGGACCGTCTGCCATCGTTGACATCACAAGCCAGCAGCAGATAGCCGATGCCGTGGAAAAGTATGACATCGACACAATCTACAACCTTGCGGCACTTCTTTCTGCCGTGGCTGAAGCAAAGCCGCAACTGGCATGGAAGATAGGTGTAGGCGGACTGTTCAATGTGCTCGAAGTGGCAAGAGAGAAAAAGTGCGCCGTCTTCACACCGAGTTCCATCGGTTCGTTCGGCCCTTCCACACCGAAGGATCACACACCGCAGGACACCATACGCGAGCCGAAGACAATGTATGGCGTGACAAAGGTGACTGGCGAAATGCTCAGCAACTACTACTACACACGCTTCGGAGTTGACACAAGAGCAGTGCGTTTCCCGGGCCTCATCTCCTATGTGACACCTCCGGGAGGCGGAACCACCGACTATGCTGTTGACATATACTACTCTGCCGTGAAGGGAGAGACATTCGAATGTCCTATCGCCGCCGGAACGTTCATGGACATGATGTATATGCCCGACGCCCTGCGCGCAGCCATAGAAATAATGGAAGCTGATCCGACAAAGCTCGTTCACCGCAACGCATTCAACATCGCGTCGATGAGTTTTGACCCGGAAATCATATACAACAGTATCAAAGAGGTCATCCCTGATTTCAAAATGGTGTACAAGGTAGATCCGTTGCGTCAGGCGATAGCCGACTCATGGCCTAATTCTCTCGACGACACATGCGCACGTGAGGAATGGGGCTGGAAGCCTGATTACGACATGAAGACCATGACAAAAGACATGATCGAGAAACTGAGAATCAAATTCGGCAAATAATAGTGATACTTTGAATAATGACAAACGGGTCCGTGCAGCATGCTGCGACGGGCCCGTTGTCTTTCTGTATCAATTCGGCAAAAATCAGACAGCTTTTTAATTTTACAGTAACACAGAAATTCCAACACCGGACAATCGTCGTTTTATTCTATTGAGATAAAACAAAATGAGGCACTTACAGATTTTCAGCATTCTGCGTTTTTTTCATCCGAGTTTTCTGTTCTACCCCGAAAAATAATCGAGAATTTGCGGGCAGACTCTCCTTCGGGCGCAAATTCTCGAAAAATAAGAAGCTTGCACAATATACTGAACATCAACAACTTACATTTAAAGACAATTATTTCATCATGTAAAAAGCACCGTTTGAGCATGCGATACAGCCCATATCAGGGTGCAAAATGCCCTTGATTACACTCCAAAACGTGCGCAATCAAGGGCTGATATGGGCTTAATCAGAATGTCAGACTAATTATTCCGGAATACATTGCCTGTTATATGACAATGCCGTACAGGCCGGAATGGCCTTTGTTGTACCGGTATTAACATTCCTTCACATCTCTTTCGCGATTTTATTTTGTCAAAAAAAAGTCAAGAAAAATTGTAAGTTCACCCGTCGGGTTTATTTTAAAGAAGCTGATATCAGACGTAAGGAGAGAAACTTAAAGTGTGCGCAGATGCTGCGAGGACAGCTCATCGGGTGAGCCACTATCGGTTGCTTTCCGGTTTGTCCGCAATTTATGCGTAACTATTCAATTCTCCCCTATTTGTCGGATGAGTCCTTACATCATTTCTTTACAATGACCTTATCTATATCAGAATAAGCCACTGAAGCGCGTATCGAGCCAAACACGTAAGCTGCTATTTCGTAAGGCTGATAAATGAACGTCACGCTGTCCTTGCCCAAAACGAAATTGTCGGGTACAAAAGGCTCGCTGAATTGGAACACGCCCTTCTTTTTCAGTTCGTCCAGCTTCGCAGCCTGATACTTTCCGGAGAGGTTTTCCACGATGCGACCAGTAACAACGCTGTCGGCATCAGCGGTGAAGAAATCGGCTTTTCCTATCTTTGCGCCGGTGGCCTTATCGAAATTCAGGGCCTTGACAAAGCTCATACCGTGTGCTCCGCCACTGAAAGAATAGGTGTCAAACTGATAGGTTATCACGCCAGGACGGCCTTCGGCAACCGACGATCTCACCATATACTGATAGTTGAGAGACGCTCCTCTCACACCGGCAGCCACCATCTTGCCGCACTCTTCACGGTAGTTGGCTATGTATGCAGCGACAAACTTGTCAACAGCCTGCCTCATTGTGATGCCTGAATCCGCCTTTGCCAGCGGTTTGTATATATTGGGATTGAATATGCCTGAGTTCATTATTGTGTCGTTGACAGCAGCCGAGTTGCCACCGCTGGCATAGAGAATGTTCATATTGATCTCGCATTTAAGAGAACTGTCGCCCTCCAACATCGCCACAGTATCTACGACGATGCTGTCGAAAACAAGACTGTCTGCGTCAGAAGCGCCCCTGCTCTGACTGCCACACGAACTGAAAGCCACACAAATAGCGGCAAACAGCATTACTGCTGAAAACGTTACCTTTTTCATAAGGATAGTGTTTAAGATTGTGAATAATTAAGTTTGGGTTATAAAAAGATAAAATCAATTCAGGTTTATCACCTTTTCCGTCTCTCCGGAATAGGTGTTTATCTTTATCTTGACGGCGTCGGCATCAATATCCGAAGTCCTTATGCTCAGATATTTACGCACCGAATAATATTCCGGCACACCTCCCTGGTCGTGCAGGAAACGCAACACGGCGCAACTGCCGCCGTCGGGCATCGTGACGGTCTGTTCTCCCACAATGCCGATGGTCTGCATGGCATCACTGTCATCAGTTGTTCCGGCCTTCAGCAGCACACACATATTAAGGTATTTACCACCGGCCGAGAGCCATGCACTCTCAAATGTCACAGGGTCGGACGGCACTTCGCCGACCTGCTGCAACGGAATGATGTTAAGGACAGGTACCTGCACCACCGAAACGGCTTTGGCGCAGGCACTGCCTGATTCACTATAAATCTTGTTGTAATACATCAGTGCGCGGTACACCGAATCGGGCTTGGTTATCCACGAGAGCGTGAAAGACGGATCGGCTGCGAGCCGTTCGCCTTCGTCCGTAACGACGTAATCCACGGCCTTCCCTGCATCTGCGTGCATCTCGACAAAATCAGCACGCAGATACGAATACCTGCCGTCGCCACTGTCGTAGCCGTCGGCAGAACATCCGGCAAGCACAAGCAGTGCCAACAGAAAACCGAAGAATGACCGCACACCCGTTCTATACATTCTCTTTGCTTACACTGAAATGGTTGCGTGCCGGATTGGCGTACATGGTAAGCATGCGCTCACGCAGGAACGCGTAGTCCGGTTTCTCAATATCAATCTTAGCCAGCTGTCCTTCAAGATATTTCTCGAAGACGGCCTTGTCCTTGTCCGTATAATGTGCCGAAAGCGCAGTAGACCCTTCGAGCATGTCGAGAGCGATGTAGTTGTTTGGATAAAGCCGGTAGTTGGCAAATATGTCGTGGTCGATGTGTGTGGCCACGGCGTGATAGAAATCTCCCTTCGGCATATTTTCATCGAGGCTCATAAGCCAGTCGTCGATGCACGGAGCGCAATGATAGTGTACGTGTCCCTTGTAGCCCATAATACCGGTCTGCATGCTCACCACATCGTCCTGTGCTGACTTCTTCCATCCTTCCACATCGCGTTTGAGCTGGAACTCGCGCGCCTTGAGGAAATCGCAAGGATCGAACTCGTACGATATGGACAGCGGAACAATATGCAGTGACGCTATGCGGTCCCTCACAGAGCCATCGCCACCCATGGCCATCATCTTGATGATAGCCTCCTGCGTGCGGTCGTCTGAATCTTTGGCACGTCCTTCGCGCTGCGCTATCCACACACCCTCTTTCTTCTCATTGATCACCAGATGCATGTAGTCGGAGAGCCGTTTGCTTGCCATGAGCATCTGACGCATCGGAAGCGAACGCTCAACTATGAACGACTTGTTGATGCGTACAAGGTCCTTGACCCACGGCAGCGACAGAAGATTGTCGCCGATGGCAATCTCGCAGGTAGTGCTGAAGTGCGAATCGACCAGCATGATGTTGAGCAGCGCCGAATCGAGCACTATGTCGCGGTGATTGCTCACGAAGGTATAAGCCCGTGTGTTGTCAATGGCTGTGCAGTCCATGTCGCATCCCTTGCTAGCCTTTGCCAGCAGATCGTGAAGGAAAGGATAGCAGAATCCTATCTGGAACTCAAAATTTGTTCTACACGAACGCATCTTTTCAGCCAACACCTCGAACGGTATGTCCGGGAATATGGCACCTGCCACCATTCTGAACTGCTCGTTGGCGATAAGCCGGTCAAAGACTTCAGGCAACTCTTCCGGTTCGAACGGCCTTATCGCATCAAACTGTCTTAATAACTCGATGTTCATAATAACTTAATTATCAGGTCCGGTATAAGAAAAGGAACAGTCCTGACGCCGTATCAGAACTGGTTCTCCACAATGTCGGTCAGCACGTCCTTTATGTCGAGTCCGGCCGCGCGTACCTGCTGTGGTATGAAGCTTGTGGCTGTCATACCCGGTGTGGTGTTCACCTCAAGCATGTTTATCTTGTCGTTGCCGTTCTCGTCCTTCGTTATGATATAGTCAACACGGATTATACCGTTGCAGCGCAGTATGTCGTAAATGCGCGATGTCTCCTCTGCCACACGTGCCGCAGTGTCGGGATTTATACGCGCAGGAGTGATCTCCTGAACCTCACCGTTATACTTGGCATTGTAGTCGAAGAACTCGTTGTTGGTCACAACCTCCGTTGCGGGGAACACCACCGATTTGTTCTTTGTCTTGTAACAGCCTATAGATATCTCCGTTCCGTCAAGGTAACTTTCTATCATCACCTCGTTGCTCTCCATGAAAGCAACACGCAGAGCAGGCGCAAGCTGGTCGGTGTTCTTCACCTTCGACACACCGAAACTGCTTCCGTCAGCCGCCGGCTTAACGAAGCAAGGCATACCGATAAGACGTTCTATCTCCTCCTCGCTGTACTTGTTCTCCTCGCCGCGGCGCAGCAACAGGCTCTGAGCCACGTTGACACCGTAGCCGCTCAGGTAGCGGTTGAGCACATACTTGTCGAATGTCATTGCCTCGACGAGCACTCCGCTCGTGCTGTAAGGAACTCCGATAAGTTCGAAATAGCCCTGCATCAGTCCGTTCTCACCCGGTGTGCCGTGTATGGTTATGTATGCATAGTCGAACACAACGGCCTTTCCATCCTTGACGAACGAGAAGTCGTTGCGGTCGATGGCAGCTGTTGTGCCGTCGTCGAAATTGACATGCCAGTTCTGTCCTTCCACGTCAACGATATACACATTGTAGCGTTCCTTGTCGAAGAACGAGTAGAGCCCGTTTGCCGAATTCATCGACACGTCGTGCTCGGACGAGTCGCCACCGCATACGATGGCTATGTTTCTCTTTATATTTTCCATTTTTTATAACAGCGTTGTTACTGATTTTCGAATGTATTGTTGTTGGTTCCGGCTATATAGACGCGCCACTTGTCGATGAGAGCGGCAAGGTCGGCGGCCAGCGGAGAGTCGAAGTCCATCTGCTTACCGGTGACAGGATGGCGGAAACCGAGTGTCCGCGCATGCAGAGCCTGACGGCTGCAGAGCTTGAAACAGTTCATGATGAATGCCTTGTACGACGAACTCCGGTTGCCGCGCAGTATCTCGCAGCCGCCGTAGCGTTCGTCTCCGAAGAGCGGATGACCTATGTAGCGCATGTGCGCCCTTATCTGATGGGTGCGCCCCGTCTCAAGAATGCATTCCACAAGCGTCACATACCCGAAGCGCTCCAGCACTCTGTAATGTGTCACAGCAGGCTTTCCGATACCCGAATCAGGCTCACATACGGTCATACGCAGGCGGTCCTTAGGGTCGCGTGTGATGTTTCCTTCTATTCGTCCTTCGTCCTCATTGAAGTTGCCCCACACCAAAGCCACATAGCTGCGGTGGGTTGTCTTGTTGAAGAACTGCGCTCCGAGCGACGTCTTTGCGGTCGGAGTCTTGGCCACAACGAGCAGTCCGCTCGTGTCCTTATCTATTCTGTGCACCAGTCCTACTTCCGGATCGTTGGGGTCGAAACTGTCGATATCCTTCATATGCCACGCAACAGCGTTCACCAATGTGCCGTGGAAATTGCCCACACCGGGGTGTACCACCAGTCCGGCAGGCTTGTTGACAACCATCAGCTCGCTGTCCTCATAGACGATGTCGAGCGGTATGTCCTCGGCCTCAATGGTCGAATCGAAGCGCGGACGGTCGAGCATCAGCGTCACCACATCGCCCGGCCGCACCTTGTAATTACTTTTCACGGGACGGTCGTTGACGTGCACGAATCCGGCGTCGGCCGCCTTCTGTATGCGGTTGCGGCTGGAGTGCTGCAGTTTGTCGCACATGTACTTGTCCACGCGCAGGGCCTCCTGCCCTTTGTCCACCACAAAGCGGAAGTGCTCGTAAAGCTGCTGCGACTCCTCGTCAAGTTCCTCTATGTCCTCTATATTGTCTGCCATGAATGTCCTTTTTTTGTTTTCACACATATTTATATATGCAGTGAGATCATTCCGTTGCCGGTTCTTCCGAAGGCATCGGAGCTGTCACCACCTGGAATTCGTCCACATCGCCTTCATTCACCGGCTCAAAGTCGTCGATGTCGACATACTCTATGCTGTCGGATTCGTCGCGAATACCGCTGCCGGCCTGCACCGTCACAACGTCATCAACCGATATCCTTTCGCCGGCCACCACCTGACGGCCGCGTACAGTCACGCCGTACACCCAGTCGCGTTCGCCCGGGATATACTCGGGTTTGCCCACCTTGAAGCCCATAGCGGAGAGTTTGGCCATGGCCTCGCGCAGCGAACTGTTGTCGATAATGTCGGGCAGGGTTATCATTGGCGAATGAGCGGCATTGACAATCACCGTCACCATGCGTCCGCTCTTCACACGTGCGCCCGGCTCTGGCGTCTGTTCGAGTATGCAGTCGGGCGAGAGCGTCTTCACGTAGCCCGTGTCGCTCACCGTCACGTCGAGTCCCAGACCACGCAAAATGTGCTGCGCGTCCTTGAACGACTTCTGTCGCAGGTCGGGCACCTCGATGGCCTCACCGTGATGAGTGTACACGCCAAGCCAGTATTTCAGTCCGTAGCAAGCCAGCGCCACCACAAGAGCCATAGCTGCCAGATTGCCCCACAGATACCAGCTCTTGAACTTTTTGAA
This sequence comes from uncultured Prevotella sp., assembly GCA_900553465.1. Lineage (GTDB taxonomy): Bacteria > Bacteroidota > Bacteroidia > Bacteroidales > Bacteroidaceae > Prevotella. The sequence goes on from USDT01000037.1 coordinate 12,353, forward strand.
GAAATCCGTAGGTTTCATCTCACTTAATTTTGCACAAAGATAACACTAACTGCTCAATGCACAAAATAAAAGCACACATAAAGTGTAAAAAAACAACGGCCCGGCCACACTGTGTCAGAAGCACCGCACGCATGCCATGCAGACTGTCAGCTGACATAAGGAAGGCACAGGAGAACTACACCCGCCACACTGCGCCACAACTAAACGTCACACACCGGACACAGAAGACAGAAAATCCATGAGCGAAAGTTACAAATTTTATTGACTTTTTCCTTACAGAATATTTTTGCAAAACAGATGAAAACCGACACTTCAAAAGCCTTTTCCCCACTATATCCGGACATTCACGGACAACGTCCACCCCACAACTGATGTGCCGCAAAGACCGTCGAGCGCAGCAAAACGGCTCCGCCGACATACATTAACACACCACACTACAAGACAACAATGCACACTCCGACATGCAAATAGAAATCTGCAAAACTCAGCGGAAAACGGTCTCGATAAAAAGAATCCGACTTCAGTCCCATATCAGCGCTACCACCTTCTACCTAAGACAAAGCAACCAGGGCACTTTCAAATTTTCAGCATCCTGCGGTTTTCTCGTCCGAGTTTTCTGTTCTACCCCAAAAAACCAAGCGCGTATTTGCGGGCGTGTTCTCCTTCGGACACAAATACGCAAGAAATAAAAGACTTATACAAATAATTGAACATCAAATACTTACAAACAACAGACACTTTTCCGTCCTACAATAAGCACCATTTTAGCATGCGATATTGCCCATATCAGGGGCTGAAACGCACCATGTCATGCCCTGATACAGATAATATCAGACCCTCAAACGGGCATTATCAGAACGCCAAATGAATTTTCCCGGACCATGCTTCAGGGTAGATGACAACGCCAAAAGTTACGAACCGGCCTTTGTCGTATTCGATTTAACATTCCTTCACATCTCTTTTGCGATTTTATTTTGTCAAAAAAAGTCAAGAAAAACTGTAAGTCCGTCGTCCGGGTTTTCTATAAAAAAGCTGATACGAGGCACAGGAAAAGACACGGAATGTATGTACCTGACTTTCAATTATAATTTACCGGTCGGGGCTGTGCGGATTTATCATTACACGAGCAGAACACCCACCGACCGTATCCTCACCCCCATGGGCATAAAAAAACAGCAAGGAGCAGAGTCTTTTCCCTGCTCCTTGCTGCTCACAAGAATCCCGTGCCTGACGGAATTACGGCTTATTTGCCGTGGTGCTCGTCTGATACAGTCAGCTTTTTGCGACCATGAGCACGACGTGAAGCCAATACGCGGCGACCGTTCTTTGTCGACATTCTCTCACGGAAACCGTGCTTGTTCACTCTCCTTCTGTTGTGAGGCTGAAACGTTCTTTTCATTTTCTATCTAAAATTTTATTTGTTATTATTCACACTTTGGGCTGCAAAATTACTCATTTCTTTTTAATTAGCAAAGAATAATGTGTTTTTTAGCAGAAATATTTAGGTTTTTTTCCAAAATTACCGTAACTTTGCAGCGAATTTACGAAGAAGCAACGAACAATTCAATTTTAGACAAACACATATGATCAATTCACAGGACATTAAGAACGGAACATGCATCCGCATGGATGGCAAGCTGTTCTTCGTCATCGAATTTCTGCACGTGAAACCCGGAAAGGGCAATACTTTCATGCGCGTGAAACTGAAGAACGTTGTTGACGGACGCGTACTGGAGCGCCGCTTCGACATCAGTGAAAAACTTGAAGACGTGCGCGTGGAGCGCCGCCCATATCAGTATCTTTACAAAGAGGGCGATGATTACATCTTCATGAATCAGGAGACATACGACCAGATACCTATCGCTCACGACCTCATCACAGGTGTTGACTACATGAAGGAAGGCGACGTAATCGAAGTTGTTTCCGACGCATCAAACGAGACAGTGCTCTTCGGCGAAATGCCGGTCAAGACAAACCTGCGCATCACACACTCTGAGCCGGGTATAAAGGGCGACACTGCAACAAACGCAACCAAACCGGCTACTCTCGAAACCGGCGTTGAGGTGCGCGTTCCGCTGTTCATCAACGAGGGCGATCTCATCCAGGTTGACACCCGCGACGGCAGCTACCTGCAGCGCGTGAAGGAATAAAAAACGACACAACAAACAAATACGGGAAAAGGTAAAAACCGGACACGCAACGCTGCATGCCGCTTTTTACCTTTTCCCGTTTTGATTATACACACGCCGTAAAGGGCGTACAGTCATAACAACCGAAAACATTGGAGACTATGAAATACAGCTTCATCATTCCCGTTTACAACCGTCCTGACGAAGTGGACGAACTCTTGCAGAGCATGACACGCCAGACTCTCACCGACTTTGAGGTGATTGTGGTGGAGGACGGCTCGGTGCGCGACTGCAAGAATGTGTGCGACAGCTATGCCGGCAGACTCGACCTGCACTACCACATGAAGGAAAACTCCGGTCCGGGACAAAGCCGCAACTACGGGGCAGAGCGCGCACGGGGCGAGTATCTCATAATTCTCGACAGCGACGTGGTGCTACCCGAGGGCTACCTGCAGAGCGTTGACGACGAGCTGCGCACTCTTCCGGCCGACGCGTTTGGCGGACCCGACTGCGCGCATCCGTCATTCACACCTACACAGAAGGCCATCTCCTACTCCATGACGTCGTTCTTCACCACCGGAGGCATACGCGGCGGCAAGAAGAAGATGGACAAGTTCTATCCCCGCTCGTTCAACATGGGCATACGACGCGATGTTTACATGGCATTGGGAGGGTTCTCACGCATGCGTTTCGGCGAAGACATAGACTTCAGCATACGCATATTCAAGGCGGGCCACGCGTGCCGGCTGTTCCCCGGAGCATGGGTTTGGCACAAGCGCCGCACCGACTTCCGCAAGTTCTTCCGGCAGGTATACAACAGCGGAATAGCCCGTATAAACCTATACAAGAAATACCCCGAATCGCTGAAAATAGTGCATCTAATGCCCGCGGCGTTCACTGCCGGCACGGCATTGCTCGTAGTTCTCGCAGCCGTCATGTACCAACCGCTGTGGTTGGCGCCCATAGTGCTTTACGCGCTCATGATACTTACCGACTCGTCCATACACAACCGCAGCCTGCGCATAGGCCTGCTGAGCGTGGCGGCGGCATTCGTGCAGCTGACGGGCTACGGCCTCGGATTCTTCAATGCGTGGTGGAAACGCTGCGTACGCGGAGGCAATGAGTTCAGCGCATTCGACAAGACATTCTATAAATGACCGACAAACTGAACATCAACCAGTGGGCTGAGGATGACCGTCCGCGCGAGAAGTTCATGCGCAACGGTGCAAAAAGCCTGTCAAACGCCGAGCTGCTGGCCATCCTCATAGGCTCAGGCTCGACCGACGAGAGCGCCGTGGAACTGATGAAACGCATACTCGGCGACTGTAACAACAACCTGAACACCTTAGGCAAGAAAACCATCCACGAACTGACACAATACAAAGGCATGGGCCCGGCAAAGGCCGTCACGGTGCTGGCAGCATGTGAACTGGGCAAGCGACGGCAGGCTGAAGGCGTCGAACCGCGCCCGCGTCTCGACTCGGCAGACGCCATCTACTCGCACATGCACACCAAAATGCAGGACCTCGACGTGGAAGAAGCGTGGGTGCTGCTTATGAACCAGAACTTCAGACTGATAAAGGAGGAATGCATATCGCACGGAGGCATCAGCGAGACTGCCGTTGACATACGCATCATAATACGCGAGGCAATACTGCACAACGCCACCGTCATTGCCCTGTGCCACAACCATCCGAGCAACAACACAACGCCCAGTGCCGACGACGACCGGCTGACGCAAAGACTGAAGAAGGCTTGCGAGACAATGAGAATACACATGGCCGACCACATAATCGTCACCGACGGACGGTATTACAGCTATTGCGAAGAGGGCCGGCTGTGATAGCAAAAAGCTGATTTTTATTGTGTGACTATCATTTTTTTCCTATCTTTGCATAAGATAATCTGCACTCGGGAAATCGGAAGCGGGCATTCTTTCCGCCCGTTTGCATAATCTTTGCATAAGATATAGCCGCACTCGGGAAACTGAAAGCACAACATGCATAGGCCCGTCAGCAATATCTTTGCCTTAAATAAAAACATCGCACATGACACAGGAAGAAAAAACAAAAATAGAAGAACGCGTCGTTGACATTCTGAAAACTGTCTACGACCCGGAGATTCCGGTAAACATATACGATCTCGGACTCATCTACAGCATCGACGTGAAACCGACTTACGATGTGGTGATAGACATGACGTTCACCGCACCTACATGTCCGGCCGCAGACTTCATAATCGAAGACGTTAGGCAGAAGGTGGAAACGCTTGACCAGGTGAAGTCAGCAACGGTCAATCTGGTATTCGAACCGGAGTGGGACAAGAGCATGATGACCGAGGAAGCGAGAATAGAGCTGGGCTTCGAGTGAACCTACTGAGAGCAGGACACGCACATGCTGCGGTCTGACATTCTCAATACCGTCCACCGGCACGCCCATGCCAACAACACATAAGAAACACCCTTACGCCACCTTTCAATATGAACAAGAAAAACGTTTACTTCCTTTCCGACGCACACCTCGGCTCGCTGGCGATAGAGCACGGACGCACACAGGAGCGGCGGCTCGTAAGATTTCTCGACAGCATAAAGCATAAGGCTGCCGCAATTTACCTGCTCGGCGACATGTTCGACTTCTGGAACGAATACAAATATGTTGTCCCGAAGGGCTATACCCGCTTTCTCGGCAAGCTGTCGGAGCTCACGGACATGGGCGTGGAGGTACATTTCTTCACCGGCAACCACGACATATGGACATACGGCTATCTGGAAAAGGAATGCGGACTTACGGTGCACACGCAGCCTGTGACGACGGAGATATACGACAAAGTGTTCTATCTGGCGCACGGCGACGGACTCGGCGACCCTGACAAGAAGTTCAAACTGCTACGCAGGATATTCCACAACCGCACGTGCCAGTGGCTGTTCAACACCATACACCCGCGCTGGAGCATGGCAATCGGCCTCAACTGGGCAAAGCACAGCCGTCTGAAACGTGCCGACGGAAAGGAACCTCCGTACATGGGCGAAGACAAGGAGTGTCTCGTACAGTTTGCCAAGGAATATATGAAAAGTCATCCGCAGATAGACTATTTCATCTTCGGACACCGACACATAGAGCTCGACCTCATTCTCTCGCGCAAGTCGCGGCTTATGATAATAGGCGACTGGATAACGCAGTTCACCTACGCCGTGTTCGACGGCGAGCACATGTTCCTCGAGGAATACGTCGAGGGCGAAAGCAGACCATAACCAAACCAAATAACATCTATTATGATTTCATTAAAGACAATCGTACTTGCAGCGGCATGTTCACTGCTGACATGCAATGTCGCTCTGGCCCAGAACCACAACGACTTTGCCAACTACCAACGCTACGCCAGCGAAAACGCAAAACTCGGAAAGCCTGCCAAAGGCGAGAAAAGAGTGGTTTTCATGGGCAATTCAATCACTGAAGGATGGGTGAACACACACCCTGAGTTCTTCAAGAAACACGGTTACATAGGACGCGGAATAAGCGGACAGACATCGTATCAGTTCCTGATGCGTTTCCGTGAAGACGTGATCAACCTGGAGCCGAAGGTTCTCGTGCTGAACTACGGCACCAACGACATAGCCGAAAACACAGGTCCTTACAACGAGGACATAACCTACGGCAACATACTTACAATGGTGGAGCTCGCACGTGCACACAAGATTAAGGTGATACTCACATCCACTCTGCCGGCAAGAAACTTCGGATGGCGTCCGTCTGTCACCGATGCCATGGAGAAGATACGCAGCCTCAACGCACGCGTAAAGGCTTATGCCGAGGAGAACGGCATACAGTATGTTGACTACTTCACAGCACTGCTGGCCCCGGACAAAGGCGGAATGGACACGAAATACACGCCGGAGACAGTGCACCCCAACGGTGCCGGATACGACGTGATGGAAGCATTGATTGTCCCGGCAATAGAGAAAGCGCTGTAACAAAAGGCTACACGATATAAAGAAAGGCATGTCACCGTTATGGATGACATGCCTTTTATGCTTTTATGATAGTCATTCCGTATTTCCGTTCCACATCTATCGGCTGACAGAAAGCGGATACAGACCGGACAACAATGCATGTTTATCCGTGAGGCGGAACGAGCCCGACAAAACATTACGGTTGCCTTTATCAGCCGGTTTTATAAGAAGCGCTCATTGACATTGGCTTTCACCTGTCGTGAAATGGGCTTTTCCTGGTTACGAAACAGGCCGTTTCATGGTCTGATATGGGCCGTTTCAGAGCACGAAACAGGCTCTATCATGGGTCAATAAAGGCTCTTTCAGAACGCGATAAAGACCTTTCCGCAACACGATTTGCAATTAAGTATGTTTCAGAAACCTATCAGGCCTATATCGGAACAGCCTTAAACCAACGATGACATTGCGCCGATATACCACTGACGAATGTAAAGACAAGACCAGCCGGGAGCATCAACAGGCACAAGATTGCGCTTACATCACTTCATAATTGCAGAAGCCGCTCCATATTGTTCTCCTACTTCATTACCGCGTTTCACTTTCTTGCCATATCCCAAAGTATATGTTACCGAGATATTGAGGCGCTGATGGAAGTTATTACCATTGACATACTGCGTTTCGGAATATAAAGGTGTCGATAGGATATTGGTGGAACACAGCCAGTCTTTGCGGAACAAGTTCATCGCACTCACACGGATATTCCAACCGGAACGGCTCCATCCGACAAGCATCTGATAGAAATTACGGTCTTTGTATATCACTCCGCGGTTGCCCTGAACGGTGAGACTGCGTGTCTGATAAGATGCCTGGAAATAAAAGTTACCAAGATAATAGGTGGCAGAAGCATTGCAATAGAACGGGGAACGCTTGATGTCGAAAAGTCCGGACACGCGATATAATGAAACAGAGGGCGACGCTGCCAGCTGCAGATTGCCGTTAAGCAACTTATAATTGAATGACATTCCTATCTGTGTACGGTTATAGTCGCAGTCTGTCTCAAAGGTTCTGAGCAGAGCCTTGCCGTCATTGTATGGATTAAAAACAGGCACATACAGATTAAACTCGCCGAAATACTGCACGAAAGCAGAAGCAGAGAATGCGTTTACGGGCATCCAGTTATACGACAGATTGAATGTTATCTGCCGTGACAATCCGAGGTTCGGATTTCCGGTATAATACATAAGCTCATTCTGCTGAAGCACATTAGGCGTCTTTTCGCTTGCTCCCGGATAGTTGGCTCCGAAATGGAAATAAGTGCGGAAAGAATGTTTCTTTGACGGAGAGAAGCCCGCTGACAAATTGATCAGCGGATAGAACTCCTCCACCGACAGATCGTTAATCTTGTTCTTTTCCCACTGCAAAGCCGCGTCTGCATTGATATTCCACATCTTATCAGAGAAATTATAACCTAAGGCAGCACCTGCGTATGTATCGGAAAAATCATTGTCGTATGGCGATGTGCCAGAATAGCTCACATCGTTGGATGTAGAACCGTACCATGCACGTAAGAAAACGTTCTGCCGGTCGGTAATCTTCTTGAACAGCGTGGCGCTTCCCCTTAACTGCAAGACGTCCTCCCTGGAACTATTCAATATACCGGAAGCATCCTGTAAGGATGTTTGGTAAATATAAGAATAGTTGGTATGACCATAGTTTATTCCCGGAGCGATACTTAAACGGAAACTTTTCGGCAAAATGAAATAGTAGTTCCCTGACCATATCAGATAACGGCTTGTGTATGGTTCACTTTTACTGTAAGAATAATTATTGCCGTCTTCTGTCGAAAAAGAAAGCGTACCTCTCGTGTAGGCCATCGGATTCTGCTCGAAATTAAAGCCTAAGGTATTGGACATCTGAATTTTGTCAGAATCGTAGATTGCCCTGAATGTCACGGGATATTGGTTCGACTTGAAACGCGATTCATCGAGAAACTCGTTCCGTATGGTCTGATATTGCTGTCCGTCATCACCAGATAGTGTGTAAGAACCGGTTGTTGATGTGCCGAGATGACTGATGTCATGGTTCGATGCACCGGCATATAAATCATACGTCATGTGCTTATAAACGAACTTGGAATAAACAGACGCCCTACTCGACAGCTTTCCGATAAGGAAGTTTTCATTCACCGTGGCCTTAGTATAGCCTCCGTATTCATATTTCTGAACAACGAAATTAACCACATGTTCGCTTCCATGAAAACGTGGATCTACGGGAAAATCAAGATACTCCACCTTGCGTACATCAGCCGTCAACAGGCCTTCCATCTCTTCTTCAGTGGCGGGAATGGAGTTTATGTATATCGTAACCTTTTGTCCGCTTGGCGTTGTTACCTCACCGTTCATGAGGTCTACGTTTATCTGAGGAATGGCAAGCTGGCGCAGAAGGTCGGTTGCATTCTGCGCGGAAGCCTTTTGTTTAGACGTAGGTATGTATGTCGATGCAGACGCGTTGGTACGTTGCATCTGCGCATTCACGACAACTTCATCAATCTTTCTTACAGGAATGCTGTCTTCACTCTGACTTTTCACATTCACAGGAAATGCAAATGATGCGAATAAAACCGGAATCACAGCAGACAAAAAAGATTTACGATTTCCCATTCTTTTATATATAATTACCGAGTGTTTATCAAACATCAGAACGATGTTATAATCATATTGCAGGATATATAAAGTATCGCAACATTATGTTTAAGGCATAAAGTTATAACATATATCCGTATTTTACAAATTATCTGTGTGAAAATGCAATATTATAAGACAAAACATCCGTCATTAAAAAATGAACATTCCTGTATTCAATAAACCAAAGAATGCATCACGGACATAACGGAACTTTATTAATAAACAAAAGAGACCGGCCATTGAAAAAGTAGATTTCAATGGCCGGTCTCCCGTTATATTCCGATTTATATCAAATAGTCTGTATTATGAAAAAGACACGTGTGATAATAAATCAAACCGTATCAATAAACAAAATCGCATCACATCGTTACTTCTGGAGCAACGCCATGGTGTCTTTGGCAATCATGAGTTCCTCGTCGGTAGGTATGACACATACCGTAACCTTTGAATCCGGAGCAGAGATGATGGCCTCTTCGCCACGTGTATTGTTGGCTTCCGAGTCGATCTTAATGCCGAGGAACTCGAGTCCCTTGCATGAGTTCTCGCGGATATCTGTCTGGTTCTCGCCCACACCGGCAGTCCATACGATGATGTCAACACCACCCATAGCGGCTGCGTATGCACCGATGTATTTCTTGATGCGGTAGGTGTACATTTCGAGTGCAAGGCGTGCACGCTTGTTGCCTTCGGCAGCTGCGGCCTCAACTTCACGCATATCCGACGATACACCGCTTATACCGAGCACACCGCTTTCCTTGTTCAGGTATTCGGCCATCTCCTGAGGCTGCAGTCCGAGCTTCTCCATGATGTATGTAACAGCAGATGCATCGATGTCGCCACTGCGGCTTCCCATCATCACACCGGCAAGAGGAGTGAGGCCCATTGATGTGTCCACACACTTACCGAACTTAACAGCAGTAACGCTTGCGCCGTTGCCTATGTGACAGGTAATGATGCGCTGTGTGTTGATATCGCGGCCGAGATACTCGCAAACGCGCTGTGACACGTAGCGATGACTTGTTCCGTGGAATCCGTAACGGCGCACATGATATTTCTCATAAAGCTCATACGGCACTGCGTAGAGGTAAGCGTAATCGGGCATTGTGCTGTGGAATGCGTTGTCGAACACGCATACCTGCGGCACTGTAGGCATCAGTTTGTCCACTGCGCGTATGCCTTTGAGGTGGCCGGCGTTGTGTACCGGTGCCAGATCGCAGAGGCTTTCGATGCCCTGTTCCACGCTTTCGTCCACGATGACACTCTTCTCAAAGAGGTCACCACCCTGCACGATGCGGTGGCCTACGGCGTCGATTTCGTCAAGACTCTTTATCGCTCCTATCTCAGGATCGGTGAGCAGACTGAACACAAAGTTCACGCCTTCCTTGTGATCGGGCATGTCGTGCATTATCTTTTTCTTCTCACCGTTTGGCAGAGTAACCTTCACGAATGCCTCATCGAGTCCTATACGCTCTGCACCACCGGCAGCCATGACTGAGTGATCGTCCATGTTGTAGAGTTTGTATTTGATGGACGAGCTGCCGCAATTAAGTACTAATATCTTCATTTTAGCTTTTGTTATCGTTTGAAAAATAAGTTATGCCGCCTCGGTAAAAAGCATGTCGCATGACGACAGAAGGCATTTCACCGACGCGGCAGGTTGATGTTTATTTTGCAGCCTGTGCCTGGCATGCCGTGATGGCCACCATATAATATATATCGTCGATAGAACAGCCGCGGCTGAGATCGTTCACCGGACGTGCAATACCCTGCAGAACCGGACCTATAGCCACTGCGTTGCCAAGACGCTGCACAAGTTTGTATGAGATGTTGCCCACTTCGAGGTTCGGCACGATGAGCACATTGGCATGACCTGCGATGGTGCTTCCCGGAGCCTTCTTCTCGCCTACGCTCGGCACGAGAGCAGCATCGGCCTGCAGTTCACCGTCAAGATGCAGTTCCGGATCAAGTTCGTGAGCAAGGCGTGTCGCCTCAACCACCTTGTCAACATTCTCATGCTTGGCGCTGCCTTTGGTAGAGAAGCTAAGCATTGCTACGCGCGGATCCTTTATTTCTGCGATTGCCTTGGCTGTCTGAGCAGTACATACAGCTATCTGTGCGAGCTGTTCGGCAGTAGGAACCGGTGTTACAGCCACGTCGCCCATGACGAAGATACCGTCCTCGCCGTAGCGATGCTCATGCGTGATGATAAGCATTGCTCCGCTGACACATGTCACACCTGGTGCACACTTGATGATCTGCAGAGCCGGACGCAGCGTTTCGCCAGTAGTGCTGAGCGCTCCGCTCACCTGTCCGTCGGCCTCTTCGAGCTTTATGATCATACAGCCCAGATAGAGAGGATTCTTCACCAGCTTGCGTGCTTCCTCTATTGTCATGCCCTTGCTCTTGCGGAGTTCGGCAAGTTTTTCGGCATACATCTCGCTCTTCGGATTGTTCTCAGGATCCACGATGGTGGCTTTCGAGATGTGAGAGAGGCCCCACTGCTGTGCAAGACCGTTTATTTCCTCAGGATTTCCTATGAGGATAATGTCAGCTATGTCGTCAGCCAGAACGCGGTCGGCGGCTTTAAGAGTACGCTCCTCTGTTGCTTCGGGGAGCACAATGCGCTGCTTGTTGCTCTTGGCATGCGCAACGATTTTCTGTAATAAATCCATGATTATTTATATAATATGTATTTTGTAATTTCCAATTTGCAAAATTAAGAAAAATAATCGGAACAGAGGGACGTTTTAACTCTGTTTTTTTCGCATTAACACGAAGTGGCGCTTATTGTCTGCCGCAAGCGCGGAAAAGCATCGACGGAGCTGTCGGACAACACTTAAAATCAACATATTACACAACAAAGCACAGTGTGTCATTACACGGAAGACACATCTCCGCAAGGCGACTGCAGACATATCACAACAGACATCCGGCAGTCAGCACAACCTATAATGGACATATCGGAATTTGCAAAATACCGGATATGCACAGCACAGACCATTGATAAACATCAGAAGACATCCGCACCACATCACACCGACGTTTTAAAGATAGTATCAAAACGTTATATTAATATGTCATTTATTCTATACACAGAAAATAAATTCACACGTATATTTGCAGGATAATCAAACACTTTAATTAAAATCCATCTATTATGAAACTGAAATTACTACTATTTACTCTTTTATGTTTCGTATGTATCAGCGCCGGTGCATATAGTTTTGACATTCCGAACTACACGGTGGAGACCCGTTTCAAAGCCAATGACATCAGTGCAAGCATTATGTTTTCACACCAGACTTCCAGCAATTTCTACATGCTGCAATACAATATAGAGCAAGAAGGTAATCCACGCCTTCGTCCGCATCACTGGAATGGAGGTCCTTCGTGTGATGCAGAAATAGAGCTGAACCAGTTTTTCGACGATATAGACCTGACACAGTGGCATGTCACAAAGATTACAGTAACAAACGGAAATCATTACAAAGTATATCTGGACGACGTGCAGATATACGAAAGCGACGAAGTGGGCGGTGAGACACTTGCCTTTGGATCTATCGGAACACGTGCGGCATGGTCCGGTGATATAGGCGAGTCTGCTGACTTCGATTATTTCAAAATAACCAACGACGACACCCAGGAGATTATCTACGAAAACAACTTCGACGACCCGTCAAAAGCATTTCAGAACGGCACTGTCTCCGACGGTGTGTATCATGCTGTAGGAAGTAAGGACAATGAAAAACGCGGTCTTCCCGTCGATCCGATACTCAGCGCTGTAAAAGACATGCATTATGCAGTTGAAGCAGACATAACACTTCTTGAAAATTGTGCGTCAATAATATTCGGAAGAACAGACAACGACACCTACTACATGTGGCAATTGGGACAGAGCGGGGATGATGCGTTCATCAGATATCATCTTGCCAACGGCAATGAAAGCTGGAAAGCCGTGGGCGACGGAAAGGCTTTTCCGGACTTCAATGCGGCTGACCTGATAGGGACAAAGCACCGCATAAAGATAGAAGTTCTCGGAAATGTTGTCTATACATACATTGACGACAAACTACAGGACGTTTTCCCGCAGAACGATATGACCGATCTCGCCCTGCTCAACAACGGAGAGATAGGTCTTCGCGTGGACGGAAAGGATTTCTCACAGCGTGCTTATATCGATAATATAAAGCTGACACAATACTATGAGGACGGCTGTCAGAACGTGCTGGTTGACGATGACTTTGAAAACGTTTATGGCATGGGCGAATACACAAAGTATTTCTATATTGATCCGGCCAATGCCGGATATGCCGAAGTCATCGACGACGGCACCGGCAATAATGTGCTTTATCTCAACGGAACAAGCGGAAGTGAGACTGCCTTTACACGCATTGTTGAGACATACAAATTTGATTACAGCGAGAACGGAGACAACTACACAGGGGCTATAGAAGACATACGCGCCGTCGTAGACCGCCACCTGAGCGCCGACTACTGGAACACAATATGTCTGCCGTTTGATATGGATAAAGCTCTGATTGAGCACGTTTTCGGAAAAGGTACGCTTGTAACAGAGTTGAGTAGTGTGGAAGATGAAACAATGATGTTCACAAATTCGGACATGATAAAAGCCGGTGTTCCATATCTGATAAAGCCGGCACGCAACATCCACAACGGTTTTGTTGTCCCCAACGTAAGCGCCACTGCCGAGACACCTCTCAAATCTGAATTCGGCGAATATGCCTTTGTCGGAGTTTATGATCCTGTAACCTTGCAGCCCGACGGCTCACAGCGCACCATAAATAAAAACCTCGCGCTTGACATACCTACTGCAGACAACAGCCTGCTAAAAGGTCTGCGAGCTTATTTCCAGGTACCGGCCGACAAGGACGTAAAGTTAAACATCAATGGCGTAACCACCGACATCACATCTGTAAATGCCGGAGAGACTGATTCGGAAAATGTTTACAATCTGTCGGGAGTACGCATTAAAAACAAGGATCTTACCAAAGGCATATATATTATCAATGGTAAAAAGATCATCAAAAAATAAAATACATAATCTGACGTAATTTCAATCTCTATTTTGCCCCGTAAGTTTCATAAACAAAGACTTACGGGGTTTTTCTTTGGTTCGTACCGTTTACTCCCACATATAAGGACAGGGTAGAAATTCTATGATAATTGGCTGCAACAGAAAACTGCGAAGTCTATCACATATAGGTACTGTTGCCTCCGCTGAAAGGAAAACAAAAGAGGGCAGTTACAGATTTTCAGTATCCTGCGATTTTTCCGTCCGAGTTTTCTGTTCTACCCCGAAAAATAAGCGAGAATTTGCGGGCGGACTCTGCTTCGGACGCAAATTCGCGAGAAATAAGAGTTTTACACAAACCATTGAACATCAAATACTTACACGCAAGCGGTATTTTTCCGTCATGCAAAACACACTATTTCAGCACATGATATGGCCCATTTCATGGCCTGAAACGCGCAATATCACACCCTAAAACAGACGTAACCGGAGGCTGAAACAGGCATTATCAGAATGCAGAACGAATTATAAGGCACTCCGCAACAGGCTATGTAGAATGGCAACAAGGTGGAAACAGGCTTTCCTAACATCATATTTGACATTCCCTCACTTCTCTTTTGCGATTTTATTTTGTCAAAAAAAAGTCAAGAAAAACTGTAAGTC
>USDT01000038.1 GCA_900553465.1 uncultured Prevotella sp.
CACAGGGTGCGAACAACTTCCTTGGCTATCAGCCTACATACTGGCAGTACATGGATAAGCTTGTTTACTGGGCAGGTTCGGCAAGTGAAGGTATCATCATTCCTCCTCCAGCAGCTTCTACTGACGCAGCACACCAGAGCGGTGTGAAGTCTTTGGGACAGATATTCTTCCCACCTTCGGCTTACGGTGGCAAACAGGAATGGGTTCGCCAGATGCTCACAAAGGAGAACGGCAAATATATTTATGCTATAAAGCTGTATGAAATAGCAAAATATATGGGCTTTGACGGTTGGTTCATCAACGAAGAGACCGGCGGTGGTTCAACCTCAGAGTGGGTCGCATTTATCCAGGAATTCAACAAAATCGCTGACGAGAATGGCGATACACAGATGGAAATCCAGTGGTATAATGCAAGCATGAGTCCTAATGTAACAATCCTCAAGTCTCACAAGAACACATCTCAGTTCCTTGAGTACGGTTCTCCGGGCGACTACCGTGGATACGCATCACAGCTTGGCTGCACCGAAGCTGAGACTTTCTCAAAGATATACGGTGGTGTACAGGTTGTATACGGCGGACACACAGGATATAAAACTTATCTTGACAGAGCAATGCCTACAACCGGTCACGTAGGTTCACTTGACCTGTTCTGTCCGGAAGAGCGTATCTGGAAGGATAATGTAAAGAACCTTCTCGGTACACAGGACGAGTGTGGCGAGCGCGCATATGCTGCCATAACAAAGACATTCCAGAACGAAGAGCAGATGTGGGTTAACCTTCAGGGCGACCCGTCTTACGTTGCAGAATCAGGATGGCCGGGACTTTCTGGTCGTATGATCGAGCGTTCTGTTATCACCTCTATGCCGTTCGAGACTTCTTTCTGCGTCGGCGTTGGTAAACATCGTTTCGTAGAAGGTGAAAAGCAGGGCACACAGGACTGGAACCACAGTGGTGTTCAGAGCATCATGCCTACATGGCGTTGGTGGATTGAGAACAAGGGTGATCTGAAAGCTGCAATCAACTGGGACGATGCATACAACTTCGGTAGCTCTATCAAGATCACCGGTAAGCTGACATCTGGCGACCATCTGATGCGTCTTTACAAGACCATGATCCCTGTTAATGCAGGTGGAACACTCCGTCTGGTTTACAAGACAAACACTGCCGGTTCTGTAGAGGTTAAGCTCGCTACCGAAAGTAAGGTTGACGGAGCAATGACAACACTCTCTGACCCGACAACATCAGAAAAGAACGGCTGGACCGTAGCTGAATACGATCTGTCTTCTCTCAACGGAAACACAATCTATATGATTGCCCTCAACCTGAAAGCAGGTTCTGACGTGGCTGCATACGAACTGTCACTTGGTGAACTCGCTGTACTGCCTGCAGGTTATGCTCCTGCTTCAGTAGTTGTAAGCAACCTTGCTACAACAAGCGTACTCGGTGAGGAGAAGGGTGATATCCGTGTTACATGGGATTATGACTACACTGCCGATTTTGATCACTTCGATATCTACAAGGAAACAGCTGACGGCACACGCACACTCATCGGACAGACACGCGGTCAGGGATTCTATATCCCGACATTCGAGCGTAACGCCAACGACGAATATGTCAACGTGCTTGTTGTTCCTGTAATGAAAGACATGAAGCAGCAGCCGGCACAGACTCTGAAAGTCAACTATCCGGCTCCTACAACTCCGGTTGTTACATTCAAACTCTCAAAGAGCTACATCAATGTAGGCGAGACAGCTACTATCTCTGTTAAGGGTACAGGCAAACCGACCGCATGGAAGTGGACTCTTCCGGAATCTCTCGAGCTTGTTGAAGGCGAACTGACCGATAGTGAGATCACTGTTAAGGGTCTGAAGAGCGGCCGTCAGAGCGTAACTGTAGAGGCTACCAATGTTGTTGGTACATCAACAACCACTAAGGAAGTTCTCGACGTTATGGAAACCGGTGAGGAAAAAGAGGTTTACAATGTTGTAATGCATAAGACTGTAGTTTCTTACAGTGGTTCTACAAACGAGACTGAAGTTCCTGAAAGAATTATCGACGGCGTACAGAGACCGTCAAGCACAAGCCAGAAGTGGTGTAACGTCAGCGCCGACAACTGGGTTATATTCGACCTTGAAGGTGCTTACCGCATCTATGGCTTCCGCATCTACGACGCTAACTCAGGACCTGAAAGCGGTTGCGACCAGATCCGTTCTTACACAATCGAACTGTCTAACGACGGTGAGAACTGGACTACTGTAGTTGATGAGGAGAACCGTGAGAGCGAGTCTATCAAGACCGATTACATCGCTCCTTACAAAGCACGCTATGTACGTCTGTCTCCGCACGTTAACGGAACACTCCGTATCTGGGAATTCGAGGTTTACGGTAAGGACGACAACAATCTCACAATAGAGACTTCACCGGCAGAACTCAAACTGAATGCTGGCGAGACACAGAACATTGAAGTTAAGTACAACCTCAATGGTGACGAGCGCGCAGAGGAATTCACTTGCAAGGTTGTTTCTGAAAAGGGCAATGTTGTTATAGGTGAAATCAAAGAGAATGCAGCTGAAAGCACATTCACAGTGCCTGTAACAGCCGGCAAGGTGATTGGTGAGGACAACCTGAAGATCACTGTAAACAACGGTGGTTCATACAAGGAGCGCACTGTAAACGTTGTGATCGACTCAGAGGAACAGCCGAACATTCTGGCAGGAACAGAGGCTACACTGCGTCATTACAAGTCTGACTATTCATTCGAGGCTGAGTATGATGAGTACAAGGTCAACACTCTTACCGATGGCAACAAGACAGAAGAAGGATGTCTCGTAATCGAAACTCCGTCAATGTACAAGCAGGACTTCTGGTCAATATTCACTGCTCCGGAAGGAAAGAACTGGAACCTTGCAAAGGTTAAGGTTTACATCCCGGGCAACAACCAGGCTGAAAACGACAACGGTAAATTAGGTGCTGCTAACAACGAAATCAGCATCATGATGGGTAATGACCTTACCAACCTGACAACAGTCAAGACATTCTCTGACCTGAATGAGGTTTCTGAACTCGAATATGTACTTCCGGAATACAAGAACTGCAAGTATCTCGCAGTTGTATGTACTCTGAATCCGTTCTTCTATCCTTCACTTGCTGAGGTTGAGGCATTCGAACAGTTCGAAGAGGCTATTCCGGTGAACGGTCCTGTAGCAGTGACTGGTTGGAACTATGACGTTATTGCTGAGAGCAAACCGTCTGCAGAGTCAACAAATGGCGTTCTCGACGATCAGGGTTGGGTTCTTTACAGCTCAGCTGTTCAGGAGAAGGGCGCACTTGCCGGTGACGACCACATCGTGACAACATCTGCCGGTACAGAGTTCAAACTGGCTGACTACGCTCAGAACAACGGACTCGTACTCAAGAGCTATGGCGAAAGCAAGGAACTCGTATTCGACGAGCCGGCTAACTGTGAAGAGCTTTACTTCCTCGTGATTTCTGCAAACGGTCAGTCAACACTTGAGGCAGTAGCCAACTATGAGGACGAAACACAGAGCGAAGCACAGACATTCGCACCTGAAGACTGGTGGAGCAGCTATCCTTCTGGCAATGAGGCTGTATATGGCATAAGCCGCATCCTTACTAAGAGCGTACAGGGATATGCAACAGACGAGATCGACGACAGATATCAGTTCCGTCTGTTCGAATATACTCTGCCTACCGACAAGAGCAAGAAGGTTAAGTCTGTCACATTCACATCATTGAAGAGCGGCAGCTATCCTACAATCCTCGGTATCGCCAAGAAGGGCTTCTACGTTCCGACAGGCATCGATTCTACAGAAACTGAAGGTGGCGTACGCGAAATCTCTGGTATCTATACCATCAACGGTATGAAGCTGAATGCTCCGCAGAGAGGTATCAACATCATCAAGTACACCGATGGTACAGCTAAGAAGGTTATAATCAAGTAATCAGCGGAAAACACACAACTGATTAATCATAACGAAGTGAGGGCATATCCGTATGTCCTCACTTTTTTTGTGTCGTTACGCAGCCTGCCGACGTGAATGTGCTTTCATGTTTCCGCACAATCTCCGCTCCGCCTGTCTTTCTCCGTCCTGTTGTCCGTGCACATATATGCCTTTGTCTCACACTGAACGCGCCCTTTTGCGGCCACGACAATTATTGCATATTTATACAGTCTCTTTCTTGGCGATGAATATTTATACATCGTCAACTCGCTGAGAGTGCCGCTGAAATCTCCGAAAGTATTTCCGGTTACAAATATTCAATTCTCAGAGAGTTTACGCAACTCTCTGTCATACAACAGCTTACGGTCTTCTGTGTTTTAACGGACTCTTTGTTGCGTTGCGAAAGAGTCTTTCTTAGGGTGCGTTATTGCCCGTTTCGTGTGCTGATATCAACCGGATCACCACCTGATATGCACCATATCACACCCTGATAAAGCCCTTTCTGTTTTCCGGTCTGAAAAAGATCGCTATTTTGTCTCGTCCCGTCGCTGTTCAGATTTTGCGGAAAGCACCGTTTTGCGCGTTTTCGTCCGCCTGCCGATTTCTATTTTGCGAAAAATTTTTGTCAAAATTTTTTACTTTTTGTTTTGCATAAATATTCATTTCCAACGCTCATAACGGCTTTTCCGCTGTGCGCTGCCACTGTTGCCGGAGCAGTGGTGGTGTGTCATGCTGTCGGCCGTCTGTCCACATTGTTTTTGGGACATGACGGTCCAAAACGACATGCATGCAGTTGTGCCGTTGCGATAAATTTCGTAATTTTGTCTCCATCCGGACTGTCCGTACCTGAACTGTTACTATAACTGAAAATATTATGAAGCACCCATTCCTGGCTTTATGCCTGGCGCTCGCGGCCCATACCTCATTGGCGCAACGCACATACGACATCAAGAACTCGCTTGTGATAAGAAACCACGACTGCACGCTCACACGCCTTTGTGCGGTGATGCCCGTGCCGGATAGCAACATCTATCAGGACATAGAACAGTTCAGCACGACTGACGGCGAGCTATGCCGTGCCGCCAACAACGACAACCGCTATCTGCGCACCGTACGCACCGGAACGCTGCCTGTGTCTGGCGACTCTCTCGTCATTGCGGAGCGGTTCCGCGCCACGCTCTATCCCATGCGCATAGACATGGCGCAGTTCACGGCGATAAATCCTTACGACACCACCACTGAACTTTACCGGAGATACACATCTCCGATAGGCAGTTACGTCGATATCACGCATCCCGACATCGTCCGCACTGCTGACTCATTGTGGAATCGGGCCGCTGCCAATCCTTTGGAATATGCGCGGCTGTGCTATGAGCATGTGGCTGCCAGATTCGGTTATCTCAATCCCGACACAGGCATACACACTATCGCAGAGACAATGGTCGCAGGCGGAGGCGACTGTGGCAATCTCTCGGCCGTCTATGCCAGTCTGCTGCGCTGCAAGGGCGTGCCTGCGCGTCTCGTTGTCACGGTGCGTCCCGACGGCACACACCACGTATGGAACGATTTTTTCCTTGAGCGCTACGGATGGGTGCCGGTGGATGTGACGATGAAACACGACCATCCCGACGGCGACTTCTTCGGTTATTGTGCGGGCGACGGCATTGTCATGTCGTTCGACCTGTGTTCCGAACTGTCTGCCGACGGCCTCACGCCTTTCACGGCCGACCTTCTTCAGACTTTCTTCTATTGGTACCGGCGCAGCGCCGGCTCGGAGGTGAGCGCGGCTCAGAGGGTTGATAGCCGCCGCACGGACCGCGGATTCAGTGTCGGTGTGCGTGCCGGCGCGGACGGACAGATGGTGGTGGAGTGGAGCAGTGCCGTAGGAGCGACGGGCTACAGGCTCTGTGTGAGCGAGAGTGGGACAGACCGTGCCGTAGTCACACAGACTTTCGGTTCCGACTGTACGTCGTGCACTTTTGACGGACTTCAGCCGGAACGTACATACGACGTGGACGTGACGCCGCTGCGGCGACATGGCAATATAGTGTCGGAGATGGTCTCATGCACCGCCGGCATACGCCTCTGAAGGCTGTGTGCTGCGTCTTCTGGCTCCCCGTGAGCACGGCGTGAGGCGTCGCGTGGAATGAATACAGATTATAAACCTAAGATATGAGAAAATTATTCATGTTCCTTTTCCTGCTCCTTCCGCTCAGCGGTATGGCGCAGCAGGTGGCACCGTTCAAGAGCGGTGACCGCGTAGCATTCGTCGGAAACAGTATAACCGACGGCGGACACTATCATTCGTACATATGGCTCTACTACATGACGCGTTTCCCTGAGATGCGCATGCAGATGTTCAACTGCGGTGTGGGTGGTGACACTGCCCTCGAGATACTGCGCCGTATCGACCATGACGTGTTCTCCAGGAAGCCGACCGTGCTCACACTCACGTTCGGTATGAACGACAGCGGATATTTCGAGTACAACGGAGATAATCCTCAGGCGTTCGCCGACAGCAAGGTTTCGGAGTCGCGCCGCAACTTTCTCGAGATAGAGAAAAAGCTGAAAGAGCATACGTCGGTACGCAAGGTGATGATTGGTACGTCGCCCTACGACCAGACGTCGCGGTTCAACAGCGACATATTCAGGCGCAAGAACGACGCCATGCGCCGCATCATAGCCTTTCAGGATTCGGCGGCGCAGGCCAACGGATGGGAGTTCCTCGACTTCAACGCTCCCATGTGTGCCATCAACGAGCGTTTCCAGGCCGTTGATTCCACGTTCACCCTGTGCGGCAGCGACCGCGTTCATCCCGACAACGACGGCCACATGGTGATGGCATATCTCTTCCTGAAGGCTCAGGGTATGGTCGGAAAGAAGGTGGCGGAAGTGTCGGTTGATGCTGCCCGGAGCAAGGTGCTGACTGCCGGCAACTGCAAGGTGACAGGATTGAAGGTGAAGGACGGTAAGGTGACGTTCGACTATCTGGCGCACGCTCTGCCTTATCCACTCGACACGGTGGCGCATGGTTGGGGCTTCACCCGACCGCAGTCGCGCATCACAAAGATTGTACCTGAGTTCATGGACGAGATGAACAGCGAGCTGCTCACCGTCAGCGGACTGTCCGGCAACCATCTGCTCACCATCGACGGAGAGCCTATCGACACACTCACTGCCGGCGAACTCGCTTCGGGTGTCAATCTCGCGGCTTACCGCCACACACCGCAATACCGTCAGGCCATGACCGTTATGGCTCTCAACGAGGAACGGTGGGAGATAGAACGTCGCTTCCGCGACTATGCGTGGTTGCAGTACAACTTCTTCATGAAGCGTGGTATGCTCGAGGCAAACGACGAACGTGCGGCCCGTGCTTTCCGCGAAGGCCAGAAGAACGACGCCTGGGTGGCCGCCAAGCGCGATATGTATAACAAGATGATACACAAGGAAGTGCGCGACATGTACACGCGCCAGATGGACATGATTGTCGATCGAATATACGAGATAAACCGTCCGCTGAAGCGCCGTGTGGAGCTTCTGCCTGTGGAATAAGAATAAAAAAAGCGGGACATCCGCAAGATTTTCTCCCTGTGGAGAGGTCTTTTCCGGATGTCCCGTATTCTGTTTTTGTGCGACAGTGTGCTTAGATTATTGCGTCTGTGGCTGTCATCTGCTCCAGCGAACCTTCCTTCACCTGAATGCAGATGTAGCTCACTGCGCTGTCGGCCGCTGCTGCCAGCTGTCTCTTTACGCTCGGAGCAACGCGCAGCCAGTCGCCTGTGTTCAGCTCTACGGGCTCGCCGTCGAGTGTCATCACGGCCTTACCGCTGAGCACGCCGTATATCTCCTCGTTCTGTTTGTGGCTGTGAACGAACGGTACTGATGCTCCTGCCGGCATGCTGTTGATTGAAATCTCTGCGCCCGTGAGTCCCAGTTTGTCGTGCAGTTCGGTCCTCGGTGCGTCGCCTACTGAAATTTTCTGATATTTCTCCATACTGAAAAACGTGTTTTGTAGCTTTGTTGTTATTGTTCTTTTTGTGTTGCAAAGTTACTCGACACACCTTTCTTCTGCAAGAAGTTACTCCGCCGTAACAAAGTATCATATACGAAACAAATGCTGATTTTCAGCTTTTTACGCGGCAGAGGTTTATGTATTATTAAGATTTTCAGCCTTGTTGCGCTGTCTTGTATCGCGGTCGCGCAGTATGGCCTCCATGTTTCTTATGGCCCAGTCGGTGAGCGGCTGCATGGCTTCGAGCATCTCTATGCCGCGTGCGGTGAGCGAATATTCCACCCGTGGCGGAATCTCAGGATAGGCCGTACGGTTCACAATGCCGTCTTCCTCCAGCGTCTTGAGCGACGCCGACAGCATTTTCGGTGTGGCGTCGCCTATGGCATTGCGCAATTCTGTGAAGCGCATCGGCGACTTCTGCGACAGTGCGTGCAGCACCAGCATCGACCATTTGTCGCTTACGCGTGCCAGTATGTTCCTTATCGGACAGTCGGGATATATGGCATTACAAGTGTTATTTTTCATATTTTCGTGTCTGGTTGTTGTGCAAAGATAGCGTTTTCGTTGTGAAAAAATGTCGGTTACATGCTTTTATTCCTCAGCCACGGCAGAGTTATGTTTTGTGCTTTTGTGGCTGTTGCACCCTGTTCCGTCTGACTATGTATCGCCTGTGGCGCTCCGGTCCTTACCGCCTCGCCGGCCTGTCGTCGGCAGAGTACGTTATAATAAAGCGCATACGTTGATTTTTTTATGAAAAAACCTTTGTCCCACTAAGCGAAAACACCGTATAATTTGTTATATTTGCAGTTATTAATAACTAAATTATGAGAACAAAATCTACTTTCCTCTTATCAGCCATTGCAGCACTCTTTTTAGGAACTGCAAGCATGGCGCGGACTGCCGCAGACGGCCTTACGCGCTACGTTAATCAGTATATAGGCACGGGAGGCCACGGCCATGTGTTTCTCGGAGCCAATGTCCCGTTCGGACTCGTACAGCTCGGCCCAACACAGATCACACGCGGTTGGGACTGGTGTTCGGGTTATCATTACAGCGACTCGGTGCTGATAGGCTTCGGCCACATGCACCTCAGCGGTACGGGAATAGGCGATTTGGGCGATATAGCCCTTCTGCCTGTGTCTAATGCCTCGCAGCGCGAGCTCATCTTTTCTCACAAGGATGAGAGCGTGAAACCGGGCTATTATTCGCTGAAACTCGCCGATCCGGGTGTTAAAGTGGAACTTACAGCTTCGCAGCGTGTGGGATTCCACCGTTACACATTCGACGGCAACAGCGGCAAGGCACTAATGCGTCTCGATCTGGTGCAGGGCATCGGATGGGACAAGATGACCGACTGTCTCATCACACAGGAGAGCGCTACACGCATAACCGGTTACAGACGTTCGGAAGGATGGTCGCGCGACCAGCGTATTTATTTCTCAATGGACTTCTCGAAACCTGTCACCATGGAGAACCGCGACAGCACCGGCGTGGCCATATTCTCTGTAGAGAAGGGTGAGCCTCTGCTTGTCAAGGTGGCACTTTCGCCGGTTGATATCGACAAGGCAAAACTGAATATGGAGGCCGAAATGCCGGGATGGGATTTCGACGCCGCCGTAAAAGCCGCCGATGATGCATGGAACAAACAGCTCGGACGAATCGTTTTGACCGACAAGAACGACAAACGCAAGGAGATATTCTATACGGCGATGTATCATCTTATGACCGCTCCGTCACTCTTCTGCGACGTCGACGGTGCATACCGTGGAGCAGACGGCAAGGTGCGCAAGGGCGATTTCAAGAACTATACAACCTTCTCGCTCTGGGATACATACCGTGCTGCTCATCCGCTCTTTACGCTCATATTCCCTGACATGCAGAGCGACTTCGCATCAACATTCATGAACATATTCGACCAGCAGGGCAAACTGCCTGTATGGCACCTCATGGGCTGTGAGACAGACTGTATGGTGGGCAACCCCGGCATACCTGTTCTGGCTGACCTCGTGCTCAAAGGATTTGTGAAAGACAAGGAAAAGGCTTTTGAGGCCATGAAGACTTCGGCTATGCTCGACGAACGTTCGCTCGGACTGCTCAAGCAGTACGGCTACATTCCTTACGACAAGGAGCCGAGCAACGAGACCGTGGCAAAAGCTCTGGAATACTGTCTTGCCGACGACGGTGTGGCCAAGACAGCCAAACTGTTGGGCAAGACCGACGATTACAACTACTTCTTCAAGCGCAGCCGCTCCTATGCTACATATTTCGACAAGGAAACCGGATTCATGCGTGCGGTATCGTCTGACGGCAAGTTCCGTACTCCGTTCGACCCGATACAGGCCGCACACCGTGTGAACGATTACACTGAGGGCAACGCATGGCAGTACACATGGCTTGTTCCGCACGACGTTCACGGACTGGTGAACCTCTTCGGCAGTGAGAAGAAATTCGTCACCAAGCTCGACTCTCTCTTCATCGTTGAGGGCGATCTCGGTGAGAACGCATCACCGGACATCAGCGGACTTGTAGGTCAGTATGCTCACGGCAACGAGCCGAGCCATCACGTCATCTACATGTACAACTACGTGGGACAGCCGTGGAAGGCCGCTCCTCTGCTCCGCAAGATGATGAACGAGATGTATTTCAATGAGCCAGACGGACTCTGCGGAAATGAGGACGTAGGACAGATGTCGGCATGGTATATCCTGTCTACAGTAGGTCTGTATCAGGTTGAGCCGTCCGGCGGCCGTTACATCATCGGTACTCCGCTCTTCAGCCGTGCCGACCTCAATGTTGGTAATGGAAAGACATTCAGCGTAGTGGCACGCAACAACAGCGACCGCAACATATACGTGCAGAAGGCTTACCTCAACGGACGTGAGTATAAGAAGTCGTATATCGACTTCGCTGACATCAAGGCAGGTGGAAAACTCGAGCTTGTGATGGGCAGCAAACCGTCGAAATGGGGTACCAAGGTGGCCGACCGTCCTTGAGACGGTGGCCCAATGTGCGGTACACGCACTGATAACAAACATAACAGACAATAATGCAAAAACAATAGCGGTATGAAAATGAATTTAAGTTCGCACATCGTACTGAACAACGTACCCGAACAATTCTACCGTCCGCGCACGGCAGTGGAACGCTCGGAGATTACGAGGTGCGAGAAAATAAGCACGGAGATTTTCTCCAAGTCAGAAGAGGGTGTGACACTCATTGCCGACACCGTAGAGGCCGAGATGAAACGCTGCAAGGCCGAAGGCCGCAACTGTGTACTCGGTCTGGGCACGGGACAGTCGCTTGCTTCGGTATATGCGGAGCTGGTGCGCCGTCATGAGGAATGTGGACTGAGCTTTGCCAATGTGACAGTGTTCAACGCCTACGAGTATTTTCCGCTGCGTCCGGACAGCATGCACAGCAGTCTCGGTCAGCTTCGCAAATACATCCTCGACCATGTTGACATCAATCCTGAAAACATATTCTCGCCCGACGGCACCATACCGCAGGACGAGGTGCTTCAGCACTGTCGTCAGTATGAGCAGCTGATAAAGGAAAAGGGCGGCATAGACATAATGCTGCTTGGTATCGGACGTATGGGCAACATTGCCACAAACGAACCGGGAAGTTCGCTCACATCAGCGTCGCGAATAATCCTTATCGACTCAACCTCGCGTGAAGAGATGACCCTCAGCTTCGGTTCACAGGAGCCTGTGCCACCGTGTTCAATAACAATGGGTGTGAGCACGATTCTTTCGGCACGTAAGGTGTTCCTCACAGCGTGGGGCGACGACAAGGCCGACATCATTCAGAAAACCGTTGAAGGACACATCACAGATGCCATTCCGGCTTCGTTCCTTCAGACACATAACGATGCGAAGGTGGTGATCGATCTGGCAGCCGCCGCAAAACTGACACGTATCATCCACCCGTGGCTTGTGACAAACTGCGAATGGACCGACAAACTGATACGCTCGGCGCTGGTATGGTTGTGCGGTGTGACAGGCAAACCAATCCTGAAGCTCACCAACAAGGACTACAACGAGAACGGACTGAGCGAACTGCTTGCGCTTTTCGGATCGGCATACAATGCCAATATAAAGATTTTCAACGATCTGCAGCACACCATCACAGGATGGCCGGGCGGCAAACCCAATGCCGACGACACATATCGTCCGGAGCGTGCCAATCCTTATCCGAAGCGCGTAATCGTATTTTCTCCGCATCCTGACGACGACGTTATATCGATGGGTGGCACCGTAAACCGTCTTGTACAGCAGGGCCACGACGTGCATGTGGCTTACGAGACGAGCGGAAACATAGCTGTGGGAGATGAGGAGGTGACACGTTTCATGCACTTCATCAATGGTTTCAACCAGCTTTTCGCCAACGATTCCGATCAGGTGATAAAGAGCAAGTATGAGGAGATAAAGGCTTTCCTGGCCAACAAGAAGCAGGGCGATTGCGACACGCGCGACATTCTCACCATCAAGGGACTTATCCGTCGTGGCGAGGCACGCACAGCATGCACCTACAACCGCATACCGCTCGACCACGTACATTTCCTTGATCTGCCGTTCTATGAGTCGGGTAAGATAGAGAAACTGCCGATGTCGGAGAAGGATGTGAACATCGTTCGCAAGCTCATAAGCGACGTGAAGCCGCATCAGATATACGTGGCCGGCGACCTGGCCGACCCGCACGGCACTCACCGTAAGTGCACCGACGCTGTCCTTGCAGCCATAGACATGGAGAAGGAAGCAGGCGCCGAATGGCTGAAGGACTGCCGTGTGTGGATGTATCGTGGCGCATGGGCAGAGTGGGAGATAGAGAACATCGAGATGTGTGTGCCCATGAGCCCTGAAGAACTCCGCGCAAAGCGTAACAGCATCCTGAAACATCAGTCGCAAATGGAGAGCGCTCCGTTCCTCGGTGACGACGAACGTCTGTTCTGGCAGCGTGCCGAAGACCGCAACCGCGCCACTGCACGACTCTACGATAAGCTTGGTTTGGCATGCTATGAGGCAATGGAGGCTTTCGTGGAATACAAGCCGTGATGAAATGATATAAATGGCGGAAGACACTCTTACGCTGTTTTATGACAAGTCCGTGAACCGTGGCTGCAAGATGCAGAACGGATCACGGACTTTCCTTTTTTATGTATGCCGCATCCTGTTGAAGTCCTGTGACGAGAGAATCGCAAGCCGCCGATGTATGGAAAGAGAAATCATTATGGACCAGTGGAAGCTCTGTGGGGATTGGTTTTTGTTTATGAAGCATGACGGGATGAAGGAGAATTCCATACAAAACCGGGGACTATGAAGAGTGACAGAGCGTCTGTCCATATAACATAAATCCACGTCACCGCAACCGGCCAATCATCGCCACAAGGCCGATGCATGTTTTCCGTGTCCTTCCCTGCACGTGATATCAGCCTTTTTAAATAAAACTCAGGCGGCGTACTTACAGATTTTCTTGACTTTTTTTTGACAAAATATTTTCGCAAAAGAGATGTAAAGAATTGTTAAATACAATACTCCGAAGGCCCGTTCGGGCTTTACAGCCATGACGTATATACCATAGCGCCATCCCGTATAATCCGTCTTTCACTCCGATTAAGCCCGTTTCAGCCTACGGTTACGTCTGTTTCAGGGTGTAATATTAAGCATTTCAGCCCCTGATATGCACTTAATCGCATGCTGAAATGGTGCTTATTGCAGCACGGAAAAATATATACTGAAGATAAATTATTGATATTCAATGTCTTAAGCAAAACTCTTATTTTTCGAGAATTTGCGTCCGAAGGAGAGTCTGTCCGCAAATACTCGCTTATTTTTCGGGGTAGAATTGAAAACTCGGATTGGAAATGCGCAGGATACTGAAAATTTGAAAGTGCCACATATTGTCGCCTTCCGCCGGAAGGCGACAACGACGGTAAGGAATTGATGCCGCAGTTTTTTATAGCTGTCAATCCACACCAGATTTCTACTGAGCCATCATTATGGCACATGTATCAATAGTCTGTGTAGCGTAGATGACGGATTTTCCCGTACTCTATGATATGAACAATCCACGGCTGATGATGTCAGCCGTGGATTGTTGTGCTTTGCTTTATTGTCCTGAACGCTGCTTCAGAATGTCGTTTTCCGGCTTATGTTCTTTCCGTCGGCGAGAAGCATTCTTACAACGGCAAATCCTTTATGTCCTATTCTTGTATTGAAATGCATGCCGGGATTTGCAAGTCTTGCCACAATCTGTCCGTCGGCAGAATATACGGTCAGGTCTGTCACGGCCTTGCTGCTGTTCACGGAGAGCGTGTTCTCGCTCACATGCATTTTTATTCCGTCATTATCCGCACTTTCTGTTGTCTTAATTCCGTCGGTGGTTTTGTCGCCGGTTATGCGGAATTCCATGTATGTCCACGACGCGTTGCGCTGTGCATCGGGTATACGTTCGGCTGATGATCTGGTTTCTTCCACGTTTTCTATCTCCAGTGTAGCAGCCATGCGTTGTCCTGCGGGTGGTTCGCTCTTTCCCAACGCACTCCATGGTATGGCGGCCTCCACAACGTATGAAGACTCCGTCGAACTCACCTTCATGTTTATTTGTGAGGCGTCCACAGCCTTCCAGCTACCATCTTCGCCGTGCCATGCCTTGCATTCGTCGTCGCGTCTGAACGAGAAACAGTACATTCCTTTCTGTGGTGAGGATTCCGAAATGTTGTCGGCGTCTATCATCAGACGTATGTTGTCCGTAGTGCCTCTTCTGCTGACGAATGTAGGGTCGGCTATCTGCGCGATGAAGTAGAGTGAGTCTTCGTCGTGGGCGAAGTCGGCCGATGACTGTATGCCGGTCTGTGTGCCGAGCATTATCTGCGATGCATTGGGACGCATATATCCTTCGTCTGTTGTCGCCATACCGTCGATGACAGGGTGCCCGTACGGAGCCAGAAGCAGTCGTGTGGGATATCCTTTTATCATCTCCACCCGACCGTTCACACCGCCTATGGCAACCACTACGCCGGTATCGATTACAGCCACTGAGTTCCACAGTGCCTGGTCGCTTTCTGATGTGACAAACGGGCATGACATTGCCTTGAATCCGCGGGCCTGTTCGTTGCCGACGGCGGTGAACATAGTGTTGGTAGAGCCGTGATTATATTTCGATTGCCACGACAATACTGTCTCGCCCCATGGCAGCACTCTCAGATACGGTGCGCCTCCTTTGGCCAATGGACAGAACGACAGATCGAGCGTCTGGTCACGGTTCTCGCTGTCGCCCGTCACACAGTAACGTACCCAGTTTTTCTCCAAACTGCATCTCACTGTTGTAGGAAAGAAATCGTTGTAGCCCGGCCAGCCGTTGTCCTCTATGGCTACTACTATCGTCTCCTTGTCGTTGAGCAGTACTGGCGACGGCATACCGTCCCTGTAACCTGCCCGGAACGAAATTCTGTTGGTATTGCCCCATGTCTGTCCGCCGTCATAAGAACGGCACATGGATATCTGTTGTTCACCGCTGCTTGTATAAGGGCCTTCGTCGGCGAAATAAACCTGTAGCTCGCCAGAAGGCAATTCGAGCATCGACGGCTCCCAGCATCCGTCGGCAAAGGTGTGTTGGGCGTCGTAGATGAATATCTCGTCGCTCCATGTCCGGCCGTTGTCTGTGCTGCGCTTGCATCTTATACCGAATTTACGGTCTACCGTGTAAGGCTCCGCCGGCCGTGGATTGTACGCCACGATTATGGTGCCGTCGGTCAGTTGTATGAGGTCTGGCACACAATTGGGGGTGTTGTTGCTGTTTGTCACAATCTTCACAGGGCTGCTCCATGTGTTGCCCAGGTCGTCGCTGAACGATATATCGATGCCATTACTTTCGCACACAGCCATCAGACGTCCGTCCTGCAGCTGTATCATACGTGAATATCCTCCCGAATTGAATACGGTGCGGCGTGACGACATGTCCCAGAATATGCGTGAGCCGCTGTACGGAGTTGTGTTGTCCGCCATAACGGAACATACTGCAGACAGAAGAGTCAGAACAATAATTTGTAGTTTGAGCATTGTTTACGGTTTTTTTACAGGTTATGTTGAATGTTTTGGTATAGCTTCGTGATGATATGCTCGCCGGTGTATTTGTTCTCGGATAGATTTTTCCGACAAGCCGCCAATCATATACTACATAAACGTTGAAAACCGAGATATATTCTTTTTGAAGCATTGTTTTTTCAGAGAAAGCGGTATTGGGGCGTATATACTTTATATTTCTGTTGTGTGGAGTTGTCTTGATGTGTGCGCTTTGTTGCGTGACTCTGTTTTATGTTGGGGATGTGTGGTGATGGATAGTTTGTATATATTATGTTTTGTTGTCCGATCACAATCCGATGGAATGGACTTTTTTGTGAAAAATAAGCCATTCCATCGAGTAGTACTATTGATTGTATGTATTTTGTTTGTGTACGTATTTGAGAGATGAGGCCTATGATACGAGAGGGTGTGTGGCGGTGTTTGAAAACATGAAGAAAACGGAATATATGCATAAATAAACAGAATTGAGAGTAAAGGATTTTTTACAATAGAAATTGTGAATGGGAATGGCGGAAGGGATGTGTAGAGGTATTGTGGGCTGGATTATGGTGACCTGGAACGGGCCGGAATGTACCTTTCGTGGTGTTTCGTACGTTGTCGTGTAACAGGAATGGCTCTTTCGTATTGTGAAAACGCCTTTGTTGAGTCATGAAATGGACTGTATTGCATGATGGAATGGGCCGTTCGGGAATGTGAAACGGGCTTTTCTGCAGAGCAGAATATGACGTGTAAATGGGTGGCTTTGCGTAATCTGTTGGTTTATAATAGTTTGCTGTTATGCTCTGTAAGTCGCGAATTTGCGTTCGGGTGTGTTCTGCTGCAATCTGAGGCCATTCTCGCGAGATTGACGTTGCATGTATATCCATTTCTCTTTGTGGCGCTTCATAAATATGCAAATATGCGGACTGCGGTATTCCGGTGATGGAATGGTGACGGCTGCGTGAGTGTGGCGACAGATGACGTGTGGTGTGTGAATAAGTGGCGTTGATGCTTTCGAATTGGTAAAATATTGAAAAATAAATGTAATAAAATTAAAATCTGTAAAAATGCGCGATTTTTTTCGGCATATAAAAAGGTATAAGTGAAAGTTCTGTCTAATTTTGCACCTTATATAAAGTGTAAAGGCAAAATATGCAAGAGAATTTAGTCATCGTGGAGAGCCCTGCAAAGGCTAAGACGATAGAGAAGTTTCTGGGTTCGGATTATAAGGTGATGTCATCTTACGGACATATCCGCGACCTGAAGAAGAAGGAACTGAGCATTGACGACAAGACGCTGACACCTGATTATGTCATACCGAAAGACAAGCAGGAGATAGTCAAGAAACTGAAGGAAAATGCGGAGGCTGCCGGCAAGGTGTGGCTGGCTTCCGATGAAGACCGTGAGGGAGAAGCCATATCGTGGCACCTGTGTGAGGTGCTCGGGCTGGATAAGGACGAGACCAACCGTATCGTGTTCCACGAGATAACCAAGCCTGCGATACTCGCGGCTATTAAATCGCCGCGGCGCATAGACATGAATCTGGTGAATGCCCAGCAGGCACGCCGAGTGCTCGACAGACTGGTGGGATTCAAGCTTTCTCCGGTGCTCTGGCGCAAAGTGAAGCCGGCGCTTTCGGCCGGACGTGTACAGAGCGTGGCTGTCAGACTGATAGTGGAACGCGAGCGCGAGATACACAAGTTCAAGAGCGAGCCATACTACCGCATCAACGCAATATTTGCCACAACCAATCCCGACGGTTCGGCTTCAGAGGTGAAGGCCGAATTGGACAAGCGTTTCGCCACCCACGAGGAGGCACTGGCATTCCTTGAGAAGTGCAAACAGGCGGAGTTCAAGGTGGAGTCTGTTACTAAAAAACCGCTCAAACGTGCTCCCGCAGCGCCGTTCACAACTTCGACGCTACAGCAGGAGGCCGCCCGCAAGTTGGGATTCTCTGTGTCGCAGACTATGATGGTGGCACAGCGGCTTTACGAAAACGGATACATCACATACATGCGTACCGATAGTGTGAACCTCTCCGCACTCTGCATCAATGCGAGCAAGGAGGAGATAACACGCTTATATGGTGCCGAATACAGCAATCCGCGCCAGTATCACGTACATTCCAAAGGCGCACAGGAAGCTCACGAGGCCATCCGCCCCACATACATGAGCAACGCCTCTGTGGACGGAACCATGCAGGAACGCCGTCTGTACGAACTGATATGGAAGCGCACTGCGGCATGTCAGATGGCCGATGCTCTGATAGAGAAAACCACGGCGACGATAGGCGTGAGTGGTGCGGAAGAGAAGTTTGTGGCCAACGGTGAGGTTGTGAAGTTCGACGGATTCCTCAAGGTTTACCGCGAATCCACCGACGACGATGACGTCCGCCAGGACGATTTCCAGCACACTCTGCCCGAACTGACCGAAGGTGGAACTCTCACACGCCGCGAGATAACTTCAACAGAACGCTACTCGCAGGGTCCTGCACGCTATACTGAGGCAAGCCTCGTGCACAAACTGGAGGAACTGGGTATCGGACGTCCGTCTACCTATGCTCCGACAATCAGCACCATACAGCAGCGCAACTATGTTGTGAAGGGCGACAAGAAGGGCGAGGAACGCAGCTACACAATCGACACGCTGCGCGGATTGGTCGTAAACTCTATGCGCAAGATAGAGATGGCCGGCAACGACAAGGGCAAGCTTCTGCCCACCGACATAGGCACGGTGGTGAATGACTTCCTTATGGACAACTTCCCTGTCATAATGGACTATAACTTTACGGCCACCGTGGAACAGGAGTTCGACCGCATAGCCGAAGGCAAAGTGATGTGGACCGATGTTATGCACCACTTCGACAAGGAGTTCGAGCCAACGGTTGACAAGGTGATGAACGCCCGTAGCGAACACAAGGCCGGCGAACGTCAGATAGGAACAGACCCGAAGACCGGACATCCGGTGTTCGTTAAGATAGGCCGTTACGGTCCTGTAATACAGATAGGACAGGCCACTGACTCCGAAAAACCGCTCTTTGCGCAGCTCCCGGCCGACAAGAGCATGGAGACCATAACGCTGGAAGAGGCTCTCGAACTGTTCAAGCTGCCGCGCGAGGTGGGCGAGTTCGAAGGTTCGCCCGTGGTTATCGGAACCGGAAGATTCGGTCCGTACGTCATGCACAACAAGAAATACGTGTCGCTGCCGAAGGATGAAAATCCGCTCACGACAACACTTGAAACGGCCGTGCGCCTGATAGAGGAAAAACGTCAGCAGGAAGAGCAACGCCATATCAAGTCGTTTGACGAAGACGACAAACTCGAGCTGCGCAACGGAAAATACGGTCCTTACATAGCCTACAACGGCAGCAACTACCGCATACCGAAGGATCTGCACTCCAAGGCGGCCGAACTGACGTATGAGAAATGCATGGAGATAGTGAACGCAACGCCGGAAAAGAAGAAACCTGCATCACAACGCAGAAAATGAACAGACCTGTAATATTCCTCGGATACATGGGCGCCGGCAAGACCACCGTAGGCAAGGCGTTCGCACAGGACACCGGAAGGCGGTTCTACGACCTTGACTGGTACATTGAGAGCCGCATGCACCGTACCGTCAAACAGATATTCGACGAGTCGGGCGAAGACGGTTTCCGTCGCATAGAACGCAACATGTTGCACGAGGTTGCCGAGTTCGAGAACGTGGTGGTAAGCTGTGGAGGCGGCACGCCCTGCTTCTTTGACAACATAGATTACATGAACAGTCGTGCCGAGACCGTGTATCTTAAGGCGTCGCCGGAGGTCCTTTTCGAACATCTGAAGATGGGCCGCAGTGTCCGTCCGCTGCTTCTGGGTAAGACTCCCGACGAGGTTAAGACGTTTGTAAAAGAGCAACTTGAACTGCGCGAACCCTTCTATGCCAAGGCCATGCACACGTTCGATGTGAGCCTTCTCGACAACAATGAGAAAATAAAAACCACCGTCGGACAGCTGCGCGAGATACTCGGCATCTGACGCCGGAGCGTCTGCACAGCCTGACGTATAAAATAACAACATACAATATAATATTAATGATATAATCCTAAAGCCGACTTACGAAAAAAACGACAGCAATGAAGAAATGGACAATTGAAGACGCGAAGGAGCTGTACAACATCAACGGATGGGGTACTTCTTATTTTGGCATCAACGAAAAGGGTGATGTTTACGTCACACCATGCAAGGACGACACGCAGATCGATCTGCGTGATGTGATGGACGAGCTCGCATTGCGCGACGTGACGACGCCGGTGTTGCTGCGTTTTCCCGATATCCTGGACAACAGAATCGAGAAAACGGCTAACTGCTTCAATATTGCCGCAAAGGAATATGATTACAAGGCCGAGAACTTCATCATCTATCCTATCAAGGTGAACCAGATGCAGCCCGTGGTGGAAGAGATAATCTCGCACGGACGCAAATTCAATCTGGGACTCGAGGCCGGCTCAAAACCTGAGCTGCATGCAGTCATCGCGCTGCAGTGTCAGAGCGATTCGCTCATCATCTGTAACGGATACAAGGACCAGAACTATATAGAACTGGCGCTGCTTGCGCAGAAAATGGGCAAACGTATATTCATTGTCGTCGAGAAACTAAACGAACTCGACATCATTGCCAAGGCTGCGCGTAAGTTCAACGTGAAGCCGAACCTCGGTATAAGAATAAAACTTGCATCGAGCGGTTCGGGCAAGTGGGAGGACAGCGGCGGTGACGCCAGCAAGTTCGGACTGACGTCCAGCGAGTTGCTCACGGCGCTGAAGATACTCGACGAGAAGAATCTGCACGACTCGCTCCGTCTCATCCACTTCCACATCGGCAGTCAGATAACCAAGATACGCCACATACAGACGGCGCTGCGCGAGGCCGCACAGTTCTATGTACAGTTGCACAAGATGGGCTATAATGTCGATTTCGTAGACTGTGGAGGCGGACTCGGCGTCGACTACGACGGCACACGTTCGCCCAGCAGCGAAAGTTCCGTCAACTATTCCATCCAGGAATATGTCAACGACTGCATCTATACTTTCGTAGAAGCAGCCAACAAGAACGGCATAAACCATCCGAATATCATAACAGAGAGCGGTCGCTCGCTCACTGCGCACCACTCGGTGCTCGTAATAGACGTGCTCGAGACAGCTTCGCTTCCGGAGATGTCGGAAGACTTCGAACCAAGCGATAAGGACCACCAGCTGGTGAAAGACCTTTACGAAATATGGGACAACCTCAATCCTCGTTCAATGCTTGAGGACTGGCACGACGCAGAGCAGATACGCGAAGAGGCACTCGACCTGTTCTCACACGGCATCGTGGACCTGAGAACACGCGCAGAGATAGAGAGCATGTACTGGAGTGTGTGCCGCGAAGTGAACAATCTGTCGAAGTCGCTCAAGCACATGCCGGAGGAGCTCAAGCGTCTGGACAAGATTCTTGCAGACAAGTATTTCTGCAATTTCTCGCTCTTCCAGTCGCTGCCTGACTCATGGGCCATCGACCAGCTGTTCCCGATCATGCCTATACAGAGGCTTGACGAGCGTCCTACACGCAACGCGACGCTGCAGGACATAACGTGCGACTCAGACGGAAAGATAGCCAACTTCGTGACCAACCGCAACATTTCAAGTGTGCTTCCTGTGCATACACAGAAGAAGAACGAGGACTATTATCTCGGAGTGTTCCTCATCGGAGCCTATCAGGAGATACTCGGCGACATGCATAACCTGTTCGGCGACACCAACGCCGTGCACATCAGTGTGAAGGACAACGGCTATCACATCGACCAGATATTCGACGGTGAGACCGTGGAAGAGGTGCTCGACTACGTTCAGTACAACCCGAAGAAACTGGTGCGGCAGCTTGAGACCTGGGTGACAAAGAGCGTCAAGCAGGGACGTATCTCGCTCGAGGAAGGCAAGGAATTCCTCTCCAACTATCGCTCCGGTCTGTACGGATACACTTATCTTGAATAAAACAATAGCGAAACTTCACGGGCAGGACGGTTCACACCGGCCTGCTCATCGTATTCCGCACACCGGCCTGTATGTCTGCCGGGTGCTTTTCTCACAATAAAACAGGATGTTATGAATAATATTACAATAGTAAAGGTGGGTGGAGCCGTTGTCGAGGACGAGGCACGGCTCGAGGCGTTGCTCGACGATTTTGCGGCGCTTGAAGGACCGAAGGTGCTTGTCCACGGTGGCGGAAGACGCGCCACGAAGGTGGCCGAGGCTCTCGGCGTGGAGAGCCGCATGGTGAACGGCCGGCGCATAACCGGCAAAGACATGCTCGAAGTGGTCACCATGGTTTACGGCGGACTAATCAACAAGAACATAGTGGCCCGTCTTCAGGCACGCGGTATCAATGCCGCCGGACTTGCGGGAGCCGATATGGACGTGATAAGATCGGAACGCCGGCCGGTGGTGGACGGTGTCGATTTCGGCTTTGTGGGCGACGTGCGGCGTGTGGATGCCGACCGTCTGAAGATGCTTATCGATACCGGCATTACGCCTGTTGTGGCTCCGCTGACCCACGACGGCCACGGCAGCATGCTCAACACCAATGCCGACACAATAGCTTCGTCTGTGGCAACGGCTCTTGTCGGACACTACGACGTCACTCTGGTATTCTGTTTTGAGAAGAAGGGAGTGCTTAGCAATCCTGACGATGACGATAGTGTGATAGAACGCATCACACGTACTGACTATGAGAAATATGTAGCCGACGGAACAATCTCCGGCGGTATGATGCCGAAGATAGAGAATGCACTCAACGCTGTCGATGCCGGAGTGAAACAGGTTGTCATAACTCTTGCCACAGCCATCGGCAAGGATTCGGGCACAATAATCAGCAAATAACAGTCCTACGGTCTGTCCTTCGCAACGTGCTGACATACAGAACTGTAAGTATGGTAAGCCTTGTTGCGCTGCGGATGGAACAATGTTAAAAGGTGTAAAATATCTCGTAAACCTGTAACTTTTTATTTCAACAAACGTCATTTAAACAGATATCAGATGAGAAATATCAGTTTCCGCAACGATGTCCTGCCGCTCAAAGATATTCTTTATCGGCTTGCATTGCGCATAACGATGGACCCTGAAGAGGCGAAAGATATCGTTCAGGATACACTGATTAAAATCTGGAACCGGCGGGAGAGCCTCGGTGAGATTGAGTCGATAGAAGGATTCAGCCTTACAATATGCCGAAACATGGCACTGGACAGGGTCAGGCTGCTGAAAGGAAAGAACAATCCGCTCGACAGCGGATATGCCGAGAAAGCCGACAATGCTTCAGACCCGCTGGAGAAAACAACTCTCAAGGACCGCATCTCGATAGTAAGGCAGTTGCTCGACAGTCTGCCGGAGAAGCAGAAAAGCTGTATGCAGCTTCGCGATTTCGAGGGAAAGTCATACAAGGAAATAGCCGCTGTGATGGGAATAACCGAGGAACAGGTGAAGGTAAACATATTCCGGGCCCGTCAGACGGTGAAACAGAAAATACAGGAATACGACAATTATGGACTATAAATATATTAATCAGCTTCTGGAACGTTATTGGGCGGGTGAGACATCGCTTGAGGAAGAGCAGATACTCCGCGCCTTTTTCAGCCAGGCTAATGTGCCCGATGAGCTGAAGCAATACCGTTGCCTGTTCATATACGAGCAGACTGAGCCTGCCACCGATGTGCTCGGTGACGACTTCGACGAGCAGATTATGTCCATCATATCGCGTCCGGAGCCGGTCAAGGCGCGCGTGCTCACAATGGGACAGAGATTTGCCCCGCTGTTCAAGGCGGCTGCAGTAGTGGCCATAATCCTTACGCTGAGCAATGCCGCACAGTCATCTTTCCATGAGGACGATTACACCAACGTGACGAGTTTCGAACGTCCGGTGCAGGGCATTTCGGTAGCGCTGAACGATTCGGCACGCACTGACACACTCAAGCAGTCGGGTATGAGCAGCATGAAATATGATGCGCCGACGCTCTTAAAGTAGATTTTTTCTATGCTTTCTATATAATCATGTTTAGTAAAACAAAAAAGATGAAACTGTGAAGTTTCAAGTTCTCTCAAATTTTTCATAACATACTAACGTTGAAAACCGCCGGTACAAAGTTGATGTGCCGGCGGTTGTTTTTATATAAGACCTTTTATGCCTCTGGCCTGCAGAGGTCAGTGTGGGCGGGTCTTGTTCATGAAGCACCATGGAATGGCGCAAAACTCCTGACAACGCGCTATGGCATGACTTAGCGAAGCCATTTCCTCACGTAGTGATAAAATAACATTGCCGCAACCGATAAATCATCCTTCAAAGACATGCGTGTGCTTCCCGTGTCTTTCATCAAGCCTCATATCAGCGTGTTTAAAGAAAACTCAGACGTCGGACTTACAGTTTTTCTTGACTTTTTTTTGACAAAATATTTTCGCAAAAGAGGTGTGAA
>USDT01000039.1 GCA_900553465.1 uncultured Prevotella sp.
TCTTTTGCGATTTTATTTTGTCAAAAAAAAGTCAAGAAAAACTGTAAGTCCATCGTTGGAGTTTTCTTGAAAAACACCGGTATGACGTGCTGTGAGACATGCGGACGACATGCTCCCTTCTTGCGGTGAGCATTTATTGGTTGTGACAACGTGAGTATCTGTTCTGAACAATCTGTTCTTGCGAAGTCGTGCCCGGATATATATGCATACGCCGGATATGTTTCTGTATGTTTGTGTAGTGCGGATGTCGCCTTGCCGTGAATCATGTGACACGCCGTGCGGTCGGCATGAACGGTGCGTGGGGTTGTACGGGGCGGATTTTATGAAATACACCATAGTATTTTAACAAATGCGCTGCGATTGTTATTAATTGTATAAATATTTGTGTTACAGAAAATAAATTCATATCTTTGCAACAGAATATTATTATAAAGGACAAGGATAAGGAATTCCGACTGCAAGACTCGCGTGTCGGAATTCTGTATTTTTTTGTCCACTAAGAAAAACTAACTAATAAAATTTCAAGATTATGGCTTATATGTCACAAGAAGGCTACGAGAAGCTCGTGGCAGACCTGAAACAGCTCGAAGCTGTGGAGCGCCCAAAGGCATCGGCCGCTATTGCAGAGGCCCGCGACAAGGGTGACCTGAGTGAAAATTCCGAATACGATGCAGCCAAGGAAGCTCAGGCTCATCTGGAAGACAAGATAAACAAACTGAAACAGACAATCGCTGAAGCTAAAATCATCGATACCTCACGCCTCAGTGCGGACATGGTGCAGATTCTCTCGAAGGTGGAGATGACCAACATGACCACAAAGGCCAAGATGACTTATACCATCGTGAGCGAGAACGAGGCCGACCTGAAAGCCGGTAAAATATCGATCAAGACTCCTATCGCGCAGGGATTGCTCAACAAGAAGGTGGGCGACATTGCCGAGATAACCATTCCGCGCGGAACGATAAAGCTGCGCATCGACAAGATCACCATAGAGTAAGAAGAACGTAAAAATCAATCTAAAAGCGTAAGGTTATGGGAATATTTGCAAAGATTGCGGCCGGAGAGATTCCAAGTTACAAGTGTGCCGCCAACGATGAGTTCTATGCTTTTCTCGACATCAACCCCATGGTGAAGGGCCACACGCTGGTGATACCCCGCCGCGAGGTGGACTACATCTTCGATATGGAGGACGACGAGATAGCACGTTTCCAGGTGTTTGCCAAGAAAGTGGCCCAGGCCATAAAGGCAGCGTTCCCGTGTGTTAAGGTGGGGGAGGCCGTTCTGGGACTTGAGGTGCCTCACGCACACATACATCTCGTGCCGATGCAGTCGGAGAAGGATATGAACTTCTCTGCTCCGAAGCTGAAGCTCAGCGACGAGGAGTTTGCTGAAATCGCAGCAAAAATATTCGCCGAGTACGAGAAAATAGCCGGCTGACACAAGCCGCAGGAAAGAGGAAAAGGCCTTATGTCGCACTTCGGGTGAGCGGCATAAGGCCTTTTCTGTATATTGTCGTGTGCAGGCAGAACCTGTTATACGTATTCGTCGCCTTTCTTCATCTGCACCTCGTTGACAAATTTGCGTACAAGGGCCGACGAGTCTTCCTTCTTGCAGATGAGCAGTACATTGTCTTTCTCAGCCACGATGAAGCCCTCAAGTCCGTTGATGATGGCCAGACGGTCCTTCGGCAGCTTTATCACGTTGTTGTGGGCGTCGTCTATCATCACGTCGCTGTCAACCACCACGTTGTCGCCTTCGCCCTTGTGTATGGCTTCATATATGCTGTGCCACGTGCCGAGATCGGCCCATCCGAACTCACATTTCATCACGGCCACGTTGTCGGTCTGCTCCAGAAATCCGTAGTCGAGTGACAGGTTGGGGTATGACGGAAAGTTCTCGCGTATGAAGTTTTTCTCGTCCTCAATGGTGAAGTCGGGGTTCTCCTCGTCGAAGCTTCTCAGTACGGGAGGCAGTATCTCGCAGAAACGGTTGAATCCGTAGCGCGCGTTGGTGAAGAAGAGACCTGTGTTCCAGTAGAACTCTCCGCTCTCCATGAACATTCTGGCGAACTCGCGTTCCGGCTTTTCTGTGAACGACTGCACCATGTATACGTTGTTGCCCACTGGCTCACCGGTCTGTATGTAGCCGTAGCCGGGTTCGGGACGTGTCGGTTTCACGCCCATTGTGAGTATGCAGTCGTGTGTGCTCACAAAGTCAAGTCCTTCGTTTATGTTCTTGGCGAACATTTCCTCGTTCTGCACAATCTGGTCGGACGGCGTGATGACGATGCTTGCATCCGGATTGATGTGCAGTATTCTGTGAGTGGTCCATGCCGCGCTGGGAGCCGTGTTGCGGTGTATCGGCTCGGCCATGATGTTCTGTTCGGGCAGCTCCGGAAGCTGTTCCTTCACGATGTCGGCATAGTTGATGTTAGTGTTTACATATATATTCTCATGCGGAACAATCTTTGAAAAACGGTCGAAGGTCTGCTGTAGCTGTGTGCGTCCGCATCCGAAGAAGTCCACAAACTGCTTCGGGAACTGTTCACGGCTCCAAGGCCATAGCCTGCGGCCTTTTCCTCCTGCCAGAATAACGCAATAGTTGTTTTTAGGATTAGTTCTCATGACGTTTTTATTTTAAAATCAATTACTTCAGCTAAAGTACGAAGTTCCACTGATATTGCCAAGACTTTTATATTTATTTTAAGAATAACCACGAATTATAAGATATTGTCACGCATTTGCCTTAAATGCGTTGTATAGCCCGGACAAAAACCTTTACATTTCTGATAATTCAAAAAAAATCAGGCGAAACTTTTGTTTTTCCAAAATTATATAGTAAATTTGCACTCGCATTTATGCCCAGATGGCGGAATCGGTAGACGCGCTGGTCTCAAACACCAGTGGAGCAATCCGTCCCGGTTCGACCCCGGGTCTGGGTACAGAAAGACGACTGAGTATTGGTTTCCAATGTTCGGCCGTCTTTTATTTTGTGTATATGGTTGTGTGCCGGTTTGTTTTAATCGTTCTTTCTGACGCTATTTGGATAAATCCTTTTAATGTAGATGTTCTTGAAGTATGGCATAGAAGAAACTGTTTTTATGATATTTCTTATTATAACGGGCAAATGGACGCATGATGTTCGTAATGTATGTGCAGGACCGGAAATATCACTGTAATGTCAGAAAGATTAAATGTTAAATCATATTTATATTACATTTAATGTGTGAAATAAGCGGAAAATGGGAATTTTAGATTATTTTTGCAACATATTCTTAATATAACCTCAGTTTGTCGGAAATTCGGAAGCACGTATCGTGTGTTTGCGGATGGCATATCAGTGCGTGGCAGTTTGGAGACTGGCGTGTGTCGCATCCGGCGTTATATGAGGCAGGACAGGCATTGTGTGACGTGGTGACTATTTTATGATAGTGCACCAAATGGTCTGTTTGCCTGTACATGGCATTTCATTCCGTTGTGACAGACGGTAGGTGGAATAATTGAGTGTGTATTAAAAAAACGTTTAGGAAAATATGACATATCATCTGCTGTATTTTTTCTTGAAGTTATTGTCGTATATCCCTTTCCGGGTGATGTATGTCATATCAGACGTGTTGTATGTTCTGATATATTACATATTCCGGTACAGGCGGGCGATTGTCCGTAAGAATCTCACGGAGTCTTTCCCGGAGAAAAGCTCGTGTGAGATAATTGATATCGAGAAGAAGTTCTACCGTTTCTTTGCGGATAATCTGCTCGAAACGTGCAAGATGACAACCATTTCGCGTGAAGAGATGGGACGGCGGATGAAGTTCACCAATATGGAAACGTTCAACGCCGTACAGCGCGAAGGAAAGTCTGTGGCTCTTTATATGGGACATTTCGGTAACTGGGAGTGGTGTTCTTCTATGCCTTTGTATTTTGAGAAAGGCACTACTTCGGCTGAAATATATCACAAACTGCGTAATGAGAGCATGGACCGTCTTATGATGCGCAACCGCGAACGGATGGGTGCTATGTGCGTGGAGATGCGCAAGACCGCGCGTTATATAAACGAACAGGCCAAGGCTGGCAGCACCTGTGTTGTCGGATTCATTGCCGACCAGTCACCTCGGAAACGTGACTCACGTTATTTCCTGCATTTCCTTAATCATGAAGTGCCTGTTCTGGTAGGAACGGAAAAGATAGCCAAGCATTACGGATTTGAGGCATGGTTTCTCAATGTAAGGCGAGTGAGAAGAGGTTTTTATGAAGCTGAGTAT
The DNA here is from genome assembly GCA_900553465.1 of uncultured Prevotella sp. Lineage (GTDB taxonomy): Bacteria > Bacteroidota > Bacteroidia > Bacteroidales > Bacteroidaceae > Prevotella. Next base: position 4,262 of record USDT01000039.1, read on the forward strand.
GTGCGGATGCACGAAGACCCCAAGTCATTGCCTGACTTTGAACTGACAGCCATATATTTCCGTATGCTCGAAGAGGCCATACGGAGACAGCCGGAACTGTATTTGTGGACGCACCGGCGGTTCAAACATGCGAGAAAGCAGGAGGAATGAAAATAACAAAGAGTAAAATATAATTAGGAATTCTATTGTATCATGGATATAGATTTTGTGATTACATGGGTTGATATGGACGACCCGCAGTGGCAAGCGGATTTTGCAAAGTATTCCGGTAAGAAGGAAAATACCAAGAACGGAGTGTCGGAGGCACGCTTCCGTGATTATGGTTTCCTGAAGTACTGGTTCCGCGGAGTGGAGAAGTTTGCACCGTGGGTGCGCAAGATACATTTCGTTACCAGTGGCCAAAAGCCTGAGTGGCTTGACGAGAACAATCCGAAGATAAACCTGGTGAACCATAAGGATTATATCCCGGAGGAATTCCTGCCCACATACAATTCGGTGGTGATAGAGCGTTATCTGCATAAGATACCTGATCTGGCCGAACATTTCGTATACTTCAACGATGATTTCTATATCATCAACAATATTACGACAGAGCGTTTTTTCAGGAACGGACTGCCTTGTGATATTGCCACATTCCTCTACAATCCGTCTTGGTCGCAGTGGTACAGGAGGATAAAGAACAACCTGAAGATAATAAACCGCCACTTCGACAAGAAAGAAGTGATGGCGCGCGACCATGACAAGTGGTTCCATGAGAGTTATGGTTCGAGGGCGCGTTGGAATTATATACTGAAACCTTACGGCAAGTTTATTACCCTGCGCACGCCACACAACGCCCAGCCTTATCTGAAAAGCACATTCGAAGAGGTGTGGGCCGTGGCTGGAAAGGAACTCACCGAGACATCCGTCAACAGATTCCGTGCCCTGAACGACCTTACTCCGGAGCTGTTCCGTACATGGCAGATATGCCGCGGAAACTTCGAACCGTACAACACATACAGCGACACAAAGATGTTCCCGCTTATGATCAGACCCAAGCAGGCGGTGCGTGCGATATACAATCAGTCGTATTCTCTGATATGTCTGAACGATAATGTGCACATCCGCAATTACGAACAGGTGATGGAGAATATACGCAACGCGTTTGAGAGCATTCTTCCAGAGAAGTCGAGTTTCGAGCTATAGGGCGTTCCTGAATAACAAGTTAGTTGCAGAAAGGTATGGATAAAGTATTTGCGGAAATAATTGCCGGAGTGATACCTCATAAGATGACGCGCAACAAATGGCGTGGCATACTCCGTTACGGATTTTGGAAGGCGATAAGACTGAAGTACCGTATGAGCCGCGATCATACGCCGCCGAAGTATTATCTGACGGTATGTGCCATAGCAAAGAACGAAGGTCCTTATTTCAAGGAGTGGATTGAATGGCATCACAAGATGGGAGTGGAGAAGTTCTACATATATGATAATGAGAGCACCGACTGCACGAAAGACGCCCTGAAACCGTATGTTGAGTCCGGACTGGTGGAATATCATTATTGGCCCGGCAGCAAACAGCAGCTTCCTGCATACGATCATTGCTTCGAGACCCACAGAACCGAGGCACGCTGGATAGCCGTGATAGATCTCGACGAATTCATTGTTCCGATAAAAGACCGTAGTATTCCCGATTTCCTTCACCGTATGGAGAAGTTCTCCGTTGTGGAGATAAACTGGCTGGTCTATGGAAGCGGTGGTGCGAAAAAGCGCGAACCGGGCGGTGTGATGGAGCGATTCAGATGTCATTCGCTGCCTGAACACAGACTGAATACGCATGTAAAGAGCATTGCCGATCCGCGACGTGTATGCACGATGACCGGATGTCATGAGGCGGCACGTATATCCGGCCGGGCTGCCGATTCGCACGGTGTGCCGTTGAAGAAAGGTTTTCGCGACCGAGTTCCACAGCAGGACGTTATCCGTATAAATCATTACGCGGTGAAATCATACGAGGAATTTCTCGCCAAGCGTGCTCGTGGACGTGCCCGCATCAACACTCTGAGGGATATGGGATACTTCGACCGCTACGATCTGAACGACATCAAAGAGTGACAGACTGAATATTGTGTGAGACAATATAAGATAAACAATGTGTCCGATATGCGATTTGCTTAAATAGTGCAATCATATATCGGACACATTTTTTATGGTTCTTATTCCGTCCAAGAGGAGTCGTTGTGGGCTTTTACTGTTATTCTTGAACTGCCGGGCACTGATGCATGATCTGCCGGCAATGCATGACGGTATAAAGCGTGAGAGCGCTTTTTCTCATGTTAAACGCATGTTTTCACTACCGATGATTCATCGCCGCCGGGTCGGTGCAAACTTTCCGTGTTTTCTCTTGCGGCTCATTCCGGCTTTTTTAAAGAAAACTCAGACGACGTACTTACAGTTTTTCTTGACTTTTTTTTGACAAAATAAAATCGCAAAAGAGATGTAAACAGATGTTAAATCACATACAATAAAGGGCATTTCATATAGAATGGTCTTTTCATATACCCTATGACGTAGGTCGGAATAATTCAATTCGCGTTCCGATAATGCCTGTTTTATGGTCCGGTTAAGTTCATATCACGGCATGATATTAAGCATTTGAGCCCCTGATATGGGCAATATCGCATGCCGAAACGGTGCTTATTGCAGGTCGGAAAAACGGTTGTTGATTGTAAGTTATTGATGTTCAATGTCTTGTATAATCCTCTCAGAATTCGCGAATTTGCGCCTGAAGGAGAGTCTGCCCGCAAATTCTCGCTTATTTTTCGGGGTAGAACAGAAAACTCAGACCGAAAAACCGCCGGATACTTAAAATCTGTAAGTGCCCCGATTGATTCTCTTTCAGCAGAACTCTACGGTACAGATAAGGGATTGGATCCGCGGCCTTCTGTTGCAGCCAATCCAATCCCGCTGAATGTCTATCGTGCCCTTATTTCTCAAACGACGCTTTCTTCGGAAAGCGTTTCTCCAGATATGCTTTCTCCCTCATCCGGTCTTCGTCTGTGGCATATTCCGAGTCGTTCATGCAGAAAAGCATCGGACGTTTTCTGTCAAGTCTTGCATAATGTCTTTCCTTGTGTATCATCACATGCATCGACTCCTCTTGTGTCACATAGCGGAGTATTCCGTGTTTCATGGCAAGTATGGCATAGGAAATCACACTGCGGTGCACATCGTTGTCACTTCTTATTTTATTGAGGTTATTTGTCTTGAATTCGTCACAGAATACATCCTCCACTATCCGCCTGTAATCGCTTTTCAGGTAAGCGTCTATGTTGTGGTGGGGCATTCCTGAGTAATAATGTCCGAACTTTTTTTCCACCATCTCAGATGAGCGGGCAATCATACTGCTGTAGTTTTTCAGCGGTTTCTTGCGTATCTTCTCACGCCAGAACCATCTCAGTTTTCTTAAAGGCTTGCGTGTGAGACGTATAATCGGCCGGCCGTCCGGTGTGAAGAAATCCTCCGGCGATACGTTTTTATTAATGAACGTGTCGTCGTTGGCTATCAGAAAATGTTCCTCCAGTCCCGGTATGCGGTACAGGAAATGCTCTATCAGGCTGGAGTTGAAGCAAGGCAGACTCTCCGGTGGCATTATTTCACGGTGGTCTATGATTTTCACTTTAGGATTGTTCGTGTCCAGCCATTCGGGTGTCTGGTTGTCGGTCACAATGAATATCTTCTTTATCCACGGCGCATACTGCTCCACCGACCGCAGACTGTATTTCAGCTCATCGTTGTTTGCGTATCGTCCTTTGCAGTTCACGGGGCTGTTTTCGTCCGGCATGCCTATCAGAGCATTGCGTTTTGCCTGCCACGCAGGGTCGTTCCCGTCAACCCAGAGATACACCATATTTATGTCCATGTCCATGTTTTCGAATGATTTTGAATATCGGAATCAGTTCCTGTTCCGTCGTATTATGAATTTTCCTTGGCTATGAAACTCTTGCAGGTTTTTATCAACGTGTCGGCGTAGTTTCTCCATGAGTCTTTGTTTGCAGGCACGTTGGATATTGATATCTTCTTGTTCTGGTCAAACCGGAAGTTCGTTTCAAAGCCGTTACTGCTGAAACTTATTATGTTGAACAGTTCGCGCAGTCCTCCTATCCTGCATTTTTTCTTTTCCGACATACCTGCGCTGTCTGTAAGAATTATCGGCGTTTCCAGTCCCAGGGAAGGCAGGGCGCAATGTATTCTTGACGTCACTATCAGCCTGGCCCTGGCGTATTTTCTGACAAGCCGCTCTGCTTCAGCCAGACGTTCGCTGTCTGTGTTGAATTTCGACAGATAGCATTTGTTTCTCTGTGATATGTATTCGGCCTCCAGCAGTGTTTCTTCCGTGAACAGTTTTATGTACGCACGGTAGAAACGGCATGCGTGTATGCGTTTCTTGAAACCCTTCTTGCTGGGCATCTTTTCTGCTATTCTTCCGATGGTATTCCATGTACTCCGGTGCGACAGCATCCACAGAGTGTTGTATATCTCATCATATACTTTCTTCTTTTTGGGGATGAAGGGATCTACGAAATAGCATTTGTCCTCTCTTTCCTTCGCCTTGTAGGTCATTCCAAGCGTCAGCGTCAGGCATGCGGAGAAGTAGGCGTCCACGCCTTTTTCCCTCAGCATGTCTCTCGTATAAAAATCTCTGCATCCTATCGGCTCGTGTTTTTTCAGATAACTGATGCTCTCTTCCGATAGCATGGCGTCCTTTGCCGATACGTTTATGTGGAATGCGACAAACAGCGGGTCTATCTTCTCCGACGGCGGCCATTGCTCCGGATGGTGCATATACCATCCGTTCATTATCATCCTGCATCTTGCACCGTCGTAGTCTTTCAGCTTCTCTCTTTGTATGAAGCCATCTTTCGCGGGAAGAAACTGCGCCGCAGCCAAGGCTTGTATATAGTCGCCGATGTTTACCTGTTTCTCAGTGCTGATTGCCAAAAGTTTATATTCCATTTCTCATAGCTTTGACAGCAAGTCCGGCGTTGTCTTCATTGCCGGCATGCATTGTTGTTTTATCACTTTGTGTGCTCTATTCTGCGTCTTACGTCAGGATAATGTTTGAGAATATTTTCGAGCGCTTCACGGTTGCGGTCGTCGCCCGGTTTCAGATTAACGGTCTTCAGTGCGAACTCCCTTGGCTTGCCTATCTCGTGCGTATGACTGCGTCCGTTGGGCAACGGCACGACATAAGTGCCACGCGATACGGCCGCCGCCCAGAACCATACGTCGTCGTTGGTCGGAGCAAGGGCTATGAACCGTTCGGCGTCGAGCATTGTCTCGTCGAGCGAGTGGGGCGGATACAGCACGCCGCCCACACCGGTCTGCATTGCATGATGGTCGAAGTGATGACGTCTGAGAATGAAGTCATACCACTTATATTTTCTCCACTTCTTGTATGGAACGCCCAACTGCACCTTTCTGACGCGGTGGGCTATGATGGCATTCGGCAGTCGTTTGTGCAGTTTGAGCAGGTCGCGCAGCATGTTGGCGTGGTAGTATATGTCGTCGTCGATGGTCACTATCACGTCGTTAGGGAAGTCCCTCAGTGCCGGTATTAGCTTCTTGTACGATCTGATTTCAGCCGGATCGAATCTCACTTCAAATATGTCACATTCGCGTTTCAGCTCTTCGAGTTCCTGCGGGAGTTTCTCTTCCGGAAACTTCTGCGTGTCCAGATACAGCACAATCCTGTCTGGCAGCACCGTACCTTCCAGTACTGAGCGTATGGCCTGCACCGCATAAGGTATTGCCGCAGGGAAAGATGTCAGCGAAACAATTATTTTCTGTCCGTTATACATTTCTGTCTTATTGGTTTGCGTGAATGTCCTCCTCGAGTCTCCGGCCTATTTCCGGATACTCATCTATTATGGCTTTCAGTGCGGCCGCATTTCTGTCGGTACCGGTCTTGAAGTTCACCGTCTTGAGCGACAGCTCCCGCGGCTTATTCACTCCCTTGGGTTTGTTGTGTCCGAAAGGCACCGGCACCACACATCTGCCGTTGGCCACACCTGCTGCCCAGAACCATATGTCGTCTGTTGTAGGCGCTATGCGTGTGAACAACTCTACATCGAGCATATCCTTTTTCAGTGCTTCGGGCGGATAAAGCACACCTCCCACACCCGTCTGTATGTTTTTGTAGCTGCGGTGTATGCGCTTTGTCAGGAAGTGATACCATCTGTATTTTCTCCATGTGCGGTAGGGACGGCCTGGCTTCATGAGTTTGGCGCGGTGGGCCAGAATAGCGTCCGGCATCTCTGCATGCAGCCTGAGCAGATCGCGAAGCATGTGTCTGTGATATGCCACGTCATCGTCTATCGTCACTATCACTGCGTCAGGAAAGTCCTTGAGTGCCGGAATCAGTTTTCTGTACGACCTTATGTCGGTGTCGTAGTTTCTTATTTCAAACACGGGGTTATGCTCAGACATGCTTGTCAGTTCCTTGGGAACACCGTCTTCGCCGAACTGTGAGAAAGTGAGATACAGCACAATCTTGTCCGGGAGCACGGAGCCGTTCAGGACAGACTGTATGGCTTTTGCTGCATAGGGTATCGCTGCCGGAAATGAGGTCAGCGATACTATGACCTGTTGTTTGGGCATATTAGAGTCTGTGTTCATTTTGTATGGAGTTTTGATTTCACTTTCTGCCGTCAGCAGAGATACATACACAATGATGGAAAATACAACCTTTCTGGTTGTGGGGTTCCGATTACAAAGTTAGTAAAAAAAACGGGAAAAGTCCATTCCGCCCTTAAAGAATGAGGACATGCCGTTTTTTTCGTATTCTGATGCAATACGGTTTGTTGAACGGTTCTGTTTTTTTGCGTTTTTCTATGGAAACAAAAAGCCGAAACGGTTGGCAGAGCTGTCATGCTATTTGTTCCGCCAACCGTTTCGGTATGAGTGTATATATGGTATTATTGTATGTCTTTGTTCCGTTGTTTTTCTTATGGAATTGAGGTGTCGAGACCTCTTTCCGCAACGGTCAGGCCTGTTCCTTGTCGCCGCAGTGGTCTTTAGCGTACAGGCTGTCTATTATTCCGTCGGCCAGACCTATCACCGGTACGTGTACATATTCGGCCTTTACTGTGTCTGCAATGGTGAGGAATATCTTTGCAGCCGGCACGATAACGTCGGCGCGGTCGGCTTTAAGAGCATATTCCTTCATGCGTTGTTCCGGCGTGAGAGGCTCCAGCATTTCGTAGAGAGCCTTGAGTTCGCTTACCGGCAGACGCTGTTTCTTCTTGTCCTTCTTCTCCGACATGCGGTACAGTTTATTGATGTTACCGCCAGAACCTATTATGTTTATGTTGTCGAAGTCGGCAGTTAGTCGTTTCAGGTCATTTTTCATGGTCTCCCATGTCTCGTCCTTCACTGCGCCGCTGAGCATTCTCACTGTACCGATGTTGTATGAGAGCGACTGCACCAGCTGTCCGTTTGTCAGCAGGTTTATCTCTGTACTGCCACCGCCCACGTCCACATAGATGTAGTTACCCGTACGGTCCTCAAGACATTCTATGTGGTTGTTGTATATGATGCGCGCCTCCTCCTGACCGTTTATGATCTCTATGTTGATGTCAGAATCCTTCAGTATCTTCTTTATCACGCTTTTTCCGTTGCGTGCGTCTCTCATGGCAGAGGTGGCGCAGGCGCGGTAGTCTGTCACCTCATATATCTTCATGAGCTGGCGGAAGGCCTTCATCAGTCGTCTGAGGTTCTTCGCTTTCTTCTCCGATAACTCACCAAGTGAGAATACATCAAATCCCAACCGCAGTGGCACACGCAGCAGCAGAGCCTTCGTGAGGCGTTTGCTTACCAGATTCTCATCATCGTCTTCTTTCTTTATAAGCAGTCGCACAGCGTTCGATCCAATGTCTATTGCCGCGTAACATTTCTTTTCCGTATCAGTCGTTTTGTTGCACATATCTTTCGTTGTTTTGTGTTTCAGGCTGAGGCTCATGCATCTGCAGCCTGTTGTTCCTTGTAATATTTATAAAGTTCTTCCTGCGATCTGAATATTGCTCCGTCCTCTGTTGTCCAAGGTCTGTTCTCTCCCGTGCCGTCGACAAGGCGTCCCTGCATTGTGTCGCGCAGGCCGTAGTCTATCACTCTTTCCAGATCCTCCTTTATTTTTTCGTCATATACAGGCGTTACCACCTCAATGCGGTTGTCCAGATTGCGCGGCATCCAGTCGGCCGAACCAATGAAGCATTTCTTCTCCCCACCGTTGGCGAATATGTATATGCGTGAATGTTCCAGATAGCGGTCTATTATTCCGCAGATGCGTATGTTGTCGCTTTTCCCCGGAATGCCTGTCACGAGCGAACAGTTGCCGCGAACCAGCAGGTCTATCTTCACACCGTTCTCCGATGCCTCGTACAGTTTCTTCACCATCTCCGGTTCTGTTATGTGGTTTATCTTCACCTTTATGTATGCCGGTTTGCCCTGCTGTTTGTTCTTTATCTCGTTGTTTATCAGTCTGATAAACTTCTTTTTCATCTCGTTTGGCGATACGAGCAGTTCCTTGAATGTAACGGGAATATAAGGTTTCTCGATGAATGTAAATACAGAGTTGACATCTCTCACTACGTTCTTCGCCGCAGTCATGAGCATATAGTCGGTATAGACGCGTGCATTTCCTTCATGGAAGTTGCCTGTACTTATGCATGCTATGTCACTGCCGTTCTTCATTCCGATATGTGTTATCTTCGAGTGCACCTTCAGATTTTCCACTCCGAATATCACGTGTATGCCTGCATCCTGCATCTTCTTCGACCAGTTGATGTTCGATGCCTCGTCAAAACGTGCCAGCAACTCTATGACCACCGTCACCTTCTTGCCATTGCGTGCGGCTCCGATGAGAGCCTTTACCACCTTTGAATCCTTGGCCAGACGGTAAAGTGTTGTTTTTATGCTTTTCACTTCTTTGTGTATGGCGGCTTCCTGCAACAGACGGATGTAGTAGTCGAAGCTGTGGTATGGCACGTGGATGAATCTGTCGCCGCTCTGCACAAGGCGCAGCAGACTCTCCTGGCTGCTGTTGACCTCGGGGCGTACTATCGGTTTCCATGCCGGATACTTCAGGTCGTCGCGTTCGCAGTCGGGAAATGCCATCAGATCCTTATGGTTGTGATAGCGTCCTCCGGCCAGTACAGTGTCGAGCTTGTCGAGGTTCAGCAGGTTCATGATGCGCTTTTGCAGGTCGCGTGGCATGTTCTGGTCATAGATCACTCTCAGCGCGTCGCCCTTTCTGCGGCTCTTCACTCCCTTCGAGATTTTCTGCAACATGCCGTTGCGCAGATCGTTGCCCATCTCCATCTCGGCATCCTTCGTGAATTTGAAGGAGTAGGCTTCGAAATGCGTGTATCCAAGTCCGCCGAAAATGAACGGCAGACAGTAGCGTATCACGTCGTCCACATACATCAGATATTTGTTCTCCTCCCTGTCGGGCAGTCGGACAAATCGTCCGCTCACCGACACCGGCAGTTCTATCAGGGCGTAGTCGCTCGATTTCTTGCCTTCGGCGTTCATCTTCACGCCGATGTATATGCTTTCGTCCGTTTCGTCGGTCAGCTGTTTGGCAGCAGTTATCCACACGGGGCTTACAAAGCCGCTGAGCTTCTGGCGGAAGAACAATCTGACGTACTTCTTCTGCTGTTCGTCCAGTTCGTTCTCGTTGAGCAGAAATATGTGTTCGTCTCGCAGACGCTGTGTAACGTCGGCTATTGCTTCCTCATATTCTTTGGCGTAAGTGTTGTTCAGCTTGTTTATGCGTTTTATCAGCTTCTGTGCGTGCTCCTTCTCCTTTCTCAGAGTCTTGTCCTCACACTCGGCAATGCGGCTCAGCGTTGCCATGCGTACTCTGAAGAATTCGTCGAGATTGTTTGAGTAGATGCCGAGAAAGCTCAGACGTTCCAGCAACGGGACGTTCTGTCGGGTTGCCTCCTGCAGTATGCGGCGGTTGAAATACATCCAGCTTATGTCGCGGTCGATATAACTTTCCTGTGCTTTTTTCTTGCTGCTTGTACTGTTTGCCATAGTTTGTTGTATATTTTCTGCAAAGGTCGGATAAACATACTACAATTATGCTACACTTCTGTTACAATCCCGATACAGCCTTGCTGCCGGCGTTTTTCATGATGTGGTGTATTCCGCCGTGCGTGCGGCGTGTCGGGGTGTGTGCGGGGTGTTATGTCGGAATGTTGTTTGCAGCAGGTGTCCGGAGCTTATACGGCTGCCGTGGCGCCATAGTATTTTTCGGCCATGTCCACTATGTCTGCCGGCACCAGACGGCTGATATCCCGGCCTTCTTTTATGAGTTGCCTTATCTCGGTGCTGCTTACGTCATACAGACCTGTGTCAACAAGTTGAGCGCGGGCCGGCAGCGACAGCGCGTCCACGTCGTATCCGCGGCGCGGATATATAAGAATGTTGCACGTACGCATTATGTCGTCGGCATGATACCAACGGCCGAAGTGCGCCCAGTTGTCGGCACCTATCATCAGAATAAACTCTCTGTCGGGATAGTCGCGCCACAGAGACTGAAGCGTATGCCACGTGTACGACGGCCGCGGCAGTGCGAACTCGTAGTCGCAGGCCTTTAGACGTGGCTGTCCCTCGAGTGCCTTGCGCGCCATCTCCAGCCGTTTTGCATCGTCGAGCAGTGTGTCGCGCTCCTTCAGAGGGTTCTGCGGCGACACCATGAACCACACTTCGTTCAGCCCGGCTTTCTCTATCATCTGCCGTGCTATGGCTATGTGGCCGTTGTGTATGGGATTGAATGAGCCGCCGTAGAGTCCTGTACGTATTTTCTTCATGTGTTCAGTCTGTTGTCTTGCTGTTGTGCACGGTGTGTGACTGTCACCGTGTACAACGTCTGTTCAGAGTCCGAGGAACTCCTTGACGATAGCCATCGTCTCTTCTTCGGCCTTCTGTAGGTCGTCGTTCACCACCACTTTGTCGAACTGTCCAGCAAACGACAGTTCGAATTCGGCGCGTGCTATGCGGTCGTTTATCACTTCCGGAGCATCCGTTCCGCGTCCTTCAAGACGGCGGCGCAGCTCGTCTATCGAGGGTGGCTGGATGAAAATGCTTAGGGCACGGTTGCCATAGAACTTCTTGATGTTGCATCCTCCTTTCACATCAACGTCGAACACTACGTTGTCGCCCTGTGCCGACTGTTTCTCAACCTGCTCTTTCAGAGTGCCGTAGAAGCGGTCTTTGTAAACTTCCTCATACTCCAGAAACTCGTCATTCTCAATGCGGCGGCGGAACTCGTCGGGTGTTATGAAGAAATATTCCACTCCGTTCTGTTCTGTTCCGCGCGGCTGACGGCTTGTGCACGATATGGAGAATGCCAGACGCAGTTCCTCGTGTTTCATCAGCCAGCTTATGATAGTGCTCTTTCCGCATCCGCTCGGTGCGGAGAATATGATAAGTTTTCCGGTCTTCGTATTGTCGTTCATGTGTCAGTGTTTTTATATTACAGCGGTGCGTACGTGTCAGCACGGACATGTCGCACCGGCCATGTTGTTTATCAGAGTGCGTTGAGCACCTGTTCCTTTATCTGTTCCAGTTCGTCCTTCATTTTCACCACGATGTTCTGCATTTCGGCATTGTTGCTCTTGCTTCCGGTGGTGTTTATCTCGCGTCCCATCTCCTGTGCTATGAAGCCCAGCTTCTTTCCCTGTCCGCCTTCCTCGTTCATGGTCTCGCGGAAGTAGGTCAGGTGATTTGCCAGACGCTGTTTCTCTTCGCTTATGTCGAGTTTCTCGATGTAGTATATCAGTTCCTGCTCCAGGCGGTTCTTGTCGTATTCCACGTCGGGTATGGCCTTCAGACCCTCTACAATTCTCGCCTTGATCTTCTCCACGCGTGCTTTCTCGTATGGTTCGATGCTCTTGAGCAGTGCTCCTATGTTGTCAATCTTCTCGGTGAATTTCTTCTGCAGTGCCGCTCCTTCCTGGTTGCGGAAGTCGATGAGCCTGTCTATTGCCTCGTCGATGGCCGCACGCGCCGTGTTCCACTCTTCGTCATCGAGTTCCTCCACGTCGGTTTTTGTTGTCACGTCGGGCAGACGCAGCAATGTGTGAAACCAGTCCTCCGGCTCGGGTATTCCCGTTGTTGCGGCTATTTCCTTTATCTGGCGGTAGTAGTTCTCCACCAGAGCCGCGTTTATCGGTGTGGCGTCAGTGGCGGCATCCTTCTCTATCCATATAGAGAAATCCACTTTTCCGCGTATCAGTCTTGCCGTTATTGTCTGTCGGATCTCCATTTCCTTCTCGCGGTAGAGCGGTGCTATGCGGGTGGAAAGGTCGAGGGTCTTGCTGTTGAGCGACTTTATTTCCACATGGATTTTCTTACCTTTGCAGGCTGCGGTTGCCTTGCCGTAACCGGTCATTGATTGTATCATATACGTATTCTGTTTATGCAGACGTTGCCTTGTTCTGTCTGTTTGTTGTTTATAAGATTCATACTCTGAAGCGTCACCGTGGCAGAGGTGTGCCTTCTGACGGTTGTCGGGTGACGTTTTATCTGCTGCAAAAGTACAAAAAAATATAACGCCGTGCCTCGTTTTGTTATATTATATTTTTTCGGATGCCTTTTGTCATGAGGCCCGACGGAGAGTCCTGTGGATGGTTGTGGGTGTGGTGAACTGTATAAATATGTACTGCCGATGGTAAAATTATTGAGAAATGAACAGCAAAGACTGTGCGGTCGTAGGTGGAGTGGGGGAAAAGTTCCGACAGGGGGAATGAAGAAATAGGGATAGAATGAAAAAAATGTGATACTGATGTCACGTTTTTTTGTTTCAATCGTTTATAATTATGAAGGACGAAATGAGAACCGACGAATTCAATAACACGATAATACCCATGCGCGGTGAGCTGAAAGAGCTTGCCTGCCGCCTTACCGGCGACGCAGACGCTGCGGAAGACCTGGTGCAGGAAGTGATGCTCAGGCTGTGGAACATGCGCGCCTCGATAGACGGAGAGGGCGGCCACCGTGCACTCGCCTTCACCATAATGCGCAATCTTTCCAACGACCGCTGGCGCCACGGACGCTACGAACAGGGACGCGCCGCAACGGGTGAACCTATAGGTGACGACGGAACGGCGGTGGAAGCACGCGATGAGGCCGATCTCGTGAGGCGCATTGTGGAGAGTCTACCCGATCTTCAGCGCATGATATTCCGCATGAAGGAGATAGAGGGATACGACAGCAGCGAGATAATGCAGATAACGGGTTGCTCGGCAGAAAGCCTGCGCAAGAATCTGTCGAGGGCACGCATGAGAATCCGTCAGGAGTTTGTCAGACTTACGGCAGTCCACCGCAGCTGACACATAAAAAGGTTTTCAGAAAACACATACAGCTATGAATAAGAAGGACCAACACATCGAGGCACTGATAGAACGATATTTCGACGGCGAGACCACTGCTGCCGAAGAGCGCGAACTGGCTCTGTATTTCAGACAGGCGGGAGACGATATACCAGACGAATGGCGTCCGTGTCGTGCCATGATGGCCTATGTGGACGAAGAACGCATGGTGGCAGACACGGAGAAACAGGAGCCGGATAAAGCTGTCGTGATGCCGATGAGGCGGCGCGGAGGTGTGCGTGTCGCGGTGGCCGCACTCCTGGCCGCGGCCTGTGTGGTGGGCGTGGTGCTGCTGACAGGCATACACGACAGCCGCGAAAACTACGCTGTGATAGACGGCCGCGTATATACAAGCCGTCAGGTGGTGGAACGTGAGGCCATGGAAGCGCTGCAGATGGTGTCGGCAGACGAGGAAGACTCGTTCTCTGCACTCGATATGATGGCCGACTGAAGGCCGTGGCGGGCAGTGCGCAGACGTATAAATGTGGCGGAATGATAACGTAAAGAAAACAATGGAAATAAAAAGCAATATATATGAAACACATCAATGCAAACCATAATGCCGGCATACGGCGACAGACATTGCTCGTGCGCATGTTTACGGCAATGCTGATGTTGCTGGTAGCTTTGCCTGTCTGCGCTCAGAAGGGGCTCGGCGTGGACGAGGTGTTCCGCCGGTTCGGCCATGAGCGCGGCAGCAAGATGGTGGAGATGAACAACACAGCGCTGATGGGATACCGGCTGAAGGTGTATAAGAGTCTTATATACCGGAAGAACGCCGCGGAGATAGAAGCCATACTGAAAGGCGACCGCCGTCAGGCGAAGAAGATACGCGAGGTGGTGGAAGATGGCCGTGTGGTGAGCGGATATTACATGATGACGCCTGCGGCGAAGAACGTCAACCGCTACATTCTTTTCAGCAAGAGCGGCGGAGGACGCGGTACGGTGATTTATATTGAAGGAGATCTGTCGCCCGACGACATTATGAAAATGTGCTATTCAAGAAAATAATGTAAAACAAAAAATATATGGATATGAGAAAAACACTACTTCTGGCTGTGCTGATGCCGCTCGCTGCAGTGGCTTCGGAGCCGGCCGACACAACCATCATCATGAACAACAGGCAGATAGTCGTGAACGATTCTGCGGGCATAACTCGCGTAAGCGTTTACGACAACGATGGCACACAGCTCACACGTACATATGAGACGAGTTTCACCGACGGACAGGAGGTGGAGCGGGTTTACGTCACGTCGCCGTTCATCCCGCAGACATTGGGTAAAAACAGGAAACCCATGGAGAGCCATTATCCGTTTTTCTTCATGGGCTACAATCTGCTGTCGGACGGAGCGATGGGCTTCAGTGGAAGCACTGCCTTGCACACACGCGACTCAAAGTCGTGGGAATTCGGATTCACGTTGGCGAGCGTGGCTTTCAGGCTTGGCCGTAATCTTGCACTGACAACGGCCATGCAGACAACCTGGGCATACAATCACTTTCAGGGAAACTATGTTCTTACAACTACCGACGGCATGTCGTCACTGGTTGAGAAAGAGGATATCAAGGTGAAGAAAAGCTACATCACCTACAGCATTATACGTGTGCCGGTGATGATGGAGTGGTCGAGAAAAAGTTTCTACGCCGGATTGGGAGCATCGATAGACATGCGCATGTCTGACGAGTCGAAATATCGTGCGAACAAAAAGACACATACACAGACGGAGGATATCAATCTCAATCCGTTGGGAGTCAACCTAGAGATGCGTCTGGGCTACGGTTGCCTGATGATATACGGACGTGCGGGGCTCACCCCTCTCCTGAAAACGAGTCGCGCGCCGAAGTGCTATTCGGCGTCGTTCGGTATGGGATTGCGCATCTGAAAGCAAATGCGGGGCGGACAGTCTTCACGACATGTCTGCCCCGCATTGTATATATGCATGGCGTGAACAGATTGTAGCCATGCTGTAGGTGTGTGACGGGTGGTGACTGCTACTCATAATATTTGCGCATGTTGTCGGCGAATACTCTGAAAAGGTTATTGTTGATGTAGTCGTATTGCCACGGACGGTAGCCTTTGAGTACGAGTCTCTCTTTGCCGCTGGAGATGTCGTAGAAGTCACAACTGCGTATATAATATGAAGAAGCGTTGCCGGATGATTTGTTGATAACCTGAATATAATGATAAGATTTTGTAATGTTTGACTTTGAGTTGGGGGCAGGCTTTATGTTACCGATACTAAGTATCTGGTTCTTACCGTAAAAAACACTAAGGTAAGGTTCTGCTCCATCAATTGGCTTGCCCGTAAGTTTTGTTGTGGGATAATCCATGAATCCCTTGCAATCCTTGCACTCTGTTCCGTCCGGAGTCTCGTACATAAGATAGACGTAGTCGTCGCTGGCATAGCCGGATGATTGCGCACCATACACAAGTGTCAGTCTGACAGGCGTGTCGGTGTCATTAAAAGTTTCACTTGATTCTTTCACATCCATCACAGCCTCCATCTTTATCATTCTGCACTTCATGGCAGCGATAAGCTGATTGTAGGAATATTCTTCCTGTGCCTGTACGTCAATGGTGAATAGCAGAGTAATGAGAATAAACAGAAATTTTTCCATAGGAATTTTGTTTTATGGTTTATGGGTTGAATGAATTGTATCAGCTGATACTATATGTATTGTATTATTGTTGCGGTTGTGGTATCTGCGGCCTCACGGACAGATCCTGTTTGCATTGTCATTGTAGCTTCTACAAATCTACGAAAATATTCCGAATGACGGCTGTTTGTGAGGGAAATAAGTGTAGAAAAGGTGAATAAGCCGTCTGTTCGGAATGTTTTCGTAGATTTATTTGTCATATATTTTGCGGTGTATGGTCTCATGCATTGCTTTCTGATTTACGGGCAAGGCATGAGTACACATACCGTATGCAGTTTTTCTTACATTCTTTCGAGCGTCACGGTGCCTACGATGAGGCTGTTGCCGTTGTCGTTCTTTGTTATGTGCACCGTGATGGAATTGTCCTGTGCAGTCAGTTCTATTTCGCCCATATAGACATCTTCGCGATAGGTGTCAGTGTCGTTGTGCGATTCGCGCCAGTCGGTAATGAGTTTCTGACGCTGCCATATCTGGAATCCTGTGCCGGCAGACGTCTCATGATAGCTCATATATAGCTTATAGCGGCCCTCAGGTATGTCGTTGAGCAGTATGCGAAGATTGCCGCTGTTGCCGGTGCTGATGCGCAGTCCGCGGTCGTTGTTTATCTGTATGTCGCCGTCGGGCGTAATCTCCATGAGCTGCGGATAGAATGTGTGTCTGCCTGGCTGGTATTCTTTCAGCAGGTCGCCGGCAGGTTGCATGCGGCTGTCTGGCGCCGTGTCGGAGTAGTAGAAGGCCAGCGACGTGTAGTCAACCGGATAGGAATTGTTCACATCGCCATGTTCTATGCCGTGGAA
Organism: uncultured Prevotella sp.; assembly: GCA_900553465.1. Taxonomy (GTDB): domain Bacteria; phylum Bacteroidota; class Bacteroidia; order Bacteroidales; family Bacteroidaceae; genus Prevotella. Next base: position 21,131 of record USDT01000039.1, read on the forward strand.
AATCTCCTTATCAAAGGTCAGCTTGTCGCTTATGAAGAAGCGGTAGCCGCCGGTGCGCGACATCTGCAACGAGTAGTCGAGGCATCCGTGTATGGGCATGCTGTGGCCGCGGTCCCAACGGTCGAGCAGCGCATACCATCCGCCGTTGAAGTAATCTTCCGAGCCGGTGCCGTGCATACGCATTCTGCCGTCTACGTAGGTGCTGTCGTCACCTTCGAAGAATGTGGTCATGCCGGAGCGCAGACCCTGTGCAAGGAGTATGGTGCCGACGTAGTGGCCCTTGCCTTTGGTGTTGAGGAATGTGTGGTATTCGCCTAACGGAGTGCGCGTGCGTCGCCATGAAGAATAAAACTTGCCTTCGGTCTTGGCGTCGCGGGCGGTGGTGTTGTGATGTATTTTCACTCTTACGGATACCGGTGGCTGTTGTGTGCCTTCCGTGCGGCGGTAAATGAGCTTCAGCTGCGCAGACTTGTCGTAAGGCATGGGCAGGTAGCAGTAGTTGGTGTATCCGCTGCGGCCCATGAGTATGCTGCGCATGGCGGGCCGTCCGTATGCGTAGCCGAAGAAGTCAGCCACGGGTGCGCAGATGGCTTCGGTCTTGTCGTCGTCCCACCGGGCGCTGAGTATGATGTTCTTGTTCGGGCCTTCAAAGGATGTGCCGCCGTCTATCTCTATTCCCGTGATGCGTCCCGGAACATTGCTCTCAAAGCATGTCACTTCGTCGCCCGGCTTCAGGGTGATGGTCTTTTCGCTTACGGTCGTACCGGATGAACGGCCTTTTGAATAAGTGTTGGCCTGCGGACTTGTGGCTGCCCATGTGTTGCAGACATCATTGAGCAGGGCCTTGTCGACATCGGTGAATGTGCCGTCGTATGTCTCTACCTTGGTGCCGGGCAGTTGGCGGTATTGTATCTGAATGAACTGCAGGCCTTCGCCTTCCATCACTATCTTGCACGACTTGGCATAGGTGATGGGCAGATAGCAGTAGTAGCCGCCCACCTCGTTGCCGCATACGGGTTTGACGAACGGGAATACTTTGCCTGAGAACAGATCGGAGAAACGGATGCGGAGGCCCGGTTCTTTCTTTCCGTCGAAATAGAAACAGAGCATGTTGTCGTTGGGAGTAGGCGTCCAGATGCGGTTGATGACGCCGGCGCCTTTCATCTCGGCTATCACGAGTTTGCCGTCTTCCTTGCGCAGATAGGAGTATTTTCCGGAAAATCCGTCGTCGTTGCCCCATGTGCGGTCGTAGCTTGAGAATTGCTCGATTAGGCATCCGCTGCGGTATTCGGGCAGCCGGTCGATGGAACGGAGCAGGGCAAGTTCGTCTATCCATCTGTATTTGTTCTGTGAGTAGGCGCTCATGACGTTGAGCATCAGGCACAATAGTGCCAGAGGACGGAGAATGTTACAGGTTTTCATATCAGTTATAGGTTTTTATTGTTAACGTGTTTTTGTCTTGTTTTATTGTGTCTTTAACGGTGTTTTCGGCGATTGTATGCGATTTTGTCGTGTCTGTAGAAACTGCCCGGCAGAAATGCTGTTGGGCTGGGTTTTATTCATGAAGAATCACGGAATGACTGAATTATTCCCGGTAACGCGGATGGTATAAATAGTGACAGGCTTTGCCTCACGTTATGATAACCCCATGTTGCTACAACCGATAAATCCTCACCATAAAAATGGTGTATGTTTTCCGGGTGTCTCACTGTGCGTCATGTCGGCTTTTTTAAAGAAAACCCGGGCGACGGACTTACAGTTTTTCTTGACTTTTTTTTGACAAAAATTTTTTGCGAAAGAGATGTAAAGAATTGTTAAATGCGACGTAAGAGAGGCCGGTTTATGCCGTACGGACTTGTGGTATACCCTGTAGTGGAGTGCAGGATGATTCACTCTGCATTCTGATAATGCCTGTTTGAGGGGCTGATTACGTCTGTATCAGGGTGTGATATTGTGCGTTTCAGTCCATGATATGGGCTGTATCACGTGCTGAAACGGTGCTTATTGCGTGATAGAAAAAGTGTCTTTAAATGTAAGTCTTTGATGTTCAATGTTTTGCGTATGTCTCTTATTTCTCGCGTATTTGCGTCCGAAGGAGAGTCTGCCCGCAAATATTCGCTTATTTTTCGGGGTAGAACAGAAAACTCATACGAAAAAATCACTGGATACAGAAAATCTGTAAGTGCCCCATATTGTTTTCGTTTACGGCATTGAAGTCGCTGGATTTTTTATTGAAACCTATCCTCATTGGATTTTTATTGAACCGTAAAAGGCATAAAGGAAGAATATGAGGCGACCGATACAAAAAATCCGCCTGCACGCAACACGCGTACAGGCGGACCTGGATGTTTGTATTTGTCTTAAATGCTTCCGGCCAGCGCCGGACCGCTTTTTGTTAGGTTATTCGTTCATGGTCGATGGTGTCAGACGCAGTGTGTAGGTGTATGAACCGCTTGTGGGACACTCGTACTGCGGCAGACATGAGTCTCCTCCACAGCTGTTGTTGCCCAGTCCGCGCTGCCAGTAGTCGAAGTGTGCGTAGACAGTGTTGTCGCGTGTCAGGTCATACGGGTGAAGTTCTGTGCTCCACATCATATCGCCGTTGTAGTTCCATTTGCTTTCGTTGTAGTGCGACAGTGAGAATGCCACCAGACCTTCGGTTTGCACCTTCAGGTTTGCACCGTTGGTGCGGTCGGTGAGTACAAGTTCGCGCAGAGCCTGGCGGTCGCCCATTGTCTGCGGGTGGGGCAGTTCTTCGAACATATCGTCAACGGTTGTTGTGTAACGTCCGAGATATGAACCTGTCTGACGGTCAACATAATTTGACCACGGACCTTTGGCGTAGTACTCCACATTCTCGAATCCACCGGGGAACTGCA
>USDT01000040.1 GCA_900553465.1 uncultured Prevotella sp.
GCGGGATACTGAAAATCTGAAAGTGCACTGGTTGCACTCTCTTCCTGCTGAGGAAAACAGCGCTGCTCCCGGGTTGATGCGGCTGATTTTCATTGAAGCCCGTCACCGTTGAATTTCTGCTGTGCTGAGTTAAAACTTGTTAAATGTCCGCCCTGCGGATAATTAATTGCTTTTATAAGTGTTATATATTTATACATCTATGCATGTTTGCAACCTTGCTATTAATTAACGATAACCATACATGAAAAGAAACTTGTTGTTTACGGCATGTCTTATGGTGGCATGTCTCACAGTGAATGCAGGCAACGACAATCCGTTGCCGGATTGGGCGTTTGGAGGTTTTGAACGTCCTGAAGGTGTGAATCCTCTTATCAGACCGAATGCTGAGAGCGTATTTCACTGTCCGATGAAGTCGGCCGATGTGAAATGGGAGCTGGCTGATACATTCAATCCGGCTGCCGTAGTGAAGGATGGGAAGATTTTTGTGTTGTACAGGGCTGAGGACAACCCTGCAGCTGGCATCGGCGGACGCACGTCAAGAATAGGTCTTGTAGAAACGTCCGACGGTCTGCACATAGACAAAAGGGAGGCGCTGCCTGTGATGTATCCTGATACGACACAGGTATCACGCAAATATGAGTGGGACGGAGGATGCGAGGACCCGCGTGTTGTCGCTGCCAAGGTTGGTGGAAAGACGCTTTATGTGATGACATACACATCGTGGAATCATGACAAACCGAGGCTTTCCATTGCCACTTCGCGCGATCTCAGGACATGGAAAAAGCACGGTCCGGCTTTTCTTCACGCATTGAACGGCCGATACGCGGACTTTGCCTGCAAGTCGGGATCTATACTTACGGAAATACGAAATGGGCGTCAGGTGGCTGCAAAAGTGTCTGTCGGTGGCAAGATGAAGTATCTTATGTATTGGGGAGAACAGTGGGTTTGTGCTGCCACGTCGGACGATTTGGTGGAGTGGACACCATATACCGATGCGGAAGGAAATCTTATAAAGCTGGCTGAACCGCGCAAAGGATATTTCGACAGTATGCTTACTGAGTGTGGACCGCCTGCTATACTTACTTCAAAAGGAATTGTCTTGTTTTATAATGGCAAGAATGCAGGAGGAGAATCTGGCGATACCGATTATCCGTCGAACACATATGCAGCCGGTCAGATGCTCTTTGACAAGGCCGATCCATTGAAATATCTCGACAGACTTGACAAGCCTTTCTTCCGTCCCATGACCGCCTTCGAGAAAAGCGGACAGTATGTAGCCGGTACGGTGTTTATTGAGGGACTCGTATATCACCGCTCGAAGTGGTTCCTTTATTATGGTTGTGCCGACTCGATGGTGAGTGTTGCAGTGTACGATCCTGCTTCGCGCTCTGGTTTTGGCGATCCTGTCAAGGGAGTCACGGGTGCTGTTTCGCAATAGCGTATCAGGCATTCCGGCTGTCCATTCTGTTCTTACCATGAGGAGAATTGCTTGGTAATGCATGGCCGGAAAGCCCGTATGACTGACCAGAACTGCCTGTATGGCTTAGCGGCAAAGTACATCTGGTGAGGTGAAAGATATAATAAAATACTTCGGCGGACCTGTGTCTGAAATGTCAGAACATGTCCGCCGAAGTATTTTTGTCAGTTTTCTATGAGAAGGTAAGGCCGTTTCCTGCCTTTTGTCATTCTATAATGAGTTCTACAGGACAGTGGTCGCTTCCGAAGATATCGTTGTGGATGAGAGCGTCGCGCATGCGTTCTTTCAGTCTGTCGGATATCAGGAAATAATCGATACGCCACCCGGCGTTCTTCTCTCTGGCCTTGAATCTGTATGACCACCATGAATATTTCACGGTGTCGGGATACTTGTTTCTGAATGTATCGACGAATCCTCTGTTGAGGAAGACTGTCATTTTCTCTCTTTCCTGGTCTGTGAAGCCGGCGTTCATCCTGTTTGTTTTAGGATTCTTAAGGTCGATCTCCTCATGTGCGACATTCAGGTCACCGCATATTATCACCGGTTTTCTTTCATCGAGAGCCTTTATATATGCCTGGAAATCATCTTCCCATTTCATTCGGTAATCGAGGCGGCGCAGTCCGTCCTGAGAGTTCGGCGTATAGACAGTGACGAGAAAGAACTCTTCCATTTCGAGAGTGATGACACGTCCTTCATGGTCGTGTTCGTCAATGCCGATTCCATAGCTTACGCTCAAAGGCTTGTGCTTTGTGAAAATTGCCGTACCCGAATATCCTTTCTTGTCTGCATAGTTCCAATAAGAATCGTATCCTTCAAACTTCAGATCGGTCTGTCCTTCCTGTAGCTTTGTCTCCTGCAGACAGAAAAAATCAGCATCAAGGGCTTTGAAAGAATCTTCAAAGCCCTTTGTAATGCATGCCCTGAGGCCGTTTACGTTCCAAGAAATGAACTTCATCGTTTATTCAACAATTGTTTGATGACCTTTTATTCCAAAGACAGTTCCTATTTCATGCTCTGTAGCGTCAACTGTCACCTTGTCAATTATGATATTGCCCTGGAACAGTTTGTCCTTCTTGTAGGCAACAGGATAATAGTAGTAGCCTGATGCATCAGTGATGTATTCTGCGAATGTAACTGTTACTCTATGTGATGAGCCGTTATAGTCAACATAGAATGTCATGTCTTTCTTCTTCGGAAGAATGGAGTACTGGAAGAACAGTGAGTTTGAAACTTCAAGCTTGAGATAAGGCACAACACTGGTGGTATAAGTCTGATTTGGCGCAGATTCCAGTATTTCTTTAGACTTGTCCATGCTTGTGGTGTTGGTGACATAGAGTGCCAGTGGCTTGATAGGGAAGTTTTCGGTTGTCATATAACCTCTTGTCATTCCTTCTTTCTCTATTTTCCAGCTTATATCGAGTGAGTCTTCTCTGTCGATGGAAGGCTTTGTCGGGTCTATGTAGTATAATTTTCCGGTATAAGAGCCGAGTGCATTGTTTACGGCTTCGATTGAGTCGCTGAGTGACAATTCCGGATAAGGATTACCGGTATTTTCTGTTTCAAGACATGAAGAAACTGAGAATGCTGTTACAATGGATAAGAATAGTGCAACGGTAAAAGATTTTAAATTTTTCATATTGTTTATTTAATTTATATTTTGGTATATAATATTATAATGCACGATGTGAATTTATCTTGCATGAAATATCATATTTTTTTTGATTCTCCTCTCAGAAGGTTCATGAATTCCTCTCTTGTCTTGGCCTGGTTGAACGCTCCGCTGAAGTCGCTTGTCGTTGTTATTGAGTTCTGTTTTTCCACTCCTCGCATCTGCATGCACATGTGTTTTGCCTCGATCACCACCATTACGCCGAGCGGATGCAATGTGCTCTGGATGCAATCTTTTATCTGTTGTGTAAGTCGTTCCTGAACCTGAAGTCTGTGACTATATATATCGACCACGCGTGCAATCTTGCTCAGTCCGGTGATATAGCCGTTAGGGATATATGCCACGTGCGCCTTTCCGTAGAACGGAAGCATGTGATGTTCGCACATCGAGAAGAAATCGATGTCCTTTACAATCACCATCTGGTTGTATTTCTCCTCAAACAGCGCGTCTGTAAGCACTTTATGCGGGTCTTGCGTATATCCGCGTGTGAGCACCTGCATGGCTTTTGCCACCCGCATGGGAGTTTTCTGAAGTCCGTCACGCTCGGTGTCTTCGCCGAGAAGCTGTAGTATATTCTTGTAGTTTGCTGCGAGTTCTTCGAGGCCCTCGCGGTATTCTGTTTCGGGATTCATTGTGTGATGTGTTTATCGTATATGCCTGTTGCCTGCATACACGACTTTATGAAATTACTTATTTAATAAGGTACTGTTATCTTTCCGCTTACGATGCACGCCTGTTTGTAGCCCATTTTCTGAATCTGGTGCAGTATGTTGTTGGCTTCTTCGAAGGTTCTGAAGTTGCCGATGCGGCATATCCATCTCGGAGAATAGAAGTGCACGTAGACCGGCTGTTCGGGGAATGCCTGCTTGATGTCGTTGCCTATGCGCTGTGCCTTTACTTTGTCGTTTCTTGAGTTGCCTCCGGCAAATACCTGAACTCTGTATCCGTCGACCTTATAGCTTTTGCGCATGACCTTCTTACGTGTGTCCACAACCGGACTTTCCGCTTCCTCATTCATGTCGTGAATACCTTCGGTTGCGGTTGTCTTTTCCGGTTGAGCGGCGTCTTTTTTGTGTTCTGTGCCACCGGAAGTCTTTTCGCTTTGCTTTACTGTTGCAGGAGGCGTATTGACGGAGAGTGTGTTGGCTTTGTTCACCAATTCGTCAATCTCTTTGCTTTGTGTCACCGTTACGTTACCCTGTCCGTTTCTTTTTTCCTGCAGGTGTTGCAGATAGGTCTGTGCGTTGCCCAGAGCTGCTACTGCAAATGTGAGAGTAAGGATTATGACGAATCGTTTCATCTTGTGTGTATGGGTTTTGTAAAATGGCGGCCCGGCACTCTGATTCGATGCCGGTCCGCCTGTTTTTTATTGATTCAGATTATTTCTTCCAAGCGTCGATGATGCCTTTGAAGTCAGCGGCTTTCAGAGAAGCGCCACCGATGAGTCCACCGTCGATGTCAGGTTTTGCGAACAGCTCAGGAGCATTGCTTGCCTTGCAGCTTCCGCCGTAGAGGATGGTTGTGTCCTCTGCTGTCTCGTTGCCGTATTTCTCAGCTACGATGCTGCGGATGTATGCGTGTATTTCTTCAGCCTGTTCAGCTGTAGCGGTCTTGCCTGTACCGATAGCCCAGATTGGCTCGTAAGCGATAATGATGTTCTTGAACTCTTCAGCGCTGAGGTTGAATACGCTGCCTTCGAGTTCTGCCTTTACAACTTCGTTCTGCTTGTTAGCCTCGCGCTCTTCGAGAGTTTCGCCGATGCAGAAGATAACTTTCAGTCCGTTCTTCAGTGCGAGGAGCACTTTCTCTTTCAGAATTTCCGGAGTCTCGTTGTAGTACTGACGTCTTTCAGAGTGTCCGAGGATTACATACTGTGCGCCAGTGCTCTTTACCATTTCGGCAGAAACTTCGCCAGTGTATGCACCTTTCTCCTTGTCTGCGCAGTTTTCAGCTCCCAGTCCGATAACGTCCTGATTGAGTACCTGTGCTACAGAAGCCAGATGTATGAACGGAGTGCAGATGATCACGCCGCAGTTTGGTTTTTCTGCGTTAAGTGTTTCGTTGAGCTCTTTAGCCAGAGCAACGCCTTCTTGCAGGTTCATGTTCATTTTCCAGTTACCTGCTACAATTTTCTTTCTCATTTTTTTGTGTTTAAAGAGTTTGTATAACTTGTTTTTGTTGCGTTCTTTCTTTATCCACTTGGTCCATGCCCAAGTCCGGTCGGCGAGTGTGAGGAGAGCCAGAGGCAGAACGAACCACATCATTATTTCGAGTATTTTCGATGTTGTTGACGTCTGATCCATCTGTCCTATCTCAAGTTTCTCGAGCGGTTGGGTCATCTTTTCGGTGTCGGGCAGCATGTTGTGACTCCACTTTCTTATCACCTTACCGTCTTTCAGCAAGAGCAGTCCGGGATTGCTGCGTATTATTGTTTTGAGAGTTGTCTCGTCTGTTGTGCAGAACGGATATTCAGCTCCGGTGAGTTCCTGCCATCGTCTTATGGCTTTTCCGCCACTGGCTGTGAGGCAGTAGAAAGGCACGTTGTGGTCCTGTGCGTATTCGTATATCTGATCTATGTTTCCGAAGTTGCTGTCATCGGCATACTCAAGCAGCGGAGATATGAGCAGGAATGTATAGCCCTTGTCGTCGAGCACCTGCTGCGTGATGTCCTCTCCTGTGGTGTTGAGTGTTATGGAGAAGTCGTGTATCGGCGGCACGTAGCCTGTTGCGGTCTGCACTGTCTTGCTGTCGACAAACTCCCAAGTGGAATCCGGATAGTTTTCGAGTGTGAATTCCTTGGTCACTCCGTTCTTCTTCAGTATGAATGTTGTCTCAAACTCAGGCTGTGGTGCGCCCTCGGGGATCTCCATACCTTTCTTTATGTCTGCTCCCACATGATAGGGACGAAAGTCGAATTTGGGCAGAGTGTAGAGGCTTATCAGGCTGGTGAGAAATACGAAGATGATGGTGTAGTTGATGACAATCCACTGGTTGGTCTTTGATATGAGCCTCGGCATCTCCATCGGACGTGCGGCGACGGTTGCGGCGCAGAGTGTCAGCACGATATTCTTGGCCAGAGTTTCGCCGTTGGTGAGCTTGAGCGCATCGCCGAAACATCCGCAGTCCTGCACCGGATTGTAGAAGAATATCCATACGGTGATGACTGTCATCACAATCATGAGTGCGAGAATGGTTCTTGAGATGACGCGGCGCTGTATGGCGAACAGCAGGAGTATGCCCAGCGTGAATTCGACGGCGGAGAGCATGACTGATGCTGACAACGTGAGCCAGTCGGGAAACACTCCGTAGAGCGACAGTGCTTCCAGATAGTCTTTTATTTTGTATTGTGTGCCGAGCGGATCGATGGCTTTCACGTATCCTGATAGAATGAAAGTCACCGACAGTACGAGCCGACACACGTTTGTGAGTATGATAGCTGCGTATCTCATTCTTTGTCTTCAGCCAGTTTTATCGCTCCGAACACAGCATAGTTGATGATGTCCATGTAGTTGGAGGCGATTCCTTCGGAGACGAGCGTCTCACCGTTGAGATCCTCTATCTCCTTGACGCGTTGTATTTTGGTCAGAATGAAGTCGGTGTAGCTGCTTACGCGCATTGAGCGCCACGCCTCGTCGTAGTCGTGGTTCTTTTTCAGCATGAGCTGCAGCGATTCGGCGGCATGCCGTTCGTAGAGGCGCAGGGCCTCGTCGGGGCTCATGTCTGTATGGTCGGCGAATCCCTGTTCGAGCTGTATCAGCCCTATGATGCCGTAGTTGATGAGTGCTATGAATTCCGGCCTTATGCCTTCGCCCACCAGTGATGTCTTCTTTATCTCGAGCGAGCGTATGCGTTTGGCTTTTATGTAGAGCTGGTCGGTGAGCGACGACGGCCGCAGCATGCGCCACGAAGCACCGTAGTCGTGCAGCTTGCCGGCGAAGAGGTCGTGGCATTCCTGCATGACGTGCTTGAATTGTTCTTCAGTTTTCGTTGTATTCATAACCGGCTACAAATATACTCATTTTATTCTTATGATACAAATAATTGCGGAAATGAAAACATTAAAAGGCGGCAGCCGTTGTGTGCTTGGCTGTCTTGTGAGCGTTTCTCAAAGTTCTTTCTGGCGCATGTGTATCATCTTGACCACTCCGCACATTGCTTCATAGCGTGCCTTGAGCGAGTCGCGCTTCACACGCAGCAGGTTGGCCTTGCCCAGGTCGGTTTCGGCTTCAATCTTGCGCAGTGTCTCCTGTAGCATCACGTCGGTGCGTGCCACGTCTTCCTGTGCTATCTTCAGCGATGCGTTCTGCCATATCACGAGTGCTTTCTTGCGTGTTTCGACTGCCGAGGGGTAGGTGGTGCGCAGCGACACAATGGAGTCGAGCACTTCCTTGTAGCGTCCTTTCTCGTAGAGCGAGTCTATCTTTGCAAGCATGGGTGCGGCCTTCTGGTCGTCGGATTCGGTACATCCGGCGAACGTCACAATCAGCATTATGGTAAGAAGATACTTCATAAATTTCAGCCGCAAAAGTATAAAATAATTCATTAATGCACTGCCTGTGGGCTCAAGATTTTAATATCTTTATAATTTGCCGCGTTTTTTACGGCTTTTTTTTGATTTTTTTATTTCATGGCGATGTTTTAGCGAGTTGTCAGCTGTGCGGATGTAGAGGCATGGGGTAGTGGGTAACTATGCGTTCCTACCGGTTTTAAGACGGCGTGCAGATGTAGTGCTTGTGAATGGTATATGGGAGTTATATTAACATTTTTAAGTTAAAATGTATCGCGATTTTTCTTTGTGAGAATCTTGTATTCTGTGTTCAGAAACCTCGCAAAATCTGTTCGACAGACCGTCGAACCATGTGTCATCGGATGCTTTGCACGGAGTGGGATTATGGGAAAGCCCGTTTTAGGGCGCAATACAGTCTTTTTCATGGCATAATATCGCCTTTATTACAGTGTGAAATGGTCTTTATTGCATGCTCAGAAAGGCTTTTCTGTATTGTCGAAGATTTGTAATTGAAAATTGTGTTGATTGTAATGGCTTGATGGTCAGTGCGGTGCGTGGATATTTGAAAAATGGAGAATTTTGCCTTTGGGACGTGTATCGTTACGCAGAACGAATTTTTGGAGTGTCAAATTTTAAGAATTGGACTTTTATAATTGTTCTATTATGCATAACGGTGTGGGTGTTTTCTGTTCCATGTTCTGTGTTTGACGGTCTGTTGCCCTGCACACGTATGTACGCAGGGTCGCAACTTTGTTGCGCAATGCTTCTCAATGTGAAATTTTTAAGTTAACTTTGCAGATTGTTATTGTTTTTATTATTTCGTAACAGACATTAAAACAAAAAGATTGAAATGAGGATATATTCTGATGCCGAACTGGCACAAATTCTTGACAAGGACATTTTTCACGAAATAGGCAATGCGGCCGACTCGCTGGGCATGGAGTGCTATGTTGTGGGCGGATATGTGCGCGATATATTCCTGGAGCGCCCGTCAAACGACATAGATGTAGTTGTTGTCGGCAGCGGCATACAGGTGGCCGACGCGCTGAAACAGCGTCTAGGACGCAAGGCGCATATTTCCGTGTTCCGCAATTTCGGCACAGCACAGGTGAAATACAAGGATATTGAGGTGGAATTTGTCGGTGCAAGGCGTGAGAGCTACAGTCATGACTCGCGCAAGCCTGTGGTGGAAGACGGTACGCTGGAGGACGACCAGAACCGTCGTGACTTCACCGTCAATGCTTTGGCTATCTGTCTCAACGAGGAACGTTTCGGCGAACTGGTCGATCCTTTTGACGGACTGGCTGATCTGGAGGACGGCATTCTCCGTACACCGCTCGATCCGGACATCACTTTCTCGGACGATCCTCTGCGCATGCTCCGTTGTGTAAGATTTTCGGCTCAGCTCAAGTTTCTCATCGATGAGGAGACATTTGATGCTCTTGAACGCAATGCTTCGCGCATGTCCATCGTGAGCGGTGAGCGTATATCTGACGAACTCAACAAGATTATGATGACCGATGCGCCCAGTCGCGGTCTCATGGAGCTGCACCGCAGTACTCTCATGTCGCAGCTATTGCCCGAACTTGTGGCTCTTGATGTAGTGGAGACGCGCAACGGCAAGGCTCATAAGAATAATTTTTATCATACGCTTGAAGTGGTGGACAACGTCAGCCGACAGGGTGCTGGCCTCTGGTTGAGATGGGCGGCGCTGCTGCATGATGTGGGCAAACCGCGCAGTAAGCGGTGGGATCCGGTGGCAGGATGGACCTTTCATAATCATAACTTCGTTGGTGCGAAGATGGTGCCGCAGATTTTCAGACGTCTCAAACTGCCGATGGATGCCAAGATGAAGTATGTGCAGAAGCTTGTCGATCTTCACATGCGTCCTATAGTCATTGCCGACGAGGAGGTGACCGACAGTGCAGTGCGACGTCTGCTGAACGATGCCGGCGACGATATCGACGATCTGATGACACTCTGTGAGGCCGACATAACGAGTCGTAACAGCATGCGTAAACAACGTTTTCTCGATAATTTCCGCATTGTACGCGAGAAGCTCGCCGATCTCAAGGAACGTGACTATAAGCGTCTTCTTCAGCCGTGTATCGATGGCAACGAGATTATGGAGATGTTCCACCTCCAGCCGTGTCCTCAGGTGGGAATTCTGAAGCAGACTCTCAAGGATGCTGTGCTCGACAATAAGGTACCCAATGAGCGCGAACCGTTGATGAAATTGCTTATGGAAAAAGCTCGGAGTATGCAGTTACTGTAGCCAAAAGTTGTTAAGGACAGAATAATTGTTGTTAAATTTGAGGACCGATTTATCCTATTTATAATTATTGTATTTAACTTTGCGCTCGAAAACTCCGGTATGTATGTGGAGTTTTCTCAATAGGACACAAAATTTGGGAGGATAACAGCGATGGTCAAAACCGATGATGTTGTCGATTGAATTTATGATTAAAGAAGAGAGAAAAATAATTTTTAATAGTGTTATAAATAGTATGAGAAAAATTAATTACTTACTGACGGCAGCTTTGGCCGCAGTTCTCGTTTCTTGTGGCGGAAATCAGGGTAAGCCTGGTTTTGGAGATAATGAATATGCCGTAAGAACAATCCAGGGCCAGAGTGCAAGTCTGCAAACAACCTACCCGGCAGTTATAAAGGGTGTTCAGGATGTTGAGATTCGTCCGAAAATTTCGGGCTTCATAACAAAAATGTGTGTTAAGGAAGGCCAGACCGTTAAGGCAGGACAGTTGCTCTTTGTCATAGACAACGTCACATACGCAGCAGCCGTACGTCAGGCCAAGGCAGCCGTTAATTCAGCCAAGGCTCAGCTCAATACTTCAAAACTGACTTATGAGAACAGTCAGAAGCTCTTCCAGAGCAACGTCATCGGTGATTACGAACTGCAGTCAGCCAAGAACTCGTATGAGTCAGCCGAAGCTGCACTGGCACAGGCACAGGCTAACTATGTTTCAGCAAAGCAGAATCTCGACTTCTGCTATATTAAAAGCCCGTCGGCCGGAGTTGTTGGCAATCTGCCTTATCGTGTAGGAGCTCTCGTAAGCTCTTCAAGTCAGGAGCCTCTTACGACAATTTCGAACATCAAGACAATGCAGGTTTATTTCTCAATGACAGAAAAAGACCTTCTTGACATGACAAGAACTTCTGGTGGTCTGCACGCTGCGATAAGCGATTATCCTGCTGTCAAACTGCAGCTTGCCGACGGAACGATGTATGCTCATCCTGGCCGTGTGGCTGCAGTGAGCGGAGTTATCGATTCGTCAACAGGTTCTGTTTCTATAAGAGCTGACTTCCCGAATCCGGAAAACCTGCTCAAGAGTGGTGGCTCTGGAAGCATCGTAGTGCCTCATGAAAGCACAAATGCTGTTATAATACCTCAGGATGCTGTTTCTGAAGTACAGGATCGTAACTTCGTTTATGTAGTAGGCAAGGACAACAAGGTGAAATATACTGAAGTATCTTTGAACGCTCAGAACGACGGAAAGAATTATATCATAACCAAAGGACTTAACATTGGCGACCGCATTGTTGTAAGCGGTATAAGCACACTGACTGACGGTATGCAGATCAAACCGCTCACAGAGGCTCAGTATGCAGAAAAGCTGAAGAAGACAACCGAACTGGGAGCAAGCCAGGGTGACCTCGGTGAACTCAAGAAGGCTTTGTCTAAGTAAGCCATGTAGGTTATACACATATTATAAAAAGGTAATGATAAATTAACAAAAATGAGATTAGATAATTTTATAAAGCGCCCGGTGCTGTCAACTGTTATTTCTATTTTGATAGTAATTCTGGGTCTTATAGGTCTGGTTTCACTGCCGATTGAACAGTATCCGGACATCGCACCGCCAACGGTTCAGGTGCGCGCCTATTATACAGGTGCAAATGCCGAGACCGTGATGAACTCTGTGCTCGCACCGCTGGAGGAACAGATCAATGGTGTAGAAGGTATGACATACATGACTTCTGCGGCAACAAATGAAGGTTCTGCAAGTATTACGGTGTATTTCAAGCAGGGCATGAATGCCGATATGGCACAGGTCAATGTTCAGAACCGTGTGTCTCAGGCATCTTCTTTGCTTCCGGCCGAAGTTACAAAGGCCGGTGTGACGGTTGAAAAGCGTCAGACTTCTACTGTGCTTCTTTTCGCACTTGTAGGCGATAAGACCCGTTACGACGAGCAGTTCCTTTCCAATTATGCCGATATCAACATCGTTCCGGCCATCAAGCGTGTTAACGGTGTGGGTGGATGTGAATCCATGGGTGCCAAGACTTACACCATGCGTCTGTGGCTCGACCCGATTAAGATGAAGAACTATAACCTCATGCCGAGTGACCTTTCAGGTATTCTGGCAGAGCAGAACATCGAAGCCGCTCCTGGTAAGTTTGGTGAATCTTCAGACAACCAGTACGAATATACTATCCGTTACAAAGGACGTCTGAAGACAGCTGAGGAATTCGGTAACATGATCATCACAAGCGACAAGAACGGCCAGACCATCCGTGTAAAGGATGTAGCACGTGTAGAGCTTGGTGGACTTTATTATTCGGTTATTTCAAGTGTTGACGGCGAGCCGGGTGTGATGCTTATGGTCACACAGACAGCAGGCTCAAACGCCACACAGATTGTGAAGGATGTAAAGAAAGAAATAGAAAATCAGAAGAAGAACTTCCCTCCTGGACTTGATGTCAAGTACATGCAGGACGTAACAGAGTTCCTCTATGCTTCTATCAATGACCTCTTGCACACACTTTTCGAGGCGTTCGTGCTTGTGTTCATCGTTGTTTACATCTTCTTGCAGGACTTCCGTTCGACACTTATTCCGTTGGTTGCTGTGCCTGTGTCACTTATCGGTACGTTCTTCTTCCTGTATGTATTTGGTTTCTCTTTGAACCTTCTTACACTCGCTGCGTTAGTGCTTGCCATCGCCATAGTCGTCGATGATGCCATTGTGGTGGTCGAGGCCGTGCACGCGAAACTTGACCTTGGATATAAATCTGCGCGTCAGGCATCTATCGATGCGATGAATGAGATTTCCGGAGCCATTATCTCCATTACTCTCGTTATGTCGGCAGTGTTCATTCCTGTGTCTTTCGTAGGAGGAACATCAGGAACATTCTATAAGGAGTTCGGTATTACAATGGCCATTTCAATCGTCATTTCTGCATTGAACGCCCTTACGCTTTCGCCGGCATTGTGTGCGATACTGCTTAAGCCGAAGAACGAGGATGGCAGCCCACGTAAGATGTCTTTCATCGACAGATTCCATGTTTCATTCAACGCGGTTTACGGAAAGGTACAGGATAAATATAGAAATGGTGTACGTAAACTTGTTGAACGTCCGGTCATCTCAATCATAGCTGTTGTGGTTGGTATTGTTGTCATGGCCATATTGGGTATGAATACAAAGAGTGGACTTGTGCCAAACGAGGATACCGGAACATTGTTCTGTACAGTGTCAACACCTCCGGGAACCAGTCTTGAGAAGACAAACGAGGTGATGAATAAAGTTGACTCTATGCTCGCAACCAATCCGGCAATCATGTCGCGTCTGCGTATCACTGGTTACAACTTCATCGCTGGTCAGGGATCTAACCAGGGAACATTCGTTATCAAGCTGAAACCGTTTGAGGAAAGACAGGCTGAGGAAGGTATTCTGAAATATATCGGAGTGCACAACGAAGGTTCTTCAATGGTACTTGCAATGATTTATAAACAGACTGCTGCCATAAAGGGTGCACAGATTCTGGCGTTCCAGCCACCTATGGTGCAAGGTTTCTCCGCAACCAACGACCTTACCTTCTCTATGCAGGACCGTACAGGTGGTGACGTGGATAAATTCTTCAAGGTGACACAGGACTTCCTCACAGAGCTCAATAAGCGTCCGGAGGTAAGCAATGCTATGACTTCATACAACTCAAAGTATCCTCAGTATCTTATCGATGTGGACGTTGCTAAGTGTAAGCAGAGTGGCATTGATCCTAACACAGTGCTCACCACCATGCAGGGATATTACGGAGGTTTGTATTCTTCGAACTTCAACTCATACGGAAAACTATACCGTGTGATGATTCAGGCAGAACCTTCTGCACGTGCCGATCTGAAGAGTCTTAACAACATATATGTACGTACTTCAAGCGGTATGGCTCCTATCAATGAGTTTGTGAACATGAAGAAGGTTTATGGTCCGCAGGAGATTGACCGTTTCAACCTCTTCACTTCAATCAACGTTACAGCCGCTCCTGCTGACGGTTACGCTTCAGGAGACGTTATACGTGCCATTTCTGAGGTTGCAAGCTCTTCACTGCCATCAGGTTATACATACGAATTCTCTGGTCTGACACGTTCGGAGCAGGAGTCAAGCAATTCAACAATGCTTATCTTCGTTCTCTGTCTGACATTCGTATACTTGATTCTGAGTGCACAGTACGAAAGCTACCTGTTGCCTCTGTCTGTAATTCTCTCAATTCCGTTCGGACTTGCAGGTGCATTCCTCTTTACCAACATGTTCGGAAAGAATAACGATATTTACATGCAGATCGCTCTTATCATGCTTATCGGACTTCTCGCCAAGAACGCCATTCTTATCGTACAGTTCGCTCTTGAACGCCGTCGAACGGGTATGGCTCTGTCGTGGTCGGCCGTGCTCGGAGCTACCGCACGTCTCCGTCCTATTCTTATGACATCTTTGGCGATGATTATCGGACTTATACCTTTGCTCATGCCGATGGGTGTAGGATACAACGGAAACATGACACTTGGTGCTGCAGCCATTGGCGGTATGCTCATTGGTATGCTTTGTCAGATTATGGTTGTTCCGGCACTGTTCTACATCTTCCAGTATCTGCAGGAGAAAGTGAAACCGCTTGAGTTTGAAGATGATGCAGTATCGTCGGTTGACACAGAGCTGTTACAGTACATGCATCCGGTAGAAAAGCAGAAAAACGAAAAGTAAAAATGAAAAAGATTAATATATTGACATTGATTTCTGCAGCTGCTCTCATGAGCAGTTGCGGAATCTACAACAAGTATGAGCGTCCGGAAGTGAATACGACGGGGCTGGTGCGCGACGTCGCTTCGCCCACCGATACACTCGCTGTATCTGATACGACAAGCTTCGGCAATCTGCCATGGCGTAGCGTATTCACCGACCCTCAGTTGCAGACACTTATAGAACAAGGCCTTGAACACAACACCGATCTGCTCAATGCAGCTCTTAACGTGAAGATGGTGGAGGCACAGCTCACAGCTGCCAAACTTGCTTTTGTGCCTTCGTTCACATTCTCTCCACAGGGAACAATATCCTCATGGGATGGCAACAAGACCACAAAGACATATTCGCTGCCGGTACAGGCAAGCTGGAGTCTTGATCTCTTCGGCAATCTTCTGAATCAGAAGCGCAGTGCGCAAATGGCTCTTCTCGCAACTAAAGACTATCAACTCGTTGTGAAAACCAATCTCATCAGCAATATTGCTAACATGTATTACACTCTCCTCATGCTCGACGAACAGCTCATCATCGTCAATGACATGGCTGAACTGACAAAGGAGACATGGGACAAGATGAAAATACAGAAGGATTTGGGTAGTGTTAGAGAGACTGGTGTGCAGAGCGCTGAGAGTAACTATTACTCAGTGCTTGCACAGGCTGAGGATCTGAAACGTCAGATACGTGAGACAGAAAACTCTCTCTCGCTTCTGCTCGGACAGCCGGCGCAGACTATTGCACGTGGCAAACTTGCCGATCAGTCACTACCTACAGAGTTCAGTACTGGTATTGCCCTGCAGATGCTGTCCAACCGTCCTGATGTTCACTATGCAGAAATGACTCTCGCACAGTGCTTCTACGATGTGCAGACAGCACGCTCACGCTTCTATCCTAATATTACAATCAGTGGTTCTGGAGCATTCACCAACAGTGCCGGAGGTGGTATTGTGAATCCTGGCAAATGGTTGCTCAGTGCAGTGGGAAGCCTCGTTCAGCCGATATTTATGAACGGACAGCTCGTTGCCGGATTGAAGGTAGCTAAAGCCCAGCAGGAGCAGGCCTACAACACATGGCAGAACGCCATACTCTCTGCAGGCAGCGAAGTGAGCAATGCGCTAGTGCTCTATAACTCGTCTGACGCGAAGAGCAAGCTTGAAGCCAAACAGGTGGAGAGCCTCGAGAAGAATGTGAAGTACACACAGGATTTGTTCCATCAGTCTAAGGGAACCACCTATCTTGAGATAATCACTGCCCAGCAGTCGCTGCTTAATGCACAGCTCGCCAAGGTGCAGGACGATTTCTATAAGATGCAGGCCGTTGTCAACCTCTATTATGCGTTGGGCGGAGGCCGAGACTAAATTAGTATGAGACGGACTTGAGCCTTTCCGGTCGCGCTACCGCTGGTAGCATACCGTACAGGGGCAGTCCGTCAGAATGTACAAATGTTTTATCTGAAAACAAAAACAAACATAATATGATTAGTCCAAAAGCAGAAATTGATCCTAAGGCGAAAATCGGAAAGAACGTCACGATATATCCTTTCGTATATATAGAAGGCGATGTCGAGATCGGCGACGACTGTGTCATTTTCCCTTACGTCAGTATAATGAACGGCACGCGCCTCGGTCGTGCCAATAAGGTGTTCCAGAATACGGTGCTCGGTGCAGAACCTCAAGACTTCAACTATTGCGGCGACAACTCTCAGCTTATTATAGGTGACGAGAATATCATACGTGAGAACGTTGTAATCAACCGTGCTACCTATTGCGACGGAAAGACTGTTATCGGCAACAAAAACTTCCTTATGGAGGGTGTACACGTGTCGCACGATACAAAGATCGGCAACGGTTGTGTGTTTGGATACGGTACTAAGATTGCCGGTGATTGCGAGATACACGACAACGTGATATTCTCTTCAAGCGTCATCGCCAATCCGGGAACCAGAGTAGGACGTTCATCCATGGTTCAGAGCGGATGTCGTTTCAGCAAGGATATACCTCCATATATCGTGGCAAGCGGCAACCCTGTGAGCTTCGGTGGTGTTAACTATACGGTGCTCAACAATTACGGACTGAACGAGAAGGTGCAGGCACATATTGCCAACGCCTATCGTCTGGTGTTCCACGGACAGACATCAGTGTTCGACGCCGTTATCCAGGTGAAAGAACAGGTACCTGATGGAGAAGAGATACGCAACATCGTTGAGTTCATAAACGGAACAAAGCTCGGTATTATAGGAAAGATCTGAACAATGCATTATATTATCGATGCGCAATGGCGCGACGGCATACAAGCCGCCGCGCCTTTTTTATGTTCGGTCCACAGCGGTGGAGCAGCATGTGGGTCTGATGTTTTTTCAATGTGGAACATCGGTAGCAGAAAGTGAATGTGGGGCATAAACTGATGTTACTGTCTCCGACTTCTTTTGCATAAATACGCATTTCTGATGGCGAAATGTTTTTATATTTAAAATCCGATAAATATAAATGTGGAATGTATACACGTGGTGAAAAATAGTGTATCGTATGCTTTTCTGACCGTTTTTAATTGGATGTTTTGTGCGAATTGTATGTTTTAGTATGTGATTGTGCCTTGTTCGCTTATGGTGGACGCTATGCTATTCATCCAAATATAATTTTTTGTGTTGCGGCATGGTGCTTATCATGGTGCGGAAAAGACTATTTCATCACACTAAAAAGATCATTTCATCATACAGAATAGGCCCTTCCAGTAAGTCATACGTGCTTTTCTGTAAGACGGAAAAGCACATATTGTGTGCAGAAAATGAGCTTTCCGTTGGTGGGCTATTATTTATGTGTGATGATGTTGATACTCGCATAATATGGATGTACCATCAGTTTCGTACAAAAAAAGACATTCTCATCGGTTTGACGAGAATGTCTATATATTTTGTTTACACCTTTATTGCATAATCATGCAGTACTGTGTATACTGTTTTTCTTTGTCAGTAAGACGCCGTACACTCTATTCCGAGTTCTTCCACCTTGCGGCGTATAGCTTCCATTTCTTCCTTTCCGGCTTTCTGCAGTCCGTGTTCTGGGGTCTCACGGTCGATGGTGTATATCATTACTTCCATCGGAGCTATTTCCTTCACGGCTTCGAGCCATGGTCCCACATATTTGTAGCCGGTGTTGTCCACATCGTTTCCATTGTCATCCCGACCTTTCATGAACATTGTCTGTATGATGACGTGGCCTTCAAACAGTTTCATTTCCTCTATTATCTTCCTTACGTCATAGTTGCGACTTGTGGGACGGTCTGTCATGGCTATGTATTCGGGATCGACGGTGTCGAGCTTCAGAATGTTGTTGTCCACCTTCATCAGGGCACGTCTCACCTGTTCTCTATGAATGAACGTCGAGTTGCTCAGCACCGAAATTCTGGCGTTGGGGAAGTAACTGTCCCTCAGTCTTACGGTGTCCTCTATTATTTCCTCAAACTGCGGGTGGCCTGTCGGTTCGCCGTTTCCTGCGAATGTCAGTACGTCGGGTGTCTCGCCTTCGGCTTTCATTTGTTTCAGTCTGCTCTCAAGAGCTTCAGCTACTTCTTCGCGCGAAGGCCGGCGGAGAGTCGGTATGTGGTCGGCGTTGAATCCACATTCACAGTAGATACAGTCGAATGTGCACACCTTTCCGTCTGCCGGTTGCAGGTTGATGCCCAGCGATATGCCGAGTCTGCGGCTGTGCACTGGCCCGAATATGGGCGATGGATAAATTATTGTTGCCATAATTCCAATTTTGTTTTGGTCGGGCAAAGGTAAATAAAATATCGGTAGCATCTTTGTTAATAGTAGTTAAACCGTTGCATGAGAGCAGTTTTTTTTGTTACTTTGCAGCGAATTTTGGAGTATTATACGCTATCCTGAAATGAGAAAGAAACAGAAAAAGTCCGGCGACCGTCACGGGTTGCAGGCTGTCACTCTTTGCATAAGCACTGCACTGGTGCTTATTTTGTTGGGTCTGGTGGTGTTTTCGGTTCTTACAGCCCGTAATCTTTCGGCATACGTGAAGCAGAATATCGTCGTTACGATGATGCTTCAGGACGACATGTCGTCGAGCGAGGCGCAGATGTTCTGCTCGCGTCTCAGCAAACAGCCATATATCAACAAACTGGAATACATCAGCAAGGAGCAGGCGCTGAAGGAGGGCATCAAGGCTCTCGGCACTGATCCGCGTGAGTTCACCGACACAAATCCGTTTCTTTCGTCCATAGAGATAACCCTCAAGGCAGATTACGCCAACAACGATTCGCTTTTCCACATATCGCGCGAACTGAAGAGTTATCCCAAGGTGAGCGAGGTGAAATACCAGCGTGACCTCATAGAGAAAGTCAATGCCAATATCGCCAAGATAAGCATTGTATTGCTTGCTTTGGCTGTTCTGCTCACAGTAGTATCGTTCTCGCTTATCAACAACACTGTGAAGCTCGGCATCTATGCACGCCGCTTCTCCATACACACCATGAAGCTCGTGGGCGCGTCGTGGGGATTCATACGCCGTCCGTTCGTGCGTCAGGCCGTTGTCATAGGACTTATAGCCTCGCTTCTGGCCTGTGCCGCCCTCGGAGGATGTTTCTATGCACTTTATTATTATGAGCCGGAGATTCTCAATCTGCTCACATGGGACGTGCTTGCCATAACGGGCGGTGCCGTGTTCCTGTCCGGTATCATTATTACGGCGTTCTGCGCTACGCTGTCGGTCAACAAGTTCTTGAAGATGAAGGCCGGCGACCTTTATAAGATTTAAGTAATACAAAATACATACATTATATTATATGGATAAAAGAAATTTTGCGTTCGACAAGACCAACTTCATAATTCTGGCTGTCGGAATGATGATAGTCATCATCGGCTTCATACTTATGAGCGGTTCCGGTTCTGATGAACACGTGTTCTCCGAGGATATCTTCAGTGTGCGCCGCATCAAGGTGGCTCCTGTCGTATGCTTTATAGGATTCGTTTCAATCATCTACGGCATCATCCGCAAACCGAAAGACAATAACGCAAAATTGCCCGAATGAACGCATTAGAGACAATCATCATCGCGATAGTAGAAGGACTTACGGAGTTTCTGCCCGTGTCGTCCACCGGTCACATGATAATAGCCCAAAGCCTGCTTGGTGTGGAGAGCACGCCTTTTGTCAAGGCTTTCACGGTCATCATACAGTTTGGAGCCATCCTCTCGGTGATATGCCTGTACTGGAAAAAGTTTTTTTATCCCACGGCAGAACGCTCCGGCGTATCCTATTGGAAGGCAATGTACGACTTCTATGCCCGTCTGGTTGTGGGTGTTCTGCCTGCTGTGGTGCTCGGACTGGCATTCAATGATTTCATAGAGTCAAATCTCGGCAACGTCACTCTCGTGGCTGTGATGCTTATAATCGGCGGTGTGTTCATGCTTTTCTGCGACCGCATATTCAACAAGGGCAGCGAGGACACTAAGCTCACTTACAAGCGTGCCTTCACTGTCGGACTCATACAGTGCATCTCCATGATACCTGGTGTGTCGCGTTCCATGGCTACCATTGTCGGCGGTATGTCGCAGCGTCTCACCCGCAAGGCAGCGGCCGAGTTTTCATTCTTCCTTGCCGTGCCTACGATGTTCGGTGCTACATGTCTGGAAACCTACAAACTGATAAGCCATGGTGACGGTTCGCTCCTTACGCAGGGCAATAATCTCGAGATGCTTCTGCTCGGTTCGGTTGTGGCATTTATCGTTGCTATTCTTGCCATAAAGTTCTTTATCAGTTACGTGACGAAATATGGTTTTGCCGCATTCGGATGGTATCGCATCATTGTCGGCCTTATAATCATTGCCTGCGCATTGTGTGGCATAGAGTTGAAAATGGTTGATTAAACTGCCGGCATGAACTTTCAAAAAGGAGAAATAATAGGAATAAACAAGCCTTATGGCATGTCGAGTTTCGGCGCACTGGCAAGAGTGCGCTATCTCATTTCGCGCCGTCTCGGCGTGAAACGTGTCAAGACCGGTCATGCCGGAACTCTAGATCCGCTCGCTACGGGCGTGCTCATTCTGTGTACCGGCCGTGCCACCAAGCGTATAGAGGAACTTCAGGCTCACTCAAAGGAATATACAGCCACGCTGCAGCTTGGTGCCACAACACCAAGTTACGACATGGAACATCCCGTCAACGCAACATTTCCCACATCCCACATCACTCGTGAGGCCATCGAGACGGTGCTTCCGCAGTTTGTGGGCGACATACAGCAAGTGCCGCCTTCGTACAGTGCGTGCAAGATAAACGGCAACAGAGCGTATGAACTGAAGCGCAAGGGCAGGGACGTCGAACTTACTCCAAAAAACATACATATCGACTCCATCGAACTGACTGGCTTTGATGCCGGAACCATGCAGATGCAGATACGCGTCAACTGTGGAAAAGGCACATACATACGCGCCCTTGCCCGCGACATCGGCCGGGCGCTTGGCAGTGGTGCCTATCTCACCGAACTATGCCGTACCCGTGTGGGTGAAATGACAATAGACCGTTGTCTGAATCTCGACGATGTGGAACAGTGGCTCGAAAATCAGGAAATCGAAAATATTGAATAAGAATAATAATGAAACTATCACAGTTTAAATTCAAATTACCGGAAGAACAAATCGCACTCTATCCTCATAGCGTTGTGCGTGAGTTTACCAACTCTGAGGGAAAGACAGAAAAGTTTCGCGTGACACGAAGCGACGAGTGCAAACTGATGGTTGTCCATCGCAAGTCGCAGACCATCGACATGTTCAAGAAAGATGCCGATGGCAATCCTATTGAAGGCGAGTATCTCGACTTTCGCAATGTGCTCGACTATTTCGACGAACACGACACTTTCATTTTCAATGATACCAAGGTTTTCCCTGCACGTCTTTATGGCACAAAGGAGAAGACAGATGCAAAGATAGAGGTGTTCCTGCTGCGCGAACTCAATGAGGAGATGCGTCTGTGGGATGTGCTGGTTGAACCGGCGCGCAAGATACGTATTGGCAACAAGCTGTTCTTTGATGACAGCGGTACGATGGTGGCCGAGGTTATAGACAATACTACGAGCCGCGGACGTACTCTCCGTTTCCTCTACGACTGTCCTCACGACGAGTTCAAACGCGAGCTTTACTCTCTCGGTGAGGCTCCGCTGCCGCGTTACATCATCGACCGCCGCGAAAACCATCACGGAACAGAGGATGATTTCCGCGACTATCAGTGCATCTTTGCCAAGAACGAGGGCGCTGTCACAGTTCCGGCCACAGGTCTTCACTTCACACGTGAACTCATGAAGCGTATGGAGATAAAGGGTATCAACTTTGCATACATCACACTTCATTGCGGATTGGGCAACTTCCACGACATCGAGGTAGAGGATCTTACAAAGCACAAGATGGATTCTGAGCAGATGTTTGTCGATGCAGAGGCTTGCCGTATTGTCAACAAGACCAAGGCTGAGGGCCGTCATGTTTGCGCAGTGGGCACAAGTGTGGTAAAGGCTACAGAGACAGCTGTAGGCACGGACGGACTGCTCAAGGAGTATGACGGATGGACCAACAAGTTCATTTTCCCGCCTTACGACTTCGGACTTGCCGATTCGATGATAGCCAACTTCTATCATCCGTACTCAACACTGCTCATGCAGGTTGCCGCATTCGGTGGCTACGACATCGTAATGGAAGCCTACAACCTTGCCGTGAAGCACGGATATATGTTCGGATGCTATGGCGATGCGCTTCTCATCGTGAACGATTGATAAAGTCCTTCAGTGACTTTCATACATACAAAAACGGGAGCGGACATGTCGTCGCGCTCCCGTTTGTTTTTATGAACTGATATTTTTATTATGTTGCATAAGGTTTATCTTTCTCTCGGCGCCAACATCGGCGACCGTCATGCCAGTATGTCTGCGGCATTGGAAATGCTCGAAAAGACCGTGGGCAGGGTGGTGCGGCAGTCGTCAATGATCGAAACCGAACCATGGGGCTTCGAGTCCGAAAATATGTTTCTGAATATGTGTGTGGCTGTTGATACACAGCTTTCGCCGCAACAGCTGCTTGTAGCTACGCAGGAAATAGAGCGCAGGCTTGGCAGAAAGGCCAAATCGTCCGGCGGAGTTTATGCCGACAGACTCATTGACATTGATATTCTGCTTTACGATGACATAAGCATAAACACTCCCGAACTCACCATACCGCATCCCCACATGCGTGAGCGCGACTTTGTGATGCGCCCTCTCATGGAGATATTGGACGATGCTACTGTTTCTGACATGTTTGTATAGTGCGGATATTAGGTATGTCTTTCGCGATGCTTGTGCCGTTACTCCGATACGTTGCCGTATGAGCCATGTCTCGTCCGCAGGGCATCCTACCGCTCCGGTTGTCTCGGTATAGATGCTGTGACGGCAGTTTCAATAAAACAACTGTGGATTTAATCCAGATTTAGCGTTTTTTTTCGTCTGCTGAAATAATTGCAATATGGTACACTTACAGATTTTCAGTGTCCCGT
>USDT01000041.1 GCA_900553465.1 uncultured Prevotella sp.
TTGCGTCCGAAGGAAAGTCCGCGCGCAAATTCTCATTTATTTTTCGGGGTAGAACTGAAAACTCGGGCGGAAAAATCGCAGGCTACTGAAAAATTGTAACTGCCCCGATAGCTTTTCTTTCAACTGAAGGAAACAATGCCGGTCCGATATGAAAGCCACAGCCATTTATTGAAACCGATCCCGACCGAACTTCTGCCGGTCCGGGAAACGGCATACAGAAGCCACGAAACAATGCCGAAAAAGCGCTTCCGGCGCTCCCCGAATGTTGGTTTAAGAATTTGCCATATCAATATTTTTTACCGATGAAATGGGTAAATATGCAGTTTCACCACCTGAAAAACTACCGTCGGAGCCATCGGAAACGGTATGCACAACGGGACTGCGCAGCACAAAAAAACTGTGGCGGCACACATCGGCCGCCACAGCTCCCAAATTTAACATATCAACTATATATATCAAGAAACTACCGTCTCACCACTTTGACGCTGCGGCTTGTGCCGTCGGTGTAGGTCTCCGTCTTGATGTTTACACCCTTCACCGGAGCGTTGAGCTCGCGTCCGTCGAGCGTATACCATCTTACGCTTTCCACAGTCTTCGCCTGTTCGGTAACGCCACCGATACCGGTCGACGTGTTCTTCTCAATTCTGATGTTGTCAAGATATATCACATCGTTGCCTCCACCGGTGTATGCGTAGAATGCGTAGCTCATGTGACTGCAGTTCTTCACAGCATCAAGTGACACCTCATATTTCTTCCATCCGTCCTCGGTGTCGCCACCTACAATGTAGTTTGCGGCCTCAACATACTCGCCGTCGTCGCCACGCAGGAACACGAAGAGCGAAGGTTTGTTGTTCGGATATGCTGTCGCAATGTTGTAAACCCAGAACGTCAGCACGTTGTCCTGGCCGTCGAGGGCAACCTTTGGCGATACGAATCCGGCACCGGCATACTGTTCGTACATGCTTCCGTTGTACATGTAGGCACATCCGCCGTCCTCGTCCTGAGGCGCAGCCTGGTTGTATGTGCCGTCAGGATTGGTGACGCCCCATGTGAAACCACCTGTGTATGTCGAGATGATCTGCCACGGTGTGGTTTCTGCCTCGCTGTTGGCGAACGACTCCTTGTAAGGCAATGTGTAGAGCGGACCGAGCACCACCGAACCGACAACCGGCTGTCCTATGCCTTCGTTGGTAAACGGAGCCACAGCATAATATAACAGACGCTGGCTGCTTAACGGTTCGGGTTCGATGGTGTAGGTATTGCCTTTCACGTTGTCGGCAATCAGAGTATATGTAAGTTCGTCAGGATTGTAGCTGTAAATGCGGTACTGCAGTTCATCGTCTACCACCACTCCGCCGTTCACACCTGCCGAAGGAGCTTCCCAGGCAAGTATGGCGTCCATGTTGTCGGAGCTGCCCTTGACGGTCAGACCGGTCACGGACGATGGTGCGTCGCGGCCTACGAAGAGAGTGTCGAGCAACACTTCGCTGCGTCCGTAGTCGTTGGATGCCACAAGCATGTAGGTGTTCTGTCCGTGGAGCGGCTGTGTGTCGGTCCATGTCATGGCCGCACCCGGCACCACGTCGGTCTGTGTGTAGACCGGAGTCGGGCTTTGTCCGCGGAATATCTCAATCTTGATATTCTCCTTCAACGCGTTGCCGTGATAATCAACGGCCGGTGCCTTGAACGTCATCTCGGCTTTCAGGCTGCCGTCTTCGGCCGCTTTCGAAACGTAATCGGTGAATGCGTATGGCGAGAAGGCCGACTTCAGATAGGTCAGTTTCACGTCGTCGAGCTGCGTGTCGAGGAAATCATACTGGCTTGTACCCTTTGAGTTGATACCGAAACTGTATTTGCCACCCTCGTCGGTTATGACGTTGTAGGCCACGTTAGTCATCTTGTAGGCAGTGTTCTTGGGCAGGTCGCCTACAAATACTTTCTGTGCTTCCGGCTCAGTAGCAGTGCCCATATACACCTTGTTTGTGACTGTCTCCGAATAGACTGCCGTGCTAACACCGAGCGAAAGTTCGTATACCGCATCGGCATCGAGTCTTATCATCGGTGTGTAAATCCAAGCCTCAACCGGTGTTTCCTGTACGAAGGCCGAGAATTTCATCAGCTTGTTGTTGGTGTCGTACTGCCAGCCGTAGAACGGATTTGACTCAAGGTCGATACCTTCGAGCGTTGTCTTGTAAAGATCTGCGGCACCTTTGGTGTCGAATGTTTCAAGATAAGGTGCGGTATATACACCCACAAAGGCTGAGTCGGCAGCAGCCTCGCCCGTGCCATATTCGTTTTCGGGAACGACGGTATAGGTGTTCATGCCCACAGCTGTCACCTTGTTGTCGGTCCATGTGAGGTGTCCGCCCACTGCAGGCGCGTCAAACACGTGCACAGGCTCCGTCTCCTTGTTTCTGTATATGCTGATCTTGGAAAGCGTGTTTATAGGTGTTTCCTCCAGATTTGCGGTCGGAGCGTCGAAGCTGACGGTGGCTGTCATGGCGTCGTCCTCACCGGGCGTAACCTCGAGTGAGCCTACGGCGGCAGGAGCCTTTGATGCACCCACTGCACTCAACGATACTTTCTTGAGCATCATCATGGATGCCTTCTTCGAACTGTCACCCGTATATCTCAGTGCCATATAGTATTTTCCGGCTGTCTCGTTGACGAAATATGCGTTGTAATCGCCGAATTCCACATACTGTTCGAAGGCTTCCTCCTCGGCCACCTTACGGAAAGTGGAGAGGTCGTCGGGATCTGTTCCGACATAAACTTCGAACGACTCGGGATATCCTAAGGTGAATGTCTTCATGTTGATGGTATAGCGGTATTTCATACCTGCCTCAAGAGAGATGGCCGGAGTGATGAGCCAGTCGTCACCCTTAGGATAACTGTTGGCATTGATATCGATGCGAACGTCGCTGCTGAATCCGGCTCTCCATGTGTTGCCGTCATTGTTTGCGTCAACCACTGTGAAATATTCGTTGAACACCGACGCATCTGCAAACGACTGGGAATAAGGTGCCGTGAAGGCGTTGCCGCATATCAGTTTGGCCGACTCCACGTATTCGCTGCGCTTGCCGTTGTTGTTTGCATACACGCGATAAGAATAGTTGTGCATAGCCTCCGGTGTAGTTTCGGTGAAGGTGGTCTGTGTGTAGTTGTCGGCCACAGTCACACTGTCTGGCATTCTCACCACTGTGTAGCTGAGGTTTGCCTTATCCAGATATCCGCCGTTCACTCCGGCAGCCGGTGCACTCCAGCTCACGATGTTCTGCTTGCCTTCGGCGTCGTATTCGAAATTGAGGTCGCCCACCTGCACAGGGATGTCATATCCTGCATATTTTCTTGTCGATGCAAGCGGCGAATAGCCTGCTCCGTTGCTCATGTTAACGGCCACATAGTGGTTGCCTTCGGTCAGTGTCACAGGTATCGACACCTTTTCGCCCGGCGTCACACTCACGCCCTTGAGATTCTCGCCGTCGAGCCACACGTTGAGAACGGCATCGCCGAGAGCCGCTCCGTCGTAAGTAAGGGTCGGAACGGTGAACTCTATCTTTCCGCCAAGGCTTCCGTCAGCATCGAACACAAGATCGAGGCCCTCTGCCATGGCCGGTGCGCCGTCCTTGGCTGCATTCTCGTCCACCTTCAGTGCTACTATCTGCTCGTTCTTGGTGAACTTTCCGATGAGTCCTGCCTCGGCTGTCTCAGGATTGACTGCGTAGAGTTCGCTTCCCGTTTCAGTCTGTGCGGCCCAGATGAAGAGTCCTGTACGGCCGTCGTATATCATCGACTGCGAGTACATAACAGGCATTATACCGGTGCTGCCTACGAGTGTCGGGCGTGCCGTCTTCTTGTCTATGCGGTACAGGTCGCCCAGCCAGTTGATGAAATACATGTCTCCGCTAGGCACAGCAGCAAGCGTCAGGACGTTGTATTTGCCGCGGAAAGCCGCGATTTTGTCCATTTCATCGTAATCCTCATTGTATATGCACCAGTCCATACCGGACATTTCGTCGTTGTACTGGAGCGAATATGTCCTGTTGTCTATCGGATTGTAAGCCATCGAGGAAGACAGAAGCGAATAGCCTTTGTTTTCCGTTCCGTAAAGCACACACTTGAGCTCGTTCCAGTTGTCGGTGTCTATCGTGACATAGCGTGCACCGTTCAGCACTCCCATGACACTCATCGGAGCTATGCCGACAAACGTGTTGCGGCCGAAAGCACCTGCAAGGAAGTCGTATATGAAGGATGTGCAGTGCGGATTCATAGCCATTTCATCGCCTATACTGAACGAGTATACGCCGTAAGGCACGTCTGTTATAGAAGAGGATGCCCAGTCTGTGCTGTTTATCAGTGCGCAGTAGAGCTTGCGACCCTCGAATGCAGAAACATCTGCGGCCTTCTTTCTGGCGTCCGACTTGAGTATTCTTGTGACAGTGTTGCCCTTCACGGCTGCGTCGCCTATGGGTGTGACAGCCATCGGGCCCGGCTTGCGCGCCGTGAGAGGCGACTGCTCCGTTGTCTGTGCGCCGGCGGTGGCAGCGTTCATGAAGAACACTGCTGCCACGGCGATATCAATAAAACGTTTCTTGTTCATATATCGGTTTTGTTTTGTTCGTACTTATATTGTCATTTTACTATCTTGCGTGTGCGCTCTCCTTGTTTCACTATGTACATGCCCTTTGGCAGCATTTCAGTGCTTGTCTCGGGACGGAGGCGTCCGTTCATGTCGTATATCTTCACTTTTCCGTCCATTTCATCGGTAACGGCATTGTCTATTCCTGTGGTCTCAGGAGCCAACATAAAGTAACAGGTTGAATTCTCTATCGGATTGAGATAGCCGTAAGATGTTCCGTTGTAAGCCAGCAGCGCAGCCAGATATACTGTTCCCGGTACGCCGTTCTCGAACGCTCCGCCGAATGTCACGTCGGCTGTCTCGCCGCTCTTCAGCATCAGATATTGCGGCTCAAGGCATCCGCGGATAACAGCTCCGCTCTCGTTGAATATGTAAAGGTAAACGTATCCGCCGAACACTCCCTGCTCGCACTTCAGGCTGGCAGTGATGTTCATTGAGCTGGCATCGACGTTGGCGTTGTCGGCAAACGAGAGTTTGGCAGCCGGAGTTAGTACAGCCGTCTCGGCAGGAGCGTTCTCAACGCTTACCTCGCGCATGGTACTTATGAGGCGGTTGTCATCGTCTGTCACGGTAAGCATATAGTCGCCGGCCGGCAGATTGAATGTGTCGAAGAACTCAACATCAACACTTGCTCCTGGTGCAAGGTCAATCTTGTACTTAGAGCCGGACGCTACCGGACGCAGGGTGTTCTTGTCGTAGATGGTCACCATCACCTCGCCGAGGTAGTTTACGTCGCCTCCGTTCACTACAGTGGCCCTTGTGCACGACGGCACTCCGGCATATATTTCTGCAGGAACGTCCATTTCATCGATGTTCAGATCGAAATAATCGGGATAAATGAAGGTTATCTCTTCACCGCTTACACTGACATTCAGATAGTTGGGATAGCCCACATATTCGTCGCGGATGCGGCTCCACGCTCCGTCAGAACCATACTGGCGACAAACAGGATAGAGCTTATATTCACCGTCGGCAAGCTTTCCGAACTTGACGTTTGCAGTCATCGGACCGTAGAAACCGTAATCCTTCTCAAGTTCATAGGCTATGTCTGTGAGATAAACTTCCACAATGTTGTCCTGTGCATCGGTCAGAAGCATGGCATATTCAAACTTCGAAGTCTTCCATCCGGCATTGTATATCATTCCACGGAGCGAAATATCGGTGCTTCCTCCGTTGGCTATGATTTTCTGTGCAGGCACAAGTCCTTCGGTGGAAACGAGTTCTACATCTTCGTAAGTGCCGCTCTGCGGAGGCTGGATACCGGTTATTATCTGCTGGTCGTAGTTGTATCCGCCTTCAGAACCGCCCGTACCCTGCAACGGCGGATTGAGAGCTGATGTACGGAAATAGCCGTTGCTCATACCGCTCCAACCCCAATTGACGTGTACAAAACCATTTTCATCGTATCCATCGAACACGAATGCGTGTCCGCCGGCAGACGAACGGCCGGTGGCAATCACGGGACGTCCGTTGTCAATCTCGTTCTCGATGATCTGCTGCCATTCCTCACTGCTGTAGTTGTCGCGCTGTCGGTAGGCCACACCCTTGTCGTAATCAAAATAATTGAACAGTGCGTAAGGTATGACATCACTTCCAGCTCCACTTGAGGAAGAATAGTTCATGCTCACCGAAATGCCGCAATGAAGCATCAGTTCGGCCACAGCATCGCAGCTGGCTTCGCTGCTGTTACTGTCGTACATGGGCAGCATATCGTCCCAGGCATAGTATGTAGAACCGAAGTCGGCGGTCAGAGTGCGGCCGCCAAGTATGGCCGGCGCATAGGTGTAAGATCCTTTTCCAACCTCCGGCCAGCGGTGATAGTACATCACCTGAGCCATTGCCGTGGCGACACATCCCGTCGCACATTTGGAACTTATGTCATAATTAGGACACATATTATTATAAGGTGCACTCTGGTCCCACATGATGTTTCCAAGCAGCGGCGCCACTCTCTTGCCGTCGTTTGCACGGTTTTCCTGTGCGAACTCCACATTGTTGTCTCTTATATAAGTTATCTCGTCCACGTAACCAGCCATCCAGTTGCGCATCTCCGGCGACATACGGTCGTAGTCGAAACTGCCCGTGTCGCTGTAGCCCAGCACCTGCGTGGCTCTGTCTTCGGCCGAAACAAGAATAAATCCGCCGTCCTGGCCTGCATTGAAAACATAGACGCAGCTGCGTCCTTTCGTATCATCGGCTGTATATACCAGCTTAAGCGCATCGCTTCCGCCTTTCTGCTGTGACTTCATCGACGTCACATTGTCGCGGAGAAACGACTGTGCGATTTTCAGAGCCTGCGGCTGCGTGATGTCTCCGGCAAAAGACAGCAGCCCCGGCAACAATAATAAAACAGCAAGAGTAAGTTTTCTCATAATGACATTTTTATTTGGTTTTCACGCTTACAAAAATAGGAAAAAGGCGCAAAAACTAACAAAAAGTCACAAAACAATGTTTTCTAATTCATAAATTAAAAATCAGAACGCTCAGTTTCTGAGCATTTTCTGATATAATGACGGCGTCATTCCTGTTACTTTCTTGAACGCTGCAATGAAGTTTGAAGCCGATTTGTAACCCACGCTTTCGGCTATACCCTGCATGCTGTATGCCCCGTAGCGGCCAGTATCCATCATACGTTTCATCGCCACTTTGATGCGACGCTCGTTCAGGAAAGTCCTGAAATTCTTGTTATATGTAGAATTTATCACCTGAGATACATAATTGGTGTTCGACTCCGAAAGCCTTGCAAGCACGGCCAGACTGAAATCCGGACTGCAGAAAGCATCCTCGTCCTCCATCACAGCGTCGATGCGCTGCAGCAGTTCTTCGCTGTTGGGCACCGGTGCCACGCTCTTATCCTGGCGTTCGTCGGCGTTGTCAGACTCGTCGATACGCGCTTTCTGCCTGTCGACGATATCGCGGTATCGGCTTTCTATTTCGAGAAGTTCCCTGTTACGCTCAAACAACGCCACATAAGCCACATGCAGTTTGCGACGTTGACGCCACACCATGACCACCGCGGTGCATGCCACCGCCACTACGAGCAGCAGCAGAACGAGCGCCGCATTCTGATAGAATATCGTCCGTTTCTGATTGTCTATGGTCTGGCGATCGAGTTTCTTCTCGTGTATCTGATAACGGTTCTTTATCTGTGAGAACTCATTCACGTTGAGCAGAGAATCGGTATATCTGAAAAATTCGTTCTGATAGAACAGTGCTTTCTCCTTATTTCCCAGTTTTGTATAGACACGCATCATGCCTTTGTAGCAGTCGGCGTAGAGATAGGCTTCGTTCTTCAATTGTGCCAGTGAGTCGTACTTCTGCAACACTTCGAGCGCTTTCGTCAGGTCGCCCTGCTTCTCATAGCACTGATAAACTTCCGAATAAGGATAAATCTTCATCTCTCCCGGCAGTCCGTATTTGTCCACCACAGCCACAGCTTCGTTCATCCAGCGCGTTTTTTCGCCCATTTCATCGCGTATTCCGGCAATAAATCCCTTATTGAAATAATAATAGAACAACAGCCGTCCGCGCGGAACACCTTTCAGCGCCTTCACTTTCTCGTTAAGACGTGAGGCATACTCCACATTGCCTATGTTGCATCCGGCTCCTATCATGTTGTTAAGGAACTTGAACTGCATGCCCGCATTGCCCGACTGCGTACTGAGACGATAACCTTTCTCGTACACGTCGAGAGCCTGTGCGAAGTTGGAATAAACGGAATATACGCCTCCCACGTCGTAGTAGGCGTTCATAAGATTGAGCGTGTCGAAGTTTTTCGAATGTTCCTCTTTCTGTATATACTGGAGCAGTCTGGACAAAGCACTGTTGTAATCGCTCTTGCGCAGATAGGCCTTGGCCTCCTTCAGCTCGTCCGGCGTCCCGCTTGCGCCCTGCCCGCCCGATGCGGCAAGGAGCACTGAAAAATGAAAGATGAGTGCCAGGCACACGTATATAAGTCTTCTGCTCGTCATATTGTAAAATGAGGAAAATGCGGCCGGCAACACAAAAAAGATGAAACCACCGATGCAAAGATAAGAAAAAAAGCTGATAATCAACACATCACGCGCCACTATCAGCAGACCGGCGTGACATCCGGATGCATACAAAACAAGAAGGCAGACACCTTGAGGATGTCCGCCCTGTGCGTTTATCAATCGATGACACCGGTGTTCACCAATCCGAAATACACCAGCCCGAAGAGTCCGGCATTCCAGCCCTGAATGTGAAAACCGAGGTTCTCGCCCGTCAGACTGTTGATATGCTCGTTGGGCGACCAATCGCCCGAATCGACAAGATCGGCCCTTCCGACACGTTTCACCAGTTCCACGGCCTCAGTCCTGCGGCCCGTCCTCACTCTCGCCCAGCAGTCCATGAAGCTCACCCACGGCCACACGGCACCGTTGTGATAGGTAGCAGGCGGATAGCCGAAGCTTTCGTCATAATACGGAAAGGTCTCCGCCACACCATAAGGCGTTAGACTCCGCTCATTCAAAGCCCCGAAAATTTTAGCGGCGCGGTCGTCGGGCACCACACCGAACAGTATGCCTATGGTCTGATCCTGCAGCAAACGGTCGTTCACACTGCCGTCGCGCCATATCTGACAATAATATTCGCCGTTCCAGAGTCCGCCGTCCTTCACGTCCATATTCACGCGCCGGAAGGCCCTGTCGTAAGCTCCGGCATATTCACAGGCGGCTTTACTGTCGCCGCACGCCTCCGCCATGAATTCCATTTTCTTCAACGCAGCCATATAGACAAGGCAACTGAAGGGCGAATACTTGCGGCCTTCCACACCGCCGACGTCCTTCCAGTCGCCCCAGAACGATACCTGCATGGGCAAGCCCACGTGCTCCTTATCGCGCAAAATGAGCCATTCCATCGCCTTTTTCAGTGCCGGCCAGTACTTCTGAAGGTTCTGCTGCTCATGATACATCTGCCAGAAACGCGCCACGCGGAGTATGAAGAAAGCGTTGATGTCGAGATCATCGTTTCGCTCTATCAGCGGAAGTATGGTCGTAGGAATCTTGCCCGACGGCTGCTGCCATGCGATGCTTTCCTCTATCATACGGCGTTCCAAGTCCTTGAACATCACGAGATGGAGCCACGAAGTCCAGTAACTGTCGCGCTGGTTCAGCTCACGATAGCCCATAGTTACCACCTCATCGTTGCGCGTCCATTTGGTGAGCGACACACCCGACACCATGTACCAACGCAGAAAACTGTCGAGTTCATCGTCGCCGGTGACAGGAATTGCACGGCTGAAGCCCTCAGTCTTGTCTTTCAAAACCGGCCATACAGCGCGGCCATAGGCCGTAAGTTTGTCAGGCGAAGCATAGTCAAGCGCGCTCACCCATTCATTGTCGTGAAACGCCAGCAGTATTCTCACTGTGCGTTTCTCTTTCGCTCCAAGGTTCAGGTGCATACGAAGTGCACCGCCATCCCACGATGTTTGCACATCAGCAGTCATCTCCACACACTTTCCGTCGCCCGCACCCGAATAACCGTTGCCCTTGATCGCAAACATGCCCTGTGCCATTCCTTCAGCCGGAACGGCAACGATATCGAACGTCTCGGCCTTCCTGCGCGTGTTGGTACACTCCATCTCGACCATCAACAGCGGTAGTGCCGACGTGCGTGCATCGTTCACTGCCAGCGGACAGAAGGCCGTAACGGCAAACGATGTCTTAGTGAGCGGTGACCCGTGATAGGTGTTACGGACAAACGGAAAGGCGCGGTCCACCGTCTTTTTCCTGAATTCCGAGAAACTGTGGCGCCTTCCGTCCTTCTCTACAAAGAACTCCACGCCGCCCTTATCCTGCAACCACTCGCCTATACGGCCGGGATTGCGCATTATCTGTCCGAAGAAACCGCCGTCCTGCGAGGCGTTCACCGTCAGTGCGAAGTTAGACAACGGATATCCGTCAACCTCCGCAGGCTGCTGTGCTGACACGTCCGTGCACCATACGAAGAGTGCCGCCACGACGGCAACTATCTTTCTAATGTCCATGTGTTATAATCAAAAGGTTTGTGTTTATCATCAATATATGATTGCAAAAGTAAGGAATTATTGCCGAAAACGACACTGTATGGACTAAAATAAGTAATTTTGCAGCATATTCAGGACTATAACAACACAAGGACACGAAATGAAATACAACACACATACAATGACCGACGGGCTGCGCGTGATACATCTGCCGTCGGCCTCGTCGGTGGTTTACTGCGGCTATGCCATCAACGCCGGCACCCGCGACGAGGCGCCGGGAGAGGAAGGAATGGCCCATTTCTGCGAGCACATCACCTTCAAAGGAACCGAACGGCGCCGTGCATGGCACATCCTTAACTGCCTGGAGAGCGTGGGCGGCGACCTCAACGCCTTCACCGGAAAGGAGGATACGGTGTATCATGCCGCCGTTCTGCGCGACCACATAACGCGTGCCGTCGATCTGCTCACCGACATAGTGTTCCACAGCACATATCCGCAGAACGAGATAGACAAGGAAGTGGAGGTCATCTGCGAGGAAATAGAAAGCTACAACGACTCGCCCGCCGAACTGATATACGATGAATTCGAGAACATGGTTTTCAGCGGTCACCCGCTCGGTCACAACATTCTGGGACAGGCCGAACGCCTGCGAACATACACCACTGCCGACGCCCGGCGATTCACCTCGCGCCTCTATCGCCCCGACAACGCCATATTCTTTGCCTACGGCGACATAGATTTCACCCGTCTGGTGAAGGCTCTCGCACGCGCCGGACACGACACGCCAGCTTCTGGTTCGCCCCTTCCCGCCACCGACGACATGCGCCGCCGCCCGTTGCCACAATACGTTCCGTCGCAAAGGACGATGAACATGGACACACATCTGGCACACGTGATGACCGGAAACCGTGCCTACGACATACACGACCAGCGCCGTATGGCTCTCTATCTGCTCAACAACATAATGGGCGGACCGGGCATGACGGCACGCCTCAACCTGACTCTGCGCGAGCGACACGCGCTTGTCTACACTGTGGAAAGCTCAATGGCGAGCTACTCCGACACGGGTGTGTGGGCCGCCTACTTCGGATGTGATCCGCGCCAGGTGGACCGTTGCATGCGACTCGTAAGGCGCGAACTCGACCGCATGATGGAGACTCCGCTGAGCGACAAGCAGCTGCGCGCCGCCAAAAAACAGATAAAGGGACAGATAGGTGTGGCATGCGACAGTCGCGAAAGTTTCGCCATCGACTTCGCCAAGAGCTTCCTGCACTACGGATGGGAGAAGGACGTGGCACGACTCTACAGCAACATCGACGCGGTGACACCGCAGATGATACAACAGGTGGCGCAGGAAACATTCGCTCCGGAGCTCATGACAACGCTCATAATAAAATGAAAACTCAAGAGTTATAATTACTCTCTCGAACATAAACGGCCGCCATACAGGTGGTCGTTTTAACATTTAAAACCGAGCGGCTCCGCTCCCATGTCATTTTTCTTAAAAAATAACGCTACACGTCCGTTTTTCGTACATACATTCATAACCACCTGATTATCAATAAAATAAACAAAGAACACAGATTATACCAGCACATTAAGTTTGCCACCCATCCTCCCACCGCTTTGCAAAAAGGGCTTTATTACACCCTGATATGGACTATTTCACCGCTCGAAAAAGACCAAATCACCATGCAATAAAGACAATACCACAACGCAGAAAAGGCAAAATCGCAAAGCAACAATCAGAAAACGACAGTGAAATAATCTGCAAGCCGAACAGCCATAAGCACAAAATGGTCCATTTCATCGTTCTCCGTCGTCTCAAACTCACGGCCGGACCGGGTCGCAGAATGTTAAATTCAGACACTGCGGACGTTAAAAATGTTAATACAAACACAATCCGATACAGGCTTAATCGCCGTCACTACGACCTACGCAGAATGCTTTTTTAGATAAAAGCGAAAACATAACATGACAGTTATTTGCATAACTGTCGTTTTTTATTTTTATCTTTGCATAAGATATAGCTGCACTCAGGAACCACACAAGTCGGCAAGACTGAATGCCGGACAGACATGGTGCAGACAGCTTAACACACAGAAGTGATGACAGAAAAAGACAAAAGACGCAGGGTAACGGCAACAGGTGAGATGGCACTTGACATTGTTTTCAAGAACGACACACCTGTCGATGCAGTGCCGGGAGGCTCGGCACTCAACACCATAGTGTCGCTCGCACGGGCCGGCATCAGCACGGCTTTCGTGTCGGCCACAGGCAACGACTACGCCGGACAGCGCATGCGGAACTTTCTCGCAGCCGAAGGCGTGGACGTGACGGCAGTGGAAACGGCCGGAGAAATGAGGTCTACCGTGTCGCTGGCTGTACTCGACTCACACAACAACGCATCCTATACATTCTATCGCGACAGCCGTCCGCTGCCATACAACGGCTGTCCGCAACCGATGGACGAAGGCGACATATTTATGTTAAGCTCGTTCCATGCGGTGAGTCCTGCCACACGTCACATGACAGTTCCGCTGCTCGACGAGGCTCGCAGGGCCGGAGCGATGGTGGTATATGACATGAATTTCCGACCTGCACACAAGGCCGATCTGCCCGATGTGATACAGAACATGACGGAAAACATGCGCCGTGCCGACATAGTGCGCGCCAGCACCGAGGACCTCATGACGGTATTCGGTACTGCCGATGCGGCCGAGGCATACCGCAACCACATATCCGGACACTGCCGCATACTGGTGTGCACCGACGGCGAACGCCCCGTACAGATATTCACAGGCGCCGCAGAGCCGATGACATTCGGCGTGAGACAGGTGGAGGCAGTGAGCACAATAGGAGCCGGCGACAACTACAACACAGGCATGATATATGCCCTCATACGCCACGGAATAAGCCGCGACGACCTCTCTACTCGTCCCGACGAAATATGCTGGGAGCGGATAGCGGAATGTGCCGCAGCGTTCGCCGCCGACTGCTGCACCCATACTGGCAACAACATAAGCCGGGAGTTCGGCATGCACATGAGGCACGAACTGGAACAAAACAACAACGGACAATAACATAAAAACAAAAATACGTACATGAAACTGATTACAGACAACATCTACTATGTAGGCGTGAACGACCGCAACAAGCACCTTTTCGAAGGTCTGTGGCCGCTACCCGCCGGAGTTTCCTACAACTCTTATCTCATCAACGACGAGAAAGTGTGCCTCATAGATACCGTTGAGGTGGGCTTTTTCAGCCAATTCATCGAGAACATACGCGCCGTGATAGGCGACCGCAAGGTGGACTATCTCGTGGTGAACCACATGGAACCCGACCACAGCGGCTCGCTCGCACTGCTCAGACAATACTATCCTGACGTGCAGGTGATAGGCAACAAGAAGACCTTCGGCATGATGAAGGGTTTCTACGGCATAGACAGCAACACGATGGAGATAAAGAACGGCGAGACTCTCAGCCTCGGAAGCCACACGCTGAAGTTCGTTCTCACACCTATGGTTCACTGGCCCGAGACAATGATGACGCTCGACACTACAGCCGGTGTACTGTTCGCAGGCGACGCCTTCGGATGTTTCGGAGCACTCAACGGCGGAGTGATAGATGCTCAGATCAACTGCGACGGCTTCTGGCCGGAGATGGTGCGCTACTACAGCAACATCGTTGGCAAGTACGGAATACCCGTGCAGAACGCAATGAAAAAGCTGGCCGGCGTCGACATAAAGTACATCTGCTCCACCCACGGACCTGTATGGCATGAGCATATCGGCAAGGTTACAGGAATGTACGACCGCATGAGCAGATACGATACAGACGAAGGCATCGTGGTATGCTACGGCACCATGTACGGCAACACCGAACGTGCGGCCGAAGTAATAGCCAACGCAGCGAGCGAGGCAGGAATAAAGAACATCGTAATGCACAATGTATCGAAGACACACCACTCGTATATCATAGCCGACGTGTTCCGTTATCGCGGACTCATCGTGGGCGCACCGACCTACAACACGGGCCTCTATCATGAGATGGACGTGCTGCTCTCCGAGCTGGCCGGACGCGACATAAAGAACCATTATCTGGGATGGTTCGGCAGCCATGGATGGGCAAGCAAGGCCGTATCCAAGATAAACGACTGGAACGAGCACCATCTGCACTTCGAACCGGTGGGCACTCCGGTGGACATCTGCCAGAGCCTCAACGCCGAGACAACAGCGGCATGCGAACAACTGGGCCGCGACATGGCTGAGAGACTGAAGGAAGACAGAGCCTGAACATCCGGCAAACGCAAGAACCGACATACAAACGGCCTGACGGCACCATAACCGTCTGATGGCCGGAGAGACACAGGCAAGCCCGCATACAGACTGCGAGCCTGCCTGTATTGTTTAAAACAAAACCTTACACACATGAAAAAAATACGATTCGGGCTGCTGCCCCGCATAATCATAGCCATTGTCCTGGGTGTAGTCCTGGGCAACGTGATGACGGAACCGTGGATAAGACCGTTCGTCACATTCAACGCCATATTCAGCCAGTTTCTTGGTTTTCTCATACCGATAATCATCGTCGGGCTCGTCACTCCGGCCATAGCGGGCATTGGCAAGACCGCCGGCAAGATGCTGCTCGTAACGGTAGCGATAGCCTACGCCGACACAGTGATGTGCGGCATGCTGGCCTACGGCACGGGCAGTGCACTGTTCCCGGGCATGACCGAGGGCCTGTCGATGGCGGCATCGGGCGGCGCCGGCAAGGCCATCGAACCGTATTTCACCATCAAGATACCGCCCATACTCGACGTTATGAGCGCTCTCGTGCTTTCGTTCATAATGGGTCTGGGCATAGCCTACGGCAAAGCGGAGGTGCTGAGAAAGGGAGCCGACGAGGTGATGGACATCACCGGCAAGGTGATAAGCAAGGCAATAATACCGCTGTTGCCGCCATACATCTTCGGTATATTCCTCAACATGACAGCCAACGGCGAGGCTTACTCCATAATGAGCGTGTTTGCCAAGATAATAGTAGTGATATTCGTGCTACACATTGTCATACTACTATACCAGTTCTGCGTGGCAGGCGCAGTGACGCGGCGTAATCCTCTGAAGCTGCTGTGGCGCATGTTGCCGGCCTACTTCACGGCTTTGGGCACATCGTCGTCGGCAGCCACGATACCTGTTACGCTGCGTCAGACAGAGATGAACGGCGTGAGCAACGACGTGGCTGGCTTCACAGTGCCGCTCTGCGCCACAATACACATGTCGGGATCGGTGATGAAAATAACGGCCTGCGCGCTGACCATATGCATCATAAAGGGCATGCCGCACGACGCTATGCTCTTCACGGGATTCGTAATGCTGCTGTCTGTCATGATGGTGGCCGCACCGGGAGTGCCCGGAGGCTCCATAATGGCGGCACTGGCACCACTGGCATCGGTGCTGGGATTCGGCGAACAGGACCAGGCGCTGATGATTGCACTGTACATAGCCATGGACAGTTTCGGCACGGCATGCAACGTGACGGGCGACGGAGCGGTGGCGCTGATAGTGGACCGCATATTCGGTCGCAAGATCGTAAAGCATACATAGAAAGCCGGAAAAGCCGCTCCTGAAACGACACGCAACGGAGCGGACGCGGCAACATAAAAACAACGACAGCCTGTGACAGATGATGTCACAGGCTGTCGTCATATCAACCGGGCGCACAACGGAGCATGACCGGCTGCAATACTTAACGACA
The DNA here is from genome assembly GCA_900553465.1 of uncultured Prevotella sp. Classification (GTDB taxonomy): domain Bacteria; phylum Bacteroidota; class Bacteroidia; order Bacteroidales; family Bacteroidaceae; genus Prevotella. The sequence continues at coordinate 16,386 of USDT01000041.1, forward strand.
AACGGGAACATTATGTATGAGTAATGCCTCCGCAACCGTCCGCGCGTCAGTCCTTGGGCAGTCCTATCGCTTTGACATAATCCTCGAACTCGTCGCGGCTTATGGCCGCTCCGTTCTTTATCTTGGCGCGATAGTTATATATAGTATTGACCGAGAAATGCAGGAACTCGGCAATCTTGGAGCTGTCGTCGATACCAAGACGTATGAGAGCAAAGATACGTATGCCGGTGGTGAGCTTTGCCTGATCGGTCAAAACAATGCGACATTCAGGACGCAACAGCATGTTGAACTCATCGACAAATGTAGGGAAAAGACGTATGAACGTGGAGTCGAATATCTCGAAAAGCTCGGCGCGCTCGCGGTCGCGGAAGTTATGATTCTTCACAACGCTGTAAAGATCGGCGTAACGCTTTGCCTTTATCATGACAAACATGTCGCGGCGCATGGCATCCATGCGGTCGATGTAAGACGAACACTGACGGAGGAACAGGCCGATATATTTCTCTTTCACACGGTTGCTCTCGTCGAGACTTGCCACAGCCTCGTTGAGATGGTCGCCGGTAGCCACAAGACGGCGGTTGAGAGTGTCGAGATTCTTGAGCGTCTGCTTCATCTCTGCGTTGAGCGCAGTGAGCTGTTCGTTCTTACGGCTCAGCTCAGTCTGTGTCCGGGTGAGCCTGCGGCGCTGGCGTGTGAGATAGAAAAGGAATGCAAGCACTATGAGAAGGAACACCACAGACACGGCAATGACGGTCTTGAGATAAGTATTCTCGCGCTTGCCACGCATCTGATACATTTTGTCCACCACCTGCATGACGGGCGTTATCTGCTGATAGCGGAGACGTGTGCCGAACCGGGCGGCACAGTCGGAAGCGAAGTTTATGTAGCGGTAAGAACGCTTGATGTCGCCCATTGTGTACATGGCATTGGCCAGTTCCCACAACGCTCCCTGGTCCATCACGGCGTTGCGCACATCGTTGAGCGCCGACATGGCGAGCCAGTAGGTCCACTGCTCTGTGTCGCCGAGCATCTTGTAGTCGAGAAAACGATAGAAAGCCACGATGGCCATTCTGTGAGAATCTTTGGCCGCCAGCTTCATGCGACGGTCGTTATAACGCAAAGCCTTGGCGTAGTCGCCTTCGCCATAGGCCCTTGTCTCGAGTAGTTGCAGACGTATATCGCTGTCGGCTGGAGCAATGGCAATGAGCGAATCGGCATAAAGACGCGACATGGCTGAATATTTCTTTCTGAGATTATCCACCTTGCTGTAGTATGCAAGCTCGCCATACAGATGGTTGCACGACTTGTAGTAATCCACAAGTCCGGCAGCATCGAGTTCCGCTTTGCTTACTGTAGCCAGTATGTCGGCGGCCTCGGTGTACATGCCCGTAGAGGAACACTGGTAAGCCTTGAGCACACGGCAGCGGTTCTCTCCCGCACGCTCTCCGTTTCTGCGGGCTATGGCCTCGGCACGATCGAGCCAGAGAAGAGCCGAATCGCTCATATAGGCCCGGTATTCGTTGAAGAGTTCGAGAGCTATGGAATAGCGTGCCGCAGCGCCTGCTGTGGCGTACATGTTGCGGGCATGACGTATGTAGTTCTCACGTTTGGACACATATCTGTCCGAATTGGCAATAGCATCATCAAGGCAGCTGTAAAGCGAATCGGCGCGGGAGGATGCCGCAGCATGTCCGAACGGAGCCGACAACAACAGCAATAAGATAAGGATTCTCATATCATTATCAAGTCACAAATGGAACAAAAGGCTTTAAATCACAATATTGCAAAGATAAAACAATATCATGAAATGACAAAAGCCGGACACGTGGTTTTTTCGACTCCGTGGAAATTCTGTGGAGATTGTTTTATTAATGAAGCATCACCGTATGAAGAAAAACCTACGGACAGTGCGTAACGTCATGAACAACAGCGGCACATCCATACAGGCAACAATAAATGCACGTTGGCACAACCGATGAATCCTCACAGAAAGACGCCGTGTCTCGGATGTCTCCCCGCCCGCAATATCGGCGTTTTTAAAGAAAACCCGGACGACATACTTACAGTTTTTCTTGACTTTTTTTTGACAAAATAAAATCGCGAAAGAGGTGTAAAGAAATGTTAAATACAGCATCTGAAAGACCCGTTCCGGCTTTATTGCCTTACGACATACTTTGTTTCATAATCCCCTATAATCCATATTGCATTCCGATAATGCCCATATCAGCCTCTGGTTTCGCCCGTATCAGGGTGTGATATCGTTTGTTTCAGGGCCTGATATGGGCAATATCACGTGCCGAAATGGTGCATTTCGCACGGCCGGAAAATCTGTTCTTAACACAAGCCTCTGATATTCAACATATTGCACAAGACTAAAATTTCTCGCGTATTTGCGTCCGAAGGAGAGTCCGCGCGCAAATTCTCTCTTATTTTTGGGGGTAGAACCGAAAACTCGGGCGTGAAAACCGCAGGCTACTGAAAATCTGTAACTACGCCATTTGACTTCTCTTCCGACTGAAGATAACAACGCCTATACGGGATTGACACCTCGTTCTTGATTACAGCCAATGTCTGCCGGGCTTCCCGACCGGGCCGTCATCACATAAAAAATCTTCCGCCTTATGAAAGACATTGCTGACATAAGACGGAAGACGGTATTGTATATATAAGTCTCAGGAAACACTCTCCGACATCACTCTGCCGTGATGCTTACGCTCTGGAGCGAACGGCTGTCGTGGCCGAGCATTATATCGAACTTGCCAGGTTCGAATACCTGACGACCCTCGGCGTTGTAATATGAAAGTTCTTTCTCCGTAATGTCGAAAACAACTTCCTTGCTCTCGCCTGCCTTGAGCATCACACGGCTGAAGCCTTTGAGCTCCTTGACAGGACGTACTACAGAAGCTACAGGATCGCGCATGTAGAGCTGCACCACTTCATAAGCGTCGCGCGAACCGGTGTTGGTCACTGTTACAGAGGCCTTGAAGTTGCGGCCGGAACCTGTGACAACGGGTTTGCCATAGCTGAAGGTTGTATAAGTAAGACCGTAACCGAACGGATAGAGCGGATCGTTGACGTTGTCGAGCCAGTTGGTGGCGTACTTGTGGAAATCCTTTGTGCCTTCCGGGACAGGACGGCCTGTGTTCATATGGTTGTAGTACATGGGCAGCTGACCTGTGGCACGCGGGAAAGTCATGCTTAGACGTCCGCTCGGGGCTACATCGCCGAACAGTACATCGCATACGGCGTCGGCTGTCTCGCTGCCTCCGAACCACACGTTGAGAATGGCATCTACATTGTCCTGCTCCCATGTGAGCACTGTAGGACGTCCGGAGAAGTTGAGCATCACAACGGGTTTACCGAGTTTCACAAGCTCGGCAAGCAGTTCGCGCTGCACGTCGGGCAACCGGAGGTCGGAACGGCTGGCACACTCTCCGGACATGTCGGCGCTCTCGCCCATGGCGCAGACAATGACGTCGGCACGGGCAGCCACGGCAAGCGCCTCGGCCTTGAGGGCTGCATCGTCGCCACGCTCAATGGTCTTGCCGAACTCGGCGGCACGCTGGCGCAAAGAGTCGGCCATGAGATTGCAGCCCTGAGCATAGAGAAGTTCGGCCTTTCCTTTGAGCGCGCGCTCAAAACCTTCCTTGAGTGTGGAGTATTTGTCGGGCGTATAAGCCACGCACCATGTGCCGGCCATGTTGGCACGGGTGTTTGCCAACGGGCCGATAAGGGCTATCTTGCCCTCACGTTTCAGCGGCAGCAGGTTGTCCTGATTCTTCAGCAGCACAAAGGTCTCGGCAGCTATGCGGCGTGCGGCGGCGCGGTTGTCGGCAGTGAATATGTCGCGTTTGCGGCGCTTGGTGTCGCAATATTTGTATGGATCGGCAAAAAGTCCGAGCTTGTATTTTGCCTCGAGCACCCTGCGGCAGGCAGTGTTGATGGCTTCCTCGCTCACGGTGCCATCCTTGACAGACTGTTCCAGTGTGCCGATGAATCCCATGGAGCACATGTCCATGTCGGTGCCTGCATTGAGCGCAAGGGCAGAGGCCCGCTTGAGGTCGCCGCCCACACCGTGGGTGATCATCTCGCCTATCGAACCGTAGTCGGTGGCTACGAAGCCGTCGAACTTCCACAGGTTGCGCAACACATCGTCGAGCAGCCACTTGTTGGCTGTGGCCGGGATGCCGTCAACAACGTTGAACGACGACATGATGCTGCCCGCACCGGCCTCAACAGCAGCTTTGTATGGCGGAAAATACTGGTTGAACATACGCAGACGGCTCATATCGACGGTGTTGTAATCAAGACCCGACTCAACGGCACCGTAAAGGGCAAAATGTTTCAGACAGGCCATCACGTTGGCGTTGCTGCTGTAATCACCCTGATAACCGCGTATCATGGCTTTTGCTATCTGCGATCCGAGATAAGGATCTTCGCCGTTGCCTTCGGATACACGGCCCCAGCGGGCGTCAACGCAGATGTCGACCATCGGGCTGAAAACCCAGTTGATGCCGTCGGCTGAAGCCTCCTTGGCTGCTATACGGGCAGCCTCTTCTATGGCTGACATGTCCCAACTGCACGACAGTGCGAACGGTATGGGGAAAATGGTCTCGTAGCCATGGATCACATCCATGCCGACAAGAAGCGGTATGCCAAGGCGGCTCTGCTCAACAGCCACCTTCTGCAGGGCCTTGATTTTGTCTACTCCCTTCAGATTGAACACACCGCCCATGCCTCCGGACTTGATGAGTCCGGCCACCTGAGTGTCCTGTGCCTGTCCTGTTGTGATGTCGCCGGCCACCTGAAGATTGAGCTGGCCGATCTTCTCCTGAAGTGTCATACGCGACATAAGATCGCTGACGAACTTGTCCATATCGGCATCCTGTGCTGTCGCTGTCAGCGCAAACACACATGACACCATGGCTGTCAATGTTTTCTTTACTGATATCATCGTTATAATATTTTTAATAAACAAAAGGAAGACAGCGGACAGTCAACCGCCGTTGTCTGTCTCTGTCTTCAGAATATTACATTAAAACAAATCTCACTTTCTGTTTCAGATTATCGGAAGAGTTACCTATCAAAGCTTCGAAGTCGCCGGATTCAGCAGTCCATTTATGGGCCTTGTCGTCGAAGAAACTCAGTGCATCTGTGCCGATGGTGAGCTTCACTTCCTTTGTCTCGCCGGGCTTCAGACTCACTTTACTGAAAGCCTTGAGTTCCTTGTAAGGACGGACGAGAGACGATTTGCAGTCGCGCACATAAAGCTGTATCACTTCAGAACCGGCTCTTGTGCCTGTATTCTCCACGCTTACGGTGAATGTTATGCTGTCGCCCTGTGCAAGTTTTGTTTTGTCAGCTGTAGCCTTGCCTATCTTGAAGGTGGTGTAGCTTAGGCCGTGACCAAAGGCAAACACCGGTTTGATTTTTTCCTTGTCTGCCCAACGGTAGCCTACGAATATACCTTCCTTATATTCCTCGTCGATGATTTTCTTGTCGTCGCGCCATGTGCCGGGATAGCTGTTCAGCTTGTGTGCGGCAACATCGTCAAGCTTCTGCCACCATGTGTAAGGCAGTTTGCCCGAAGGATTGGCACGGCCTGTGAGTACATCGGCCAGAGCCTCACCGGCAGTGGAACCGAGGAACCATCCCTGTACGATGGACTTGACCTTGTTGCGCCAAGGCATGGCCACCGGATTGCCGGAGATGTTTACGAACACAATGTTCTTGTTGACAGCGGCCAGAGCCTCAACCACACGGTCCTGACCATATGGCAGCCCGTATTCCTTGCGGTCGTGACCTTCGGCATCCTGATAATCGCTTTTGTTGAGACCTCCGAAGAATACCACGCAGTCGGCATTCTTTGCCTTGTCCACCGCCTCGGCAATGAGTTCATCGGCAGAGCGTGGCTCATAAAGTTTCTGCTTGGCAACGACTCCATTGTACTCGCCGATGGTGTCACCAACGTAACCGCGGGCATAATCAACCTTGATCATATTGCCAAGATAGTTGCGCATACCCTCTATCGGGAGAGTCTCACGCTGTACTTTCAGCGAAGAACTACCGCCGCCTACGGTCATCATCTTGATGGCATTCTCACCCACAACAAGCACGCGGAGTGTCTTCGTAGTATCGAGCGGCAGCAGATTGCCGTCGTTCTTGAGGAGCACAATGCCTTCATCCGCTATACGACGGGCTGTGGCATAATGGGCTT
>USDT01000042.1 GCA_900553465.1 uncultured Prevotella sp.
ATACGCTAATCTACAGATGTGTATAAGCGTAATTCCTGTTTCCCATCTAAATTGCCAGTGATAGGGTAGTGATACCGTAGTGATAGAGAAAACGGGCATATATCACTAACGAAACAGCTTGAATATCAATCGATAAAAAAGAAATCAGTGATACAGTGACAGAGGAAATGGGAAAAACTTGTATGATAAGGCCCTGTTTTTTTCTTTGGTATATTTTATACGATTTCTGAATTTTAGTGCAGTTGCCCTGCAAAATGGCGTATCGTTCATTACGACACACTTTCTTTTATTTTATGGATAATTTTTCTTCTTTTTGCCACCTAAAGGCCGTTTTTAACTCCATTTTCCCAGCCTTCTTCTCAAAATGGCAGTTTGTTACTGCAGTATTACTTGAGTAAAAGTTTATAAGTGATTATAAATAAGGATGATATGTCTGTTTGTGAAGAACAGTAAAAAAGCCCGTTTTCAAGGGGTGAAAGTTACTTGTTTTTACTTGTAACTTATTGGGAATAAAAAAGATAGTAGTCAGAAACAAAATGACTAAAAAAACGTTCGTTTTAATTCGTCATTTTTACTGCACAAAAATACAACTACTTTTTGAACCTGCAATCCTTTCCACAAATATTTTTTCTTTTTCTATATTCTTTCTTATCAATCAGATAGCTTAAGGAGTACGAAAAACCGCCTTTCCGATACAAACTCTTTCGAAGACCGCCCAAAATGACTAAAAAAAACGAACGTTTTCGCTATCAAAGTACAAAAGTTAACAGATAGTCTTGCGTACATTAAATATATAAAAGAAGAAATTATTCTTAATACATTATTTACTAACAAATTAATTTAAGTTATGAACAAAAAGTTTTCTACTCTTGTCGCCAGTATGTTACTGGCAACGACAGTCGGAACAGTTTCTGCACAGAACCTAGAGTTCACAAAGTCAGCTCTACCTACAAATGTTAGGGTAGAGAGTGTGGCCGACGGAAAATGCTATCAGTTGACAGACGGTTGGAATGTGTTGGTAATGCAGAAGGTTTCGACAGAAAAAGGTGATCGTTTCATCTTGAAGTATGTCCCTTATTACGCAGCCAATATAGGGGAATCCTTGTGGTATGTGACGGTTGATAAAGACAATAAGGAAAATGGTGTGGCCTTTAAATTTATGAACTTGGCTTATAATTATCCTATCTCTTTTGATCCGGCAAAGATTCAGGATTATAAACCGGGAAAGACTTATGAAGGTTCTTATTTGGCTGGTGAAGCAGTCGCTTGGGCTTGGATGAGAAGTGAAGCCAGTGAGGGCTTAAATGTAGGTAAAACTCCGGAAGCCTATTTCAAGACAGACTCTGTGATGACTTTGATTCCGAATGCAGATGGTACGGTTGCTGCTGTCAAGTATGATGTTCGTGAGACTGACAAGCTTGCACAGTTGAACATTCGTCCGGCTGTTGCTGGTCCTGTTTGGTTAGGAAAGAACGATTTGAACAGCATGTTGCAGACACAAGATGCAACAAATGGTAAAACATCTTTCTCTTTTGAAAAAGATGTGACAGAAGGTTTGGCAAACTTGTGGTCTGCAGGTAAAGGCCATGCTTATGAGGCTGTTGATGCTGTAGGCGAAAGCACTTTGTCATATGGTGCTGTTGCTGATGCTGCTGCTGAAAAGGATGCGGCTATGCTTGCTGCCAATGAAGCTGAAAAAAAAGTAGAAGCAGCCGTGAAAGCTCTGGCTGATGCTGAATCAGAATATAATGTTTTGGCTCAGAAGATCCAGAATGTAGAGTCTGAAAAGGTTGAAAAAGGTAGAGAACTTGTGAATCAAAGTTGGATTTACAACTTTTTGAATGAAAGTGAAGATGCTACAAAACAAGCGATTTTACAGAAAAAACAATCTATCGCAACAAGTTCTGCTCTAAACGAAGAGGCCAAGAAACAACTTGCAGAATTGGCTGAAAAATTAGAGGCAGCTCAAAATGAATATAAAGATGCAGTTGCTGCCCAGACCGCTCTTCAAAATTCTATCAATAATGCCACGGATGCATGGAATGTTGCTCTGGATGTTAAAAATAAAGCATTCGATCAGAAAAGTAGATATGCAAAGTGGGGAACAGCGATGAGGAAGTATTTCAACGAAACAAATAATGTATATTATGTCTCAGATATGGGCTATGCCCCTAATGATAAACCACAAGCATGGAATTCTTATTTCGATGCAGCTAAGGTAACTGATGAAGCAGAGAAGGAAGCCTTTGTAGAATATGGACATCGTTTGTATGCTATCTTGAAAGAAGCAAATAATGGTGTAGATATATCAATGTCTGCTTCAGCTTATAAGAGCCAAAACAATAAGGCTTTTATAAATGGTGTCAATGCTCTTAATACTGAAGAAAATGAAACCTTTGAAAAAGCTGCAGAAGCTGTTATCGCTTCAGAAGGTGCAATAGCTTCAATCTCTAAAGATTTAGATGTTGCTATTGGTGTAGCAGAGGAGAAAAAGCAAGCTGAGAAGGCTGCCAGCACAGCTTATGACGAAATGTTTGAAGCTTATGGAGTTCACAGTCAAGCTCTTGAAGAAGCAAAGAAAGAGTTGAAAGAACTTGAAGAAGAATTGGCCTCTGTTCAAGCTGAACTGAAAGAAGTTAGTGCTAAGAAGGTCGAGCTAGAAACTGCTATTTTCAACTATACGCAACAAATTGCAAGTTTGAATGAACAGTTGATGGCTTTAGATGGTGAAAAGGGGGCAGCTTATTGGACATGGGTAGACGCTCGTTATGCGCATAAGGATGCTGAACGTGCTGCTATCAAGGCTTCAGAAGTGTTTGAAAACATTCGTCTTGAAAAGTCATTTAACTGGTTATCTCTGAAAGCCGGCAAGAATGCCAAGGGCCAGGATACTTATTTAATGGTCGACACAGCTTATCTGAACGGCTCAGCCGGTGAAGAAATTGCAGGTATCCAGCATTTAGGATTCGCTACTCGTGAACATGAAGCTGATTTCAAATCTGTCAACAACTTGGCAGCTCGCGATATCAACGGTCGCTTCAACTTCCGTTTCTTCTACTGGCCGACTCAGGACTCTTTGCGTATTGAAGCAGATGGTTACAACGTGAAGAACGTAACGACTAAATATTGGAAGGATCGTACAAATAGTGAAATCGATATTTTTGCTACTTCTGCAAAAGGCCAAGAAAACAATCTGGTTAAGATTGCTGTATTAGGTGGTGCCCGTCGTGAAGCCACTATCGGTTCTTCCGAAGAGCTGAAAGGCACAGGTATCTATACATACAACGACCGTATCGGTTTGAGCCTCTCTCCTGCTGCTCACAATGCCGTTTTGGAACCGGGCATCTATTTCATGGATGTAGTAAACGGTGCTGATGCACAGAAGAACGGTGCTCGCTTGATGGTTGATTTGAACGGTTGGAACTTGACAAAGGTTGCTCCGGCTGAATGGGATGTGATGAACTTCGAACACATGCCGGCCGCTAAGTGGGTTGTAAATCAGAATACGAATGAATTCGGTGGGTATCCTGAAATCTGGAACCAAGAAACAGGAGCTACTCTGAATAATGGTTCTTACAAAGTATTGGCTGATGGTAATATCGTAATTAACTATTATTATAACAACGAAGAAGCTTGGTTGACTAATGATACGCTGAAATTGACAAAGACCGTAAGTAACCGCTTGGGCTTCTTTAACGATGATGCCAAGAATGTAAACTATACTTTGAACTACTTGAATGTAGGCAATGACTTGGGTGTTACAATTGGCAACTCTACCGTAGGCAACGACACGATCTTACGTGTATCTGCCGATGAGGCTACTAAGTTCGAACTGGTAAAATGGGGCAATGGTTATAATACCCCTATCTTCGAAAAAGACACGATCTTCCAGACTTATTATCAGATCCGTGTAAACGATCCGTATAAGTTCGCTAACAACCAGAAATATGTTCAGGTATCTGAAGTTGGTGGTACTGAAATGATGGTAGTAACAGAAGGTGCAGAAAATGGTTCTGTATTCACTTTGAAAGAAGTGAACTGCGTAGACGGAACTCATTACTATGCATTGCTGACAGAAGGCAAGAAAGCCGGTGTGATTGATGCAACAGGCTTGATTAAGGCTGAAAACGTGGCTACTGAATCTACAACTTCTGCTTTCGCATTGGTTGCTGATACGACTGCTCTGTATCGTGAGTTTACAGCTGACGAATTGGGTGAAAACGGCGCAATGAAGTTCTACCGTGTGAACTCTACTGCTAAGGCTTACTTGTATGAAGGAGCTGACAACCTGCTTTGCGTAGAAGGTAAGGGTGACGATAAAGCTGAAGCATTCAATGTAATCCCGACAGGTGTCGAAAACACATTGATGCCACAGTACTTGATTGCCAAGGATGTGAACTTTGTAGTCGGTGATACAGTTCTGTGCGACGCTACTACTCACTCTCATGCAACAATAGAAGAAGCTTTGAAATGCCCGCATAGTAAAGTAACTGCTGACACGACATTTGGTCGTTTCTTGGTGAACATGATCGACTCAGTTCCCGCTGTTAAGAAATATACTTGGGAAGGTAAATACAAGAGACTTGCATTCTTGCCGGGTTATATGACAGCTGGTAACTTAGTTCTGGATGGCACAACTCATAAAGTCGCTCTGAAGCTGAATGCTCATGATCAGGCTAAGTTCTCTTTCCGTTTGGTTAACGAAGGATCTAACGACTTCTTGATCGAATCTGAATCTTATGGAAAGAAGACAGCGTTTGATGGCGGTATCGCTCCGTCTGCTAATCTGGGTGGTTGGGTGAAAGTACAGAACGGTGTTCCTGTCATCATCAATGACTTCGAAGCAGCTATGCAGTCTGACCTCTACAATGTCGACACTAACGCTGGTGGTGCAACAGCCAACGACGAAATCACGACTTCTGAAGTAACGATTATCGCAGGCGAAGGCAATGTTACAATCGCTAACGCTGCCGGCAAGAAGGTTGTTGTAAGCAACATCTTGGGTCAGGTAGTAGCCACTCAGGTTCTGACATCCGACAATGCTGTGATTGCTGCTCCTCAAGGCGTAGTCGTAGTAGCTGTTGAAGGTGAAGAAGCTGTAAAGGCAATCGTAAGATAAGAATAGAGGAATAGTTTGGAGTGGCAGCGGCCACTCCCTCTATATAGTAATTTATAATCAAATAATTCTAAAATGTTTGGCCGCGTGCCGTGCAAACGGTAATTACCCTGTGACAGGCGAACAAGCGGTTTAATATTAATAATATTAAAGTATTGAAATAAAGTTCATTCTGCTGTGAGCCTGTGAAGGTGTAAGGCAGATAAAAAAACAAGCCCCGGGGACGGTTTCGTCTTCGGGGCTTTGTTTTCAACTTTTTTACAAAGACTTTTCCGGATACATGGCATTCCACCATTCCGGTTGGTTCTTGAGCCATTTGGCGAACCAAGCGTAGATGGTTTTGTTCCATTCGGCACGCTTCTTATAGTCCAGTATCTGGTGGTTTTGTCCTACTACTTGTACGAAGGCCGTAGGTTTGCCTAACAGTTTCAGGGCTGTAAACATCTGGATGCTTTCACCTACCGGGACGTTCGTGTCGACCGTGCCATGCAGGAAAAGGATCGGGGTGTTGATTTTGTCGGCATTGAACAGCGGGCTTTGCAACGTGTACATATCCCGTGCGTTCCAGGGATAGCTGTTTGCGCTTGCCAAAGCACTATAGGAGTATCCCCAGTAACCTTCGCCCCAATAGCTGGTGATGTCGCTGATTCCGGCATGAGAGATGGCGGCGGCAAAGATATCCGTTTTTGTTTGCAGGTATTGTGTCATGAAGCCACCGTAGGATGCCCCTATGCAACCGATCTTTTTAGCGTCGACAAAGTTGTGTTCGGCACAGAATTTCTTTGTTCCTTCGATGATCTCGTCTCCTGTACGCTGTCCCCATGCATTTACGTGGCGGGCGGAGAACTCCAGGCCGAAGCCGGTTGCTCCGCTGGGCTGGATGATATAAACGATGTAGCCCAATGCCGCATATACGTGCGACGGATACCGGTTTTCGAGTGAACGTTCCGTCGGACTGGTTCCCCCGTAGTAGTTCACGATCAGCGGATATTTCTTGTTAGGATCGAAATGGGGCGGCAGGTAATAACGACCGTAGATCGTGTCGCCGGCAGCTGCCCGGAAATTCCAATCGTGCACTTCGCCGAGGGTGATATCTTTCAAGATGCCGGCGGAAAGATCTTTCAGACAGACAGAACTTTTCTTTTTCAGGTTGACGGAATAGAGGCGTTGCGAGTTGGAGGCGCTTTCGCCGAAATAAACCAGTTCGGGAGTTGTTTCGGCAATCGTAAAATCCGAGAGGATATCCTCTTTTAACGGGATGGGGAGGATTTTCCCGGTTGACGGATTCAAGACGTACAGGCGTACGCAATCCTTATCTTCTCCCTGCAGGTAGATCTGTTTATCACCTTTGTTCCAAACGAAGTTTTGAACCGATGGATTAAAATCTTTGGTGACAGGATTTGCCTGTTTGCTTGCCGGATCGTAAAGGAAGAGCTGCCCGTCGGCCATATTGGAAGTCTGCCCCGGTGCTATCTTCAGCCCTATTTTATTGAAAGCCTCTCCAGATGCGGCAATTGCCAGCATCTTGCCGTCGGGCGAGAATTGGGCATAGCTGATGAACGGATCTTTCAAAAGGAGTTCCGTATCCAGTGTTTGCAGATCCATCCGATAGAGCAAAGTAGTCGAAAACGGACGTTTCGTCAGCTCCCGTTCGCTACAAGTGAAGAGCAGATAGCGGCCGTCGTCGGAAATATCGTTGATGGAAGTCGAAGTGTGCCCGTAGGTAAGGCGTTGGAACACTCCGGTTGCCAGGTCGTACTTATGGATGAATGAACGGGTACGCCATCCCGGCTGGCGGTCGTCAGGCACAAGGATTTCCTGAAGGTCTTCCCCTTTCTTCGGTCCTTCCTCGATGATGTTGAACAGCAGGAAATCCTCTGTCGGGGCAAAGCTGAACCAACCGTCGGGAAGGTTGTGGGCAAGGACTTCCTCTGCTTGGGTTGCAGGGTCGATCGTGACAAGTTCCTTTCCCTGCATGCCTTTGCGGGTATAGTAAAGACGGTTGCTGCGGGGCATCCAGCTATAATGATGGTTGTTGCTTTCCATTAAAACCTGCCCTGTGGCCCGGTCGGTCACTTGCTGGAAGGATTCGGTATCGCCACCGGGATAAGTCGTCTGGTAGGCGGTCAACAGGTATTTGCCGTTGGGGGAGAGGCTGACGGAACGAATGCGTGTGCCATCGAAGACATCGCTCAAAGTGTAACGCTTCTCTGGATCGGTTGTCGCCGTGACAACGGCTTTGCTGTCCGTCTTGAAGGTGACTTTCGGAATGTGGTTCGTTTCGTCCGGGGCTGTAAGATATTTGATTACGACTTCGTAGCGGCGGGGTTCGAGTGTGAGCTTGAGCTCGCCGTTGGCGGGTGTCTGTTTCTCGTTGTCGATATATACTTCGTAATGCTCTGGTCCGCTGATCTGATCGGGAGGCCGTCCTGTCTTCTTTCATACATGCCGGCATGCATCCATAAATAAAGCCATACGCCCGTGACCGCAACTATATGGAATGAGAACGTATTTATCACCTCATGACTACTATCGTATAAAATAAAATTCATATATTTGTAATCAGGTTGCTAATAACAAACAAAAACACAACAGACAACATGAGAAAATCTATTATTACCACTATCCTTGCGATGTTTAGCCTGCCTTTCATGGCGCAGACCACAGGCACAGACACCCAATACGAAATCAAAGGCACATGCCAGCCTACACTCAAGAAGGTTTATCTGCTCGATGCCAACACTGTGAGATTCATTTCCGACGTCATAAAGATTGACAGCGCAGAGACCGTAAACGGCAAGTTCGAGATGAAGGGCAGCTGCAAGAAGGACGCCATACTCGGTATTCTGGGTGAGAATGCACAGATGTGTGTGTTCATAAACGACGGAAAGCCCGTGACGGTAGACCTCAGCACAATGAAGCTGAGCGGCTCTGAACTGAACAACCGGGTGAACAGCATAGACCGACAGATTGACGGTCTGTACGGCGAAATGAACAAATACATGCAACAGTATGCCGAAGCAAGCATGAGCGGAAAGTCGCAGGACGAGCTGAAGGCGCTGGCCGAGAATCTGCAGAAAAACCACATCGATCCCATAAACGCCAAGATGGAGACGGTGGTGAGGAAGGCTGTAGAGGAAAACCGCGACAACCTCATACCGGCAATATTCGGAGACAACATAGCCGACAAGTACACGACCGACGAGCTGCGCGAACTGCTCAACCCTAAATATGCCTACGCCAGCCACCCGCGACTGGCACGTTCGAGAGCGCGCCTGGCCGAGATTGAGCGCAAAGAGGCCATCATGGGCTCACAGTTCAAGGACGTGGAGATGAAGGGAACCGACGGAAAGATGCACAAGTTGAGCGAATATTGCGGCAAGGGAAACTACGTGCTCATCGACTTCTGGGCAAGCTGGTGCGGACCGTGCCGCGCCGAGATGCCTAACGTGAAGGCCAACTACGAGAAGTATCACGCCAAAGGATTCGAGATCGTCGGCCTGTCGCTCGACAACAAGGAGGACGCATGGAAGAAAGGAATAGCCGACCTCGGCATGCCGTGGCCCAACCTCTCCGACCTTCAGGGATGGAAATCCGTCGCAGCAACGACTTACGAGATCCGCGCCATACCGTCGAGCCTGCTCGTAGATCCGCAGGGCAAGATTGTCGCACTCGACCTCAGAGGCGACCAGCTGGGCAACAAACTGAAGGAGATATACGGTTTCTAAAAACCCGACATAAACCAAAGCACGCGCCCTGCCCGATGCTGTCACGGCATCAGGCAGGGCGTTTTCAGTAATATTCATAACGCCCCGACACCACCAGCACATTCATATCACATACAGCACGCCGCCGCTCCGGAACATCATCAGACGGAACAAGACAGGCGGCAACGGCAAATGTATATTTATGCACAAACTGTTGTATAAATATACAGTGCGCGGACCGTCAACTCTCTGAGAATCGATTATTTGCAGACAAAAGATCTGCCGCACGCAAATATTCAATTCTCAGAGACATAACATAAACCACTGGTTATCAGCAAATTAAATTTCCCCTTACAAAAAAGAAAATTTTCCGGCTTACGAAAGAGTGCTTTTTGCACCCTGATATGGGCTCTATCATGGCATGATACAGACCATATTGCACCCTGATATAGTATGTTTCGCACCACAACAAAGCCTGTATTGCACAGCAGTGACAGCCACATCATACTGTCAGCAACCGATTGTCGCGACATGAAACAACAGAAACAGGCATCTGCCGGCAGTAGTAACAAGGGTAGCTGTCATCTATTTTGCGATTTTATTTTGTCAAAATTTTTTACTGAAAAAAGTGTATATTTATACAGAATTACGTCCTGCACTCCTTACAGCAGCCATGAATAAGCATTGCCGCCAGACCATAGCGTTCTGCACATACGGACAAAAAAATCCCCGGACGTTGAGTCCGGGGACAGTGTTTAATGTATAACCATTCTAAAATTTGCCAACCGTGAGAAAATAACTCTTAAAAGATTACTCTACAGTGATCTGTCTGCTGACCTTGTGCTCTTCCTTCTTTATCTTGGGAAGTTCTACTGTGAGCACTCCGTCGGCCACTCCGGCCTTGATCTTCTCCTTGTCTACATCGTCCGGAAGAATAAGAGTCTGTTCGAACTTTGAGTAGGCGAACTCGCGGCGCAGATAGTGTGCTTTCTTGTCTTCCTCGCGCTCCTCGCGTTTGTTCTCCATCTTTATGGTGAGGTCACCGTCGTCGTTGATGTGAACCATGAAGTCCTCCTTGCGCATTCCCGGAGCGGCAAGCTCTACTATGTAGCTGTCCTGTGTCTCCTTGACATTAATGGCCGGGGCCGTTGCGTTGGTCTTCGGTGAGTTGACAAACAAGTCGTTGAACACTTCTGGTAACCATGAATTTCTGTAAACTGGCATCATAATTAATACCTCCTGATTATTTTTTAGTTGTTTGTTTTCTTGTTATGCCTTTCTTTAAAGGCTTCACTCTTATATATACAACTAACGTACCAACAGGAATTTTATGCCATATTGTCGCACAGCTGCGCCATTTTGTCACGACCGTATCATCTGTTCCACTTCTCCACAAAGGCTTTCACACGGTCGGTGTACTCCTGCTTGTGGTCGCGGTAGGACACGGCATGTGCGCTGCCGGGAGCTATCCACAGAGCCTTGGGCTGCGGTTTTGCCTCGTAGCAGGGATGAACCATTGCCGTAGGCACAAAGTCGTCCTTGCCTCCGTGTATGAAGAACATCGGCTTATGACTTGCCTTCAGCTGCTTCACGGGCGACGCCTCGCCGAAGCTCCAGCCGTACTTCAGCTTGCACAGCACACTTGATACATGAAGCAGAGGAAACTCCGGAAGGTCGAAACGCTTCTTCATCTCGTGTGCGAACTCGTCCCACGCGCTGGTGTAACCGCAGTCCTCCACAAAGCATTTCACGTAATCGGGCGTCTTCTCTCCGGAGATGTTCATCGTAGTGGCGGCTCCCATCGACACTCCGTGCACCACCATGCGCGACTCGCAACCACTCTGGCGGAACATGCGTTCGGCCACATCCATCCAGTGCATCACGTCGAGCCGGTCTTTCCAACCCATCTGTATGTCGTCGCCGTCGCTCAGTCCGTGACCGTGAAGGTCGGGCAACAGAATGTTGTAACCCATCACCTTATTATATATATAAGCTATGTGGAGCATGCCGGTGGAACGGTCCTTGTAGCCGTGAACCACAACGGCGGTGCGTCCACGGGCACTGTCGGAACGTGCAAAGATGGCATGCGAGCGCTCGCCGTCGGGCATTACGATGAACGTATCGCGCAGAATGCCGTTGCGTTGCAGACTGTCGAGCCAGGGACGTGTCTCCGGATAGTTCTTCATTACATATGCGTAGCTTGTCTTTTTCGACCTGTCTGCGTTGGACAGGGCATAGTCGAGCATGTAGAAGCCCGAACCGATGAGGACTGCCAACAGCGTTACAGCCATTATAGCAGCCGACCATAACATTTTCTTTTTCATATCATCAGTCGTTTGATTGTTTCACTTATGTTGGCACGGGCTGTGTCGGGACGCATGGCCTCTGCCGTGTCCATCGATGCGGGAGTGACGGCCTCCACACGCGAAAAACCGGCCTCGAGCAGTTCGGGAACATCGGCCACACTGCCGGCGATGAGCCATACGGGAACTCCGGCTGCACGTGCACGCGACAGAACACGGCCGGGCAATTTGCCCATGAGTGTCTGACGGTCGGCCCGTCCCTCGCCCGTTATGACACACGAGGCATTGCCGAGCATGGCGTCGAAGCCGGCCATGTCGAGCAGAAGGTCGGCTCCGCTGTGCACCGTGGCACCAAGATACTGCATGAAGGCATAGCCAAGACCGCCCGCAGCGCCTGCACCGGGTTCGGAGGAACGGTCGTATCCGAAGTGGCGGGCGGAGAAATCGGCAAAGCGACGGGCACGGTTGTCGAGCATGACTACATCGGCCGGCGACGCTCCTTTCTGCGGACCGTAGACACAGGCTGCGCCATCAGGACCGTATAGCGGATTGCGCACATCGCTGGCCAGAGTGAACCGGCACTGCCCGAGCACACCACGAAGAGCATCGTCCATCGTTCCACCATCGGCAAAGGCATCGGTGAGAGCACGCAACATGCCTATTCCGGCATCGCTCACGGCGCTGCCGCCCAGTCCGATAATGAAGTTGCGGCATCCGCGCCTCACGGCATCGGCCACAAGTTCGCCCACTCCGTAGGAGGTGGCACGCACCGGACTGCGCAGCTCGGGTTCGATAAGCGTGAGTCCGCACGAGGCAGCAGACTCGATGAAAGCCGTACCGTCGGCACTTATTCCGTACTCGGCCTCGACATGACGCATCATGGCGTCACGCACAAGTACCTTATGACAGGTGCCGTCCGACAGGCTCATGAAAGCGTCGAGCATGCCCTCGCCGCCGTCGGACACGGGCAACCGGAGCACTTCGGCACCGGGCTCGGCATCATATATGGCTTTTTCCACAGCCTCCTCGGCACCGGCCGAAGACAGGCATCCCTTGAAAGAGTCGATCGCAAGAATATATTTCATATCGTGATTGTTGTGTCTTTTGAATTAAGGCTAATAAAACAAGCCATTGACAAAGATACGTATTGATTGTGACTTACGGTGTGAAAAAGACATAAAAAAGAGCTGAGCATAGGAAAATAGTGCAATCATGGCAGAAAAATAAAGGGATGCATGCCTTCAGAACGCATGCATCCCTTATGTCGTTGTGGGCGGCGGCATCCGAAGACACCGTCCGTGAAACGCCGTGAAAAGGATTATTCCTCTGTACGGTCGTCGATATTGTCGCCCTCAGTAGGCATCAGAACTTCCTTGAAGTCGGTTATGCCGTTCTTCACGAGGAGGTTGTACCACTGTATAAGTTTCTTGATGTCGCTGTCGTGAACGCGCTCACGGTCGTAGCTGGGCAGAACCTCTGCGAAGAAAGCGTGCAACTCTTCCTTAGAGCATTTCTTGTAATTGAGCGAGCATTCTTTCTTGTCTTCCTTTTCGCCAAGATTCTGGAGCACCTGCCACAGAGGCACGTCTTCGCTGTCAGTGTACATTGCTATATCGGCGAGGCTTGTCACACGGTCGGACGCAAATGCCGGTATGCGGCGGTGAGCCTCATCAAGTGATTCAACAATAAGATTCATTTTTCCACGCGAAACCAGGCGGTAAAGGCCCGGTTTGCCTGCTATTGAAAGAATTGTTTCCATTTTTATAATCTGTTGTTTATTTTGTTTAAAATGTTGTTAATCTGTAAATCTATGTCATGAAAGCCGTCGTTCACAATCTCGAAATCGCTGCGTGCCACCACTTCCTGCTGCGGCAGCTGACGGTCTATCCACTCCAGCGCCTGCTCGCGTGTGATGTTGTCGCGCGCCATTATGCGCTTTATGCGCAGTTCGACGGGCGCCGTGACGCAGACGACAAAGTCGAAAGGCACACGTTTGTCGAAACCGCTGTCGAAGAGAATGGCGCTTTCAAGCCACTCGATGTCGGAAGACATGTAGTCGGCGGCTACTGCTGGATGAACAATATCGGCCACAGCGCTGTTGTTGGCGTCGCTCGCAAGGAGAAACGCGGCAAGCACCTGTTTCTGCAACACGTCTCCTTTGTACACGCTGTCGCCTACAAGACGGCGGAGCGCATCGCGCAGTGCGGGTGATGTGCGCATAAGTCTTTTGGCGGCCGCATCGCAGTCGTAAACCTCAATGCCGCGTCGGTTGAGCGACTTGCACACAAATGACTTGCCGGCACCAATGCCTCCTGTTATCGCAATTTTCATTTTTCTGTTGTCTGTTATCGGTGTCGCTCCGGTGTTGCAAACGCAGTGTCAGACTTGTCAGGCAGCCTTGCGGCTGTCTGTCGGGCCGGGCATCGCCTGCCGTAGAACGCATACCCTTACTGCTGTTCCACCAAATAATCCACCTGATTTATCTCAAGCTGCGCATTGCGCACCATGTAAGGACTCTTCACCAAGTGAAGATCGCACTTGTCGGAAGCATGTCCCATCACTTCGTTATAATCCACCACAACAACAAACTGATCTGCCTTCACCGTACGGAACATACTTGCTCCGACTGTGAATCTTACATTGACATGCGACGGGAATGTGCGCAGCACCTTTCCATCGGGCAGGTTGATGGCCTTGATAGGCACGGACACGCTCTCCTCTGTGAGGATGTCAGGATACAGTCCGATGCGGACTGTGGACGGAACGCATTTCACTCCGTGTATCTTGGCTATCGGCACTTCCTTTATTACGGTATCCTCGAAATTGACAATGCGTATCGGTTCCGTCTTCACGTAGCGTATGCTGTCGAGCATTTTCCTGCTCGCATACACTGTGACTTTCTCCGGCCAGAAGCGTGTAGACGCAAGATAATAAGACCGGCCTGGTACAACCGACCCGTCCATACGCACCGGCACCGTCTTGGAAGCGCCGTAATTGAAGTAAAAATCAAGTTTGTCGGGATTGACAGACACTATCTTCGACGAACCCATAAGCTGCTGATAGACAAACTTCTGTATATCGGCAGACGGCACAAGTCCGTATCCTGTCTGTTTGTTGGCGTATGCTCCGAAATTTATCTTTATCGGCTGCATACGTCTGCTGTAAATGTAAGTGACAAGCGTAAAACCTTTATCACGCACAGTCACCTTCACTGTGGAGTCCATCTCTGTGGTAAGTACCACATTCTTTGGGACATTGGTAAGCGACATCGGCACTGTTATTTCACGCTCGTATGTCTCATTAAGAGCCATCATAAGCCAGAAGATACTGCTTAGAGCCAGAAAAAACAAAAAAATCAGAAACTCCTTGTTCAAGAATCCGAACAAGAAGTTCCTGATGTTTTTATAATCATGCGTCAATCGCTCCATTCCTTCGACGTTCTAGGTATCACCTGTTACACCGAATGCGTGACATCAGGCATTCGGCATTTGTGAAGACGGATCAGCGAAAACGTAGCTCTTGTCAACGACAATAACCACACCGCGTGCTATCTCCACCTCAATTGTATTGGTGGTAAGATCAACACGTTTTACAGTTCCATATATTCCACCACCGGTAACAACCTTTGCTCCTTCTGTGAGAGAATTCTGGAACTTGCGTATTTCCTTCTGTTTCTTCTGCTGTGGGCGTATCATGAAAAGCCACATGATAACGAAGATTGCCACCATCATTACCAACATGCCCAAGCCTCCGCCCTGAGCTCCTGCTGCCTGAGCAGCCAATACCAATGTACTCATCTTTTATAGTCTTAGTTATTTTGTTTATATTTCTTCAATTATTATTCCGCATTGTCTTCCTTTGTCTCCGCAGGCTCTTCACCGCCGTTCTTCTTGGTTTCGGCAGCGACCTGAGACTTCTTTGAGCGCGGTTCGTCCATCGACTTGAACATCTTACCTGTACTGATAAGGAAGCGTGCGATGGCGTCGAGCATACCGTTGATGTATCCTCCACTCTTCGGTGTGGAATAAAGCTTGGCAAGCTCTACATATTCGTTGATGGTGACACTTACCGGAATGTTCGGGAAAGTCATCATCTCGGCAATAGCGATCTGCATTATCACGATGTCCATATACGCCAGACGGGAGAAGTCCCAGTTGCGCGATGTCTCGCTCATGTAGCGCTGATATTGCTCGGCATTCAGTATTGTTGTTCTGAAAAGCTTACGCGCAAAGTTTCTGTCTTCCTCATCCTTGTATTCAGGCAGAAGTTCCTGCTTCTGCTTGTTTTTCGGATCGAAGCGTTTGATGGTTTTCAATACGAATGTATCTACTATTTCCTTGTCGTCATTCCAATAAAGACTCTTTTCTTCAAGAATAGCGTCAAGGTCTGCATTTTCCTGAATGAGCTGCTTGTAAAGCTTGCGCCACAGTTCACGGTCAGCCTCATATGAGTCGTCCTCCGACTGCATGTAATTGGCGTATGCCTCGCTCTGTTCTATCTGATTGCACAGTTTTCTCACAAACTCCAGGTCTTCTTCCCATGACTGTTTCTGAGTCTCGGCAAACTCGCAGAGCATTTTGTTTTCCTCGAGCTGCACAGCAAACTTGTTATAAGCAAACTTTGACGACGGTAACTCCTTACCTTCACGCTGTGCCCTTTGGGAGAGTATCTCAACACGATGTCTTTCCTCCCGTGTAATGGCTACGATAAGCTCAAGCAGATAATTGTATAAATCATATGCTTTAGAAAGGCTGAACAAGAGTTCCTTCTCAGCGTTATCCATATTTTTGTTGCCATTCTGATAGTAAGAATAGGTTAACTGGACTATCTTTATTCTTATTAGCTCACGATTAATCATTATCCATCCTTCAATAAAATTCTTTGCAAAAATAGAGAAAAATACAGTAACCGCCAAAAAAATACAGACGTTTAATGTTTTTTTTTGATATGCTTTGGGCAATCCAAAGAAAAAGAGTAACTTTGCACCGCTTTTATGAGTACATCGATACAGAAACACATTTCTCGTGTGATGGCGAATTAAGGCATGACTATCATCAAACTTAATTTAGAGTAACACATTTTATTATGAAAGAAATTAACGTAACAGGTCAGAAGCGCACTGCCCTTGGAAAAAAAGCTTCTAAAGAATTGAGAAAAGAAGGTTTGGTACCCTGCAACCTCTACGGTGAGGCAACACAGGACGGCAAACCGGTAGCAATGGCTTTCGCTGTTCCTATGAGCGAACTGCGTAAGGTTGTCTACACTCCGCATATCTACATGATCAACCTCGTAATCGACGGCGAGTCTCACACAGCAATCATGAAGGAACTGCAGTTCCATCCGGTAACAGACGCACTGCTGCATGTAGACTTCCTCGAGGTGAACGAGAACAAGCCGGTTACAATCGGTATCCCTGTAAAACTCGTTGGTTTGGCACAGGGTGTACGCGATGGTGGTAAGATGAACCTCTCTATCCGCAAGATCGACGTTACAGCTCCTTACACTATCATACCGGAGCACCTTGACATCGACGTTACATCACTGAAGATCGGTAAGAGCATCAAGGTTGGTGATCTCAGCTTCGAAGGTCTTGAGATCGCAACAAGCAAGGAAGTTATCGTATGCTCTGTGAAGATGACACGTGCCGCAATGTCTGCAGCAGCCGCCAACGCAGCAGAGTAATAAGTTTCCAATAGACAATCTGATGCCGGACAGTGGCGCTTCAGCATCATGAAAAAGGATTTATGAAGCTTCTGTCCGCAACATTATAGTAGATGGATAAATATTTAATTGTAGGGTTGGGAAATCCCGGTGACGAATATGCCGGAACCCGCCACAATACTGGATTTATGATATTGGACGCTTTTGCAAAAGCGTCCAATATTGTTTTTGAGGACAAGCGTTACGGCTTTGTGGCCGAAACAAGCCTCAAAGGACGCAAATTGTTTCTGCTCAAACCCACCACATACATGAATCTCAGCGGCAATGCCGTGCGCTATTGGCTCAACAAGGAAAACATAGACCAGTCGCGTCTGCTCGTCATTGTGGACGACCTCTCACTGCCACTCGGTGCTTTCCGCCTAAAAGGATCAGGCAGCAACGGCGGTCATAACGGTCTTGGCAACATACAGCAGTTTATCGGACAACAATACGCGCGACTCCGTATGGGCATCGGAAACGATTTTCCACGTGGTGCACAGGTAGACTGGGTGTTGGGAAAATACAGCGAAGAAGACATGAAAGTTCTGCAGCCGTCCATCGACTGCGCCGTTGACATAATAAAGAGTTTCGTGTTGGCCGGTATCGACAACACAATGAACGCCTACAACAAATTAGGAAAGAAATAATGGCAGAGGAAGCAAGAATAGACAAATGGCTGTGGGCCGCACGCATATTCAAGACACGTTCCATCGCAGCCGACGCATGCAAGAACGGCCGTGTGATGATGAACAACGTATGCGTAAAGCCAAGCCGTATGGTGAAAGCCGGCGAGGTGGTAAGTGTTAAGAAGCCTCCTATCACCTATTCATTCCGCATTCTGAAAACCATAGAGCAGCGTGTAGGCGCAAAACTTATTCCTGAAATTTACGAAAACGTCACCGATCCAAAACAATACGAATTGCTGGAGATGAGCCGCATAAGCGGATTTGTCGACAGAGCACGCGGAACCGGCCGTCCTACCAAGAAGGAACGCAGAGCTCTCGATGCTTTCATTGATCCGGCAATGTTCGGATTCGATGACGACTTTGATGATGACATAGAATAACAAACAACCACTTATGAAGAATATTGCAATATTCGTTTCCGGCAACGGAACCAACTGTGAGAACATAATAAAACACTTTTCCGGCTCGACAGAAGCATCCGTCGCACTTGTCGTCTCAAACCGTGCAGACTCTTATGCCCTCACCCGTGCCGCCCGATACAATATTCCAACAGTGGTGATACCTAAAAGCGAATTCAACGATGAAGCCATTCTGATGGAAACACTGCACCGCTACGACATCGACTTCATCGTACTTGCAGGCTTTCTTCTCATGATTCCCGATTTTCTTGTAAAGGCATATGATCACCGCATGGTGAACATCCATCCGGCACTGCTTCCTAAATTCGGAGGCAAAGGCATGTATGGCCGTCATGTACATGAAGCCGTAAAGGCTGCGGGTGAGAAAGAAAGCGGAATAACAATACACTGGGTAAGCAACGTATGCGACGGCGGTGAAATCATCGCACAATACTCCACGTCACTGACCGAAAGCGATAGCGTGGACGACATCGCAGCTAAAGTTCACAACCTGGAAATGCTCCATTATCCCGAAACCATAGAGAAGGCGATCTCCTCTCTATGATTCAGGTCATCCTTCGCTGCGTGCCTCGCGCCTTGCTTTCTTTCCTCCAAACACATTCATTTTGTATTGCACCTTCAGCATAACATAACTGTTTATGGTGTTATACTCCGTATCGTTTCTACTGTTGGCATTTATGGAGCGTGAGAAATTGCTCTGTTCGCGCAGTATATCCTTAAACTCAAGCATCAGTTTAAGGGCCTTTTTCTTGAGGAAACTCTGACTTATCTGCATATTCCATATCAGCTCGTCCGTATTCATCGACTTTTCGTTATATCCGCGACGGCTGCTCTGATTGATAGATGTCCAGAAAGACATGCCCCACGGAGCCTTTATGTCGACATCCATTCCATACGAATATCTCCACGTATCCATGTTGTTGTTAGACTGCAACATGTTTCTTGTCATGTTATAGTTCACAGATGCATGCACTCCAACGTCCAGCCAGTCGTTTCTGAAGTTTCCCCATATATTCTCTCTGAACGATGTTGAATGAGTCACATTCTTCTCCGACGAGGCGTCGTTATTGAGATTTATGTAGCTGACATAATGATCATAGTTCACCCGGCTGTCAGTTCCCACAGTCCAAACACCTGACGTATCTATCGATGTATTGAACGAGAAATTCAGCGATCCGTTCCAATTGCCGTTTATATTCTGCGGTTGTGTAGTACGTCCTCCCGTCTTCTCGTCATACGTCACCATATTACTTATGCTGTTGCGTGTTGTGCTGAACCTTGCTCCGGCCGTTATATTACGCTGGTGTTTCATGGCATGCGACTTGAAATTCAGATTTATGTTGCTTGTGAACGAAGGCTTCAGCCCCGGGTTACCCTTGCTTATATAGAGCGGATTGCTGTCGTCCGTGATGTCAAGCATGCTTGTTATGCTCGGCTGCGAAGTCGAGCCACGATAGGTGAACTTTATGTCGCTGAACTTAGAGAAACGGTATCTGAAATTAACGGTCGGTGAAATATTGGTCACCGTACGCACCGTATCGACAAGCATTCCCCAATAATCCTGTATGAGATGAGAGCGCTGCGGACGCACCACTATACCGGCATTCAGGTTGTATTTCTCGTCCACCACTCTCAGCTGCACATTGATATTGTGATTATAATTGTTATGCTCGGCATAGCGGCTCAGGTCTTCGTCAAGATAATATTCCAAAGGCTGTTCGAAAAGCTCGAACATGCTGTTCCAGTCACGATAACCGTTCATTATATCATTCCATGCCTCTTCGGCTATACGCTCGAAATTATAAGTCTTTCGATCGCTCATGCTGTGAGTGTACTGGTATTGATAACTCATCTGCAGAAAGACATTCTTAAGAAGCGGTTCGGTGTATGTGGCCCTCAGACTGTAGCTTATATTGTCCGACGGCGACACATTATAGCGGTTTGTCTGATACGTTGAGTCGTTACCGAACATGTCCTGCACCAGATACAAATGGACGTTCGATGCAGACAGACTCTTATTGTTGCCTTTTCCATAATTGATGTTTCCGTTCAGCGCGATGTTACGTCCCTTACTGTTAAGCTTGCGGAAGAACTGAAGCGAAGCACCAGTCGACCAGTTGCTTCCGTTGCTCAACGACTTGTTGCGCCTGCGGTTCACCATCAGTCCGTTGTCATCCATCACACCGATTCCCTCCTCGCTCAACGGATCATCCACATAGATGTAAGGATCTTCCTTATACGACGCCGATGAAGAGAATCCGCGTCCGTCGTTCATAGAATAATTGAACGAAGGTCTGAATGTTATGGTTGTCATGGTGTCCGGTTTCCATTCCAGTTTCATATTGGCGTTCCATCCGTCACTGCGCGAATAGTTCTGGTTCTCGCTGTTTGAGAAAGCACCTGTCTGATTGACAAAACTTTCCACCGAACTTCTCGACCAATTGTCGTTGTCGGAGTGGTTCCATCTTATTCCACCGTTTATTTTCAGTTTGTCGCGTTTCTCATAGTTTATGTCCATACCCGTCATCTTCGAGCGTCGCTTTCCACCGTTGCCGGTGTTGTTCATATTACTTATGAGCGTATAGCGCAGGTCTCCATAGAAGCGTGCGCCCATAAAGTGCCCGGCATATCTGTCATGCGTACCGTAGCCCACGTTGGTATTCACGTTAAAGCCCTTCTTCATTTCCTTCTTCACAGTGAAGTCAAGCACCGTCACTTCGTTGCCATCGTCTATTCCCGTAAGCTTGGCCAGATCACTCTTTTCGTCATACGACTTTATCTTGTCCACTATATCGGCAGGCAGATTCTTCAGTCCGTTCTGCACATCGCCGCCCATAAACTCTCGTCCGTCGAGCATAAACTTCTTCACCTGTTTACCGTTTATGGTCACAGTTCCGTCTTCCTCAATCCTGGCACCGGGCAGTTTCTTCACCAGTTCCTCAATCGCCGAACCCTCAGCTACTCTGTATGCCGCAGCGTTATAGACAAATGTGTCCTCCTGCACCACCACCTTCGGAACATTGGCCGTAACCACAGCCTCACCGAGCAGCGTCACACTCTGTTCGAGCTTTATGCTTCCGGCATCTGTCTTCCGTCCTGCAGACACCACAACATCGTGCATCCTTTCAAGATATCCCATGTTAGACACTTTCAGTATATATTTTCCCGGGGCGTCCACCTTTATCTCAAACCGGCCCATGTCGTCGGTCAGCACACCTCCCACAAACGTGGTGTCAGTCTTCAGCAGCTGCACAGTGGCCCTGAACAGCACGCTATCATTTGCCGCATCAACAACGTTTCCACTGATTGACGATTTCTGGGCATAGGCGCATACACACGAAAACATCAATAGAAAATATATCGCAATGTGTCGAAGATTCATAATAATAGTAGGTTTTATTTATCAATAGTTCGTTAAAAATTAGCCAAGCCTAAGCGGCTTTGGCGGTAAATAA
>USDT01000043.1 GCA_900553465.1 uncultured Prevotella sp.
AGCCTGAGTTTTCTATAAAAGTGCTGACATGAGACGCGAGGAGGAGCATGGGATGCATGCGTACGTCTTTATAGGATTATTCGCCGGTTGTAGCTACGCGGACTTATCAGTGCGGAGAAAACGCGCCCTTACAGCTTGTATCGTCCCGTGTTGTCTGGAAGCTTTACGGCACCATACGCTACTTCATGAATAAAAAAACAATCCCCGAAGAACTAATGCTGAGCCATAAAAACAAAAGCATGCTTTACATAACAAAAAAAGAAGAGAACCAAATCTCTATGATAAGGTTCTCTTCTTTCTTTTATGTCGGGGCGACAGGATTCGAACCTGCGACCGCCTGGTCCCAAACCAGATGCGCTACCGGACTGCGCTACGCCCCGAATATGCAAGTCTTCAAATTTGCGAGTGCAAAGATACACCTTTTTTTTGAATCTTGCAAATTTTATATCAATTATTTTATAATTCCTTGTTCAACAAATATCTTTTTCAAGATCTGAACACCACGTTCAACCTGTTCCTCTGTATGTGTTGCCATGAGAGCAAAACGTACGAGAGTATCCTGAGGAGCACATGCCGGCGGAATAACAGAATTGATGAACACACCATTGTCATAAGCAAGCTTTGTGACAAGGAATGTCTTTGTAGCATCTCTTACATACAACGGAATGATAGGACTTTCTGTATCGCCGATCTCGAATCCTTCTTCTCTGAAACGACGCAATGCATATTTTGTGACAGCCCACAGCTTCTCTATGCGCTCCGGTTCTTTCTGGATGATATGCAGAGCCTCCATGGCAGCAGCAGTTGCCGCAGGAGTGTCAGAAGCACTGAATATGTAAGTGCGGCATGTATGACGCAAATAATTTATTGTGTCGAAGTCGCCGGCAATAAAACCACCGATACTTGCAAGAGACTTAGAGAATGTTCCCATTATGAGATCAACCTCATCTGTCAGACCGAAATAGTCGCATACGCCACGGCCTTCACGTCCGAACACGCCAATACCGTGAGCCTCGTCAACCATTATTGAACAGTTGTACTTATGCTTGAGTTCAACTATTGCAGGAAGATTTGCAAGGTCACCTTCCATAGAGAACACTCCGTCGACAACAATCAGTTTAACAGCGTCATGAGGAAGAGATTTGAGGATATTCTCCAAATCCTCCATATCATTATGCTTGTAATGAAGCTGGCGGGCAAAAGACAGACGGCGACCGTCCACAATGCTCGCATGATCACGATCGTCACAGATGATATAGTCACCACGACCTACAACCATTGCAATAACACCTGCATTAACTGAAAAACCTGTAGAGAAACACAATGTATCATCCTTGCCGACAAACTCAGCAAGCTCTTTCTCCAACTGTACGTGCAGGTCAAGAGTTCCGTTCAGAAAACGACTTCCGGCACAACCCGAACCATATTTGTCAAGAGCGGCCTTCGCTGCATCAATCACCCGCTGGTCACCGGTAAGTCCGGTATATGCATTTGATCCGAACATGAGCACCTTATGGCCTCCCATTTCAACTTCTGTGCCCTGTTTGCTCGTAATCTGACGGAAATAAGGATACATTCCAGCCTCCATTATCTTCTGAGGCTCGCGATAATTTTTGTATCTTTCTTGTAATTGTCCCATTTTTTATTTAAATAGGTATAAATCTTCTACTTTTTATTCAGGGTGCAAAGATACAAAAAAGATATTATAAACATATTATTTTAGTAAGAAATGTGCCTTTTTGTGAATTTTGTTTAACAGGCAGCTTACTCATTACCATTTTTTTACTATATTTGCCCATTATGTTTTTCGACAAACGATCACTGCATTATCAAATAGTCAAAAATTAAACAACAAATGGTTGAGACACACCATTAATTCAGACAATAATAATGAAAAAGAAGATTGTTTTCATAATTAATCTCATATCAGGAACGTCTGATAAGGCCTCAATACCACAACTTATTGATGAATATCTCGATAAAGACAAATTCGAATATGAAATAGTAACAACAAAGTATGCCGGACATGCTTCAGAGATATCGACAAAAGCCAAGAACGACGGCGTCGACATAGTTGTGGCAGTAGGAGGTGACGGGACGGTGAACGAGGTGGCACGCTCCATTGTTCACTCACAGACAGCTCTCGGGATAATTCCGTGCGGATCCGGCAATGGATTGGCGCGCCATCTGCTTTTACCGATGAACACAAGAAAAGCAATAGAGATAATCAACACTTGTGAGATTCATGAACTCGACTATGGCATAATAAACGAGTATCCGTTTTTCTGCACATGTGGTATGGGATTTGACGCATTCGTAAGCATGAAATTTGCAGAAAGTGGGAAAAGAGGTCCTATCACTTATGCCGAAAACATATTGCGCGAAGGCCTCAAATACAAACCGGAAACATACGTGATAGAGGATGAAAGGGGAACAAACACATACAAGGCATTTCTCATTTCATGCGCCAATGCGTCACAATACGGCAACAATGCATACATTGCCCCACAGGCATCCATGAGCGACGGACTTATGGACGTCATCATAATGGAGCCGTTCGACATGCTGGAAGCACCACAAATAAGCATCGACATGTTCAACAAAACACTTGACAAAAACGCCAAAATAAAAACTTTCCATAGTAAGAAAATACATATACACCGCACAAAACCGGGCGTCATACATTACGACGGCGACCCTGTAATGGCCGGCGAAGACATTGATGTCGAAATAAAGGAGAAAGGCATAAAAATAATTATCAACCCTTATGCTGACAAAAACACACGAAAACCGAACGCATTGCAAAACGTTGTGTCCGACATTTTCAACGAAATAAACAGTATGCGTGAAGACATCGCAAAACACAGAGAGGCCACATATCGTTTTATGGGAAAATCTCCAAGAAAAGAAGAATAGCCTTCTTTCTTCTTAAAAAAGAGGAACAAAATGGAATAAAGAGACAAAAACTTTATTCCATTTTGTTTTACCGCCCATCCCATACATAATAATCATTATCTTATTTTTATAAACCGGACAAACGGTCAGTATAAATACATCGCTGATTCATACAACAGCACTAATTATAAATGATATTTGTCTATTTCAAATAGAAATCATCCGTAAGACTCCTATACCATTCTGATTTATTTCCATCTTCGTCAAACAAGCAGACCTCTTCGGTTCCGCAAGTCCCCACCCTATGCTTTGCAAACGCTAAAAGAACACGTTTCGGAGATTTACGTGGAACTGTCTTTATAAGACTCCGGCGGATTTCGAGCAACCCGAAAATACTTGCTTCCGCACAAAAATCACCTTCAACGTCCGTAGGAACAATCACACAGAAAACACCGTCATCGGCAAGCAGACGTGACACATTTCTGAACAGATCCGGATAAGACAGTGTGTCAGCATGACGTGCCGCCGAGCGTCTGACATCAGGACACTTCAGACTGTCTTTGAAAAACGGAGGATTTGAGACAATACTGTCAAATGTCTCCGTGGAAATAAAATCCTGCAAACGTACATGACTTATCTCTATGCGACGGGCAAAAGGACTTTCCGACACATTCGCGGAAGCCTGTCCGCATGCATCCGCGTCAATATCTATGCCACACACATGCGCATCTTCGAAACGCTGCGCCATCATGAGCGCAATCAATCCTGTGCCCGTCCCAACGTCAAGAATACGCCTACCACCGGCAGCCCATGCACCAAGCAATACACCGTCGGTACCGACTTTCATTGCGCACATATCCTGACGCACATCAAACTGCTTGAATGTAAAACCCTGTCCGTCCATTTCCTATATACATAAAAATAAAAAGAAATTCTCTATTCCATATTATGGACAACGTCACAACCGTTTTTTTATTTTATCCACAATACATATTTATGTTTCATCGGCCCATATATAAATTCCAGATACAGTGATTGTTTTCATTAAACTGCCTGACGTTGTTGCCGCTTTCACATATTAATTATTTATAAATACCCGCTCATCTGAAATCTTTTGCTTAACTTTGCAGAAAATTTGGTATTAACGCGCAATTCAAAGCACTTTTAAACAATGCGCACTTTATAATTTTATTCATCATAAATAAAAAACTCAGGAACACACTCTGAACGATCGGGAATTTCGGCACGTCGTTTGCTGTATATTCACGATAAAACAACACGAATTATGAATAAGAAGCCTAGCACATCCATTCAAATGATAGCAGACTACGAAGGAGATATAACCAATTTATTTAAAGTCGAAGTAAACGAAGAGATTCCAATTCTTGCGACACGCAATATAGTGCTTTTTCCTGGCGTAATATCGCCAATCCTTGTCGGACGCAAGGCCAGTATTAATCTTATAAACCATCTGAAAGAAGCACAAGACACAACATTCGCCATATTCTGTCAGAAGGATGTCAACAACGATCATCCACAGCAGGGAGACCTTTACGAGTATGGTGTTTATGCAAAATTGGTCAGACTGCTCGAAATGCCCGGCAACGATCACAACGTCACAATAATAGTTCAGGGACTGGGACGTTGTAAACTCACAGAACTCACAGAAACCCGCCCGTTCCTGAAAGGGAAAACTGTTGCTGCCAACGAGGAGATGCCGGAAGAAGGTGACAATGAATTCAAAACAGCACTCGACGATCTGCGCAGTACAACCGTTGATTACATAAAACAGAACGAGGAAATACCGGACGAGTCACAGTTCGCACTCAACAACATACAGAACGACATAATAACCGTAGACTTCATCTGCGCAAACCTGCCGTTCACCATTCCCGACAAGTTCGCGATGCTTGCCACAAACTCCATTAAGGAGCGTGTGCTGCTCACACTGAAAACACTTCACAAGGAGCTGCAACTTCTTGAACTGAAGCAGAATATCCGCACCAAGACACGTGAGGATATCGACGAACAACAGCGCGAGTACTTCCTGCAGCAGCAGATAAAGAATATCAAGGAAGAACTCGGCAACGGCGACGGCTCACCAGAATATCATGAGCTGGAGAAAGCCGCAAAAACAAAAAAATGGCCGGAAGAAGTAGCAAAGGTATTCTATAAAGAACTGGACAAGCTCGAGATGTTCAATCCACAGAGTCCGGAGTTCAGCGTACAGCTCAACTATCTGCAGACAATGATAAATCTGCCGTGGAATGAATATACAAAAGACAACCTTGACCTCAAAAGAGCGCAGAAAGTGCTCGACCACGACCATTACGGCATGGAGAAGGTGAAGGAACGCATACTCGAATACATGGCCGTTCTGAAACTCCGTGGCGACCTGAAGTCACCCATCATCTGCCTCTACGGTCCTCCGGGAGTCGGAAAGACAAGTCTTGGCAAGAGCATTGCGGCTGCCATGAAGCGCAAATATGTAAGAATGTCGCTCGGCGGACTCCATGACGAGTCTGAAATACGCGGCCACCGCCGCACATACGTCGGAGCCATGCCCGGACGCATCATCAAAAGCATACAGAAGGCAGGGTCGTCAAATCCGGTGTTCATTCTCGATGAGATAGACAAAGTTACGCAGAACACAGTCAACGGCGACCCGGCATCAGCTCTGCTCGAGGTACTCGACCCGGAACAGAACAACGCATTCCACGATAACTATCTTGATGTTGACTTCGATCTTTCGAAGGTGTTGTTCATCGCCACAGCCAACGATCTGAACACCATTCCGCGTCCATTGCTCGACCGAATGGAACTTATCGAGGTAAGCGGTTACATCACAGAAGAAAAGATTGAGATAGCCAAACGCCATCTCATTCCCACAGAGATAGACAACACTGGTCTGAACGAGGATGACCATAAGCCACAGTTCAACAAGGCCGCAATAGAAAAAATCATTGAGCAGTACACACGTGAAAGTGGTGTGCGTCAGCTCGAGAAACAGATAAACAAGGCACTGCGCAAACTCGCACTCATAAAGGCACGCGACGGCGAACTGCCTTACGAGAAGATAACCCCAAGCCAGACAGAAGATCTGTTGGGCAAACC
The DNA here is from genome assembly GCA_900553465.1 of uncultured Prevotella sp. Classification (GTDB taxonomy): domain Bacteria; phylum Bacteroidota; class Bacteroidia; order Bacteroidales; family Bacteroidaceae; genus Prevotella. The sequence goes on from USDT01000043.1 coordinate 6,010, forward strand.
ACCGTTCTATCGCGACATATATCAGGGCAATGAATACGCAGGCGTCGTCACAGGATTGGCATGGACAAGCGTAGGTGGAGAGATTCTCTTCATTGAGACTTCACTAAGCAAAGGCAAGGCAGGAAAACTGACGCTTACCGGAAACCTTGGTGACGTAATGAAAGAGTCGGCGGTCATCGCACTTGAATATGTCAAGGCACACATCGACAGTCTTGGCATTGACTACCGCATATTCGAACAGTGGAACATCCACATACACGTACCGGAGGGAGCCACACCTAAGGACGGTCCGTCGGCAGGTATAACCATCGCCACATCAATAGCTTCCGCACTCACACAGCGCAAGGTGCGCAAGAACACAGCGATGACCGGTGAGATAACTCTCCGCGGCAAAGTACTCCCCGTAGGCGGTATCAAAGAAAAGATTCTCGCAGCCAAGCGTGCAGGCATCACCGATATAATAATGTGTAAGGACAACAAAAAGGACATAGACGAAATTCCAGCCATCTATCTCAAAGGCGTGGAGTTCCACTATGTTGAGAATGTCCAGGACGTGTGGGATTTTGCCCTCACCGACGAGATTGTGAGCCATCCGGTTGACTTCACCATAGAGGAGGAGAAGCACCAGAAGGACTGAACATTACAGAAAAAGAGGAAAAACGACAAAGAATGACATTCGAACTGCAACACACAGACAACGCGTCTGACGCACGCTGCGGCATCATAACAACCGATCACGGACAAATAATGACGCCCATCTTCATGCCGGTGGGAACATGCGGTACAGTGAAGGGCGTACACTTCTCCGAACTGCGCGAACAGGTAAAAGCACAGATAATTCTGGGCAACACCTACCATCTGTATCTCCGTCCTGGACTTGAGACACTGCGCGCAGCCGGCGGACTACATAAGTTCAACACCTGGGACCGCCCCATACTTACCGATTCCGGCGGTTTTCAGGTATTCTCGCTCACAGGCATCAGAAAACTGCGCGAAGAAGGTTGTGAATTCCGCTCCCACATCGACGGTTCCAAACACATATTCACTCCTGAGAATGTGATGGACACCGAGCGCATCATCGGCGCCGACATTATGATGGCATTCGACGAATGTCCGCCGGGCGAGAGCGACTACCAGTATGCAAAGAAAAGTCTCGCACTGACACAGCGCTGGCTCGACCGCTGCATCAAACGTTTCAATGAGACAGAACCGCTATACGGCCACAGCCAGAGCCTCTTCCCCATCGTACAAGGCTGCAAATACAAGGATCTGCGTCGTGACGCCGCAAAATACGTGGCCGACAAGAATGCCGACGGTAACGCCATAGGCGGACTGGCTGTAGGCGAACCAACCGAAGTGATGTACGAGATGATAGAAGTGGTTAATGAGATACTGCCAAAGGACAAGCCGCGCTATCTCATGGGCGTAGGTACACCGCAGAACATACTCGAAGCCATCGAACGCGGCGTCGATATGTTTGACTGTGTCATGCCAACACGCAACGGCCGAAACGCAATGCTCTTCACCTACAACGGTACGATGAACATGCGCAACAAAAAGTGGGAGAACGACTTCTCACCCATCGATCCGGACGGATGCGACATAGACCGTATACACTCCAAAGCCTATCTGCACCATCTTTTCAAGGCACAGGAACTGCTTGCCATGCAGATAGCAAGCATCCATAATCTGGCTTTCTTCCTACGTCTCGTGACCGACGCACGCCAGCACATCATGCAGGGCGACTTCGTGGCATGGAAGCGCAGTGTCATCGACAATCTCGGCCGAAGAATCTAACACTACAGTATGGCAACAGGAATGAAAAGACAACACCGCAGGCTTCTGGTAAGGGCAAGACATACGGCAAGACATCTTGCGTGGCTTGCCGATGCAATGCGGCGTTTAAAACACTGGCTGAGATTTCTTGCCGTAATCAGTCCGTCGCGCTACATCAAACGCCTCGACTGGTACATTATCAAGAAATTCATCGGCACATACATCTATTCAATAGTTCTCATCATCTCGATCTCTATCATTTTCGACATAAATGAGAACCTTGCCAAGTTCACGCAGTATCACGCTCCGCTCAAGGCGATAGTATTCGACTACTACGCAAACTTCGTGCCCTATTTCGCCAACCTGTTCAGCCCGCTGTTCGTATTCATTGCCGTCATCTTCTTCACCACCAAGCTGGCCGGCAACTCTGAAATCATATCTATACTTGCATCGGGCGTGTCGTTCAAGCGACTCATGCGTCCCTACATGATTTCGTGCGTTCTCATATCCTCGCTATCCTTTTATCTCAGCGCCGAAGTCATACCCCACGGCACTGTGATACGCCAGAACTTCGAGACGATATACAAGAACAAGAAGAAGAACACATCGGCCGAAAACGTGATGCTCCAAGTGGGCAAAGGAGTCATTGTCTACATACAGCATTACGACAACAACATGAAGAAAGGCTACGGATTCTCTCTCGACAAGTTTGAGAACAAGAAGCTCGTGAGCCATATGACGGCCATGGAAGTGCAGTATGACACGATCTCCGACTCCAAGTACCACTGGACGGCCACCAACTGGAAGATAAGAGAGCTGCGCGGACTGCGCGAGCACATCACCCAGGGCGCGAAAAAAGACACGCTGATACAGATGGAGCCGACCGACCTCGTATATTCAAAAGGCCAGCAGGAGACGTTCACCAGCTCTGAGCTGAAAGACTACATCTCCAAACAGATCGACCGCGGAAGCGGCAACGTGGTGCAGTATCAGGTGGAATACCACAAACGCATAGCATCGTCATTTGCGTCGTTCATCCTCACCACCATCGGCGTGTCATTGTCGTCGCGCAAACGAAAAGGCGGAATGGGACTTTATCTTGGCTTCGGACTGGCGCTTAGTTTCACTTACATCATGCTCCAGACCGTTTCGTCGACGTTCGCCATCAACGCCAACACTCCGCCAATACTGGCGGCGTGGATTCCTAACATCATCTTTGCCGTAGTGGCTTATTTCTGCTACCGCAAAGCTCCAAACTAAAACAACAGACATGTATTTCGACGAATTAGACTTAAACGACAACGTGCTCGATGCGCTGTATGACATGCACTTCGAGACGTGTACCCCGGTACAGGAACAGTGTATACCAGAGATACTCAAGGGCAACGACGTGCTTGGAGTGGCACAGACCGGCACAGGAAAGACTGCCGCATATCTGCTGCCGATACTCAGCAAGCTCGACGACGGAGGCTATCCCAAGGATACCATAAACTGTGTCATCATGAGCCCGACACGCGAGCTGGCACAGCAGATAGACCAGGCCATGCAGGGATTCGGCTACTATCTCAACGGCATCAGCAGCCTCGCCATATACGGCGGCAACGACGGCAACCGCTACGAACAGGAACTGAGAAGCCTCAGCATGGGCGCCGACGTCATCATAGCCACACCGGGACGCCTCCTCAGCCACCTCACCATGGGAAACGCCGACTTCAGCAAGGTGTCGTTCTTCGTGCTCGACGAGGCCGACAGAATGCTCGACATGGGTTTCTCAGAGGACATAAAGAAGATAGCCAAGCACCTGCCGCCAACATGCCAGACCATAATGTTCTCGGCCACAATGCCTGAAAAGATAGAGGAACTTGCAAAAACACTGCTCAAGAATCCTGTAGAGATAAAAATTGCAGTGAGTAAACCGGCCGAGAAGATAAAGCAAAGCGCATACGTATGCTATGAGGACCAGAAGATGGGCATTATCAAAGACATCTTCAAACAAGGCGACCTCAAGCGAGTCATAATATTCTCTGGCAAGAAACAGAAAGTGAAACTCATCAACCGCGCACTGCAAAAGATGAACATCAACTGCGGCGAGATGCACTCAGACCTGGAACAGGCACAGCGCGACGAAATAATGTATAAGTTCAAGAGTGGACAGACCGACGTTCTCGTGGCCACCGACATCGTGGCACGCGGCATCGACATCGACGACATAACAATGGTTATAAACTTCGACGTACCGCGCGACGCCGAGGACTATGTCCACCGCATAGGACGTACGGCGCGTGCCGACCGCGACGGTGTTGCCATCACCTTTATCAACGAAGCCGACATAGCCTACTTCAAACAGATAGAAAAACTGCTTGAAAAGGAAATTGAGAAAGTTGAGCTTCCGGCTGAACTTGGCAAGGGACCTGAATACAAACTGTCCGAAAAACGTAACGGCAGAGGACGTGGCAACCGTGACGGCAGACGCGACAACCGCAGCGGTGAAGGCAGAAAGAAACAATCCGAAGGCGACAGCCAGGAGAAGAAGGAGAACCGCAACGGACGCGGCAACCGCAACAGACGTAACAACCGCAACGAGAACAACGAAGGAGCCAAACCGGAAACAAGTGCCGAAAATGCTGTAGAAAAGACACAGTCGCGCAGCAAACGCAGAAAGCCAAGACGCACAAATGCCGACAAACAGAACACCGGACAGCCCGCCACACCACAGGAGACAACAGCCACAGTCTCTGCACCAACCGACAGCAGCGCCTCAACCGGCAACAAAGAGCAGCGCAGACGTCAGAAGCGTCGTCCGCAGAAGCCTCAGGCACGCCACACGCAGACCACCCGTCAACAGAACGAAGGCAAGCGTCAGAACGCAGCTCCTGCACCCAAAAAGACAGAAAGCAAGCTAAAATCCATAATCAGCAAGCCGCTGAAATGGCTTGGACTGAAGAAATAAAAGCCTGACATCCGACAAATAAATGCAATTCAAAACCCGCCACACACTCAAAGCCGCAAGCCGGCAGGCAGGTTCTGAATTGCATTTTTGTTTTCACGCACACCTTATCCCTCAACCGTTATGCCACGCCACCGGTATGACTGAAACGCCACATCGCACAGCCAACACGAGTCCAAGACATGCGTGCCAAATCCATTTTTATTAACATTATTTACACTTTCGTGTTCCCGATTTTAACACGTGATTTACTGACATTCTGTGAAAGCACAAACCTCAAAAAGCACTTTATCAAAACGACGAAAACCGGGCTGCAATCATGATTTTTCATAACCGTTCCGCAATAAGCACCGTTTCGGCACGTGAAATAGTCTATATCGCACTCCCAAACAGTCTGTTTCATCACCTGAAACAGACCGTTTTACAATGCAATGAAGCCCATATTGCAGAGCAAAAAAACACCTTCCGTGCATCCAAAAACGTAAACCACTGATTGTCAGAAAGATACATAACCCTTCATTTTTCGCGTATTTGCAACCAAGGACACGTCCGCACGGCTACAGACGAATTATGACGCGTCTGCCGCTCGCTTTTTTAACAATTGATATCTGTTCATGCACATATTCTTCCAAATACCGAATGACCGCAAACAACCATGCTCGATGACACATTGAAAGCATCGGCCACACATTCAACATCAATTATAACGCCCTACGTTTGAATATCCGACATAAAAGCATTAACTTTGCATGCGCCCGCCGGAACGGGCAATCGAACGAAGCATAAATCATTTTACTAACTAAAAAATAACACACAAAAAGATGAAACGCATTGTCTTTCTGGATTATGTACGCGTGTTCGCATGTTTCCTTGTCATGCTCGTACACGCAAGTGAGAACTTTTATGGTGCTGTCGGATCCACCGACATGGTAGGTCCGCAGTCGTTCCTGGCCAATGAGGCCGACCGCCTTTGGGTGAGCGTCTACGACGGATTCTCACGCATGTCGGTACCTCTGTTCATGATAGTATCAGCCTTCCTGCTCGCTCCGATGAAGGAAGGACAGACCACATGGCAGTTCTACCGCAAACGCAGTCTGCGCATCCTGCCGCCGTTCTTCGTATTCATGATTCTCTACAGCACGCTTCCGCTGCTCTGGGGACAGATTGACGAAGCCACATCCATCAAGGACCTGTCGCGCATACTGCTCAATTTCCCGACACTCGCCGGCCATCTGTGGTTCATGTATCCGCTTTTCAGCCTCTATCTGTTCATACCGTTCATATCGCCGTGGCTCAGCAAAGCCACAGCCAAGGAAGAGCGTTTCTTCATCGTGCTTTTCCTCATCTCCACATGCATTCCGTTCCTCAACCGCTGGTGCGGCGAGGTATGGGGACAGTGTTTCTGGAACCAGTACCACATGCTCTGGTACTTCTCTGGCTATCTGGGCTACCTTGTTCTTGCCCACTACATACGCGTCCACCTCACATGGAGCCGTAAGACACGCTTCGGCAGCGGTCTGGTGCTCATGATTATAGGTGCCGCTATAACTATATGGTCATTCTATGTGCAGGCTGTTCCGGGCATCACCCACTCCACTCCTGTGCTTGAGATAGGTTGGGCATTCTGCACACTCAACTGCGTTATGCTCACCGCCGGTGCCTTCCTCATGTTCACATGCATCGAGACAAAGAAAGCACCGAAGATGATAACCGACCTTTCAAAACTGAGCTACGGCATGTATCTCATGCACATCTTCTGGCTGGGCATGTGGGCCGGAATATTCAAATCCACTCTCGAACTGCCCACAGTAGCCGCCATACCATGCATCGCCGTATGCACATTCATCAGCTGCTACATCACCACAAAACTCATATCGCTCATCCCGGGCAGCAAGTGGGTTATTGGATAGACACAAGTCAGACAAACTGGTATTAAGTTATCTTTTTGCCATTTTTTCTATAAAAAAGTGTCTTTTTGTTTGTTTTTCAAAATAAAACATGTATCTTTGCAACCGAAAAATTTGAAAGGAAGATAAAAGGAGCCCCATGAAAGGGGCTCCTCACACATCCGCCTTGGATGACAGGGCTATGGTTTTTCAGGTAACATAATAAATTTATAACTAACAGTAAAGAAATGAGAGCCACAGAAGTTGTAGAAAATCTGAAGAGAAGATTTCCGAATGAGCCTGAATACATACAGGCTGTAAGCCAGGTGTTAGGCACAATCGAAGAAGAGTATAACAAACATCCTGAGTTTGAGAAAGCAAACCTCATCGAACGTCTGTGCATCCCCGACCGACTTGTTGAATTCCGTGTGACATGGGTTGACGACAAAGGCAACGTACAGACAAACATGGGATACCGTGTTCAGCACAACAACGTCATCGGCCCGTACAAGGGAGGTCTGCGCTTCCACGCATCTGTCAACCTGAGCATTCTGAAGTTCCTCGCATTCGAGCAGACATTCAAGAACTCGCTCACAACCCTGCCTATGGGTGGTGCAAAAGGTGGTTCTGACTTCTCGCCGCGCGGTAAGAGCAACGCTGAAGTAATGCGCTTCTGCCAGGCTTTCATGAACGAGCTTTACCGTCACATCGGTCCTGACGAGGACGTTCCGGCCGGCGACATCGGTGTGGGCGGCCGCGAAGTGGGCTACATGTTCGGACAATACAAGAAACTGACACATCAGTTCTGCGGCATTCTCACAGGAAAGGGCCTGGAGTTCGGCGGTTCGCTCATACGTCCTGAAGCTACCGGATACGGCAACGTATATTTCCTTGAGAACATGCTCAAGACCCGCAACATCGACCTCAAAGGCAAAACTGTACTCGTGAGCGGTGCGGGAAATGTGGCACAATATACAGTTGAGAAACTCATACAGCTCGGAGCAAAACCTGTTACACTGTCCGACTCTGACGGTTACATCTACGATCCGGACGGCATCGACGAGGAGAAGCTGGCTTACGTGAAGGAGCTGAAGAACATAGAACGCGGACGTATAAGCGAGTATGCAGAGAAATATGGCGTGAAGTATGTGGCCGGCGCTAAGCCGTGGTTTGAGAAAGCCGACATCGCACTGCCTTCCGCAACACAGAACGAAATCAACGAAGAGGCAGCCAAGGCACTCGTGGCAAACGGTGTATTCGCCGTGAGCGAGGGTGCAAACATGCCATCCACTCCGGAAGCTATCAAGGTATTCCAGGACGCAAAGATACTCTACTCACCGGGAAAGGCTGCAAACGCCGGCGGTGTGGCTGTATCAGGACTGGAAATGACACAGAACTCCGAGCGTCTGCGCTGGAGCAGCGAAGAGGTGGACAAGAAACTGCACGAGATAATGAACGACATCCACGCAAACTGCGTGAAGTACGGCACAGAGCCCGACGGATACATCAACTATGTGAAGGGTGCCAACGTTGCAGGATTCCTGAAGGTAGCCAAAGCCATGATGGCACAAGGAATAGTCTGATTTTTGCATTAATTCATAAATTCGAAACAAGGAAATATAGTACAATCCGGCATGCCGGTTGTACTATATTTTTTTGTAATACAACGGATTGCCGGTATTCGCATCTTCCGTATTCACCGGCACGTATGTCGTACGTGTCTTTCTCATCTTCACCTGTTTTTATTGAAATATCGCAGTTATAAACCATTTGTTAGTTAACTAAAGTTAAAGACGGTTTATAATCGGAGGTCTTGCGCGTCTAATTTTTAGATGAGAATGTTATTAAATAAACAGAACTTCCACATTAATTAATTATAAACGCACACCTATGAACGATCATAACAACACCCTGCCGGTATTAATAATTATGGCATTGCTTTCCGTATGCATTACGGCAAATGGACGCAACGTGACAGTAAAAACTCCCGGCACGTTGAATACAACAATAAAAAGCAGTGAAAAATACAATATAAGCGAACTGAAAATAATTGGTACGATTAACTCCGAAGACATAATACTGCTGCGCGACATGGCAGGATGCGATGTTAATGAAAGCCGGACAAAGGGCAGGCTGAGAAGCATCGATATGAGCGAAGTGACGTTTATAAAAGACAACACACGATTTATTGAAGGCAATAAAAACAGCACAATAACCGACACTTACACCCTGCCGGCATACATGTTCAGCAACTGCAACATCGAGGAAATAGTGCTACCGCAGAGCATAAGAGCCATCGGCTCCCGGGCATTCCGCAACACTGCTCTTAAATCAATCACACTGCCAGAAAACATTATCATACATAACTATGCCTTCCAGGGAAGCAAACAGCTGTCGGAAGTCCGCTTCCCGGTATTCACTAAGGAGATGTGGTCGGAATGTTTTGAAGGATGTACCAGCATGAAATCCATCACTATAAACAACATCGGACTGCTGGGCTCACGAGCATTCAAGAACATGGAAAACCTCACCGACATAACCATAAAAGGAGTTATAGGCCACGTTGACGGATGGATGTGCCGCGATCTGCCAAGTCTAAAGTCCATACGCTTCGAAGGCTTCATCCTCAACACAGGCAGTTCCATCATTGCGGAGAACTGTCCGCAGCTGAGTGAGATAGTATTCTCAGGAACATGCATGCCAATGGGATACGGAAGCGTAAAGGAATGTCCGCTCATGAAGAAATGCACAGTGACAGGATATGTCATCAAATCCGGCGATAAGAACTTCATAGAATATGAAGAACCGGTGACATTCAGCAAGCAGATGGAAAATGCATGCCGCACATTCGAGGAACTCATAGCCAAAAAGGAATACTCTAACATCTTCGGTGTGAAGAACACAATATACGACATGGTTGTCATTCTGACAGACATCGGAGAGAACCAGAAAGCCACACAATATGCCGAACTTGCTGCGAATTATAATTATAAAGAACCAGAAAAGGAACAGAAACAGCCCAGACTTGCCGGCAAGATTCTAGAAAGTGACATGGATTTTATAAAAATACTGAAAGACTCGAAACCTTACGGTGCTCATGACGCAAGCAACACTGAGCGCTTCACTTATGCTTCCGCAGAAGATCCGAAGGTAAAGGAAATAAAGGATTTCTTCAATCTCGAACACATTGCAGGCAACGGTGATGAGATTTCGAAGATGAAGAACATCATGAAATGGCTGCACGACAATGTAAGACATGACGGTTCCGGAGGTTTCCCACCTAACGCCAGCCGCAACGCCATAGACCTCTACAAAGCATGTAAAGCAAGGAAATGCGGCCTCAACTCGCGCGGCCTTTCAATTGTTCTGACCGAACTCTATCTTGCCATGGGCTGGCCGGCACGTTTCATCACCTGCCAATCTATGGACACCAACGACAACGAATGTCATGTTGTTGTAGTTGTGTGGAGTCGCGCACTTGGTAAATGGGTTATGATGGATCCGACATACGACGCGTATGTATGCGATAAGAACGGTCTGATGCTGCATCCCGGAGAGATAAGACAACATATGATAGAAGGCAAAAAGCTCGTCCTTAGCGATAACGCCAACTGGAATCACAAACTCATATTCACAGAGAAGAACTATCTTTATGAATACATGGCAAAGAATCTTTACCTTCTGAGCGCCTACATCGACAGCTATCCGAACGTTGAATCGGAAGGCAAAAGCACATACTACACGCTGCAGCCGGAAGGCTTCAAAGCAAAAATAGGCACTGCAACATGCGATGAAGAATGGTTCTGGCAGGAACCTTGAATCAGAGAATGCGTACAAACAATGAACAAAACATACGATAAATATAAATTGATAAGAACAATATCACATAAAAGCAACGCCATATATGAGTAATGAAAGATATTATATACCGTTAGCCTAACAGCTTAAAACATCACATCAGAATTGTATCCTTAATATAAAAATACGGTCTTACATTATGTGATATGCACAGAAATATTATACCGAAAACCTAAAAGAAAATGAAATACATATCTACAACAGCGTTATTCATGGCTTGCACGATGGCATTGTTGTCGCACACGGCAGCATCTTCTGACAAGCCGTTATTTACACCTATGGACGAAGAATGCATAACTGTTGTTTATGGAAACAATAAAACAGGAATTCCTGATGACGGATTATGCGAAAAGACCTCGTATATCCAAACAACAGCTTTGCGCAATATAAAGCATGATAACAAGAACTCTTACATTGAAAAGAGAAAAACAGAATGTGCCGTAACTGCTGATAACAGTACAGATGCTCTCCCCTATTACGACGGAGAAAAGGCTGATAATAAAAACAACTTTAAAATAGGACAGATACTGCCACACTTAAAATCGTATGAATCCAAACTGACTCCTCAGAAAGGATTGTTCTTTAAAAACAAGAATCTTCCTATAGAAAAAATCTCTGTGTACGATTTAAGAGCAGATAACAGTTACGGAAAAATAACGGCATGCGTCGCACAGGGAATCCTCAATCAGAAGAAAGCCGGAGTTTATCTGGTATTTGAAAATCATCATCAGACACAGTTTGAGGACGTCTATGGACAGGAAGGAAAGAGCTGGCATCTATTAAAGGATGAATTCAGCAAGTCTGAATATTCCGGTTTAGGAACCTTAATAAAAGACAACAAAGACAAGTTCACGAAATTCGTATTATGGGATCCACAAAAAGAATGGACCTGGTGTCTCGCCCAAATGATATGCGCACAACAAAAAGCTCTGCCGGTAACCGCAGAAATAAAGGATTTTCTGAACAACGAATTACATTTAAATCTGGCCTGCGAAAATATAACCGACAAATGGGAAAACAAGCTAGAGGCATACCAATGGGCTATAGACAATCTGGCAGAAGGCTGCCATAAGTATCTGAGTTTTTCGGCAGGATTGAGAAGCGATTACCTATCCGGTCCATGGAAAATATACGATTATGCGGCAGCTTCAAAGGGTTTTGTATTTTTCCTGAACAGTTCAATACCGGAAGAATCAGACATGATAAAAAGAATATGTGAGAAAATGGATTATCAGCCGGGCTCTTCTACAATGGGATATGGAACAGATAACGACGGAGACGGACTGAATAATGCTACCAATCCTTATAATGTAGGATTCATGGTAAGCGACTATTATGCCAACGGAAGCTTCTGGTGCTCATTCCCGAACAAGTCATTTCAGCAGCGCAAAGGCAAGGCGATAGAAGCCCGTCCCGGCAAAATTTATGTAAGTCTGATATGGAGTGACGGTGACAACATACAATTTGACGCAAACCAGATGTATAACATGTTTAAACATGCCAAGGGCCGGGGAATGGTTCCGGTAGGCTATACAATGGCGTCATCCTTACAGGAACTGAACCCAAAACTGTTGGAATTCTTCTACAAGAATCTTACACCGAACGATGAATTGCTGGCCGGTCCCTCCGGTTTTCAGTTCATATATGGTGATAAATATAATGAAAACAACTTTAAGAAATGGCTTGAATTAAACAACAATTGGCTTACTACTGCCGGATTTCACACAGTCTGTCTATGGAATACAACCAATAAAGAGAGATTCGGAGAGTATATGAAAACCTGTGGACTGCAAGGTGTTTTCGACGGATTCAACAATAATAAGGAACGATACGAAAGAGGAAACAATGGAGAAGGCATTGTATGTGTATTACAGGGAGCACACTGTTGGAATGAAGGAGACGTCTTTAATGACCTGATAAAAATATCTACTGACAACGAAAGACCCGTATTCCACAATGTCTATCTTATAGCAGCAAGCTATGGAGGCACCGAAGGTTACGAACGGCTTATCAGAGAACTGCAAAGACTGGAAAGCCATAAACCGGATACCTTTGAGTTTCTGCTTCCCATGGATTTATGTGCGACATTGAAAGACTACATAGAAAAACATAATCATAAATAACAAACATAAATGCTTATGAACAGCAACCACAAAAGCATTCTTCTGCTTGTCATACTGTTGTTACAGGTTTCCGGCATTGCAGCAAGCAGAAAAGATGTAATAGTAAAGACACCGGGAACATTGAAAACACTGATATCAGACAGTGAGAAATACGAAATAACCGACCTGAAGATTGGTGGCAACCTGAACGCGGAAGACCTGATTATGCTGCGCGATATGGCGGGATGCGACAAGAACGAGAACTACACCAAAGGCCAACTGAAACATATCGACATGACTGATGTGACTATTGTGGCCGACAAGAAAACATACACAGAGAACGGGGATAGTTCTTATATATATGAAACAACATTTCCTGAATACATGTTCAGCAAATGCCGCATCGAGAAAATAAAACTCCCTAAAGGCATAAAAAGCATCGGGAAAATGGCTTTCATGCAATCCGCCCTAAAGGAAATAACCCTACCGGAGGACATCATACTGGAAGATGGGGCGTTTCAGTCTTGTCGCAATCTGTCGAAAATCACGTTTCCGTCCTACACAAAAGAAATAAATTATAAATGTTTTGCCGGTTGCAGCAAACTGAAGAAGATTGTAATAAACAACATCGGATATATTGCCTCACGTGCGTTCGCGCAGATAGATAATGTCAAGGAGATAACCATACGCGGCGTTCTCGACCACGCCGACGGATGGATGTGCTACGACATGCCGTCGTTGGAGACATTGAAGTTTGAAGACTTCATAATTAGCACGGGCGGCCCTGATATTGCCGAGAACTGTCCGAACCTGAAAGAAATTGTCTTCTCGGGCGATTGTGTGTCAATGGGATTCGGTAAGGTGACTGGTTGTCCGCTGATAACGAAGTGCACAGTCAAGGGAAATATATTCAATTCTGACAACAAAGACTTCATTGAATATAAGGAACCGTTAAGCCATATTCCCGAATTAATGAAAACATGCGCCAAGCTCGACAGACTGACCAGCCTGCCGCAATATTCTGATGTGTTCGGAACAAAATTTGCATTGTATAACCTCACGTGCATGTATTCACGTATAGGAGAGAAGGAGAAAGCCGTAAAGGCCCTTGAGAAAGCCATAAACAGCGGCTACAGCGACTATAAATGGATATTGCAGGACAATGACCTCGACAACATAAGAAACGAAGAAGGATTCAAGAAACTGATCGAGGAACTGCGCAAGACCAAAGATTATCTGTACGTATTGAAGCACTGTGGGCCATACGCAGCGCCCGATACGACAAACACGCAGAAGTTCACTTATGCCTCGCCCGATGATGAGGACATGAAGAAAATAAGGAATTTCTTCAATCTTGATAAGATAGCCGGCAACGGAGACGAAATTTCACAGATAAAGAACATCATGTACTGGCTGCACGACCAGATAGTGCACGACGGCTCGGGAGGATTTCCACAGAAAACCAAACGCAACGCCATCGACCTTTACAACGCCTGCAAGGCGCAGAACCGTGGACTGAACTGCCGCGGACTTGCCATTGTCCTGTCTGAGATGTATATGGCAATGGGATGGCCGGCACGCTTCCTCACCTGTGAGTCAAAGGACTACAGACACGACAACGACTGCCATGTGATAGTGATGGTATGGAGCCGAACACTCGGAAAATGGATATGGATGGATCCGACGTTTGCCGCATACGTCTGCGACGAGAACGGACTCCTGCTGCATCCCGGAGAGGTAAGACAGCGCCTGATAGAAGGAAAGACGCTCGTGCTGAACAAAGATGCGAACTGGAATCATAAGATCATGCAGACCAAAGAAGATTATCTCGACGAATACATGGCGAAAAACCTGTACTACTTGAGCACATATCTGAACAACGGTTATAACGTGGAAAACGGCAACCGCAGCTATTATTTCACGCTGAAACCCGTGGGCTCAGACGCACAGATTGGCAACGAAACTTACGACGAATCGTGGTTCTGGCAGAAGCCGTGAGCCGATGAACATACACAAAAGAAGCCGTTCTGCATACTGTTATGTCTTACATAGCTACATGCAGACGGCTTTTTCTTTTGTGACAACATCACTTTTATTCACACGAAACCGCTGCAAACATGTCATATATTTCATTTCTCCGCAGCATGAACCACAATACCATATAATTCTGCAAGCACAAGGAGAAGGCGTAAAAAGCCGGTTCTGTGGCTCGATAGAAATTCCATTTGGATAAGTTTTATGCATAAAGTAATGTAGAATACCGCAAAACTTCCAGACACAGAAGATGGTATAAACCGCGGCAGCGCGTTTCATAACGTGATGATAAGTCCGCGTTGCCACAGCCTACGTGTCATACTCTCAAGACCAGCGCGCACTTACCGTATTCTTCTTCACATCTCGTATCAGTGTTTTTATAGAAAACTCAGACG
>USDT01000044.1 GCA_900553465.1 uncultured Prevotella sp.
TAAGCACCTTTCCGGTCTGTGCAACATATATAACGTTGCTGTTATTCGGATCAGCTGCAATCCAAGCGTTTGTAAACTTTGCCGCAACCTTTGAGCCGTTGGAACCATTCACCATAACAGTCTCAAAAGTATTGCCATTGTCTGTCGACTTGACAATTGTATGGTTGGTGTTCAGCACAAACAGTGTGGGTTTGTCGCCATCGCGGGTTATCGCGAAATCACGTGCACCTGTTCCTGCACCGCTCTCATCTACAGTATTTGCAGAGATGTTTATCGTCTTACGTCCGAAATCCTCTATACGGAAGAAAGACTGGGCGTTGTTTCCCGGATTGTGAATCAGATACCAGTATCCTGTGCAGACATCAGCCATCGAATAGCCTTCATACCAGGAGCTGAGCGATACGCCTTCAAGACCTCCGCCTCCGCTTCCGGAGAAATAGCATGTGCCGGCATAAGGATTAAGGAAAGCTTCCGTTCCCTCATATCCACGCCAGTTTCCCCATCTGCCGTAACGGTATGTCTGTGCGTCCACGTCCTGCGTATTGCCGAGCATTGTCTGGTCGCCGAATTCATTTACCTTAATAGAATAATGCAGCTGATTGCCCATCGAGCTGTTTATGTTTGTCCATTCGTGGTTGTTGATGTTCTTGTCTTTTACGAGCAGACCGGCATCCGATCCACGGAATACTCGTCCGCTGCGGTGAGAGACTATACAATGATTGTCTGCATTGTGTCGTGCACTGGTTGTTGTATAATACAGTCCGTCATCTGCTTTAGCCTTCAGACGGTTTCCCCAGGCAAATTGCTGGAATGTATGTCCTCCGTCACTGCTTATTGCCGAACTCATGGAGCATCCGTACAGCCACTGTGGATCCTGGAAATTTACTCCAAAACCTCCGAGCCATCCCCATGGTGACTCATTTCCGAAAGCAAGTCCGCTGCCTATGCCGTTTATAGGTTCCTGCAATGTACGCCATGTCTTTCCGCCGTCGTCTGAGCGATAAACGGCTGAATATACACCATAGCTTACGTTACGCGATGCCGTTGCGAACCACATCTGCAGAGGATTGTTGGGATTAACCTCAAGGAATCCCTGAGTCGTAGCCTTAAACGGAAATTCGTTAACCTGACTATAGCGCAACTCTGTTCCGTCCTGATTATACACGTCGAATGTCATTCGCTTGATGTTGAAGCTGCCGTCGCTCTGCGGTGTAAGTCCGTCGTCAGAGTAATAAATGCTGCGCGAGGTCGGTATATATATAATATTGCGGTTCTCCGGATCGAACGCAAAGTTCTGGAAGAACGAGCCTTTCATTCCCGTTTCCGGATGAGTTTCCTTCATCTCATCAGGCAGTACAATCTGTTTCCATGTAACGCCCTTGTCCTCACTATACCAAAGCTGGCTGCTCAAATAATTAGAGCCCGACTGTAGTGCTCCGATGAATTTCAGTTTGCCAGACGCATCCTTAAACGCATATCCGCGCTTGAACGACTTATGCGTAGCGCCCGGAACTCTTGTCCAGCTCTGTCCGCCGTCTGTTGTTTCATAAACGGCAGTGCTGTTACCGTTCTTCATGAATGCGAAGAAATGATCCCAGTCGTCCGGATCTACTGGAATTGCCGAGTGAGCACATATCTTGCGGAACTCTCTGTCCGGTATTCTGTCCGTCACGCAGTCCCATGTCTTGCCAAGGTTGTCTGTACGGAATATTCCTCCTCCGTCAGGAATAACCATAAGAGCATCCGGATTGGTAGGATGAACTACAATCCAGTGTATTCTACCTGTATAAGGCTTCTGCTGCACCGGACGGAAATATCCCGGATTACGTCTGCCCTCCATTCGGTCGTTGGGCGTGTATGGTATTTCGGGGTAATACGCCTCCAGCTGTTTAGCATAAAGTCGTCTTACCGATTTCATTGTCTCTCCATAGTATGCGGTATCCACAAACTGATAGATTGAGTCGCCGCCCGGCGTGTGTCCATAGGCCGGCAGCCATTGCTTGGCATACATGCCATACTCGCGCGAACCGCGCACCTTGCTGCGGTTAGCCTTGATGTAACGGTCCATAATCTGCGTTATTTCCTGCGGATACCATCCGTCGCGTGCGAGCTTTATATAGACCTCGTCACCGAGCAAGTCTTCCTTCTTGACCTGTTCATAAGCAGAATCAGGTAATGTGGAAACAGCACGTTCCATTTTAGCGCGTTTCTTGTCGTTTACGTCTTTGTCATCGCTCAAATGAGCCTGCATAAACATAAGCGGTAAGAGAAACGCCAATAATCCTGTCAATCCTTTTTTTACCATAGTACCTTCATTCCTGTTTATAAAATCTTAATCTTTTAATATATGTTATCCTTTCCGGTAAAAACCGGACGGCAAATATATACCATTTCATCTGAATTAAAAAGAAAAATCGGACACATTTGTTATATATTAATATATTTTTTATTTTTTATTCTATTTTAAAAACATTTATACATTTACGCTTTTTCGGTAAATGTGTTATATTTTCTGTGCCTTTGCAGTATGGTGTTTATATTTCTTTAAATCAAAATAAATATACGGGTATCTGGTGAATTTTTTAAAACAATAGGGCTTGATTTATGTCAAATAGAAATTATGGAGAATTTCTGAGTGCAAATGATGAATAATTTACGGATAACATTAATTAACATTTTGGACTGTATGTTTATTCAAATAATATACCTTCTCTTGATGTAAATCATCTAAAATTGATATTTAAAATGCAAATTAAATAATAAAGATTAAAAAAGGAACTTCTATTTCTTTTTTATACATTTATAATATATATTTGCACCCCGAACATTAAAACATTTAAATTATGAAGATGAAAAAAGAATACATTTCACCCTCGGTTCAAGTGTTGCAGGTTGTTGTTGATAACATTCTGAGCGGAAGCGCCGGTGGTGAAGACTTTGGTGATATGAACCCGTTGCCTCCAGGTCCCGGTCGGTACAGTTACAATGACTACGAAGAAGAATCCGACGAAGCCGTTTACAGCAAAACCAACGTCTGGGGATATTGACCGGCTTGCGTTTTCAGGATATTAATATCAGCACACAGGATAACAACTTATTTATAGCACAATATTTTTATATGAGAAACATCATGTTGGCAGCTTGTCTTGCGGCATGCTGTTATTCTTCTGCTTATGCAGGAAAAGCTGACAGTCTGGATATATTCCGTACTGTCGATCTGCGTGAGGTGATAGTTTCTGTCAACCGTGAACAGACACGTAAGATAAACACTCCGCAGCACATTGTGAGCGTTCCCAAAAGCTACATCGATTACGCCAACAAGCAGTCTACGGCCGACTTGCTCGGTGAAACCGGTCAGGTGCTTGTGCAGAAGAGCCAGCAGGGTGGGGGCAGCCCCATACTCCGTGGCTTTGAGGCGTCGCGCATCCTTCTTGTTGTTGATGGCATAAGGATGAACAATCTTATATACAGAAGCGGTCATCTGCAGAACTGTCTTACCGTCGATCAGTTTGCATTGAAAAACATGGAAGTACTTTTCGGACCGTCGTCGCTCAACTACGGTTCCGACGCTTTGGGCGGAACAATCGTGTTCAACACGCTGTCGCCTACACTTGCCACCGGCGGAGCATCCTCCACAAGCGAGGGACATGCTGTCGTGAGATACGGCAGTGCCAACAATGAAGGTACGGCGCATGTGGATTTCAATTACGGTACGGATAAGTTCGCCTCGCTCACATCGTTCACGTTCAGCAACTTCGGTGATCTTCGTGCCGGAACCAATCGCAATCCGTTCCTGCCCGATGATGATAATTATATAAAAAGCGACATCTACGTTCAGCCGCAGAACGGCAAGGACGACATCCTGTTGTATAACGACAAACCGCAGCTACAGAAGCGTTCGGGTTATCTGCAGTACGATTTCATGCAGAAACTGCTCTACAAGCCTAATGCCCGACAGTCGCACATGATAAATTTCCAGCTGTCAAACACCAACGACTTCAACCGCTACGACCGTCTGAGCGTCACCGAGATGAAGGACGGTGATTTGCGACCTAAGTTTGCCGAGTGGTACTACGGTCCGCAGTTCCGCCTCATGGCTGCCTATCAGTATGACGGGCGCGAGCAGCTCGGAGCCGACAAGGTACATCTTACTTTGGCCTATCAGAACGTGAAGGAGAGCCGCCACGACCGCAAGTTCCAGAAAGAAGAACTGTACAACAACTGGGAGAACGTGAACATTGTATCGCTCAACAGCGATTGGATAAAGTATATGGACAGCCATAAACTGCACCTCGGTATCGACGGTACGCTGAGTTTTCTGAAGTCAACAGCCAACACCGAGAACGTGCTTACGGGCGAAACATCATACAATACCACACGCTATCCCGACGGCCATAACAGCATGCACACCATCGAAGCGTTTGCCACCCATGTGTGGAACATCAGTCCGGAATGGAGCATGCACGACGGCATCCGCCTTGGCTATGCCACCACATATTCCAGTGTGCTCGACGTGGAGGAGTTCCCCTTCTTCGGTGGCGACAGCCAGCGCAAGAACAATCTGACATATAGTGCGGCATTCGGTATGAACTGGCTGCCTACAAAGACATGGAAGATAGCTATGTCGGCATCCACTGCCTACCGCGTTCCGAACATCGACAACACTTCAAAAGTGTTCGACTCAAAGGTCAGCACCGTGACAATACCCAACAAGGACATACGTCCGGAGAAGACCGTTTCGCTCGACCTTAACATAACGAAGCACATCGACAATGTGCTGACATGGGAGAACGTGATATACGGCACCTACTATTTCGATGCCATAACCACCGCGCGCGGCACGTTCATGGGCGACAGTCAGATGGAATATCAGGGCGAGATGTGCGACGTCTATACATACACCAACGCCAAGAAGGCGGCGCTCTGGGGCTTTTCTTCAAGCCTTACTGCCACTCCGTCGCGCCAGACCGAGCTTTATGCTTCGTTCAATTATACCTACGGCCGCATACTCGGAGGCGAGAAGAAACAGCCGCTCGACCACATACCGCCAATCTACGGACGTGTAGGTGCGGCATGGCTCACGGCTGACGGTCGCGGACGTTTCGACATGTATGCCCTCTATAACGGCAAGAAATCGGTTGACGACTACAACATGGACGGCGAGGACAACATCGACTACGCCACCGTGAAGGGTGCCGACGGCGAGGGCATGCCGGCATGGTTCACGCTCAACCTCAAAGGCAGCTACACCATTAACCGTTACATCGCCCTGCAGGCAGGCGTGGAGAACATACTCGACACCGAGTACCGCGTGTTCTCATCGGGCATCAATGCTCCCGGCCGCAATGTCTATGCAGCCGTCAGAATGACGTTCTGACGCATATAATCGCAGGCACAAACATTTTCTATATATTCATAGTTTTTTGTCAGAGGTGGAGATGTATCAGGTCTTCCGTATTAACGGATAAGGCTGATATGTTTCCACCTCATTTTTTATGGTGTGCTGTTATGCCAGGAACGCTGTGGCATGGCGCTTTTCACGATTCACCCGGTAAACAGTGTAAGAACAATGAAAAAACATTGGTGCAGAGGAAACGCATGCTTTCAGTTTATCAGATAAAATAATCCCATTATTTTCATAGCGCGTCATATCAATGTTTTTTTAAGCGCGATATCAGCATTTTTAAAGAAAACCCGCGGGACCACTTACGGTTTTTCTTGACTTTTTTTTGACAAAATAAATTCGGAAAATAGGCGTGAGGGAATGTTAAATCCGGTGTAATAAAGTGCATTTCGGGCGGTACCGTCTTTTGATATACCTTATAGCGTAGTCAGAAAGGGTTCATATTGCGTTCTGATAATGCCCGTTTCGTGGTCCGGTTAAGCCTATGTTAGGGTGTGATATGGTGCATTTCAGCCCCTGAAACGGGCTATATCGCATGCTGAAATGGTGCTTATTGCAAAGCGATAAAATATCCTTTAAGCGCAAGCTATTGACATTCAGTATTTTATAAAAGTCTCTCGTAATTCGTGTATTTGCGTCCGACGGAGAGTCAGCCTGCAAATATTCGTTTATTTTTCGGGGTAGAACGGGAAACTCTGGCGTAAAAATCAAAATCCGGTTACAATCTGAAAGTTGCCTGTATTGACTTCATTTCAGCAGGCGAGAACAATGCTTATTCTGTCTTAAAACCTCAGTTCTTATATAAACCAATTTCCATTTAATATCTATCGGTCCTTTTTCTTTCTATGCGTTTTCCGTTTTCTGATAGTTTGTCGTCTTTAATTTTTACTTCCAGACGAGAATGAATATTCCGTTCCGAAGGGTAGGGCGTGTCGGGATCGGTTTATGCGAGATTGTCGTACTGACACCGGTTTCACGGGCGTTTACCGCAGCAGGACATTGCAAAATACATTTTCAAAATATAAGGGAGGGGCTTTTCTGCCTCTCCCTTTCTTGTTCACCGTTATTGTTATTTGGTATATGTTTATATACTATGGAGTTATAAGTATAATATATATGCGTATTCTGCCTATTCAACTTTGTCCGTCATCTCTTTCTTAATCCTAATCAGCATATCTGTCTGTTCGTTTTCCGGCAAGTGGGCGAGATTATTCACGCATCCCAACATGGCTGCTCCTCCGAATTGTAACGATTTGAGATATTCGATTTTATCCGGTGTTACGCCGCCGAGAGCAATTACTTTTTTGTCTATTATACCACGGGCCGCTACCTTTTTTAATGTAATATCGTTAAATGCGGACGAGTATCCTTGTTTGGATATGCTGTCGAATATTGGACTTAAAAATACATAATCACAGACAGGTTTGTATTTTTCTACTTCTTCCAGTGAGTGGCACGAACGGCTGATGTGGCCATGGTAATCGGTGGGGATGTCGCTTCGGCGTGCGTTTAGGTGTATGCCGTGCAGACCGTATTGTGTGGCGAGCTCGAAGAAATCGTGTATTATTATGTGCCTGTAATCCTCTTCCGGCATCTGGTCGAGTAGTCTTGAGCAGTCATCCGCGGTTGCACCGGGCTTGCGAAGGTGTATATAATCAACGCCGCAGGCTATCAGACGGTGAAGGAATGACGCCTCACCGATAAAGAAAGAAGGAGATGTGACTACAATCCAAAGCATTTTCAGGGTATTGTAAGTATTGGTTTTGAAAAGCTCCGGACACCGATAGTGTCGGTCGGTGCCCGGAGTTGTTGGTTATTATTTCAGTTTGTTGATGATGAGTTCGGCCACTTTCTTTCCGGACATAAGCATTCCGCCGAAGATAGGTCCCATGCGTGGGGTGCCGCTTACGGCAGAGGCTGCCATGCCGCAGACGTAGAGTCCCGGATATATCTCCTTTGTTCCGTTCACCACTTCCTCTTCTCCTGCGACAACATCCAGAGAGCGTTCGCCTATGACATCGCCCGTATCAGTGGCAAGGCGTATGCCGTTCTTGCGTGCGACTGTCTTGCACATCTCGCTGTCGTGGCCTGTTCCGTCAATCACACATTTTGCCATGATGTTCAGCGGATCCACATGCAGACCTTCGCGCAGCACCGGTGTCCAGTTTACAACGACGCCGCTTACGACATTGTTCTTGAATACAACGTCCTCAACAGAATAGCAGTTGAAGATCGTAGCGCCGGCATGTACGGCCTTGTAGAGCAGTGCTGAGGTGCTTTCTACAGAATCCATTACATAGAGCCCGTCGCCGTATGGCTTATAATTTATATCAAAATCTTTTACTATATCGATAGCCTCTTCCTGAACGACAATCTGATTGAACATCATTGCGCCGCCCCACATGCCACCGCCCGGCGACAGCTTGCGGTCGAACTGTGCAACCTTCAGACCGGCTTTAGCAAGATAATAGGCGGCAACTATTCCGGAAGGACCTCCGCCAACTATTGCCACATCAATGTCGAGATTTCTTTCCAATTTCTCAAAGTAGGTACTTATAATACCTTGTGAAACGTTTTTTTCTATCATTTTTGTTTATGTTATTAAATTGGTAATTCTGTATTTATGTCTTTTGTCAGTTGTTTTCGTCACAATCTTTTATTGTCTGACTGATGCGCATTGCGCAGAAGTTAGGTCCGCACATGGTGCAGTATTTTCCTCCTACGTGGTTTGCCGTCTTGTAATATTCGAGTGCGCGCTCCGGGTCAAGGCTCAGATTGAACTGATCTTTCCATCGGAATTCGTATCTTGCCTTGCTTAATGCGTTGTCGCGTACAATGGCACCGGGGTGCATTTTTGCAAGGTCGGCGGCATGCGCGGCCAGTTTATAGGTTACCACTCCTGTGCGCACATCGTCGCGGTCGGGCAGGGCAAGGTGCTCTTTCGGTGTCACATAGCACAGCATGGCCGTTCCGAGCCATCCTATCTGTGCCGCACCTATCGCGCTTGTTATGTGGTCGTAGCCGGGCGCAATGTCGGTAACGAGTGGTCCGAGAGTGTAGAACGGAGCATTATGACATTTTTCTATCTGGCGCTGCATGTTCTCCGGAATCTTGTGCATGGGCACATGTCCCGGACCTTCGATGAATGCCTGTACGTTCTTGGCCCACGCACGCTCTACCAGTTCGCCCATCGTGTCAAGTTCGGCAAACTGTGCCCGGTCGTTGGCATCGTATATACTGCCCGGTCGCAGACCGTCGCCGAGCGATATGGCTACGTCGTATTGTGCGCAGATGTCGCAGATATCGTCGAAGTGTTCGTATAGGAAACTTTCCTTCTGATGCATCTGACACCATTTTGAAATGATGCTTCCACCGCGGCTCACCATGCCGGTCATGCGGTTGTCGGCAAGGTGTATGTTCTGAAGACGTATTCCGCAATGGATCGTGAAATAGTCAACTCCCTGCTCACACTGTTCTATAAGCGTGTCGCGGAACAGCTCCCAGCTGAGGTCTTCAGCGTGACCGTTCACTTTTTCCATGGCCTGATACATTGGTACAGTGCCTACCGGAACCGGACAGTTACGTATTATCCACTCGCGGGTTTCGTGTATGTTTGCTCCTGTTGACAGGTCCATAAGTGTGTCTCCGCCCCATTTGCAGCTCCATACCGCTTTCTCCACTTCTTCGTCAATGCTTGAGGTTGTGGCGGAATTGCCTATGTTGGTGTTGATTTTTACAAGGAAGTTGCGTCCGATAATCATCGGCTCAGATTCCGGATGATTGATGTTTGCCGGTATGACGGCACGTCCTGCGGCCACCTCGTCGCGCACAAACTCCGGAGTTATGTGCGTGTCTATGCCAAGCTCGGCACAGTTCATGTTCTCGCGTATGGCCACATATTCCATTTCCGGAGTCACAATGCCCTGCTTGGCATAATACATCTGGCTCACCTGACATCCTTTCTTGGCTCTCAACGGCAGCGTGATGTGTTCAAAGCGCAGGCTGTCAAGCGAGTGGTCGTCGCGGCGCATACGTCCGTATTCAGACGATATCTCTTTAAGACGTTCCACACCTCCACGCTTCATAATCCACGCTTCACGCATACGCGGCAGTCCTTTCTTGACGTCTGTTTCTATGTTCGGATCGCTGTAAGGACCGCTTGTGTCGTAAATGTAGATTGATGGATTCTTACGTTCAACGCGCTTTCCGTCTTCCACAGAAACTGTCGGCATCTGGTGTACGACACGCATTCCAACGTTGATTTCGGGATAGAGATGTCCTTTAAGATAGACTTTCTCTGAACCGGGATAGGTTATTTTTATGTTATTCTCCATTAGTTTATGGTTTTAAGCAAAGTATAGGAAAATGTTTTCCTGTACTTTACTGTTTTCATATTTGCGGTTGTTTATTCTTTATTGTTTAATTGTCGTATGACTTTTTTCATTTCGTCAACAGGACTTTCGGCGCGTAGTATGCTTCCGCTGAGGGCTATTCCTGATACTCCCGTTGACAAAAGGCAAGGTATGTCGTCGCATGTAATGCCTCCTATAGCCACCAAAGGTATGCTGAAGCCGGCCTCTTTCATCTGTGAAAGTATGTTTTTATAGCCTTCCGTGCCCAGCATCGGTGCAAGATTCTTTTTTGTTGTGGTGAATCGGAACGGACCACATCCGATGTAATCTGCACCTTCTGAGACGATACGCTGTATGTCTTCAAATGTATTGGCTGTGCCTCCTATGATGAAGTCCGGACCGGTCAGCTTGCGCGCATCGGCTATAGGCATGTCGTTTTTTCCGAGATGCACACCGTCAGCTCCTATACGCAAGGCCAGCTCTACGTGGTCGTCTATTATGAATATGGCACCTCTGCGTCTGCATTCAGGTATTAGTCTGAGTGCTGTTTTCTCTATTTCGTTCTCGTCGGCATCCTTCATGCGCAGCTGAATCCAACGGCAACCGCCTTCAAGGGCCATTATTGCCGAGTCGAAATAAGAAAATTTGTCTGTGAAATGAGTTATGAACTGCAGATTGACAGGTGGTGGACATGACGGCGAACCGTATAAAGCATGGCTCTTTATTCCGGATGTCGTGCATGTACGGCTTGGTGTATTGTTTACCGTTATGTAAGCCACAGGTTTATAAAAATGATTCACCGGTCCGTGTCCGTTGCCTACATGTATGTCAGCACCAGCCTTAAGCGCTTCCGTAAGATAGTTCTTCGCACAGCGTACAGCCTGCTCAAGTGACATGCCCCGGGCCGCAAATGCGGCTATTGCCGAAGAAAGTGTGCATCCGGTGCCGTGAGTATTATTGGTATCAACGGTTTCCGACGACAGACAAATGCGCTTTATGTCATCACCGTTTTTAATATACAGGCAATCGTTTTTCGTCTTGCCTTCAATATGTCCGCCCTTTATAAGCAGAGCTTTTACGCCGAGATCTAATATTGTCTGAGCTATTCCGTCAATATCTTTGTGAGTGTATGCGCCATTAATGTTTGTCTGTCTGCCTGCCAGAACGCAGGCTTCAGGTATGTTTGGCGTTACAATGTCTGCCATGGGAAGCAAACGGCTTTTCATTATTTCCAATGCGTCAGGCTGCATAAGTGTGCATCCGCTTGTAGACACCATCACAGGATCAACGACAAGAAAATTAGGTTTATGCTTTGTCAGGGCGTTGACAATAGCGTCAAGCGATTCTGCATCGTTAACCATTCCTATCTTGACGGCATCTATGTTTATGTCTTCCATTACAGTCTCTATCTGGTCGTAAACTACTTGTGGTGGAAGTTTGTGTACGTATTTTACACCAACTGTGTTTTGTACTGTTATAGCTGTAATGGCTGTTGCACCATACACACCTAATGCCGAGAATGTCTTCAAGTCGGCCTGAAGTCCGGCTCCTCCTGATGGATCTGAGCCCGCAATGGTCAAAGCTGAAATATATTGTTCCATCTTTTTACTATTATATTGATAATGTACCGTTAAGATGGAACGCGTACAAACGCATTAAAGCATAAAAGATAAAATGTTACCAAAATCCCAGCGTCAGCATTATCTGTACTGGTGCAATGTGTATCTTCTCAGCCACTGACGATAGAACGTCGTCGGGCACCACCTTTTGAGTACATCCGCAAAGTTAACGCAATAATATTTAAGGACAAAATTTTTCTGCCATTTTATTTATATGGATATAAAGATGGAAAATAGTAATGGCTTTTATTTTATGTAGTTGTCATTAAACATGATGTATGCGGTTTTATGGTTCAGCGGCTGTTTCCTGTTTTTTCTTCAGGAACGGAATATTTGTAATGTGTGGTTTTCTGGAAAAATTATATAGAAACATCCGGTCGGCTTGCTTCTGCAAGACACATCCGAAGTATTGGAAAAGGATTTCCTTGTCCGTCAGTCTCTGTACGTTCAAATGTGTGGAAGCCAAGATGGCGGTAGAAGCCTGTAGCATGTTGGTTTTGTTCGTTCACATCAACGTATATTACATCATGTTGGTTTATGGCTGTACGCACGAGGTGTCCTCCGATACCAGTACCGAAATATGTAGGTTGGACAAACAGCATTTCTATTTTTCTCGCTTCAATACCCATGAAACCAACAGGTGTGTTGTTGCAATATGAAACAATCAATGTATCAATAGAGCGTATTGCCTGATTGACAAACGGGATGAGGCGCAGGATGTCCTGTTCGTTCAGAAAATGATGGCTTGCACGTACAGACTCTTCCCATACTCTGATTAAAGTATGTATTAGTTCATCTGTCCGTTTAGAGGATGGAACGATATGGAGCTCAATGGAGTTGTTTCGTAAGTAAACCATGTCTTTTTAGATTTTTCCTGTTTTTTATGATTGGACGATTTTAATTGCGTAGTAAGAAATTATAAGTTGTGAGCGGACAAGTGAGACCGATATTTCTGTAAAAGTAAAAAACGTAGGTTCTATATATGTCTCTTTGTCAGATAAACTACTGTGTGCTGTCAAAAAGTCAATATCGCGTTACAGAACAGCCCGTATGAGGTCGTAAAACAGCCTGTTTCATGCCCTGAAACAGTCCATTTCGCATCGTCAAAAAGCCTGTTTTGCATCCTCGTAAAGCCTGTTTCGCTGTCGGCTGAACACATGGCTTGAAAGTTGTGAACAGCACTTATCATTTTTTTATAGTATTTTTTTCATCCTATAATTCGTCATACGCAGTTTGTTTGCCTTTACTTGTTGTTTCTGTTCTATGATATAGCCATGATGTCTGAAAAAGGGAAGGGCGGTGATACTTACCTCGGAGGTGATTATGTGGATGCTGTTTTTCTTTGCATAATTCTCAATATGTAGTAATAATGCAGTGGCTATGCCTTTTCTCTGATGATCTTTGTGGACAAATATTGAGTGGAGGTATCCGTCATGTCGTATAGAACAGAACCCTAATATATTTTCTTCGGCATCGACGGCAATTATGAAATAAAGATTTGCAAGTTGTTCTGCCAGACGGCCGGGTATGTCGATACAAGAGGCCCAGTCGGCAACTTCTTCCGGAGTATAGTCACGTATGTTGATTGCAAGTACGGTATCACGGAAAAGATCCTTTAATTGCGGAATGTCTGCCGTAGTGGCGTTACGGAAGGTTATATCGTTCTCCATATAGCTTATATGCTGGTTTTGATTGCTTCCGTATGCACCGGTATGTGTCTGGTCCTTTTCCATATAAAATAACTGATAGGTTGAATACAGATAAGATGTTTTCTATTCTATTTTAAGAAGATAAGATATTGATTATGAATATATCTGTTCAACATCCAGTTCCGTCTATATTGCATGAATTGCCTTTAATCTTGTCGGGAGCCTGCAAGCCTGCTTTTTCAGGACGGAATGTTACGGTACCGTCTTCAAGTACGAAACATGGTATGCCGACCGAACCTACTCTTTTCATGACATCGAAAACAGGACTCTTGTCGCGCAGGCGTAAAAATTCTTTGAGATTGCGGACATGCTTGCCAATGTCAATTACTTCGTATTTGTTGTTGCCGTATACTTGCTCTTTAATGAATGTACAATCAGGACATGTGTCCATAACGAAAATCTTAATCATAATTGTATTGTTTTTAATGTTATATATCTTCGTATACAAAGTTATAGATATATTCTCTATATAAGAATATTTTAGTTGCTAATGTAATTAGAGGAATTGCGCAATGATGTTTTGAAGTTCGTTTAGTGGCATTGCTCCACTCTGACGCCATACGATGTTGCCATTTTTGAAAAGAATTAGAGTGGGGACAGATTGTATTTGATATTGGTTGGCAATAGCAGAATTTTTGTCGATGTCAATTTTTATTATACGTATCTTATCACCGTAAGTGGCTTTCAGCTGTTCAAGAACCGGATGCATCATCTTGCATGGTCCACACCATGTCGCAAAAAAGTCTACTAAGACAGGTTTGTTCGTTGATATAACATCGTTGAATGTTTCCATAATAATAAGTTTTAAATGTTAAAAATAACGTCTTTGCCGAATGGGAGCAGTGATAACTTTGCCATTTTGAAATGTTGTCTTGCAAAAGGAATGCCAATTATGGTAATGAATAAAACAATACCAAAAGCAATGTGTGTAAGCCATGCTGCCAAGCCTCCAAACAAAATCCATATAATATTGAGCAAGGTATTGATACACCCCGGGGATACTTCTGTATTTCTAACTTCTGTACCGAACGGCCAAAGACACAGTAGTCCCAATTTGAATGTCTGGAAAGCGAAAGGTATACCGATAATGGTGATGCATAGTGCTAAACTTCCAGCAAAATAACAACAGGCAGCTTCGAGTCCTCCGAATAACCACCATAATAAATTTCCGAGTATTCGCATATTGTTTTTATCCTATAATTTGTTTTAAAGATTGTTCGGATTCTTCAGGGAGAATTTTTTTGAAATGTGAAAGTATTTTCATGTATGATTCTTCCGGGCTAATGTCTGTATGACAAGAGTCGTATCCGAATAGAGTTTCTGGGGTAGTGAGAAGCGACCATCCCCATCCGTATCGACGGTTGTGTTTGTCGTAAGGATAAATGAAATCTTCGGTCACAATATATCCTCCCATCTCCAGTTTTGTAAGAAAAGTGTCGAATCTACTTCGCATGTTTTTTCCTATGAATCCACAGGCCGAACGTAAATCTCGTGTAATCATACTGCCATTTTCATGAAGGGTGAGCAGTATAGCTTCCTCTATGCTTCCTTGTGTTGGATAAGGTATGATGTGGCGTCGCCAATTGCAAAAATCTGGCCACCAGTCTTTGCTGATAAATCCTGCTTTTTTATTAAAGAATTTACCATAAGCACAGCCGCTTTCTTGGATGACAGAACTTTTCCATTCCCATAACGGCCATTCCCATCCTCCATCCGGAAGTTTTACGTATTGGCAGTCTTCGTCAACAATATCTTCTGCTGACCATCCTGCTATACCGGATGATAATAATGGTAAAAAACCGATTTTATCAACAAAAACTGTCAGTTCTGCACAATTATGTATTTCCGGATATTTCATTATTGGTACATGAGTTATATTGTGTATAAATATTTATGCTTGGATTTGTTTTGTGTATTTGCGGTTTACTATATATCATAATTTATGATGTTTATAGTTTGTCGTCATTACATATTGGTACTTCAGTGAGGTGTTGGTTGCATTTATAATAAAAAGACAGACCGTAATATTTACCAAATCAGTTTTGGGGATTGACTATTTTTTGACTGTATTTATCTCGGTTCTGAATTTATTGGTTGTCTGAACTTATAATGTGGTATATTTTTATCACATTTTGTATGCGATGCCGGTCGTATAAAAGAAATGGTTTCTGATTCTAGTGTTGAATGCAAAAATACAATAAATAAAGAGAAAAACGTAGTTTATAATGGAAAATAAGATTTGAAGTCAGTATAAATAATATATTATCTTGTATATATAATGGAATAGGTCATTTGGAATGACATTTTCAGAATGTTTATATATTCGTTATGTTGAGGCCAACCTGGGCATGACTTCCTATCCAGGTGAGGTTGCTTTAGGTGTTGACGGAAGTACTCATTATGAATGTCTCATGTGTGACCGTGATTAATAATTATCTGATATGTGTCTGGGGAAAACAGATTGGGAGACAGTGTTATATGTGTTGCAGCATGGTTTTAGTCCGATTGTAACATTAGGTCTGAACTTATAAGTAACAAATCATAAGTAAATAGTAAGAATGTGCGTTGTTTGAATAATTTTTTGTTTCAAAAACATTATTCCGATTATGTGAATGCATATAGATGTTCAATATGAGAACATATTTATTTTTTGAAGCGTAAGATGTTTTCTTTATATGTTAATTTAAGGTAAGAAAGCGTCTTCCGTTATCTTATTTAACGCAGCCATTTTTCTGTTTCACAACTTTAGTGTACCTTTGCACGTTTTATTTTTTAAGGATAACAAGAGAGGAATATATGGCACAGTCGAAAGAAATGACATCAGGGCCGATTCTGCCGCTGATTCTGAATTTTACTTTTCCTTTGTTGTTGGGTAACATACTTCAGCAGACATACTCGTTGGTCGATGCAGCTATTGTAGGACGTTTTCTCGGCATTAACGCTCTCGCGTCGGTCGGTGCGAGCACATCGGTGGTGTTCCTTATACTTGGATTCTGCAACGGATGTTGCGGAGGCTTCGGCATACCGGTAGCCCAGAAGTTCGGGGCACACGATTATGTGATGCTGAGACGTTACGTGGCTGTCAGTCTGAAACTGGCGGCTGTGATGTCGGTTGCTGTGGCTGTCGTCACAAGCCTGCTCTGCGGGTTCATCCTTCGGTCCATGCAGACACCTGAGAATATATTTGACGGTGCCTATATTTATCTGCTCATTACATTTATCGGCATACCATGTACGTTCTTCTACAATCTGCTTTCCTGCATAATACGTGCACTGGGCGACAGTAAGACCCCGTTCTGGTTTCTGCTTCTTTCTACGGTGATGAACATCATACTCGATTTATTCTGCATCCTTGTGCTCGGGTGGGGAGTGGCAGGAGCTGCCATTGCCACGGTGTTCTCGCAAGGTGTGTCGGCTCTGCTGTGCTACATCTACATGTATCGTAAGTTTGACATACTTAAAACCGATCCTTACGACCGCATCTTCCGTAAGGATATTGCCGGTCAGCTCCTGTCCGTCGGCGTACCGATGGGATTGCAGTTTTCCATTACCGCCATCGGCAGCATCATGTTGCAGAGTGCCAACAACGCTCTGGGAACGGCTTGTGTAGCAGCTTTCACGGCAGCAATGCGCATCAAGATGTTCGTTATGTGTCCGTTGGATGGTCTGGGAATGGCCATGGCTACATATTCAGGACAGAACTATGGAGCAGGAAAGCCTGACCGTATATGGATGGGCATCAAGTCAGCCGCGCTGATGATGGTTATCTATTCCGTGGCTATTGCCATTGTCATGTGGGGACTGGCGGACAAGTTCGCGTTGCTGTTCATCTCGCCGGATGAAACTGAGATCATGAAAGACACGGTGCTGTTCCTGCATATCAACACCTCTTGCTTCATCCTGCTCGGACTGCTGAGCATCCTGCGTTACAGCATCCAGGGCACCGGCTATACACGGTTGGCAATGTTCTCGGGTGTGTCCGAGATGATTGCCCGTGTGCTTGTAAGTCTTATTCTCGTACCCGAATTGAAATTCTGGGGCGTATGCCTTGGTGACCCAACCGCCTGGCTGTTCGCCAATCTGTTCCTTGTTCCGGCATTCATCTATGTGTACAGACGGTTGAAAGAGATTGTAGTGCAGGAAGGGCGTGTGCCGGCAAATGCCTGACGGCTGGTCTTTCTCGTAAGGAAACAGGTGCGCGCACTGTTTCTGGATGTGTATTTATTGTTGCTGAATACACGTCGTGGTAGGGTAGGTAATGGCAGGTAGTGCCCCTTATTTACCGCGGATGGATTGGGTGAAGGCACAGAATATGCCTTTCAGTCGGCAAAGGCAGTGGGAAGGCTTAGCCAAATAAAAGTACAGTCAGCATATTTTCTTACAGGTTATTGTGAAATTAATAATCCTGCAATTTAAAGTTAAATAGAACTTTCAATAGAAATATTAAAGTTATTATTCCAAAATATCTGTGTAAAATATGTTATTTCATATTAAATCACTAAATTTGTATATCAATAGTTCGTTAAAAATTAGCCAAGCCTAAGCGGCTTTGGCGGTAAATAAA
>USDT01000045.1 GCA_900553465.1 uncultured Prevotella sp.
TTTTATCCGCTTATGCAACTTATAATCAGGGATTTAATTTATAGAAGTCCCCTTATGTGTCTGAAGAAAAGGAATACAACATTGAGGGTAGCGGAACATACGAACGTGTGAACGACGTCGACCTCGATGGTTTCGGCGTAGGTGGCTTCGGTATGGCCATAGACCTCGGCGGTGTGTACGAGATAAACGACGACTGGACAGTCAGCGCATCAGTGCTCGACCTCGGATTCATCAACTGGACAAACGACATGGCGGCAGAGAACAGATCGAAGAGTTTCATCTTCAACGGCTTCCACGATGTGTCGGTGACATCTGACCGCGGCGAGGAAATCGACACAAAGGTTGACCGCTACGGCGATCAGCTGGCCGACTTCGCCAACCTTACCGACCTCGGCGACAAGGGCGGACGCACCACTGGTATTGGCGCGACAATCAATGTGGGCGCCGAATACACGCTGCCGGTATATCGCAAGGTTTCGTTCGGTGCGCTCTGCACCTCACGCATAAAAGGAGCATACTCGTGGACAGAAGGACGTCTGAGCGCCAACTACGCTCCGCTGAGTTGGCTCGACGGTGGCGTAAGCTTCGCTGTGAACAGCTTCACCACAAGCATGGGATGGGTACTCAACCTGCATCCGAAAGGCTATAACCTCTTCATCGGAATGGACCACATACTCGGTAAGACAAGCAAGGAAATGATTCCGCTGAGTTCGAACGCAAGCCTCACACTGGGAATGAGCGTGGCCTGGTAATCAGCAACAAGCAATACGGCAAACCGATGCACACGACACGGTTTGCCGAAACACATAAAAAAGCGGACACGCACGGCGCTCCGTCACCGCCACAACGCGGTATCTACGGTTTCGCCAGTGCGTGTCCGCTTTCTTTTTGAACATCCTTATGACGTAAGTATGCCGTCATAAGGATGTTTTCTATTTCTTCACTGTCTCGAGCATCAGTCTTACTGCTTCCTCGAGCTGTTTGTCCTCGCCTCCGAGCTGCTGCTCCGGTGTGTTGTATATCTCAACGTCCGGCTTCAGTTCCTGATTCTCCAGATAGTTTCCCTGCATGTCTCTCACACCCACCTGAGGTATTCCGAACACAATCGAAGGATCAATCTGAGTCTCCCACCACACAGCGGTCATAGTGCCAGGAACGGGCGCTCCGACAAGTTTTCCTATGCCAAGAGTCTTGTAAACCCACGGGAAGCCGTGCGCGTTGGAATAGTTATCCTCACAGACAAGCACACATGATGGCTTACACCATTTGTTGTAAGGATCGCTGCCGATATATTGTCCACGCGGTGCGAACTGCTGATATTCCTTTCCACTGAGCAATGTGGCAAGGTCGTCGTGCAGCCATCCGCCGCCGTTATGACGTGTATCTACTATCACAGCCTCCTTGTTGCGGCAACGGCCGAGCACTTCTGAGTAAACCTCGCGGAAGCTTTCGCTGTCCATACCCTTTACGTGAACATAACCAACCTTGCCTCCTGACAGTTCGTCAACCTTCTTGCGGCAGTTCTCCACCCAGCGTTTGTAAAGCAGATTGCGCTGTGCTCCGTAACTGATAGCCTTCACCTGCTGTTCGAAACGCTTGCCGGTTGCAGGATCGTAAACCGACAGCAGCACCTGCTTTCCGGCTTCTCCGGCCAACAGCGGATAATAGTCCTCGCCGGCTTTTATCTCCTTATTGTTTATCTTCTCTATTATGCAACCGTTCTTTATCTTAGAGTCGGCTTTGGTGAGAGGTCCGCCAGCTATCACCTCGACAATCTTAAGACCGTCGCCATCGTACGAGTTGTCATAGAAAGCACCCAGACATGCCGTCTGCTGTGCAGCTCCACTGCCTCCGTAACGTGCACCGGTGTGTGAGCCATTAAGTTCGCCGAGCAGTTCGGAAAGCATCTCCTGGAAGTCGTAGTTGTTGTTTATGTAAGGCAGATAGCGCGAATATGTCTTCTTGTATCCTTCCCAATCAACTCCGTGGAGGTTCGGATCGTAGAACTTATCCTTCACCTGCCGCCAAACATGATTGAATATATAGTCACGCTCTTTGGCCGGACGCAGATCAAATTCAGCTCTGAACGAGATGTTATTCACCTTGTTACCGTTGGTCTGTATCTTCTTCATCTGTCCTCCGGAACACAAGTATATGTTCTCACCTTTCTTGTCCTGAATCATGTTTCCGCCTCCGATACCTTTTATTATGAGCTTGGTGGAGTTCTCACGGAAGTTACGTTCCCACAGGTCGTAGCCGCCTTCGAAAGCCGCGCAGTAATAAAGTTTGTCGCCCTTCGGTGTAAGCACGGCGTCACCCATATTGGAAGAGTTGATCGTAAGACGCATGATTCTGTCGCGACGGTTTTCAAGATCGAATGTGAGTTCCTTCTCCTTGTCGTCCTTCTTGTCCTTTTTGTCTTTCTTTTTCTTGCTGTCCTTCTTCTTGTCACCGTCGTCTTTCTTCTCTTCATCGCCGTCCTTCTTCTCATCAGAATCCTTGTTCATGTCTTCCTCAAGGGCGAGTTCTTCCTTGTTCAGACGGAATTTGTCGTAGGCTTCGGCATCGAAGAACATGATGTAAGTATCCGACTCAGCACCCCAGCTACCGTGACTGCGATAGCCTGCACGGTCTGACGACCATATCATAGCCTTGCCGTCGAGCACCCATTTCGGATTTCCGTCGCTGTATCCACTTTCTGTCAGATTGGTAATCTTGCCGCTACCGTCGGCCTTGACAAGCGCGATGTCAGTGTTGTTCCATCCTCCCACGCCGATGTAAGAAGTAAGGAACCACTTGCTGTCGGGCGACCACTGGTAGTTCTGGTCACCGTCACTGTATGAATAATTGAATTTTCCGTCGAGCACTGTGCGCACTTTTCTGCTCTTGAGATTTATCACCCTCAGCGTCGTACGGTCTTCGAGGAATGCCACTTCCTTGCCGTCAGGCGAATATTCCGGCTGGAACGACGGTTTGTCGCTTACCACAAGGGGCTCTTCCTTCAGTTCCTGCGCATAGGTGAAATACTTGTCCTCCTTGCGCACAAGGCTGCTCTGATATATTCCCCAGACACTGTCGCGCTCGGCAGAATATACGAGCGAGCGACCATCGGGGCTGAAGTTGACGTTGCGTTCCTGCTGCGGTGTATTGGTTACCTGGCGTGTCGTCTCATAATCCACCGACGTAACATACACGTCGCCACGCACAATGAACGCCACTTCCTTACCATTTGGCGACACGGCCATGTCGGTTGCTCCGCTCCAGAAAGTGCGGTTCAGCACATCACTCTCCACGCGGTCGGTCACAATTTCCACCTTCACTTTCGACGGCTGGGCACCTTCACGCATTGTATATATTTCTCCGTCGTAACCGTAACACAGCGTTCCGTTGTCTGCAACAGTGAGGAAACGCACCGGATTCTTAGTGTGATGAGTGAGCTGAGTGCGGTTTTCGCCGGCCAGGTCACTTTTATAGACATTGAAGCTGCCATTCTGTTCGCTCAGATAATAGAACGAATTGCCGTCCGGCGCCCACACAGGATTGCGGTCTTCGCCACGGAACGATGTCAGTTTCTGATAAGTACGGGTCGGTCCGAGGGTGCAAAGCCAGATGTCGCGGGTGATGGACGACTGATGATGCTTGCGCCAGTTGTCCTCATAACCTTTCATGTCGTGATAAAGAAGTTTGTCGCCCGCCTTGTTCAAAGAGAGGTCCTGCATGACCATCGACGAGAACATTACCGGACGCCCACCATGAGTCGACACGCTGTAAATCTGCGAGAACTGACCGCTCGGGAACTGAATGTCCTTATAGTCCTGCTGTATCGATGCCGCAAAAAGCACGTGTGTGCTGTCGGCAAACGCCACCGGAACCTCATTGGTTGAGTGAGTGGTGAGTCTTGTTGGTGCACCACCGTAACGGCTCATGATGAAAACGTCGAATCCACCATTACGGTCGGAAGCAAACGCAATATGTCGGCCGTCGGGCGACCACACGGGACGTGTGTCGTGGGCCGGATTGGTTGTGAGTTGCGTTGCGCGGCCTCCGTCCACAGGAACTGTGAATATGTCGCCGCAATAAGAGAATGCGATGGTCGTCCCATCGGGCGAAATGGCCGGATAGCGCATCCATAACGGACCATCCTGAGCCTGTGCCGCACCGGTGGCAAACAGCACCGATGCCATTAGCAAAAGTTTTTTCATACCGTATATTGTTTAGAATGTTGTTATTTTCCACATTATCCGCCGGTGCAGTCATGGCTCCGGCTGAAGATACGCATGAGCGGAGCACATAATTATGCCGGCACGTCCGACATATATAAAACAACTGTCATGCCTTTCAAGTGACAGCAAATATACACATTTTTTCCCTTTGCGCAGTCATCTGTAAGCACTTTTCATCATATAGCCGCCACTTTGTACAACAATGGACAGAAGCATTGGACAACACAGCAAAGCGGCGGCCGACACACGGAGAGAAACACTACAAGGCACAAGACGGCTGGCGGAGCGACGCACATAAACAGCCGACGGCAAACACACAAGGCCAAAATGTTCGACCAAAAGCATGCTTAATCCGAACATTTTGTGTAAGTTTGCACTGCATTTTTTCTATAATAACAGATAAGTCATGGAAATAGAACATCTGTACAAATTATTCTCAGAACATCAGGTTGTCACAACCGACAGCCGCGACTGCCCCGAAGGCTCAATTTTCTTCGCCCTGAAGGGAGAATCATTCGACGGAAACAAGTTTGCCGAAACCGCCCTGCAGAAGGGCTGCTCATACGCAGTGATAGACGAACCGGAGTATGCCCGCGACGACAGATACATCGTCGTGGACGACGCGCTGGCCACACTCAAGCTGCTGGCACGCCACCATCGCCGCCAGTTCGACATCCCCGTGATAGGCATAACGGGCACTAA
This sequence comes from uncultured Prevotella sp., assembly GCA_900553465.1. Lineage (GTDB taxonomy): Bacteria > Bacteroidota > Bacteroidia > Bacteroidales > Bacteroidaceae > Prevotella. Next base: position 4,926 of record USDT01000045.1, read on the forward strand.
CGGCAAGACAACGACCAAGGAACTCGTGGCAGCTGTGCTGTCAAAGAAATACAACGTGCTCTACACGCAGGGCAACTTCAACAACGACATAGGCGTGCCGAAGACTTTGCTACGACTGAAGAAGGAGCACGAGATAGCCGTCATAGAGATGGGCGCGAGCCATCCCGGCGACATAAAGACACTCGTAGAGACCGTGGAGCCCGACTACGGACTGATAACAAACGTGGGAAAAGCCCATCTGCAGGGTTTCGGCTCATTTGAAGGAGTAGTCAAGACAAAGGGAGAACTGTACGACTTCCTGCGCCAGCGCAACGGATCAAAGGTGTTCATCGACGCCGGCAACGAGCATATGGCAGGCATATCCGAAGGTCTCGACCTCATAAAATACGCATGCTCACCTATGGACGGACTATATGTAGAAGGCGAAGTGACGTCGTGCGCACCGCTGCTCTGCTTCAGATGGCACAGCGCGGAAGGTCCGTGGCATGAGGTGGCGACGCATCTTATCGGCACATACAACCTCTGCAACATGCTCGCTGCAGCCAGCATCGGACTATATTTTGGCGTGAGCGAGGACGCCGTGAGCGAGGCTCTGGCAGGCTATATTCCAAGCAACAACCGCTCACAACTCGAAAATACGGAGCACAATAAGTTGATTGTGGATGCCTACAACGCCAACCCAACGAGCATGGCAGCCGCAATACAGAACTTCCGCGACATGCAGGTAAGTCCCAAGATGGCCATTCTCGGCGACATGAGAGAGTTGGGCGACTCGTCGGAAGAAGAACACCAGAAGGTGGCCGACATGCTGAAGAGCGCCGGTCTCGACACCGTATGGCTCGTAGGCGAGGAGTTCGGCAAGACACAATGTGACTTCCGCAAGTTTGCCAACGCCGACGAAGTGAAAGAAGAACTGAGCAAGAACAGGCCCGAAGGCCAGTACATACTGATAAAAGGAAGCAACGGAATGAAGCTATATCAGCTTCCCGAACTGCTGTAAGAACGTCTGAACCGCAGCCACATCATCACCCCGGCTGCGGTCAGCCCGAACGGGAACGCCATCCAGATGCCCACAAGTCCCATGCCGAGAACGAATCCGCAGAAATAGCCTACGGGCAGCGACACGACGAAATAGGCTATGAAGGCTATGACCATGAGAAACTTGACGTCGGACGTTCCGCGCAAAGCATTGGCGAAGGTAATCTGAAGTCCGTCGCCAAACTGATATATAAGAAACGGAACCATGAGCGACACCACCGACGAAGCTACGGCCTCACTGTCGGTGAACCAACCGCCAAGATGATGGCGCAGACTGAACACAACAGCCGACAATACAATCTCCAGAGCAAGCATAAGACGGAAACCGGCACCCACAGCAAGGCGTACGCCCTCACGGTCGTGCTGTCCATGGAAACTGCTTACACGTATGGCGACGGCCGCTCCGAGGCCGTAGTAAATCATGAACGTGAACTGCGAGATGGTGAGCATCACCTGATGTGACGCCAGAGCCACTGTGCCAAGCCATCCCACCATGACCACACTCAGGCTGAACGAGGCCGTCTCCATGCCCATCTGCAACGCCACAGGCCAACCGAGAGCATTGAGACGCTTCACCAATCCGCGCGACCAGCCCAGCCCTATGAAGCCCGCACGATAGCGGCGGTAGCGGCGCGAGCGCGCAAAGATGACCATGAAAACCACCACCATCATTATTCTTGAGAACAGGGTGCTTATACCTGCACCCAGCAGACCAAGTTCCGGAAAGCCCATCTTGCCGTATATGAGCAGATAGTTGCCGACGATGTTGAGCATGTTGCCGCCGAGCAGAATCCACATAGACACACGTGTGTCGGTGATGCCGTCGGCAAACTGCTTGAAGGCATTGAAGAGCATGACAAACAGCAGCGACACCAGAAGTACGAGGAAGTAAGGCCGTATGAGCGGCAAAAGTTCCTCGGGCTGTCCCATGCGCCCCACATTGAAATAGACCACCAGCATGAGTGCCGACATGAGCACGGCCACAATGGCATTTGACAACAGACTGCAGCGCAGAGCCTGACCGGCCTGTGCTCTGTGACCTGTGCCGAAGAGAGCACCTACAACGGGCGTGAGTCCGTAAGAGAAGCCCGTACCGAAAATGATGACCATGTTCATGATGTTGTTCACAAACGAGGCCGCACCCAGATCCACCGTACTGTGATGGCCCACCATCATAGTGTCGGCAAATCCGAGAACAATAACTCCAAGCTGCCCGATCATTATGGGCAACCCAACTGACAGCAGCGACTTATAGTGCTGCATGTACTTAGCGTCTGTAAGATTCATCGTCTGTCATTGTACGTGCCTGCGTCCGGCGCATTGCGCCACATGTAGTGCCGTGCGGCAGCCGTTGCCTCATACGTATTTCACCAGAAGCGGTTGGCGGCGGAATCATACTCAAACCCCACCGTAGCGAGCTTGCAAAGGATGGCCTTTTTGTCTACATCCATGTCCTCACACAGACTATCGAGCGACTCGTAGCAGTCTCTCAGTTTCATGTTGATGACGCTGAACAGCATCATCGGATCTTCAGGCAGATTCATAATAATAACAATTCTATATATTCAACCGCAGCGCCCCGGTCCGTCCGGGCGGAGACGCCGCATTCCTGTTTGTTGATGCAAAGATTATGCAAACGAGCGGAAAGAAAACTTGTTTTCAATTTCCCGAGTGCAGCTAATCTTATGCAAAGATACAACAAAAACACCATTCAGTTCGTCCGATTACTTTTTTTCTTGTATATTTGCGTATGACATTGCCCGCCTCAAAGGCCGTTTTCCACACCTGCAAACAGCACGCGGACGGACTCTTAACAAGGAATAAAAAAACAAAAAGAATAGAATATGGACATTGACAACATTCTCGAACTGAGCCTTTTCGGCATAACCGTGCGCGCGGTGCTGCGGTTCTGCATCAAGGCAGCCTTAATCTATCTGTTCGTACGCGTAGTGACAACTCTTGTGAAATACTTCTTCAACCGCTCGCTGAAGAAACAGGGACGCCTTGTGGCGCTCGATGAGACCAAGCGGGGATTCATCCGTCAGATGGTGGTTGCGGCGGTATACATCATAGGATGTGCGGCCTTTCTGTCGCTCATTCCAGGCATGGAGAAGATAAGCAACTCCATTCTGGCCAGTGCCGGTATCATGGCCATGGCCGTAGGTCTTGCCTCGCAGGAGGCGCTGTCGAACATCGTGGGCGGAATGTTCATCGTCTTCTCGCGACCGTTCAAGGTGGGCGACTTCATCAAGGTGGATGACATCGTGGTCGGAACGGTGATGGAAATAACGCTCCGACACACCGTCATACGCAACGCCGAGAACAGAATGATACTCATACCGAACAGTAAGATGAGCTCAAGCACCATAGTCAATTCGTCGTTCGGCGAGGAAGTGACATGTGCCTTCGTGGAGGTGGGAGTATCATATACAACCGACCTCAACTTTGCCATGGACGTGATGCGCGACGAGATAATGCACCACCCCATGCTGACCGACCACCGCACAGAGAAGGAGAAGGCCGACGGAGTGCCCGAAGTAGTGATAAGAGTGATAAACCTCGGCGACTCGGCTATCACGCTGAGAGCATGGGCATGGGCGGCAACGCCGGGCAATGCGTTCGCAATGAAGTGCGATCTGCTGAAGTCGATAAAGGAACGGTTCGACAAGGAAAACATAGAGATACCTTATCCTTACTTCAATCAGATTGTGATGAACCAGAAAGCCTGAGAGCATGTAAGGCCGAAGGAAAGCGTGTTCCCGTTCCGCAAATGTGGAGCGGGAACATGTTTTTTATATCCCATGGTGCATCCGCAACCTCATGCAGCTGCTTCTTGAAGCAAGAAATAAAGGCAAGAGAAACGCCACGGCGGCTTCTGCATAATTATGCAGAAACTGTGACACGGATGAATATTTATACACCGTCAACCTCACGAGAATCGCGCAGAGCCGGACAAGAGTGCAGTCGGTTGCGTACACGCGATTCTCAGATACTTAACGCAACACATTGTCAATCAGCCATTTACACCCACCGACCTCATCAAGGTACCGATATGGTTCTGCGGAATAGCCTATTTTACGGTGCAAAATAGCCTGTTTTGCACCGTAAAACGGTATTAATTGGCCCATGAAAAAGACCAAACCGGAAGACAAAACGGGCTCTTCCGTAAGCTCACAAGCACAGAAGCATCATTTCATACGCTCTCCATCGTCTTCCGGAAAACCGTCCGTCACGCGATATGATGCTTTTCTGCGGGTTGCGTTTTTCTATTTTGCAAATTTATTTTGTCAAAATTTTTTACTTTCAAAATTGCATAATTATGCAGTTTTCACCAGATATTGCGTTTTTCGTAAAGAACATTCTGAGGCTGCGACTGTGCACATCACATCACGCAGCCTCAACAAAAAAGCGCCCGGCAGACGCATAAGTGCGTCGCCGGGCGCCGGTGTTCACGACGGGTAAATGTCGTTATCGCTTTTTTATTCCATGACAATCTTTTTTGCGTCACCCTCCTTGTCTGTCACGATGTTCAGACCCTTGGCTGGCGAAGACAGCTTGACGCCGCTCATGTTGTAATAAGACATCGGCTCGAAATCCTTGTCTGTTACAGCTGATGTGATGCCTGTAGAAGGCACCTTGTTCTTGTCGAAGTTGTCCATAAGCACTTTCATCCAGTGTCCGCCTACAACCGAACGGGCCTTGAAGTTGATTCTTGTAGCGGTCTTTGTGTTGTAATAGTCACACACTGGCACACGAGACGGAGTCTCGTTGATGTACTTGTAGAGCGGAGCAAGGAATCTCTGGAAGTCCTCATCGGTGTCAGCCATGGCAGCTGTCCACATTATCCAGTCGGTCTTAGACTGGTCGCTGCGGCTGTCGAGCGGCAGACCGTAGGTGTTCTGCTTTCTTGGATAATATGCCATCTCACGCTTCATGGCGTTATTCGGGAAGAGATTCAGTCCCCAAAGTTTGTCCCACACCATGTTATACTTCTGGCTCCATGTTCCTGTCTTGTCGAGTGTCAGACCGTAATGATCGCCGTCGCGTGCGTCTTTCTCCCATATTTCGGCCATCTCTCTTGCTTTGGCCATATACTTGTCGGCGGTCTCTATGTCGCCCTTCATGCGTGCCATCTCTGCAAATCCGGCAACACCCATGATAGCCTTTACAGAAAGGTTGGCGTTGTGTGCGAGGTGTCCTGCGAAGTCATCAGTACAGAGCTGGTTCTCCGGATCCTGTCCGTTTTCTGCGAGATAGTCGGCCCACTGTTTCACTGTATCCCAATACTGGTCAGCGAAAGATGTGTTGCCGTCGAGCATGGATATCATTGCGCAGAGCGTAATCATGTTTCCTGACTCCTCAAGAGGCATGTTTCCGGCAAAACCTCCGTCTGCATCAGGGCTTGTGATTGAGTAACGCTGGCCGTTGGCGTGCGGATAGATACCAAGATCATGGGCAGCGAAGGGGAAGTTCCAGCGGTCTGAGCGGCAGTACTCGAATATACTGCGCATCATCGCCTTCTGCAGTTCGGGATTGTAGAGGAAGAAGATAGGTGACTCAGGATAAGTCAGATCGACTGTGTTTACGAATCCTCCGGAGTTGTTTTCCTTTGAGAAGAAGTAGAGATTGCCGTTAGGACCTTCAAACAGTTTGTGGGCAGCGATGCAGTGACGGTATGTTCCAGAAAGTATCTCAGCATACATTTTATCGCCGGAAGCGAATGCGTCGTCATATATGCGCTTGTCAAGTTCACGGCAACGTTTCATTATGTCGGTGTAGTTATCGCGCAGTTCCTCGAACGCCTGATATATGGTCTTGCCGTTACGTGCCCAGTATCCCTTGTAGCGCTGGTTCATATATTCGATGTCCCAAATCTCATCATAGCCTATCATAGCGAAGTTTGAGCCGGTCTTTATCTTACCGAAGTCGTAGGTGAAAGCAAGTGTCGGGTTCTTAGACTGCTTTGTGCTGGTTACAGAAATCTTGGTGCGCGGCAGTTTGCCTTCGTTTGCAAACACGCTCTCAACCTCAAGTGTGGAAGCAAGACTCACTGTTCCGTTGATCTGTGGCAGATATACAAATCCCCAGTCAATGCATATACCGTCTGAACCTTTGGCCAGAACCGGCTGCTCGGTTGTTCCTGCACAGATGTACTTGATGCCGTTCTCTGACTTGAGCGACGACAGGGTGGCCTGGTTTGAAGTATTCACTGCAAGTTCCGGAGAAGTTGCAAGATAGAACTGCACGTCGTGTTCCTTACCGTCGTTTGAACGTACCTGGTATGAAATGTAGTTGATTGGAGTTGACAGAAGATCGAGATTGTCGATGAGCATCGGAGCTGTGAACACAACATCGAGCATCACCGGGCCACATTCGAAGGTGTAGTATGTGTTTGTTGCAAGCACATCTACCGACTTCTGTACGGCTTTCTTTATGTCAGGATTCTCTGTCTTTGAGTTTACAAACAGTCCGTAGTCGAGATAAGCACCGCCGGTAGTGTTGTGACAGTGTGCGGCAATTACGTTCTCGCCCTCCTTGAGATAGCCCTTCATAGTGTCTGTCAGACGGGTTGTCTCGCCCTGAAGCCATGTCTCGCCTGTGCTTACCACACGGTGACCGTTGATGTAAAGTTCGAACACATCATCGTGAGAGAAAACCACATAAAGGTCTTTCGCGATGTCAGAAGCCTTAAGATTGACTGTACGGCGTACATAAACATCACTGTTTGCATCTTCCCACGGTGTGTTCACATGAGGATATTCCTTTGCTGTACCGAACGCACCTTTCTTTGTTTCCCAGCTACTGTCGTCGAAATCGGGTGCTGTCCAGCCTGTGCCGGTCTGCTTCTTTGTCGTGGCTTTTGCTTCCCATGCTTCCTCGTCAGCCATAGGCAGGAGTGTCTGATCGAGCACATACTCGCGCTCAACTCCCATGAAACGATAGGTCACACCGTCGACACGGAGCATACCATCAATAGGTTTCTCGTCGTCGGTCCAGTGGCAAGTGTTGCCTGCATTGAGTTCATCGCAAGGCGACCAGAACGAAACGTAAGGGTCGTTGACGAAGATAGGCACCGAAGGAAGGCGCAGGTCTATCGTCTTGTACGGTTCAAAAAACTCCGGAGTCTGTGCCCCGGCTGACAGTGTAACGGCCATCACAGCCGCAAGCGTCATGATTTTCTTCATAAAATTAATGTTGATCTATATATAAAAAATTTATAATAAGCTTGTATAATAATATAAAAGCCACCCGGCTTTCATTTTTCAGAAAACCGGGCGGTCTGTCATCATAATGTCAATATCATTTCACAATGAGTTTCCTCACCGTACCGTCAGAATACTTAACGATGTTGAGTCCCTTGCTGTTCTTTGATACGCGCTGTCCGCCGGCGTTGTAACGGCCGAGTTCTACAGCGGGTCCGTCCTGTCCGTTGATATCCTCAATGCCGGTTGAAGTGTCGAGTACGGAAGCGAGCTTTTCGTTAGCGGCCTTCACCTTGTCAGCATCAACCTTGACAAGCTTGCGGTCATATGTCATCAGTCCGTTCATTTCGGTCTCGACGTCAGTTATCTGTGAATAGACGGCAGCAGAGAAGTCCTTGGCAGCATCAGACTTGGCAAGAGCGGCAATTCTGTCGGAGAGTGTCACATAAGCGTCAGTCAGTTCATCTGTTCCGGTGTAATCGGTAGCTGTATATTCAGGATCCCAGCGATAGCCTTCGACGTTGTAGCTGAGTCCGCCATACTCGCCAAGCACTGTAGGACGTGTAGCATCGTAGAAATAAACGGACGGTTCGCTGCTGTAATCGTGGAGGTCAAGCATGTCGCCAAGGTCTTCATGATGGTTTCCACCGCTGGCAGCATCGATAAGACGTGTTGCGTCCTGACCTCTTGTACTTGAAACAACAGAAGATGTAAGGAACTGTCCCCAAGCCTCATTGAACGGAGTCCATACAACAATAGAAGGATTTGAATAGTGCTGTTTGATTATCTCTGTCCACTCTTTTGTGAAATTTACGCGCACGGTTGTGGTCGGACGGCCGTCTGTACCTGTGTACCAGCTGTCGCTGTTCCAGTCCTCATAAGAGTTACCAAGAGCAGGCATATCCTGCCAAACGAGCATTCCGAGGCGATCGCAGTGATAATACCAGCGTGCCGGTTCCACCTTCATGTGCTTGCGTATCATGTTGTAGCCAAGACTTTTTGCAGTCTCTATATCATAGCTGAGGGCTTCATCGGTCGGTGCGGTGTAGAGTCCGTCAGGCCAATAACCCTGATCGAGCACACCGTTCTGGAAGAAGTCTTTGTTGTTTAACTGCATGCGCCATACGCCGTTCTTATCCTGTGCCACAGAGATCTTTCGCAGAGCGGCATAACTGTCCACACGGTCGGTCTCCTTGCCATCGCATGTGAGGCTGAGCTCCATGTCGTAGAGATAAGGCGACTGCGGGCTCCACAGTTTCGGGTTAGCAACATTGAATTCGATGTCGGTGCCTGGAGCGCCTTCACCTGTAGCCACAACATTGTCGCCATCCAGAAGTTTCACGGTCACAACGGCATTGCCTCCGCTCACTCCTTCGGCTGTAGCGTTGACAACAAACTTGCTGTTGTCAACATCAGGTGTAGTGGAAACAGCTGATATGTATTCGTTGTTTACCGGCTCGAGCCATACTGTCTGCCATATACCGGATACCGGAGAATGCCATGTACTTCCGTCTCCCTCGGCATCCTTGCGCTGTTTTCCTACCGGCTGCGATTTTTCGTCGGTATTGTCGATAACCTTTACAGTGAGTTCGTTTGCACCGCTTTCTGACAGGAAATCAGTAATGTCGGCGCTGAACGCTGTATGTCCGCCTGTATGAGAAACAACACTCTTTCCATTGACATAGACTGTTGCTGTGTAGTCACAGGCGCCGAAGTTGATGATGACACGCTTTCCTGCCCATGTCTCAGGCACTGTAAACTCACGCTTGTACCACAGAGCATTGTTCTCTACCATCGGTTGCATGACGCCAGAAAGACTCGACTCGATAGCGAACGGCACGAGTATCTGGCCGTCGTACATTGCCGGTTCAGCACTGGAGCTTGCCACATTGAATCCGAAATCCCAAAGTCCGTTGAGGTTCATCCATTCTGAACGCTCCATGAGAGGACGCGGATATTCAGGCAGCACGTTGTCCACCTTCACCTCATCTGCCCATCTTGTCTTTATCTTGTCGCCTGCAGGAGCCCACTCCTTTACCGGTGGCTCCAGCGTACCTATCTTGTCCATGAGAACCTTCATCCAGTGTCCGCCGATCACAGAACGTGCCTTGAATCCACGCATGTCGCCGGAGTTTGTCCAATACCAGTCGCTGATTGGCACACGTGACTTGGTTTCATTGATATACTTATATACAAGGTCGGAGAACTTGAGGAATGTCTCTGTGTCGGGAGACATGGCTGCTGTCCACATAATCCAGTCGCTCTTGGTGTATGCCTCGCGGCTGTCGAGCGGCAGACCATATGTATTCTGCTTTGTGAGATAATACTGTATTTCGCGCTCTGCAGCCTTGTTGGGGAAAATGTGTATATTCCAGAGCTTGTCCCACACCATATTATATTTCTGGCTCCATGTGTTATCGCGGTCGAAAGCAAGGCGGTAGTGATCGCCTTCTCTTGCCATAGACTCCCATATACGTGCCATCTCCTTGGCTTTGTTCATATATTTGTCGGCTGTAGCGATGTCGCCCTTGATGCGTGCCATCTCTGCATATCCGGCCACACCCATGATGGCTTTCACGGAGAGGTTGGCGTTGTGTGCCCAGTGTCCTGCGAAGTCGTCGGTACAGAGCTGGTTCTCCGGATCCTGTCCGTTCTCAACGAGATAATCAGCCCAAGTTGTTATAATATCCCAGTATTTGTCAACATAGGCCGTGCTGTTCTCAAGTTTGCATATCATCGCTGCAAGAGTTATCATATTACCAGATTCCTCCAGAGGCATGTCGCCGCCGTAAACCTGTCCGTTGGCGATAGGATATGTTCCGAGATCGTGTGCTGCGAAAGGCTTTGTCCAGCGTCCTGTGTAACTGTACTCGAAGATACTTGTCATCATGCCTTTCTGCAATTCAGGATTGTAGAGCAGGAAGAGCGGAGCCGACGGATAAGTGAGGTCAACGGTGTTGACGCATCCGTTGGAGTTGTTCTCCTTGGAGAAGAAGAGCAGGTTGCCGTCCTTGTCCTCGAAAAGCTTGTGAGCTGCGATGACGTGACGGTATGAACCGGAAAGTATTTCAGCATATTTGGTGTTGCCGGCAGCAAGTCCGTCGTCGTAGATGCGCTTGTCGAGAGCACGGCAACGGGTCATGATGTCAGTGTAATTGTCGCGCAGTTCGGCGAAGGCCTCAAGTATTGTCTTACCGTCGCGTGCCCAATATCCTTTATAGTTCTTGCCCATGTAGGTTATGTCGTACACTTCGTCGTATCCAAGCATAGCGAAGCTTGAGGCTGTGCTCACGCTTCCGAAATCGTGTACATAAGATATTGAAGGCATGGAAGAAACACCGCTTCCTTCCAGGATGCGATCGCTTTCAGGAAGTTTTCCGGTGGTAGCGAAAACATTTTCAGAAACATATCCTGACGACAGAGACACCTCGCCGTTGATTGCAGGCATGTAAAGATATCCCCAGTCGATACAGATGAGGTCGCCGCTCTTCTTGAGTATGGGCTGCGACATTGTGCCGGCCTTGATGTATTTGAAACCGTCTGCGGCCGCCTGAAGCTCAGACTTGGTGCGCTGCGATGTCTCATTGACCGTCAGTTCAGGCGAAGTTGAGAGATAGAACTGCACATCATGGTTTGCACCGTCTGTTGAAGTTACCTGATAGGATATGTAGTTGATCGGTGTTGACAGAAGGTCGAGGTCGTCGATAAGCATCGGAGCGGTGAACACGAGGTCGAGGTTCACAGGACCGCACTTGAATGTATAATAAGTATTTGTAGCGAGTACATCGACTGCTGTCTGCTCGGCTGTCTCGATGTCGGCACCCTCTGTCTTCACATTGCGATACAGTCCGTAATCGATGAGCGCGCCACCAGTGGTATTGTGACAGTGAGCGGCGATGACATTCTCACCCTCCTTGAGCAACGCCTTATGCGAAGCTGAGAGATGGAGAGTCTCTCCCTGAAGCCATGTCTCGCCTGTTGACACCACCTGTGTGCCGTTGATATAGAGTTCGAACACGTCGTCATGAGAATAGACAATGTAAAGATCATCGTTGATATCGTCGGCTGTGAGATTGACAGTACGTCTCACGTACACGTCACTGTTGGTCTCTTCCCAGTTTGTGTTCACGTTGGGATATTCGTCAGCCGTACCGATAGCGCCCTGCTCCGTTCCCCATGAAGAATCGTCGAAATCGGCAGCGGCCCATCCGTCACCCGGATTCTTGCGGCTTGTCTTGGCTGTCCATGCGCCCTCATCGGCCATCGGCAGAATGGACTTGAGTATATAAGGCTTTTCAACTCCCATAAAGCGATAGGTCTTTCCGTCCACACGCAGCAGTCCGTCTATGGCTTTCTGGGCGTCTGTCCAGTGGCGTGTAGGTCCGTCGGTAAGCCTGTCATAAGGCGACCAGATAGAGAAATAAGGGTCGTTCACCACAATAGGTACAGAAGGCAAACGCAGGTCGACGCTCTTGTAAGGCTCGAAAAACTCCGCGGTTTGCGCACTAACCGTCATTGCTGCAAACGCAGCAACAATAGATGTAAATATTCGTTTCATTCGGTTTAAAGTGTTAGTTATAATCTTATCATATTTAGCGGCAGAATAAAAAAAGGCCAGGAAAATACATTGCAAAGATATAGGTTTGAACTGACAATACAAACAATAATTAGTTAAAAAAAGCAGAATGCATATCTTTACGAATGTTTTATGCGTCAAAAGGTTATGAATACACAACTTTTAAAACTCGCATATCATCGTCCGAAGACGTTCTGCATCACTGATATGAAGCTCACTATGAATTGACGTCGGATAAATATGCAATACCGATACGTATTTCTGCATAATCATACAGCGATGTTACCACAGCGCGCATCTGCAGCTACAGTAAAGAGAAAAAGCATGAAACAAAAAATCCCAAACTCTCTCTGAGTCCGGGATATAACAAGAAATTTCATTTTTATTTGTATGTGGTGCCAACGGGAATCGAACCAGTGACACAAGGATTTTCAGTCCTTTGCTCT
>USDT01000046.1 GCA_900553465.1 uncultured Prevotella sp.
TTACGTCTGTTTTCCGAAAATATTTTGTCAAAAAAAAGTCAAGAAAAACTGTAAGCCCGCCTCTCGGGTTTTCTTCAGAAACGCTGATTCTGTAATATGGAAAAGCACGGAAAGATATGCAACAGGCGTGCATTGACGGCGTGTCGGTTGCGGCAGTTTCAATTTATTATTGCATGAGTTCCGTTCCGTCGCGGTATATAACGCTCCGCGTGTCATAAAGTTTTACGCCATTCAGTGGCGTTTAATGAATAACACTCTTCCCCCGCACAGCGTCTACCGCGCTGCATAAATCTAAGACCAAGACTCTGATATTTATTTTCGTATTATTCAAAGGCAGTCTTTTTGTTTTCCCATCACTGTTTATCAGGCTAACCGGAATGGCATGATTAAGTTGTGGAATGTCCTGTCTGATATTTATAAATATCCCCGGTTGTGCCTGTTCCCGTGCCCCGTGTCGCGCCTGACCGGCTTTATACTTAAAATATCAATAAAGTGCCACCATTGGCTAATATAGTATTATATCGGGTGGAAAAAATGGAATATCTTTGCAAACAGTTGGCGGCCCTTCTGTCGCCGTGTCCGCAGGGCCTCGCGCCACGCTTATGGCAGACTCTCGGACGGGGCTGGCGGAGTTTCCGGACATAAGGGCCGGCCGGCGCAGAAAAGCGGATTTACCGTAAACCAAAAACAAAAAACACAAGATGAGAAAAATTCTTTTTACGGCCATTGCCGCGATAGTGGCTTTGTGTGCAGACGCACAGAACGGCACGCCGGCGGCAGAACTGCTGGCGAGGATGGAGCGCATACAGTGGCGCGGAGTGATGATGGGCCATCAGGACGACCCTATGTACGGCACCACATGGAAGTATGAGGCAGGACGCAGCGACGTGAAGGACGTGTGCGGCGACTATCCGGCAGTGATGGGTTTCGACCTCGGCAAGATAGAGTATGGCAGTGAGCGCAACCTCGACGGTGTGCCTTTCTCGCTCATGCGTGACGAGATAAGGGCGCAGCACGAACGCGGCGGCATAGTGACGCTGAGCTGGCATCCCGGCAATCCGGCCACGGGCGGCAACTCGTGGGACGCCAAGGGCCGCGCTGTGGGCAAACTGCTGCCCGGCGCTTCTCTCGCTTCTGTGTGCGACGAATGGCTCGGACGTGTGGCCGACTTCATCGGTTCGCTCAAGGACAAGGACGGCAGACGCATCCCCGTCATATTCCGTCCGTGGCACGAGATGAACGGCGCGTGGTTCTGGTGGGGCTGCGACAGCTGCACGCCTGAGGAGTACCGCCGGCTCTATATCCACACCCACGACTTCCTCACTGCCCGCGGACTCGACAACATAGTGTGGGCCTACTCGCCCAATCTGAGCAACGGCACGCCCACCGAGGAGTCTTATCTGCTTTATTATCCCGGCGACTGCTACGTCGATCTGCTCGGAACAGACGTCTATCAGCAGTCGGCCGACAACGCCTCCTACCGTGCCGACGTGCGCAAGGAGCTGAAGGTGGTGACGGCGGTTGGCCGCAGCCGTGGCAAGCTGACGGCTCTCACAGAGACCGGCCACCGCGGAGTGCCCTACGAGCGTTGGTTCACCGAGTGTCTGCTGCCCGTTATTACGGAGTTTCCCATAAGCTACGTGCTGCTCTGGCGCAACGCCTGGGACAACCCTGAAGAGAACTTCTGCGCCGCTCCCGACAAGGCTGTGGCCCCGGACTTCGTGAAGTTCCACGACCACGCTTCGACACTTTTCATCAAGGATGTGGCAGGACTGAAATAACCAACGCCGCCGCATCTGTATTCAGACAACACCGAAACATCAATATGATCACAATATACTATGAACGGATTTGAACAAAAAGTGAAATTGCTCAGGCAGAGGCACGAGGCCCTGCTGTGCAGAAAGAATGAGCCACTTGAACATGATAACGGCATTTACAGCAAATACAGATATCCTGTGCTCACTGCCGAGCACACGCCGTTGGAGTGGCGCTACGACTTCAGCGAGAAGGACAATCCCTTCCTCATGCAGCGCATCATGATGAACGCCGTGCTCAACGCGGGAGCCATAAAGTGGAACGGCAGGTATGTTGTTGTGGCGCGTGTGGAGGGAGCCGACCGCAAGAGCTTCTTCGCCGTGGCCGAGAGTCCTAACGGCATCGACAACTTCCGCTTCTGGCCGGAGCCTGTCACCATGCCCGACGACCTCATACCGGCAACCAACATCTACGACATGCGCCTCACGGCTCATGAGGATGGATGGGTATATGGCATATTCTGTGCCGAGCGCCACGACGACAGCTGTCCGGGAGACCTGTCTGCCGCCACTGCAACGGCGGGCATAGCGCGCACACGCGACCTCATACACTGGGATCGTCTGCCCGACCTCCGCACTCCGAGTCAGCAGCGCAACGTCGTGCTTCATCCCGAGTTTGTCAACGGAAAGTACGCTCTCTACACACGTCCGCAGGACGGATTCATCGACACCGGTTCGGGCGGCGGCATAGGATGGGCGCTTGTCGATGACATGACAAACGCCGTGGTGACCGAAGAGAAGATAATCAATCTGCGCCACTATCACACCATCATGGAGGTGAAGAACGGCGAAGGACCTCACCCCATAAAGACAAAGTATGGATGGCTGCACCTTGCACACGGTGTGCGCGGATGTGCCTCGGGTCTCAGATACGTTCTTTACATGTACATGACCGCGCTCGACGATCCTACGCGCGTCATAGCCCAGCCGGGCGGTTACTTCCTAGTGCCGGAGGGTGAGGAGTATGTGGGCGACGTGATGAACGTGGTGTTCTCCAACGGATGGATAGCCGACGAGGACGGAAAGGTGTATATCTACTACGCAAGCAGCGACACACGCCTGCACGTGGCCACATCCACCATTGAGCGCCTCGTGGACTACTGCATGAACACTCCGGCCGACGGATTCACCACTACTGCCAGCGTGGAGACGCTGAAACGGCTTATTGCCAAGAACAGAGCCACACTTGGGGCTGACCATTGACATAATCCTATATCACAACCTTATTTGCACAGGCGGTCTGTTGCGGCGTGATTGTGTGCCGCAACGGACTGACCTTTAAACCGATAACTGAAACATAAACAGATGATAAGACTCAGAGAAAAAATTGGCTACGGCCTGGGCGACATGTCGTCGTCCATGTTCTGGAAGATATTCGGTGCTTATCTGATGATCTTCTACACCGACGTGTTCGGACTGCCGGCTGCCGTGGTGGGCACGATGTTCGCCGTAACACGTGTCTGGGACTCCGTCTTCGATCCGTTCGTAGGCGTTGTCGCCGACCGCACCACCACACGCATGGGCAAGTTCCGTCCCTATCTGCTGTGGCTTGCCATACCGTTCGCACTCATAGGAGTGCTCACTTTTGTCACCCCTTCCTTCGGTATGCAGGGCAAGATTGTATATGCTTACTTCACATACACGCTTATGATGATGGTCTACAGCGCCATCAACGTGCCTTACGCGTCGCTCCTCGGAGTGATAAGTCCCGACCCGGGCGACCGCAACGTGCTCGCCACCTTCCGCATGGTGTTTGCTTATATCGGCTCGTTCGTGGTGCTGCTGCTCTTCATGCCGCTGGTCAACGCTTTCGGAGGCGAGGCAGCTGACGGTACGATGGTGGGCTGGATGACGCGTCCGCAGTTCGCATGGGCGATGGCGGTGGTTATTGTCGCCGTGGCGTGTGCGCTGCTCTTCTTCGGCTGTTTCTCGCTGACGCGCGAGAGGGTGAAGCCTGTCACCGGCAAGCGTACGCCTCTGCGCACCGACCTGCGCGACCTTCTGCACAACCGTCCGTGGTGGATTCTGCTCGGAGCGGGTGTCGCTTCGCTCGTGTTCAACTCTATACGCGACGGTGCGACTGTCTATTATTTCAAGTATTTTGTTGACGAGACAGCCTTCGGAAAGGTCACTTTCCTCGGCATTCCGTTCGTACTGAGCGGACTGTATCTGGCTCTCGGTCAGGCAGCCAACATCATCGGTGTGATTCTGGCGGCACCCGTGAGCAACCGCATAGGCAAGCGCCGCACGTTCATGGCGGCCATGGCACTGGCTACACTGCTCAGTCTTGTGTTCTGGTTCTTCGATAAGGACGAGCTGACACTCATCTTCGTGTTCCAGGTTCTCATAAGCATCTGCGCCGGAAGCATATTCCCCCTGCTGTGGAGCATGTATGCCGACTGTGCCGACTACAGTGAGCTCAAGACCGGAAACCGCGCAACGGGACTAATCTTCAGCTCGTCGTCGATGAGCCAGAAACTGGGATGGGCCATCGGAACGGCACTCACCGGATGGATGCTCGGTGCCTTCGGGTTTGTGGCAAACAGTGTGCAGACACCCGAAACCATCAACGGCATAAGGATGTTCCTCAGCATTCTGCCGGCTGCCGGAGCGTTTGTCAGTCTGGTGTTCATAGCGTTCTATCCGCTCTCAGAGAACCGCATGAAGGAGATTACGGCCGAGCTGAAAGCCCGCCGCGGATGACATATTATGTCTGCCGTGCGCATGACGCCGTGCGGCGGATACTGTTTCGTTATATAAAAAATGACTGCATGACATGACAAGAATAAGCAATGAACTGAAAAACGAGATGCGCGAGGTGCTGGAAAACAACATCCTGAACTTCTGGACCGGGCGCATGACCGACACCGTAAACGGAGGCTACTACGGCCGCATCGACGGTAACGACCGCCTGGTGGCCGATGCCGACAAGGGCGCCATACTCAATGCGCGCATCCTTTGGTCGTTCGCGGCGGCATACAGGGTGCTGGGAGACAACAGCTATCTGGCCGCAGCACGGCGTGCCAAGGACTATATCGTGGAGCATTTCATCGATCATAAGTACGGCGGAGTGTACTGGAGTCTCGACTGCGAAGGACGTCCAAAGGACCGGAAAAAGCAGATCTATGCCATAGGTTTCGCCATATACGGCCTGTCGGAGTATGCACGTGCCACGGGAGACAGCGCTGCGCTCGACTGCGCCATATCTCTTTACCGCGACATAGAAGCCCATGCCTTCGATCCTGTGAACAACGGTTATACTGAGGCTATGACCGAAGAGTGGGACCACATAGACGACATGCGGCTGTCTGACAAGGACGAGAATATGTCGAAAACCATGAACACGCACCTTCACATCATCGAGCCTTACACCAACCTTTACCGCGTATGGCCCGACGCCGAATTGCGCGGCAGACTGCTGAACCTGCTCGATGTGTTCACCGGAAAGATTCTCAACCCCGACACTTCGCACCTCGATCTGTTCTTCGACGACGCTTGGAACGGTCGCCGCAACATCCAGAGCTTCGGCCACGACATCGAGGCTTCGTGGCTCTTGCACGAGACTGCGCTCGTGCTTGGTGACGAAGAGGTGCTGCGACGTATTGCCCCTGTGGTGAGAGACGTGGCGCGTGCCGCCGACGAAGGACTGCGTCCGGACGGTGCGATGGTTTATGAGAAATGGCTCGACACAGGCCGCACCGACACCGAACTGCACTGGTGGGTACAGTGTGAGAACATCATCGGTCACGTGAATCTGTATCAGCACTTCGGTGATGAGGCTGCGCTCGAGACTGCCGTGAGCTGCTGGAACTTTGTGAAAGAACGGCTTATTGACCGCAAGGGCGGCGAATGGTTCTGGAGCATACGTCCGGACGGCACGCCAAACCGTGACGACGACAAGGCTGGATTCTGGAAATGTCCGTATCACAACACACGCATGTGTCTGGAGATAATGGAGCGCGACTTTTGAAAAAACGGCAGATAATGCCGTTTTTTTTGCTTCTCATGTTTCGCAGATATGCATTTTATTTAGTATATTTGCCAAATATAGGATGCGGCACGGCAATGTCAAATCCGGAAAAACACAGTCTTTCCCTTTGTATTTGCTCTCGCTTTTCACCATATTTGCAACTACTGGCTTGTTTGATAACTGAAAACCGATAAACCACTACTAAAGACATGAGAAATCAGAAGACGGGCGAGCATGTTATGCGCGAGGTTACGCCACTGATGGAACGCGACATGCTGTATATTGCTGACAGGCGTAAGAAGGAATTTACATATCCTATTCATAATCATGACGTGTTCGAACTGAATTTCATCGAACACGCACCGGGCGTACGGCGCATCGTTGGCGACAGCAGCGAAGTGATAGGCGAGTACGACCTCGTACTCATAACCGGCACAGAGCTCGAGCACGTATGGCTTCAGAACACGTGCACAAGCGAGAATATACACGAGGTGACGGTGCAGTTCCGTTTCGATCTTTCGGAGGACGGACTGCTCTACAAGAACCCTTTCACACGCATACGCAACATGCTGATGATGGCGCGCAACGGCATGTGTTTCCATATGGATGCCATCATGGAAGTATATACGCTGTTACTGTCGCTCAGTTCTGTGAAGGACGGATTTTCGTCGTTCATGCAGTTTATGGAGATTCTCAACATCCTGTCGCGTAGCGAGGGCGCACGCACACTGGCCACAACGAGCTATGCCAAGGTGAATTTGGGTGAGGACTCGCGCCGCATACTGAAGGTGAAGGACTACATCGACAACAACTACGGCGAGGAGATAAAGCTGGGAACGCTTGCAGGGCTGGCCTGTATGAGCGAGGCGGCGTTCAGCCGTTTCTTCAAGCTGCACACCGGACGCACCGTGAGCGACTACATCATTGACATACGCATGGGTTACGCCACGCGCATGCTCATTGACACTACTGACACCGTCGCCGACATAAGCTTCCGCTGCGGATACAACAATCTGAGCAATTTCAACCGTATGTTCAGACGCAAGAAGGGATGCACGCCCACAGAGTTCCGTGAGTATTACCGCAAGATAAAAGTGATTGTTTAGGTATGGTGCAGGGCGAAAAGTCCTGATATGATTTCTGTCATGCACTGTCTTACAGGCCGTCGCACTCTCTGCGACGGCTCCAAACGTCGTTAAAAGTGTTTTTTTTCGATGCAAAACACGCATTATGACGATTATTTCTTATCTTTGTTATTGATAATGCTGCAACCTGTGAACGGTTTTATGCCCCGTGTTCACAGCGTCCGGCATGTATCATCATAATTTGTTTCAATCATCGCCGGCACAGCCGCGCCGTCTCCGTTGCAGCCTTATGCCGGCCTCAAAACGCTACGAATATGAAATACGCCGATTACATTGAACAGATAGAGATAGACTCGCTGTGGAGCGGCAAGCACCATGTGGTGTGGAATCTCGACCGCCAGGTGAACATACTCAGCGGAATTAACGGAGTGGGGAAGAGCACTATACTCAACAAAGTGGTGCGCGGACTTGCCGCAGGAGGCGAGTTCCCTAACCACATGCTTAAGGGTGTTAGAATAAAGGTGGTGCCCGAAGACGCCAAATGGATACGCTACGACATCATCAGATCGGTGGACCGGCCGCTCGTAAACGTGGAGGCCATGAGCAAGCTGAATGCAAGCATAACGTCGCTTACAACCGAACTGGATCTTCTGCTTTACCAGTTGCAGCGCAAATATCTCGATTATCAGGTGAACGTGGGCAACCGTATAATATCCGTTCTGCAGAACGGCGGACCCGACGCTGCCGAAAAGGCGCGCGAGATATCGGCTCCGAAAAAACGCTTCCAGGACCTTGTGGACGATCTGTTCGAGGCCACCGGTAAGAAGATAATACGCACGGAGAATGAGATTCTGTTCACGCAGATAGGCGAGACGCTGCTGCCTTATCAGCTGTCGAGTGGCGAGAAGCAGATGCTCGCCATAATGCTCACCGTCCTGGTGGAGGACAACCGCAGCTACGTACTGTTCATGGACGAGCCCGAAGTGAGCCTGCATTTCGAATGGCAGAAACGTCTCATCGACATCGTTCTGGAGCTGAACCCCAACGTGCAGATAATTCTTGCAACACACAGCCCGGCTGTCATCATGAACGGATGGGCCGACCGTGTGACCGAAGTGACGGATATCACCATCTGACAACCTTCAAAATGCGCCCGCTATGAGCAAAAGACTTAAAGACAATCTGTCGTCGGGCTACTTCGAGGCCGCCAACCGCATGACCTCCAAAAAGGCCCGCCGGCGCATCGTGGCCTACGTCGAGAGCTACGACGATGTGTTTTTCTGGCGGTCGGTGTTGTCGCGTTTCGAAGACTCCACCCGCTATTTTGAAGTGATGCTGCCTTCGCGTGTGCCGCATCTCGAACGTGGCAAGAAGGCGGCGTTGATGAGCCTGCTCAACGGCAAGGTGGGACGCGACATGATAGCTTGCGTAGATGCCGACTACGACTATCTTATACAGCGTGCCACGCCGATGTCGGAGACTATAATAGACAGCCCCTATATATTCCACACCTATGCTTATTCTATAGAGAACCTGCAGTGCTATGCGCCGTCGCTCCACGATGTGTGTGTGGCCGTGACACTCAACGACCATGCCATATTCGACTTCGAGAGCTACTTCCGCGAGTTCTCTCTCGCCATATTTCCCCTGTTTGTGTGGAGTGTATGGTTCTATCGCACACCCGATTATGGTGAGTTCACCATAAGCGATTTCCTGCACGTCATAGAGACGGGCCACTTCAATCCCGATGACACTGAGTCGTCGCTGCGCAATCTCAGACGCAAAGTGGCGCGGCGTGTTGACCAGTTGCAGCGCCACTATCCGTCGGCAAAGCAGAGCTGGCAGGCAGTGAAGGACGACATAAAACGCCTCGGAGTGACGCCAGACACCACCTATCTCTATGTGCAGGGACATCATCTTTTCGACAAGGTGGTGGTGCCTATGCTCAAGAAAATATGCAACCTGCTGATACGCGAACGCGAGAACGAGATAGCGCGTCAGAGCCTTCACTCCACGCAGAGGCACAACGAACTGTCGTGTTATTCGGGTAGTGTGGCCGACGTGGAACTGTTGCTGAAGAAGAACACGGCCTTCACTTCAGCTCCGCCGTGCGAACGTGTACTGGACGATATGCGTCGCTTTCTCGGCGACACTACCGCTGACACCACACCAACGTCGGCTTCCGACGTGGCGCCCACAGCCGGAGAGAAATGAACTGTTGTCTATGACGTAAGCAAGAAAGTATGTAAGTGATGGTTTTTATCATGGTTTTCCGTTAACTATTTTAACTTAAAATATTTGTGTCTGCTCATTACTGCAAAATCATACGCAGGATGTCGTAGACGTAATTTTTTTGTCTTAATCTTATGCGAATAGTATATATAAATGCATGAAAATATATTATTCTCACATAAATTACTCTCTTTCCTGATCTCATGTTGCCCTTTTTATGCTCCGGAATGACCTGTTTTGATATGCAAAACAGTCTATATCGCAGCGTAAAACGTGCTTTATTGCAATCCGGAATGTGCTTTATTGAAGTGCTATATGAGCACAATGCGTTGATAAACAGCAGCTTTTCTTATGTTGATATTTTCTGGTTTTTGCGTCGTAAGCGTATCTCTGTCCTCTTGATTGGTCTTTCTGGTGATTTTGTTTTAACAAATAAGTTTTTATACTTGATGTATTTTACGTAAATTTCTTGTTTGTCTGCCGTTTCGTAAAATACTTTTTCGCCGCTGGTTTACGTACGAAATGACGGTATTGCATGATTTATGTCATTAGTTCGGATTTTAAACCAGCATTGTGGGATGAAATGTTTTTATTTTTCAAATAAAATTATTATTTTTGCCAAAGAATAAGATGTTTCTGCCGCAGAAACGGCCTGCGATTTGTCCGCAAAAGACTTCTTATTTATATTATTATATAATATAAGTGATTGAAAACCAGTGCTTTACGAGGTTTCCAATGCCCCGGAGATGTGTCCTTTAGCTAAAATTTAGTTTAATTAGATGCCCGAATTTATAGAAGACGAACAATGGTTTGCCATGCGTGCTACATACGGCCGTAACCTCATGGCACAGAAGACTCTGACCGAAAACGGTATCAGGACATTCATCCCCATGCGCTACGCACGCAGCAACCAGCGTCGCACCGCACCGAAACTTATTCCCGTAATACGCGACTTACTGTTTGTAAGAACCACCAGGGACAGGATAGCAACACTCAAAAAAAACATGCCATATCTTCATTACATCATGCGCGACAGGGGTGTGAGTCGCGAGCCGGTCATGGTTCCCGAACGGCAGATGCAGCAGTTCATCGCCGTAAGCGGATCGCTCGACGAACAGCTCGTATGGTTCAGCCCCGGACAGCTCGACATGAAACGCGGCGACGCTGTGCGCATCACCGGAGGTCCGTTTGCCGGACTCGAAGGCATACTGATGCGTGTGCCCGGCAAGCGGTCGCGTTGTGTTGTCGTGGCAGTGCAGGGAGTGATAGCTGTGGCCATGGCTACGGTGCATCCTGACATGATAGAGCCGGCGGGCAAGGACTGAATTTATTAATCTACAAGCTTATAAAAAATTACGTAACCAAATGACACAGAAAAACAAACGACTACTGACGCGCGCCTTCCTGGCCGGTGCCTCGGCACTGTTGATGGGATGTGCGGCGGCAGACAAAAGAGAGGCCGGATTTGTGACGCCGCCTTCCTCGGTGCAGACCGGAACCTACTGGTACTGGATTGAAGGCAATATCTCGAAGGAGGGCGTCGAAAAAGACCTTGAGGCCATGAAGGCGGCTGGCATCAACCGCGCGTTCGTGGCAAACATAGGCGGAGCCGGCACGGGTGATCCCAACAGCCAGTACAAGGTGGAATTTATGAGCGACGAGTGGTGGAACATCACCCGTGCTGCGCTGAAGAAGGCCACTGAACTTGGCATAGACATCGGTATGTTCAACTCGCCGGGCTGGAGCCAGTCGGGCGGTCCGTGGATAAAGGCCGGCCAGACCATGCGCTATCTCAACAGCTCGCGCACGGTGGTGAAAGGCCCCGGACGGGTGACAGTGAGGCTGCCGCAGCCTGCCGATAAGTTTCAGGACGTGAAGGTGGTGGCATTTCCCAATCCCACACCTGCCGGCACGGTGCTCACCACAGCCAACGCCAGCATCACTGCCGTACCTTCTATGGGCGATCTTACGGCTCTGACCGACGGCGATAATTCTACAGACGTACGCTTCGCCACCAATGGCGAATATATCATAGAAATCAATCCTCAGGACTGGTTCACGGCGCGCAGCATCGTGGTGCGTCCTGCGCCCGCATCCATCAACACCGATGTGGAGTTGCAGGCTATGGATGCCGACGGACGCTATCAGACGGTGAGCCGGTTCAATATCAACCGAACACGCGACTGGAAGAAGGTTGGCTTCGACCCTTATGCCGACGTGGCGATGAGCTTCGACCCGGTGAAGTCCGACTCCTATCGCGTGGTGTTCCGCTCGGTAGGCGCAGGAGCAGGCATAGCGGAGCTAGCGCTCTCGTCAGTGCCGCGTGTGGAGCGTTACAAGGAGAAGTCGCTCGCTAAACTGTTCCAGAGCGAAGTGCCGGCATGGGACGAATATCTGTGGCGCGAACAGCCGCAGGCCGACGACCGCAGCATGGCCGTGCAGCCCGGACAGGTGATCGACCTGTCGGACAAGATGACGGCAGACGGCACGCTGACATGGGATGTGCCTGAAGGCGAGTGGACCGTACTGCGCACGGGCATGACACCCACCGGCGTAGTGAACGAGCCGGCATGCCCCGACGCCACGGGATATGAGGTGGACAAACTGAGCCGCAAACACGCCGAAGAGCACTTCGATGCATACATAGGCGAGATACTCCGCCGCATACCGGCCGACGAACGCAAATCGTTCAAACTCCTCGTGCAGGACAGCTACGAGGTTGGTGGACAGAACTTCACCGACGACATGATTCCTGTATTCAAGGAGCGTTACGGCTACGATCCTGTGCCTTATCTGCCTGTTCTCAGCGGTGTTGTGGTGGGCAGCCAGCACGACTCCGACGCATTCCTCTGGGATCTGCGCCGTCTCGTGGCCGACAAGATATCCTACGACTATGTGGGCGGCAGCCGTGAGGTGGCACACAAGCACGGACTTACCACCTGGCTTGAGAATTACGGTCACTGGGGCTTCCCCGGCGAGTTCCTGCAGTACGGCGGACAGGCCGACGAGGTGGGAGGCGAGTTCTGGGCCGATCCGCCGTTGGGCGACATCGAGAACCGTCTGGCTACATCGTGCGCCCACATCTACGGCAAGAAACTCACATCGTCTGAGACAAGCACAAGTGCCGGTCCCTCGTTCGTGCGTACGCCTTCGAGTCTGAAGCAGCGCATGGACCGTTTCTTCACCTATGGAGTGAACAACACCGTGCTTCATCTCTACATCTCGCAGCCGTCAGAAGACCGCCTGCCGGGTTCCAACGCATGGTTCGGCACAGAGTTCAACCGCAACAACACGTGGTTCAAGCACATGGACCTTTACACACAATACATCAAACGCTGCAATTACATGATGCGTCAGGGATGGTATCAGGCCGATGTGGCCTATTTCATCGGCGAGGACGCGCCGCGCATGGTGGGCATCATGGAGCCGTGGATACCCGCAGGCTATCAGTTTGAGCACATGAACGCCGAGGTTATCATGCGCGACATGACCGTTAAGGATGGCATGCTCACTCTGCCCCACGGAGTGCAGTTCAAGGTACTGGTGCTGCCGCGGCGTCTGAAGACCATGCGTCCGGAACTGCTTGAGAAGATAGAGCGGCTCATACTCGACGGCGCTATTGTCATGGGCCCCGCACCGGAACGCTCGCCGAGCCTCCAGAACCAGCCCGAGGCCGATCGCAGGGTGAAGGAGATGACAGCGCGAATATGGGGCGATGTTGACGGCGTGAACGTGAAGCAGCGCCGCTATGGCAAGGGCATGATATGCGACGGCCTCGACTTCGAGACGCTCTTCGCGCAGCTGGGTTATGTGCCCGACTGCAAGGTACCCGACGGAATGAACGTATATCAGGGCCATCAGAAAGATGGCGACACCGACATATACATCCTCTCCAATCAGGACAACCGTACGCTTACTATGGACGTGGCGTTCCGCGTCACGGGCAAGCAGCCGGAACTGTGGGATCCCGTGACGGGCGTCATACGCAAGTTGCCCGCCTTTCGTCAGGAGGAGAAGACCACGGTGGTGCCGATGAAGCTTGAGAAGAACGAGTGCGTTTTCGTGGTGTTCCGCGAGAAAGGTGAGCCTTCGGCAACGACGCTCGAGGCCAACTATCCCGCACCATTGCGCACGCAGGAGGCAACAGGCGAATGGGACGTGACGTTCGAAAGTGCGTTCAAGACTCCGTCACCGGTACGGATGGCGACGCTCGACAATCTTTCTGACAACACTAACGACAGCATCCGCTATTTCTCCGGCACCGCCACATACACTACCTCTGTCGATCTCGACCGTGCAGGACGCGGTGAACACATGTTCATGGCGTTCGACAATGTGGGCACTATGGCAAAGGTCTATATCAATGGCAAATATGCCGGCGGCGTCTGGACAGCGCCTTACAGACTCGATGTGACTGACTTCGTGAAGGACGGACGCAACGACGTTAAGGTGGAAGTGGTGAACACGTGGGTCAACCGCATCGTGGGCGATATGAATCTGCCTGAGAGCGAGCGCGAGACATACCTGTTTGTCAATCACCTCAATGCCAAAACTCCTCTGCCGCCTTCGGGAATCATCGGCAAGGTGAAGTTCGATACAGTGAAGCTTTGATTAAGTGTGTGCGCGGTTTATCCGCGTCGCACATTCATATATGCGCCGACATTACATACCCGGCAAAACAGCATCAGGCCGGGTATGTTAAGGCAATGCGGGTGCTCCGCGCACAAAACAGAAGATAATTTTATAACAACGGAAATATAAAAACACAAACATAGACTTATGAATATAGCAATTGTAGGTACAGGCTATGTCGGACTGGTGTCCGGCACATGCTTCGCAGAGATGGGAGTAAACGTGACATGCGTTGACGTGAATGAAGAGAAAATCAACTCACTGAAGAACGGCCAGGTGCCGATCTATGAGCCGGGACTCGACGAGATGGTTCTGCGCAACCACCACGAGGGACGCCTCAATTTCACCACCGACCTTACGAGTTGTCTCGACAACGTGGATATCGTGTTTAGCGCCGTGGGCACTCCTCCTGATGAAGATGGCAGTGCCGACCTGCAGTATGTGCTGGCCGTAGCGCGTGAGTTCGGTCAGAACATAAAGAAATACACTGTGCTCGTAACCAAATCCACCGTTCCTGTTGGTACGGCGAAGAAGGTGAAGGCTGTCATACGCGAGGAACTGGAAAAGCGCGGCGTTGATGTCCCGTTCGATGTTGCTAGTAATCCTGAGTTCCTCAAGGAGGGTGCGGCAATCAAGGACTTCATGAGCCCCGACCGCGTGGTTGTAGGTGTGGAGTCGGAGAAGGCAAAGGAACTCATGTCAAAGCTCTATCGCCCGTTCATGCTCAACAATTTCCGCGTGATATTCACTGACATACCTTCGGCTGAGATGATCAAGTACGCAGCCAACTCAATGCTCGCCACACGTATCAGCTTCATGAACGACATCGCAAACCTGTGCGAACTGGTGGGCGCCGATGTCAATATGGTGCGTAAAGGTATAGGTGCTGACGTGCGCATCGGTAGCAAGTTCCTCTATCCGGGTTGTGGTTACGGTGGTTCATGCTTCCCCAAGGATGTGAAGGCTCTCATCAAGACCGCCGAGAAGAACGGCTACAATATGAGCGTGCTGAAAGCTGTTGAGGAAGTGAACGAGAACCAGAAGCACGTGCTTTTCAACAAACTTTCAAAATACTATGGCGGCGATCTCAAGGGAAAGACCATCGCTATGTGGGGCTTGGCATTCAAACCGGAGACCGACGATATGCGTGAGGCTACATCCCTCGTCACCATTAGCCTCCTGCTCGAAGCCGGCTGTACCGTCCGCGTTTACGATCCCGTGGCAATGAACGAGTGTCGCCGTCGCATCGGTGACAAGGTTTATTACGCCACTGATATGTACGATGCCGTGCTCGACGCCGACGCCCTGCTCATGCTCACCGAGTGGAAGCAGTTCCGCCTGCCTAGCTGGGGTGTCGTGAACAAGTCGATGAAGAATCCTCTCATCATCGATGGTCGCAACATCTACGATGCCGAGGAACTCAAGCAGAATGGGTTTGAGTATTATTGCATTGGTAGATAAAGGAAGATAGAAGGAAACACCCCCGATAACATAAAATATAGGAGCAAAGGCTTGCGCTTATATATCGAATTTTGTTATTGTAACATTAGGTTTAGAATAACGTGTGATGTGAATAAGTTTTTTGATAGAAGTTGAACATAGCACTTTGTGATAAAATGCAAAAAAAAGACAAGGCTGTAAGTATAGCAAGAGGAATTGCAATAATAGCGATGGTTGTCGGTCATGCGGTTTCACATGATACTTTATTAGCAACATTTATTTATAAATGGCATATGCCATTATTCTTTTTCTTTTCAGGATATTTCTTTAGTGTTGATAAATATAGTTTTGGAAAATTTGCATATAGAAAGATAAAAAGTTTGTATGTACCTTTTGTTATATGGTCATTACTTTTATTGTCAATACATAATATTCTGATTAAATATCATATATCTGATGGAAATATAATTGATCTACATACATTTAAGTTGTTTGCATTCAGAATAATATGCCAGATGAGACAATACGAGCCTTTATTGGGTACATTTTGGTTCTTAATACAGTTATTATTTGTCAATTTCCTTGTTTATTTAATTTATTATCTTAAAAAGAAAACTATAGATGTCCAATACTTACGCCGCGCATTGTAATATATTTGGGATCGACTACGCGGATTGCCTCCACAGCCTTTTTTTTGCGGGCAACACTGATTACGGCACCATCAAATGTATAGTTTATCTGCTTACGCTTTTTATCTATTTTCTCCTGCTTGACGACACCCAGGCGTTCCTTGGCCTCCTGCTCGTCAAACTGCTGTCCGAGTGCGGCATAGCCAAGAGCAAAATCGTCCTGCGTCAGCTCATCCCTATTGCCGGCAACAGTATAGGGCGCATAGATAAAGCCGTCCACACCGTCCGATTCGGCCTCCAGCCAGTCACCGCTTTGGCGGATAACACGCAGCAGCGAATGATGCGGCAGCACCTTTAAAACATTGCCATCCTCGGCGGCACTGCGGAAATTAATATCATCCTCTTCCAGAACCACAAAGCTGCCCTTGTCATATCCCTTGATTTTTTCACCCGTATAAAATGCTTCCTGCTTCTCGGCAGCAGCACACAGCTGCATTCCCACTGCCAATAAAAGTGTCAGACCAATTGTTTTGAGCAATCTCATTGCCACTGCATCTCCTAACTAAATTCCGTAAGCGGCATGTGCCAGCTCCTGCACAGCCTTAACAGTATATTGCGAAGTACTGTATAAATAATTGTCA
>USDT01000047.1 GCA_900553465.1 uncultured Prevotella sp.
AGATACTTGTCCTTGGCGTTCACCATATAATATATGTGGTTGACGTTCTCCGCACCCTCGTTGCGCGAGCCCACCACAATCTCCTTGTGGTCGTGCAGGTAGTTAAGGGCTATTTTCTCAATCTCCTTGCTCATCGTTGCCGAGAAGAGCAGCGTGTTGCGGTCCTGCGGTACGCCCTCGAATATCTCGTTTATGCTGTCCGAGAA
The DNA here is from genome assembly GCA_900553465.1 of uncultured Prevotella sp. Lineage (GTDB taxonomy): Bacteria > Bacteroidota > Bacteroidia > Bacteroidales > Bacteroidaceae > Prevotella. The sequence continues at coordinate 207 of USDT01000047.1, forward strand.
GCCCATGTTGAGCATCTCGTCGGCCTCGTCGAGCACCACGTTGCTCACGTTGTCCAGCTTTGCCGCGCCGCGGTTCATCAGGTCGATGAGTCGTCCTGGGGTTGCAACGATGATCTGAGCACCGTGTTTCAGTGCATGTATCTGGTTTATGATTGATGTGCCGCCATATACGGCCACGATGTTTATTCCGTTGATGTATTTTGCGAAACTCTTCAGGTCGTCTGCTATCTGAAGGCACAGCTCACGTGTCGGACTCAGTATGAGCGCCTGTGTTGTGCGGTCTGAGGGATTGATGCGTTGCAGAAGCGGAATGCCGAAAGCGGCTGTCTTGCCTGTTCCCGTCTGCGCCAGGGCAATCACGTCGTTACCATTGCCGAGCAAAAAAGGAATCACTTCTTCCTGTACAGGCATCGGGTGCTCAAATCCGAGTTCTGTGATGGCGCGGCGTATTTCCTCGCTTACGCCTAATTCTTCAAATGTTTTCAATGCTGTGTTGTTTGTGAATGAAATAAATGGAGTGCTGTGCGATAATGTCGCACGCAATAGTTTTGGTCTTTATCCCGAATCCGGGTGCAAAGTTACTGCAAAAGGCAGACAATACAAAATATAATCATCTATTTTATTGTATATCAGTAAATAATTAATATCTTTGTGTGTTATCGTCCCCTGAATGGTGGCGTATTGACAATGATTTCAAAAAAGACAGATTTATGCATATAGGAGTTTTTTGTTCGGCCAACGCCGACATTGATGCCGATTTCTTCGAACTCACCCGCCGGTTCGGAGAGTGGATGGGCCGCAACGGCCACACGCTGGTGTTCGGCGGATGCAATCTGGGGCTCATGGAGTGCGTGGCCCGCGCGGTGCACGAAGCCGGCGGACTGTGCATAGGAGCCGTGCCCACCATAGTGGAGAAGGGCGGACGCACGTCCGACCATGTGGATGTGAAGATAATGTGCGACAACCTGAGCGACCGTAAGGACATAATGCTCGCCAAGAGTGATGTGCTCGTGGCACTGCCCGGAGGCGTGGGCACGCTCGACGAGATATTCACCGTGGTGGCCTCTGCGTCGATAGGCTATCATCGCAAGCGTGTCATTCTCTACAACATGAAGGGCTTCTGGAATCCGCTCCTCACCATGCTCGACAGCATGAAGCAGTCGGGAGTGATACGCCCAGGTTTTGAGGACCAGCTGCTCGTGGCCTCCACTCAGGACGAACTTGTGGAGATGCTCTCGTGTGAGGGATGACGTGTGCGGCTGACGGAATAGCGAACAATTAATGAATATAAAACAGATATGAGACGATTGTTGTTCATCGCAGCCATGATGCTGCTGTCGCTACAGGCCTTTGCCGGCGACGAGGGCCGCTACATTGAGGTGAGCGGTACGGCCGAAGTGGAAATCGTGCCGGACGAGATACACTACATCATCGAGATGAAAGAATACTTCGAGGAGGAATTCGACGGCAAGTCGAAGCCGGAAGATTTCGCCACCAAGGTGCCGCTCGATGTCATCGAGCAGCAGGTGAGGCGTGTCATAAAAGACGCCGGAGTGCCTGCGGACGCTGTGCGCACCGAGGAGATAGGCAACACATGGCGCGAGCGCGGCATGGACTTTCTCGTGTCGAAGCGTCTGGACATAACGCTCAGTGACTTCGAGACCATCGAACGCATACGCAAGGGGCTCGACACGCGCGGCATCAACGCCATGTATATAGGTGAGCTGAAGAACCAGAACATGGCAGAATGGCATGAGAAAGGACGCACCGAAGCCCTCAAGGCCGCACGCAACAAGGCCGAATATATGGCTTCGGCCGCAGGATGCAGACTCGGCCGTGTGATGCGCATTGTGGAAGGGAGTGGTGCCGGAATGCCGATGCCCTTGACTCAGACCAACGTAATGGCTTCGGGCGCATCGCCGGCAGATACTTACCGCACCATAAAAAAGACATACACCGTGCTTGTGAGATACGAATTGGCCGACTGGCTATGACGTTGTCGCATGATGAAAAATTCTGTGTCCGTCTGCTCCGCCATGTGCGGTGGCAGGCGGACTTTTGTTTTCCTGCCTGCCGTAGTGCGTTTGCTGTGAGTTGAGGCGGCACTGCGGCTCACATAACAATAAATTCACGTTGCCGCCATTGACGAATCTTCACCGCAAGAAGGGTCCTGTCTCACGTGTGTTTCCTTACGTCATATGGGCGTTTTTCAAGAAAACTCGGACGACGAACTTACAGTTTTTCTTGACTTTTTTTTGACAAAATAAAATCGCAAAAGAGATGTAAGAATTTGCCGAACATGATGCGATAAAGCCTGTTCCGGCCCGTAGCGTCTTGTCGTATATCCTGTTGTGGAGTGCCGGGCGGCTGGTTCTGCGTTCCGATTTTGCCCATATCAGCCTCCGTTTACGTCTGTTTCAGGGTGTGATATCGTTTGTTTCAGGCCCTGATATGGGCCATATCACGTGCTGAAATGGTGCATTTCGCACGGTCGGAAAATCTGTTCTTGACACAAGTCTTTGATATTCAAGATTTTGCGTAAGGCTCTTATTTCTCGCGTATTTGCGTCCGAGGGAGAGTCCGCGCACAAATTCTCTCTTATTTTTTGGGGTAGAACTGAAAACTCAAGCGGGAAAACCGCAGGATACTGAAAATCTGTAACTACACCCTTTGGCTTCTCTTTCTGCTTAAGATAACAACGCCTATCCGGGATTGATGCCGCAATGGTTTACACCCCTATCACCGTTGCATCCCTACATAACCTGCAAACGGAGTAGCTGTGACTCCTCCGCCATGTTGTGTGAGCACGCGGAATGTCATGCAGTTTCTGTTTTTCAGAATTCCGTTGTCTGCATGTTTCATAGCGCGTATGTATGAATATTCATCTCCGCCATTCCTCAGCCGTTGTACCTTAAAGCCGTTTCTGCGCATCCATCCGATGCCTCCGCACTGACGCTTCCGTTGTCTCTGCGCCATGTAGCGGTTATGTCGCCTCTCAGGTGCCGGAAATGCCGTTTCACGGTGTCCTCACGATAGAGTCACAACTCATTTTTCGTGGTTTTTCCGCCTTTTGTGTGGCGTATGGCGGTTATCTTGCGTCCACTTTTTTGCGAAAGCCTCGTTTTTGTAAGATATTGGTTTTCAGGCAAATCCGTTTTTATATAGGGCCTTTGTAATCCACTTTTTGTATTTGTGCGCTTTTTTCTGATTTTTTTAATCAATAAATTTGCGACGGTTAATTCATGAACGTACCTAAACAAAACCAAAAGTAATAAACTTTATGAAAAAATTTAAATCTTTCATTCTGACGTTATTGGTTTCGTTGGTGTCAACGGCAATGTACGCGCAGGAGTTTGTCTGCTCCGGTACGATCGTTGACGATTTGGGCGAACCGATAATTGGAGCGTCTGTCTTCCAGAAAGGAAGCAAGAACGGCGTTTTCTCCGATATAAACGGAGAGTTCAAGTTAGCAAAGGTGCCGGAGGGCAGTGCCATCACTATCTCGTACATAGGTTATAAGACTATCGAGACAAAAGCCGCCGCCGGCATGCACATAGTGATGCATGAGGACAACGAGATGCTTGGCGAAGTGGTTGTCGTGGGTTACGGTGTGCAGAAAAAGAGCGTCGTCACAGCATCAATCGCAAAAGTGTCGGCCGACGACCTGGCCACCACAGCGCCTGTGCGTATGGATAACGCCCTTAAAGGTCTCGCAGCCGGTGTGACTGTCACATCATCGTCAGGTCAGCCGGGAGCCGCAGCGCAGATACGTGTGCGTGGTATAGGAACCATAAACAACTCAGATCCGCTTTATATTGTCGACGGTATGCCTATTGAGGGCGGCCTCGACTATGTCAACCCGAGCGACATCGAGAGCATCGAGGTGCTCAAGGACGCAGCTTCGGGAGCTATCTATGGTGCGCGTGCCGCCAACGGTGTTGTGCTCGTCACCACAAAATCAGGTAAGAAGGGTAAGGTGAAGGTGAACTACAACTTCTCTTACGGATGGCAGAGCAAATGGCGCAAGCGCGACGTGCTCAACGCCACAGAGTATGCAGTAATGATGAACGAAGGATACATCAATGCCGGCATGAAGCCGTTGTATTCAGATCCGTATCATCTCACCGACGCAATGGGCAACGTAATCACCGACGGAACCGACTGGCAGGACGAACTGTTCAACGACAACGCACCGGTGACAAACCACGATGTGACCATCAGCGGAGCTTCGGACAAAGTGAACTATTATCTCTCAATGGGCTACTATGAGCAGGAAGGTATCATCGGCGGCAACTTCGATCGTTCCAACTATCAGCGCCTCTCGCTGCGCAGCAACACAAAGTACAACATGTTCGACATGTCGAAGGAGCGCAACTGGCTCAACAAACTCGACATCACCGTTAACCTCTCTTACGCACGTGTGAAGTCGAAGAGCATCGACGCCAACTCGCAGTGGGGTTCTCCGCTGGGTTCGGCTCTCTCGCTTTCGCCAATTCTTACACCTACTCTTACGGGCGCGGCTGCCGATGCTCAGGATGAGTTCTACCGTCAGACACAGCCCGACTATCCCGGCCCGATACTCTCGCCGAACGGTGATCCGTACACCATCGCCGGTACTACATACAACGAAATGGTGAACCCGCTGGCCGCACTCTCGCTGCCGGGAGCACAGAACTGGAGTCATAAGTTCGTCACCAACTTCGCTGCCGAACTGCAGTTGTGGGACGGATTGAAGTACCGCATATCTTATGGAGCCGACATGTCGTTCTGGGGCAATGAGAGCCACACTATATTGTATTATCTCACAACCAACAACAAGGCCACTCACACAAGTGCATCGCAGGAGAGCGACCGTGGCACCGTATGGCAGCTCGAGAACGTGCTGACCTACGACAAGACCTTCGGCGACCACACATTCAACGTAGTGCTCGGACAGTCGGCTATGAAGAACACCGGCTGGACACTCGGTGCAAGCCGCTGGAACCTCATCGACCTCAACAAGCCTTACATCAACTTCGCGTCGGGTCTGGCTGAGAACGGCGAGCGCGACGGATGGGGTGGCCCGTCAAATCCGCACACACTGTCGTCTATGTTTGCCCGTCTGAGCTACAACTACGCTGAGCGCTACATGTTCCAGGCAACAGTGCGCCGTGACGGTTCGAGCCGTTTCGGTACAAACAACAAATATGCTACATTCCCTTCATTCTCTATCGGATGGAACATTACCAACGAACCGTTTATGAAGAACGCTCCGCAGTGGCTGTCAAACCTGAAACTCCGTGCCAGCTGGGGTAAGAACGGTAACGAGAACATCGACGACTTCCGCTATGCTGTCTTCACATCTACGGGCAACAACTACATACTCGGACGCGGTGAGTCTGTGATAAACGGTGTGAAGGCAAACGGACTTTCAAATCCTGACCTCAAGTGGGAGGAGTCGGAACAGACAGACATAGGTCTTGACTTCGGATTCATGGACAACGCCCTCACATTCACTGTTGACTATTATAAGAAGAAGACCAATGGCATGCTTATGACAATGGCCATACCTTCTTACGTTGGAGAGACAAAGCCTATCGGCAACGTGGGCAAGATGGAGAACTCCGGCGTTGAGTTCGAACTGGGTTATAAGTTCCATGTGTCTGACGCACAGTTCAGCATACGAGGCAACGCTTCTTATCTGAAGAACAAACTTGTGGAACTCGGAAACGATACGGGCTGGGCTGCCTACGACTCGTTCCAGGGTGTGGGAACCATCACACGCGCCATGAACGGCGAACCGTTCCCTTATTTCTACGGACTGAAGACAGCCGGCATATTCCAGACACAGGAGGAGATAGACTCTTATGTTGGTCCTGACGGAAAAACTCCTATACAGCCGGATGCAAAACCGGGTTATGTGAGATTTGTGGATATCAACAATGACGGTGTGATTGATGATAACGACCGTACGAAGATAGGCAAGGGTATGCCTGACTGGACTTTCGGCGTGAACTTCTCGGCTGCATGGCGCGGATTCGACTTCAACATGATGTGGCAGGGTACTGCCGGCAACGATGTGTTCGACGCAACACGCCGTATAGACATCAACTCAAGCAACCTGCCGTCATGGATGCTCGACCGCTGGACTGGCCCGGGCACATCTAACAAATACCCGATCTTCATCGTGGGCGACTCTTCAGACAACTGGAAATCTTCAGATCTCTACGTGTATGACGGCTCTTACCTGCGCCTGAAGAACATCGAACTGGGTTACACAGTGCCTGCCAAGATCACACAGAATGTGTTTATCAACAGACTCAGACTGTATGTTTCGGCAGAAAATCTTCTCACATTCACAAAATATCACGGCTTTGATCCTGAGATATCTTCAGGAGGAACGTCACTCGGCGTTGACTACGGTGTGTATCCACAGGCCCGAGTATGGCGTATAGGCTTCAACCTGGAATTCTAAACTTAAACAATGTTTTGACGGCGAAGGGCGAAAGGACCGCGGAGCGATGGCTCCCGGACCTTGTAACCCGGAAACCGGAGAAATCTTAAAACAAGATAAAAATGAAAAAGTTCAATATATATGCCGGCATGCTTTTAGCCGCATCACTGACGTTTTCGGGCTGCAGCGACGACTTTCTGGATGTCACTCCGCCAACGTCCAATCCTATAGAGGAGTATTTCACAACAAGGGATCATGTGTACGAAGCCCTTATCTCTGCCTATGCACCGTTGCAGTGGCCGGACTGGGCAATGAACCAGTACAACCCCATAAACATCATGAGCGACATTATGGCCGACGACATCTGGCCGGGTGGTTCAAGCAGTACCGACAACCAGTTCTGGCATCTCATGATGAACTATGACGCCAATCCGGAGAACTGTATGTCAGGACTATGGACATGCGAGTACAGCGGAATAAAGCGCTGCAACGACGTGCTGACTTACATAGGATGGGCTGGCGACAACATCAGCGAGGACGAACGCAACTCATGGATAGCACAGACACGTGTGCTGAGAGCTTATTACTACTGCAATCTGTGGAAGTTCTGGGGCAATATTCCTTTCTATATGGAGAATCTGGAATTCCCTTATCTTGCAGAGCAGTTGGCTGCCGACGAAGTTTACGACAAGGTGATAGCTGACCTGGAGGATGTCATCAATATGAATGTTCTTCCTATGAAGTGGGAAGACTCGGTGGGCGAGGACAATGTAGGCAAGGTGTCACAGGCCATGGCTTACATGCTCTATGCCGAAATGGTGATGTATAAGAACGACGAAAGCCGCTATAACAAGGCTTTGGAATATATGGATGAAATAATCAGCAGCCAGCAGTACGATCTTATGCCAAGCTATGCCGCAATATTCGAGGAAAGCGGAGAGTGGGGCATAGAGTCGATTTTTGAAGTGAATTATAAGGATGACAACGCTGTACGTTCGTGGAACTCTCCACTCGTTTCCGGTGGTACGGTTCTGCCGCGTCTCATCAGTCCGAGCGCTTGGGCTGCCAACGCCGGTGACAACAGTGGTGTGACAAACGGCTGGGGATTCGCTCCTGTACGTACGGAGACATTCCAGATGTTCGCCAACGGCGACCAGCGCCGCGATGTGACATGCTTCGACGCCAACGCACACGGCACTTACGAGCATCGCTATCAGGACACTGGCTACTTCCTTGGCAAGTATATCGCAAAATCGGATAACAACAAGGATCAGGCAGCTGATGGTGACCTGAACTTCAACAACAACCTGCGCGTTTATCGTTATGCGGAAACACTCCTCAACGCTGCAGAACTCCTGCTCCGCACTGGCGGTGATACAGGATTGGCTGAATCGTATCTGAATCTTGTGCACAACCGTTCGGGACTTACCGATCATGTAAGTGCGACGATTGACAACATAATCAACGAACGCCACCTTGAGTTTGTGGGCGAAGGCAAACGCTACTGGGACCTTGTGCGTACAGGAAAGGCTGCGACAACACTTGTGCCCGATCAGTACGGTTACCGCACAAATACATGGAGCGAGTCGAAGAAGTATCTGCCGATACCGCAGTCAGAGATAGACGCTGCACAGGGTACTCTGACGCAGAACAATTATTAAACCAACAATAACAGTGACAAATTATGAAAAAGCTTAATTATATATTGGGCGCGTTTGCCGCAGTGGCAATGTCACTCGCATCGTGCTCGCCCGACGACTTCGAGGGTGTGAACGAAAACGGACTCCCTATCGCAGAGGATGCAAAGGTGACCGTTGACGTTGACCAGACAATAAATCAGGCGACGTTCAAACTTGAGGGTAACGGCGTCTATCCTATATGGATCATGGACTGGGAAAGCACCAATCCTTATTCAACCCAGAACGAATTGAAGAAAATTTTTGCCAATACCGGCGATTATGTTTTGAAATATCGGGTGGGCAACCGCAACGGATTCAGCCAGGGCATAGGTTCTGTGACTTTCCATATTGATAATTCTCTTGTCGATTACGATATGTATGCTACAATGCTAAGTGGCAAGACTTGGCGCATAGCAAAGAGCGAAGAGGGACACCTCGGATGTGGTGAATCCGGCAGTGACGGACTCGGATGGTTCTCTGCCGCACCTAATGAGAAGGAGGGCACTGGTCTTTATGACGATGAAGTAACCTTTACTGCCGATGGCACATATACTTATAATCCAGGTGCTGACGGTCTCGTGTTTGTGAACAACGGATGTACACTTTTCCCGGAAAATCCGGGTAACGGAGATGATTTTGACGCAGCCGTACAGGAACAGACAGCACAATACAAGATAGAGGGCCGTGGCAACGACGTATATCTTGTGCTTGATGATCAGACATTGTTCCCGTATGTATCCGGCGACAATCAGTATAACAAACCGGAATTCCGCATCGAGAGCATAACTGGCTCGAAGCTTGTGCTCATTTATGATGACGGTTCTGTGGCATGGCATTACATTCTTACGAGCAAGGCTGACGAACAGAGTTTTGACGGATTTGATCCGGACAGTGAATTCAATATGTTCAAAGGATGTACATTCACCAACGAGTTCTTCTATGCTCCGGGCTGGACACAGATAGCTGATCCTACACTTACAGCAGACGGAAACTCTTATACCATAAGTCTGCCTACTGCTACTAGCGAGACATGGCAGGCTCAGGTGAAGTTCCTCACCGATATGAGTACCAGCGCTGCATCGAACTATGACTTCAGCTGTAAGTTTACATCGAATACCGATCACAACAATGTGACTGTGAAACTTGTGAAGACCGGCGATGACGACACATACTATTTCCAGGAGACTGTCAAGCTTAAGGCTTATGAGGAATATGTGTTCTATAAGAGCGATATGCCAGGAATAGATATGGACAAGGTGTCTTTGGTGCTCGATTTCGGCGGTAACGCAGAAAACACACAGGTCACTGTGAGCGATATTGTGCTGAAAGATCATGCCAACGACGATGGAACAGTCGTACCGTCTGAGGATGAGGACAAGACAGTTTATACATATGATTCTGAAAATAACCTCTGGAAGGTGAACGTGGACGACACAGATGCTTATTCGACAGAGTTCTATTATGCTCCGGGCTGGACACAAATAGCTGATCCTGGATTTGTCAAGGACGGTGGCAACTACACCATTACACTGCCGTCAGCGACATTCGAACAGTGGCAGGCTCAGGTGAAGATTAAGACTGGCATACCGGCTGATGCGGATGTAGCTTATGACTTCAGTTGCACGCTGATGTCAAACAAGGAACTCAAGGGTGCGACAGTGAAACTCACAGATAGTGCGAATGATGCTGACAACTTCTTCTTCGCAGAGCGTGTGGATCTTGCTCCTTACGAGGAATATGTACTGAAGGTTCCTGCTTCCAAGTTGGCCATAGGTGCGTCTCAGGGACTGATGCTTGTCTTTGACTTTGGCGGATGTCAGGATAATACCACGGTGACTGTAAACAACATCGTGTTGCAGAAGACGGCACAATAATACGAATCAACCTTTCTTTTAATGTATCGACAACCTTGTTTGTGCAAGAGACGTCTTTTGAATCTTAAGAGACATTTTTCATAACCCTGAATACGTCTGGTGGGGAAACGGAAGACGTTCTCTTGCAAACCAGGGTTTAGTCGGAAGAAAAAGAAAAGGTGAAACAAAGTTATAATAACAAACGTTCTTAAAATACGGAAAAATGAAGACCAAAATGATATTAAGCATATTTTTTGCCGCGGCTGTTGGAATGGCGTCCTGCAGCGATGAGCGGGAGACGGTTTTTGCACCGGACAACCAGCAGGTGACGCTGTCGGTAACGGAGAAAGACATTGATGCCGGAGCAACATCGTTCACTGTGGATGTGGCGACCAACCGTGAATTTGCCGCTTATGCTACTGTTGACTGGCTGACGGTGACACCAGACGGTTCGGTAAAGCAAAACGAGACTCTTACTGTAACGGTGCAGGAAAACACAGATACAGAAGCACGCAGTGGCGAAGTTATAGTATGGTGTGGCGGAACACGCCGTGCAGTCAAGGTCAATCAGGCTGGAATATCAAATGATACGGAGATTGTTGCTCCGGACGGCTATTCGCTTGTGTGGAATGACGAGTTTGATGGAACTGAACTTAGCAGCGACTGGACCTTTGAAGTGGCCGGTCCGGGTTTCGTGAACAATGAGTTGCAGAGTTATGTAAAGGGTAATGATGTTGCCGAAGTGTCTAATGGAACACTGAAGATAAACCTGTATAAAGATGGCAATGACATCAAGTCGGCACGTATATATGCAAAACGCAATCAGGGCTGGAAGTATGGTTATATCGAGGCAAGCATCAAACTGCCGGAAGGAAAGGGCACATGGCCTGCATTCTGGATGATGCCTGTCAACTTTACAACATGGCCTGGCGATGGTGAGATAGACATAATGGAGTCGGTGGGATATGATCCGAATGTTGTAGTATCGACAATCCATTGCAACAAGTACAACAACGGTGGAACAGCGATAGAGAGTGCCCGTACTTCTGTTGCCACTGCTTATTCGGACTTCCACAAGTATGCTCTTGAATGGACATCCGAGAAAATGGTGTTCTATGTTGACGGACAGCAGTTGCTTACTTATAACAATGACGGCACCGGTAACGACGCCTGGCCTTTCGACGCACCGTTCTATGTTATACTCAATCTTGCATGGGGCGGCTCGTGGGGCGGTCTTCAGGGTGTTGACGAAAGCTGTCTTCCGGCAACAATGGAAGTTGATTATGTGAGAGTTTTTCAAAAATAACATAATAAGCTGAATAATTAAGTTGAAGCCGCTTGCGACCGATAAGCCGCGTGACATAAACTCCGTGGATTGCGGCCGTGGGTGGCTTTTATTCTAAAACTTACGTAAATGCGAAGAATTCTGTCTTTTCTGATGCTTTGTGTGTCTGTCATCACAGTGTCGGCATCCGGACGCTTTGTGCGTGTGGACGGCGAAAACCTGGTCAGACCGGACGGCACCAAGTTGTATATTACCGGAACAAATCTTGGCAACTGGCTTAATCCGGAGGGTTATATGTTCGGCTTCCAGAAAACAAACAGTGGATGGATGATCGATCTTATGTTCAAGCAAATGATAGGTCCGGACGATACGGCCGCCTTCTGGCAGGCATTCAAGGATAATTATATCACCCGTGACGACATCCGTTTCATTGCGTCCACTTGTGCCAACACTATCCGTCTGCCGTTCAATTACAAACTTTTCACCGATGAAGATTATATGGGCCTTTCGTCTGCTCAGGACGGATTTGCCAGAGTGGACAGTCTTATCAACTGGTGCAGGGATTATGGCCTTTATCTGATTCTCGACATGCACGATTGTCCCGGCGGCCAGACCGGCGACAACATTGACAACAGCTATGGCTATCCGTGGCTTTTCGAGAGCGAGGCCAGCCAGCAACTGTTCATCAAGATATGGTGTGACATAGCATCGCGTTACAAGGATGAACCTGTCATTCTCGGATACGAACTGATGAATGAACCGATAGCCCACTTCTTTACAAATAAGGACGAACTTAACAGAAAGCTTGAGCCGTTATACAAACGGACGGTGAAGGCCATACGCGAGATAGACAACAATCATGTGATATTGCTTGGAGGAGCGCAGTGGAACAGTATTTTCACCATGTTTTCCGACTGGAAATTCGATTCAAACATCATGTACACATGCCATCGTTACGGCGGTCCTGCCACGGCAGATGCAATAAAGGATTATATCGAATTCCGCGACCACACGGGCTTGCCGATGTATATGGGAGAACTGGGACATAACACTGACCAGTGGCAGGCCGATTTTGTAAAGGTGTTGCGCAATAATAATATAGGTTATACGTTCTGGCCTTATAAGAAGGTTGACAATTCCTGTATGAATGCCATAGTACGTCCGGAGGGATGGGATAGTGTTGTTGTGAAGTTCTCTGAGGCGTCACGCACCACTTTCGAAGACATACGCAAGGCTCGTCCGTCGCAGGATGAGGCACGCCGCATACTCAGACAGTTTATAGAGAATGTCAAGTTTGCTAATTGCCGTCCGCAGAACGCATACATAAAGTCAATCGGTCTGAAGGCCGACTGACCGTATTATACGATGTGGTAATATTGATAAGGAAACAGAAAGACCCGATAAATGAAATATATAATGAACAAAACAATCATGATGGCTGCTTTTGTCGCTTTCACCGCAACGGCAGCCACGGCTCAGTCGCTTCCTGTATATCTTGATGCGACAAAACCGGTTGAGCAGCGTGTAGAAGATGCTCTGAAACGTATGACGCTCGATGAAAAGATAGCGGTAATACACGCACAGAGCAAGTTCAGCTCTCCGGGTGTGGCCCGTTTGGGCATTCCTGAGTTCTGGACCGACGACGGTCCTCACGGCGTACGTCCCGATGTGCTTTGGGACGAATGGATGCAGGCAGGACAGACAAACGATTCCTGTGTGGCGTTTCCTGCGCTCACATGTCTCGCTGCCACCTGGAATCCGCAGATGGCAATGGCTTATGGCAAAGCTCTTGGTGAGGAAGCGCTTTATCGTGGCAAGGACATGATTCTCGGTCCTGGTGTGAATATTCTGCGCACTCCTCTCGGTGGACGCAACTTCGAGTACATGGGCGAAGATCCATATCTGGCATCTCGCATGGTAGTACCTTATGTTCAGGGACTTCAGTCCAATGGTGTTGCCGCATGTGTGAAGCATTTTGCGATGAACAACGATGAGGAATACCGCAATCAGGTGAATGTCGTTGTTGACGACCGTGCCCTGTATGAAATATATCTTCCTGCGTTCAAGGCCGCGGTTACCGAAGGTCATGCATGGGGACTCATGGGTGCATACAATCTTTATAAGGACCAGCACAACTGCCATAACAAGTATCTGCTCTGCGACATTCTCAAAGGAGAGTGGGGCTTCGACGGTGTTGTGATCTCGGACTGGGGTGGAACGCATGACACACGCCAGGCTGTCGAGAACGGCCTCGACATGGAATTCGGCACATGGACCGACGGTCTTTCCTTCGGTGCATCCAACGCATACGACAATTATTATCTCGCCCGGCCATATCGCGAAATGATACAGAAGGGTGAATACACGACCAAGGAACTCGATGACAAGGTGCGCCGTGTCCTGCGTCTGTTCTTCCGCACGACAATGAAGACCGACCGCGGCAATGGCTCGATGAACTCCGAAGCCCATTATGCCACAGCCCGTCGTATAGCGGATGAAGGCATTGTGCTCCTCAA
>USDT01000048.1 GCA_900553465.1 uncultured Prevotella sp.
TTTTCTGTTCTACCCCAAAAATCCAGCGCGAATTTGCGCGCGGACTCTCCTTCGGGCGCAAATTCGCAAAAAATAAGAGCTTTGCTTAAAATACTGAACATCAGCGTCTTATATTCAACAACCATTTTTCCGTCATGCAATAAGCACCGTTTCAGCATGCGATAAAGCCCATATCATGGGCTGAAACGCACCATATCACACCATGATATAGGCGAAATCAGCCCCTCAAATGGGCAAAATCAGAACGCAATATGAAGCATTCAGGACTGCACCATAGGGTATATGAAAAGACAATACAGGATAGAAGAGCCTTTATAACGTATGATTTAACATTTCTTCACACCTCTTTCGCGATTTTCATTTGTCAAAAAAAAGTCAAGAAAATCTGTAACTTCCTCGTCCGGGTTTTCTTTTAAAAAGCTGAAATCATGCGTAAGGAGAACCATGTGGAATATACTCCGCGCCTGCGGTAATGATTTGCAAGTTATGACAACGCGGATCTATCATCACATGCACAAATGCGCCGTTATGCTTCATACCGTCCAGCATTGTCTGGAAGCCGTATGCCATTCCACAGTGATTAATGAATAAATCCCGTATCCACATGATTACCATTGAGCCGATGTTTCCCGTTATGGAAACATGACAGAGGTAAGGCAGACGGCAACAATGCACACAACAGACGCATCATGTCCTGTCCGCCGGTCTGTTGCTCAAATCTGAAGACGGCACGTCCCTTCCGATGCCGTCCGCACAAATAAAGAAAAATAAGGTTTGCACCGAACCTTATGAGAATTCTGAAACGCAGAACTCAATGTTCCGCAGGCTTGTCTTGAGAAGCCGGTTGCTTGTCTGCGGCGTCATCCTCAAAATTAGACAGTCCGTCAGCATCGCCATGAATCGCAGCCTTAAAGCTCTCCCAATCCTGAAATCCGGCAAGAAGCGATATTTTGTCGAGGGTCTCTCTCTTGGGCTTTTCGGTGCCTTTAATGTGGGCGGCGATTTTCTTGAGTACGGCCGGTTTCAGCGACTCGTCATTCAATTTCTTCTCAACGGCTTTGAGCAACTGGCTCAACTCCCAATGTTTTCTTTCCATTCTATTTATACTAACGCTTAAATTCCGGGGCAATCTTCCTTTATCATTGGATATCATTTATCCTGAAATCCTTGTCCGGCAACAGAAAAAACGTTGTTGTCACAACCCGTGCCGGCAGTCATATATAGTGTTGTCCTGTGCGTGCAAAAGTAATACAAACAAACGTTACTGCAAAATAATAAGTGTGAAAAATTCGTCTGTCACACCACATCTGTCACGCGCGCCTCTTATATTTGCGTATGTCGTGAAAAAGTAGTAATTTTGTCAACAGTAAACGATTATATTCTCAACATAACAACATGAAAGAATTAGCATTAAAGTACGGATGTAATCCAAACCAGAAGCCGTCGCGTATCTTCATGACCGAGGGCGAACTGCCGATCGAAGTGCTCAACGGCCGTCCGGGATACATTAACTTCCTCGACGCGCTCAACTCATGGCAGTTAGTGAAAGAACTCAAAGAGGCTACAGGCATGCCTGCCGCCGCTTCATTCAAACACGTCTCTCCGGCCGGTGCTGCCATCGGTCTGCCGCTGAGCGACACACTGAAGAAGATATACTTCGTGGACGACGTGAAAATAGAACTTTCACCTCTGGCCTGCGCATACGCAAGAGCACGCGGAGCCGACAGAATGAGCTCTTACGGCGACTTCGTAGCACTGAGCGACACATGCGACGCTGCAACAGCCACACTCATCAAGCGTGAGGTGAGCGACGGTGTGATTGCGCCGGACTATACTCCGGAAGCTCTCGAGATACTGAAAGACAAGCGCAAAGGCACATACAACGTGATCAAGATTGATCCGCAATACACTCCGGAACCGATAGAGCGCAAACAGGTGTTCGGAATAACATTCGAACAGGGACGCAACGAAATCAAACTCGACGACCCGGCGCTCTTCGAGAACATCCCAACAAAGAACAAGACATTCACAGACGAGGCAAAGCGCGACCTCATCATAAGCCTCATCACCCTGAAATACACACAGAGCAACTCTGTATGCTACGTGAAGGACGGACAGGCCATCGGCATCGGAGCCGGCCAGCAGAGCCGTATCCACTGCACACGTCTTGCAGGAAACAAGGCCGACATATGGTGGCTGCGCCAGCATCCGAAAGTAATGAACCTGCCGTTCATCGACGGAATACGCCGCGCCGACCGCGACAACACCATCGACGTGTACATCAGCGAGGAACATGACGACGTTCTGCGCGAAGGCACATGGCAGCAGTTCTTCAAGGAGAAACCGGAAGTTCTCACTGCTGAGGAGAAGAAAGCATGGATTGCACAGAACACTAAAGTGGCTCTCGGAAGCGACGCCTTCTTCCCGTTCGGCGACAACATAGAGCGCGCGCACAAGAGCGGAGTGGAATACATTGCACAGGCTGGAGGTTCTGTACGCGATGACAATGTCATCGAGACCTGCGACAAGTACGGCATTGCAATGGCATTCACCGGAGTGAGACTGTTCCATCATTGATAAAAACATACGTTTCAGCATGAGCAACGAGATTGATGATATCATAAGCGGAGGCGGAATTATCTTCAAAAAGAAGAGCAGTGCTCCGAAAGACGACGGCAAGGTGAAGACCAAAGCCAAGAAAAAGAAATACATAACCGGTGCGCACGGCAGTGGCTCTGCACGTCAGAAAGCCAAATACCGCGAGCAGAGGGCTAACAGACACAAGAAATAAAACAGACGTGTCTGCACAATATGTCATCATGCTCGGTATGAAACCAACATAAAGAAATACGGCCGCAACCTCTTCGGATTGCGGCCGTATTTGTATTATCACATTATTTATATATTGCAGTCGGGAAAAACTTGTTTTGCGCCAAAGCCCGTATCACGGCGATACAGAAGCATTGAGGCCATGCATTATGTACGCGACGAGGAACTGCCACCCTGCGCATAATAGTTCTTGCGCGAGCTTACCTTTCCGCTCTTGTTAAGAGTCAGCGTCGACTGTTGCAGCGTTCTGTTGGCACAGTCGAACACAACAGTAGGATTAAGGCGTTTTCCTCTGAATGAAATCTCAAAATGCAGGTGCTCTGTCGTAGCACGTCCGGTGCGTCCGGTAAGTCCTATCACCTGGCCGGCTTTCACCTTATCGCCCACTTCAACCATGTTTTTCGACTGGTGACTGTAAAGTGTCTCAAAGCCGTAAGCATGTTTTATCACGATGCAGTTGCCATATCCGTAATACGGTCCCGAACGTGTCACCACGCCGTCGAAAGCCGCAACAATCTCGTCGTTAGGCTTTGTCTTCAGATCAACACCCGAATGTCCGCGGCGTCCTCCATAAGGACTGATAACCTTGGCGCCAGGCAATGGGAAAGCCCAATTACCTTCATCCAGATCAGAAAGATTAAGCTCGAATTTCGATTCGTTCTCAAACGGATCATCCTCCATGCTTTCCGCCGCCATCAACACGTTGGCACCAGAAGTTGACGTCACGTCCACGTATGAGCCGTTGCGCTTGCACATAAGAGTCTGCTTGCGCAGTCTGTGACTGTTTACGTTTATAATCGTGGAAGGATTTATACGGCATCCGTTCACCATAATGGAGAAATCGCAGAACGTCTTTCCGTCACGTGTTCCCACAATGGCTATTGTCTGACCGGCCTTTACCTTCTGGCCGACTTTCACAACATTGCTTTCATTGTTGGCATACACGGTTTCGAGACCGTTGCGGTGGCGTACTACAATCACGTTTCCCATATTGTCATGAGGACGCGAGAGTCTCACGACGCCATCGAACATGGCTTTCACCGCATCACCTTCCTTTGTATCTATTCTCAGAATATTATCGTCCAAAACAATGGCTTTTCCAACCGGCAGTGGAAAAGAATATTCCTTATCTTTCACAGAAGAGAAATCCACATTGAATGCATCCGAACGGCTGAACAGTCCTGGCGTCTCAATGCTTATCTGTTGCTGCTCCGCCGCCGTGAACTTATGCTTCACCGGAGCGGCCGCGGTCAGTGTGACAACAAACGTTGCCAAAAGAAATAGCTGTCTTAGTCTAATCATCGTCAGTAAATTATTTATAAACTTATAAGAATGGAAGCCGGCAATTCCGGCCCTGTCATGCAAGTGCCAATATCCTAACGCAGATATATCGCACTGAAAATACGGCCAGACTCTGCACCGAGTCTGCGCGCCGAGAAGTAGTCATTGGCGTTCTTATAAGTGCATATTCCACATGAATATATGTTGCCGTCAGTGACTCCGGATTCCATCATCTGCATGCGGTTGCATCCGGGAAGGTCTATATGCCATTTCTCCTTCCTGCAACTTATGCGCTGCATGTCAAAACCGGCAGCATAAAACTTGTCATACACTTCATCGCCAACCTCAAAACTGTCAAGCGATATGCCCGGTCCTATCACCGCCTTCAGAGCAGCAGCGTCTGTACCGAACACAGCATTCATTTCCACGATAGCCTTCTGTACGATACGCATTACCGTTCCGCGCCATCCGGCATGGACGGCACACACGGCGTGGTTGGCCGCATCATAAAGAAGAACAGGTATGCAGTCGGCCGTGGAAACACCGATGCACAGTTCCCTTACGGAGGTCATCAGAGCGTCGACACCTTCCAACACCATGCGACGGGAGCGACTGCTCAGTTCAAGAAATTCAGGACCTATCACTCTGATTTCAGTACCGTGAGTCTGGTGAGGCATTACGATATGTATGTCGTCAAGGCCGAGTTCCGCACTCAAAGCCTCGCGGTTGCGACGAACATCGTTCTCGTCATCACCACAATAATCGTTTATACTGAAACCTGCATAGGCTCCTTTTCCACATCCGCCATGACGCGTTGTGCTGAACGCCACAACATCATCGGCGACGTCATAATATTTTATGACAGGCGGTTCAATCATCCGTTTCTACGTCGTCGTATTCAAAATCGTCGAGATCCTCTATCTCGTCTTCATCTATATATATGATTTCGTCCTCGCCTTCTTCCTGCAATTCGGCTGCGAAACGACTCATATCCTTGTCACGGTGCACAAGATTCTCCTCAGAGATAATACCCTGCAGCTTGTTGCTTTCGCTGTTGAGCTCGCGCCACAATACGTCTTTCAGTTCGTTGAGTCCAAAGCCTGTGACAGACGATATGAACACCACAGGAAGTCCTTCAGGCAAAGTCTCACGAAGCATTTCTATGAGTTCTTCATCCAGAAGGTCGCACTTTGTAACGGCAAGTACGCGGTGTTTATCGAGCATATCAGGATTGAACTGCTGCAGTTCGTTGAGAAGAATTTCGTATTCACGCTTTATGTCGTCCGTATCTCCCGGCACCATGAACAGCAGAAGCGAGTTGCGCTCTATGTGACGGAGAAATCTCAGTCCGAGTCCTTTGCCTTCGCTCGCGCCTTCAATGATTCCAGGGATGTCGGCCATGACAAACGACTGCTTGTCGTGATAGCCCACAATACCGAGCGACGGTTCCAGCGTTGTGAACGGATAGTTGGCTATTTTAGGGCGTGCGCTCGACAAAGAAGAAAGCAATGTCGACTTGCCGGCATTGGGGAAACCCACAAGTCCGACATCAGCAAGAAGTTTCAGCTCGAGTATTATTGTCATCTCTTCCATCGGTTCACCGGGCTGTGCAAAGCGCGGTGTCTGGTTAGTGGCTGTGCGGAACTGGAAGTTGCCAAGTCCGCCGCGACCACCTTTAAGCAACAGAACCTCCTGTCCGTCGTAGGTTACATCGCACACATACTTTCCGGTCTCGGCGTTATATACCACCGTACCGCACGGAACGTCTATGTAGACATCCTTACCGTCCTTGCCGTGACATTTGTCGCGGCCGCCGTTTCCGCCGTGTTCGGCAAACACATGGCGCTGAAACTTAAGATGCAGCAGAGTCCAATAATTATGATTGCCGCGCAGGTATATGTTGCCTCCACGCCCTCCGTCGCCACCGTCAGGTCCGCCGTTGGGCTGATACTTGATGTGTCGCAGGTGCATGGATCCGCGTCCGCCTTTTCCCGAACGACAATATATCTTTACGTAATCTACAAAATTGGATTCTGCCATATCTTGTTGTCTATGTTTTAGTTTCTATCAAATGTTGTCAATAACAGCACAGATGTCTGCGAAGATGCGGTCGAGTTCGCCGAATCCGTTGATGTGATGGTGCAGACCTTCATTCTTGTACCACTCGATAAGCGGAGCAGTCTGTGTTGAATAAACCTTCAGACGCTTGTTGATTGTCTCTTCGTTGTCGTCTGTACGTCCTGATTCCTGTCCACGCTTTATGAGACGTTCCATCAGCTTGTCCTCCGGCACGTCGAGCTCTATCATAGCAGCCACGTTGTGTCCGCGCTCAGCAAGCATTGCCTTGAGAGCCTCAGCCTGCGGTATGGTGCGTGGGAAACCGTCGAAGATGACACCCTTGTGCTCCTTGCCGAAGCTGTCGTAAACGCTTGCAAGTATGTCTATCATCAGCTCGTCGGGTATGAGCTGGCCGTTGTCGATATATCCTTTAGCAGTCTTGCCAAGCTCTGTGCCGTTCTTTATTTCATTGCGCAGCACGTCGCCTGTCGAAATATGATTGAAACCATATTTCTTGATCATCAGATCACTCTGTGTGCCCTTGCCTGAACCCGGGGCACCGAAAATTACGATATTCTTCATCTCTTTACTTTAATTGAATTTTTATGTATATACACCGGCCGGCATCGCGTTGTGTGACGCTTATCCGCACCGGCCGCATTATGTTATTCTTCAACAAGTGTGTAAATGTCGCGCAGATTGCGTCCCTGCTGGTCATAATCGAGACCGTAACCCAGAATGAAATCATTCGGAATCTCCATTGCGACATATTCCACATTGAGCGGAACCTTAAGACGTTCCGGTTTGAGCAGAAGAGTACAGATGTGTATGGACTCCGGATTGCGTGTTCCGAGCGATTCTATCATGCGTTTGATTGTCAGGCCCGTCTCCACGATGTCCTCAACAACTATCACCGTGCGTCCGGTGAGGTCTTCGTTTATTCCGATAACCTCCTTTATCTGGCCGGTAGATGTTGTGCCCTGATAAGAAGCCAGTTTGACGAACGATATCTCGCACGGTATGGTTATCATACGCATTAGATCGGCTGCAAACATAAATGAGCCGTTCAACACTGCAAGCAACAGAGGATTCTTTCCTGCCATGTCGGCATTTATTCTGTCTGCCACAGCCTTGACATGCTTCAATATTTCAGCCTCCGGTATAGACGTTCTGAACGTCTTGTCCTTTATTTTGACTGTACTGTTCATGGTGCTGTATTTATATTTGCTCGCAAATTTACAAAAAATATGCCGAACGCTGTGCGCTGTTAGCATTTATTTCGGTTTTTTACCGTCACACAGACAGTCTCCGGCATCAGCGTCATTCATGAGAAACGTCCCGCAACAGCCTGTCAGTAGAGCTTACGCAGCATGCAGGCCATGCCGGCACACAAGGCCTAAAAATAAGTCAAATTATTGGCAGGCACGAATTTATTTTGTATCTTTGCCCCGTATGAAGATATTTACTGGCTCACAGATTCACGAGCTCGACAAATATACGATAGAGCACGAGCCCATCGAATCGATTGATCTGATGGAACGTGCCGCCAAAGCCATCACCGACGCCATCACTGGTGAATGGCCTTCAGATAAGAATGTCATTGTGTTTGCCGGCCCGGGCAACAATGGAGGTGACGCGCTTGCTGTGGCACGCATGCTGCTCGACCGCGGCTACGATGTTGCCGTATGGCTGTTCAACATAGGCAACCGGCTGTCAGAAGACTGTGCGACGAACCGTGAACGGCTCACAGAACACAGACTGATGAAGAAGTTCACAGAAGTCACCGTGGACTTCGATCCGCCGAAACTCGACGCCGACACACTTGTCATCGACGGTCTGTTCGGCTCCGGACTCAAGAAACCGCTGTCCGGCGGTTTTGCTTCTCTCGTCAAATACATCAACCAGTCACCAGCAAAAGTGATAAGCATCGACTTGCCTTCCGGCCTCATGACCGAAGACAACACCTACAACGTGCGTGCCAACATAGTGAAGGCGGACCTCACACTGACACTTCAACAGAAGAAGGTCTCCATGATGTTTGCTGACACACAGGCTTTCCTCGGACGGATAAAGGTGCTCGACATAGGATTGTCAGAGGAGTTCATAAGAAACACCGGCAGCCAGTACACAACAACAGAAGCTGACGACATAAAAGGGAAACTCAGAAAACGCGATGCTTTCGCGCACAAAGGCAGCATGGGCAATGCTCTGCTCATAGCCGGAAGCTACGGCATGGCAGGAGCGGCTGTACTTGCCGCCAGGGCATGCATGCGTTCAGGAGTGGGCAAGGCGACAGTGCTGACATCTGAGACAAACCGCTGCATCATACAGACAGCCATACCAGAAGCAATACTGAAAATAGACAGCAACGAGCGTTGCTTCTCCAACACTATAGACACAGACAGCTACGACGCCGTGGGCATAGGCCCGGGTCTGGGCACCGACGAAGACACGGCTGTGGCACTGATGGCACAGCTCAGACGCACCAAGTGCCCCGTAGTACTCGATGCCGACGCGCTGAACATCATAGCCAACCACCGCACATGGATGCAGCATCTGCCCGAGAAGCTCATCATGACGCCCCACCCCAAGGAGTTCGACAGACTCTGCGGCAGCGTGTCGTCAAGCGATTACGAACGGCTTTCCAAAGCGCGCGACATGGCTGAGCACCTCGAAGCATACATCATTCTGAAAGGACACCACTCCGCTCTGTGCACACCCGACGGCAGCGTGACCTTCAACACCAGCGGCAACGCGGGCATGGCGACTGCCGGAAGCGGCGATGTGCTCACAGGAATTATCACCGGACTGCTGGCGCGAGGCTACACACGTGCCCAAGCCTGCATCACAGGAATGTACCTGCACGGTCTCGCCGGCGACATGGCCGCACAGGAAACCGGAGAGGAAAGTCTTATGGCAAGCGACATAATAAAATATATTCCCCAAGCATTCAAACAACTAACCGACAATAAATGAAGATGAGAAAGATACTGTCAACCCTGATGATGGCAGCCGCACTGAGCCCTGCCTGTGCACAAAAAGACAACGGCAATTTCACATACTTCCTGCCGAAGACCGAAGTGAGCATATCACTGCTCATCGAGAAGACAACATACACACCCGGAAAACTGGCCGACTACTGCGACCTTTACTTCAAGACAAAAGGAGAAAGCGAGGCAAGCGTCAGCTACAGGATTGTGGGCATGAAGTTCTCCGTAGCCGGAGTGCCGGACACAAGCAAGCAGTACGATCTCGTGATAGACAAGAAACACAGCATCCTGAATATCGACTGCGACAAGAACGGTGTGCTGAAAGCCATCAACACCAAGGGCAAGGACGATGAACCAATAGAGAAGTTCAAACCGGCACCACGCCAGCCCATGCCTTCGCCCAACGACTATATGAGCCAGGACATACTATCGTCCACCAACCTGCCTAAGATGGCACGCATGATAGCACAGGACATATACGACATACGCGACAGCCGCAACCAGCTGGCACGTGGCGAAGCTGAGTTCATGCCAAAGGACGGCGAACAGCTCAAGATAATGCTCGCGCAGTTGCAGACACAGGAGAACGCACTGCTACAGATGTTTGAGGGAACAACCGTCACCGACACCACCGAAACCGTAGTATCGTTTGTTCCGGAGAAGGAAAACGCCAAACAGATGATTTTCCGCTTCTCAAGACACTTCGGACTGACTGACACCGACGATCTCTCGGGTGCACCTTATTATGCTGAAATAGAAGACGAACAGATACTGGCTGAGGGTCCTGTCGTTGACGAAAAGATAAAGAAACAGAAGGACGACATGATTCTCGGAGTGAACGTTCCGGGAAAGATAAAGATAAAAATAACCGACGGCAACAAGACAATAGCCACATACAACACGTATGCGGCACAGTTCGGCAATGTCGACACACTCAGCGGAACACTCTTCGGCAAGAAACTCACATCGCAGATTGTGCTCGACCCGGCTACAGGAGGCGTTATAAGCCTGCAGACCGAACCGCTGGAATGACGTAGCTCATGCGCCGTATGCCGGACATTCCGTCACACACATCTGAGCGTATGACATAACTCCGGACCATATGTACGGACAAATGAACTTCAGACTGTGCGCTGCATAGATATGCAGAAATCGCCATACGCATTCGCAGAAGTTACTATTCACAACTATGGAAAAGGCTGTTCCACATAACAGGAAAGCCTGTTTCGCACAACGAAAAAGACAATATCACATAACAATAAAGGCCGTTCCGCAATGCAGAACGGCCTTTTTCATATCACTTCATACTTTTCATCCACATTCATAACGATCATAATCGGGCTTTGTAGAAATTCGATAAGGATCAGTTTTATTCATGAAACATCACAGTATGAAGGGAAGATTCCGGACAAAGCGCGGTTGTATGAAATGCCGCCACACATCTGCCCACGTGACAACAAATTCACGTTGTTATAACTTATAAATCCTCATAGCGAGAAAAAGGCATACTCCCCGCGCTTTTGCTCATGCCTCATATAGACCGTTTTAAAGAAAACTCAGACAATGAACTTACAGATTTTCTTGACTTTTTTTTGACAAAAGAAAATCGTAAAAGAGATGTAAAGAAATGTTAAACTCCGCATCATAAAGGCTCTTTCATCTCGTATCGTCTTTTCATATACACTGTAGTGCATTCCTGAATGCTTCATCTTGTGTTCTGATTTTGCCCATTTTAGGGGCTGATTAAGTCCATATTATGGTGTGATATGGTGCGTTTCAGCCCATGATATGGGCTTTATTGCATGCTGAAACGGTGCTTATTGCATGACGGGAAAATGGTTGTTAAATATAAGACACTGATGTTCAGCATTTTGCACAAACCTCTCATTTCTCGCGAATTTGCGTCCAAGGAAAGTCCGCGCGCAAATACGCGCTGGATTTTTGGGGTAGAACAGAAAACTCAGACGGAAAAACCGCGGGATACTGAAAATCTGTAACATCCCCATTCGGCTTCCCTTTTCGTCTGAAGACAACAACGTCTATACGGAATGGATGCTACCGTTTTTTTATATTATCAATCCCCTTTTAATATCCATGAAGCCGCAACGGCTATTCCATCCCGGTTTCCGTCTTTCCGAAAACGCGTTATCCCTTTCTCCATTTTCTATTTCGTAAATTATCATTGTCGTAACATTTTACTCCACATATTAATAAATATGCAGAATAAAGCGTACTCATTACTCTTATATTATAGACAATACGCATGGATGTGTCACCTGCACATACAGTCGCCATAATACTTCTACAGAAAATAATATCTGCTTTCTTCCACATCAGTTTGCAATTGGCAAAAGCAGCCTGACGCAATCGACAGCCGTACGAATAAACCGTAACCCAGAATAATAAAATACAGAATACACTATACGGAAAAATCCTTTTGCTCCAGTCAACTGACATAAGAACAAAAGGACTTTATTTATTCAATATTCAAAATGAGTAATACAGGCCTGTGACCAACCGGTGCATACTTAAAAGTATTGCTCCCTCACCCTTTCAGGATCATGCCCAAGCCTGCACTTCCCGATTATTAGTCGAGCTGAGCCAGCTTGCCGTCAGAACCGAGAACTTCCTTGATCTTGTGCTCATAGAGCTGGATCATGAGGTCACGAGCCGGTCCGCAGTACTTACGTGGGTCGAATTCACCCGGTTTCTCTGCGAATACCTTACGAACAGCAGCAGTGAAGGCCAGACGAGAGTCTGAGTCGATGTTGATCTTGCAAACAGCGCTCTCAGAAGCCTTACGGAGCTGATCCTCAGGAATACCAACTGCATCAGGCAGCTTGCCACCATACTGGTTGATCATGTCAACATACTCCTGTGGAACTGAAGAAGAACCGTGGAGAACGATTGGGAATCCAGGCAGCTTCTCCATGATAGCATCGAGAACGTCGAATGCCAATGGAGGAGGAACGAGGCGACCAGTCTTCGGGTCGCGTGTGCACTGCTCCGGTTTGAACTTGTAAGCACCGTGGCTTGTACCTATTGAGATAGCCAGTGAGTCAACACCAGTCTTTGTAACGAAGTCGATAACTTCTTCCGGTTTTGTATAGTGAGATTCTTCAGCAACAACCTCATCCTCAACACCAGCAAGAACGCCGAGCTCGCCTTCAACAGTTACGTCGAACTGATGAGCGTAGTCAACAACTTTCTTTGTCAGTGCAACATTCTCATCGTATGGAAGAGATGAACCGTCGATCATAACTGAAGAGAAGCCCATGTCAACGCAGCTCTTGCAAAGCTCGAAGCTGTCACCGTGGTCGAGGTGCAGAACGATCTCAGGATGGTTGCATCCGAGTTCCTTTGCATACTCTACAGCACCCTGAGCCATGTAGCGCAGAAGTGTCTGGTTTGCATAGTTACGTGCACCTTTGGAAACCTGAAGGATTACCGGAGACTTCAGTTCAGAAGAAGCCTTGATAATTGCCTGCAACTGCTCCATGTTGTTGAAGTTGAAAGCAGGAATTGCATAACCTCCATTAATGGCTCTCTTGAACATATCACGTGTGTTCACCAAGCCTAAATCTTTGTAGTTTACCATAATTGTTTAAATTTATTTAAAACGTTTCGAATTGTCTTTCTAACTGATTGCAAAGTTAGTATTTTAATTTGGCAACACAAAGTGATACAACATTTTTTTAATGTTTCGTCACATTGTAATAATATGTAAAAATAAAATGACGTTCATTTTTACTAATTTATAATAAAAAACAAACCGTCAAAAGGACAATATATCCCTAATTATTTACTTTTGCAACTTATGAACGGAAAAGCCAACCTTTTCCAAGCAGATACATAGTTTATATATCTGAACATAAACAAACAACCAACATAATTAAGGGGACTTCTATAAATTAAATCCCTGATTATAAGTTGCATAAGCGGATAA
>USDT01000049.1 GCA_900553465.1 uncultured Prevotella sp.
GACTTTTTTTTGACAAAATAAAATCGCAAAAGAGATGTAAAGAAATGTTAAACACAGCATTAAAAAGCCCCGTTCGGACTTTACTGACTTACAGTATACCCTGCTTAGGATGCCCGGATAATTTATTTTGCATTCCGGTTATGCCCGTTTTAGGGTCTGGTTTCGCCTGTATCAGGGTGTGATACTGTGCGTTTCAGCCCCTGAAATGGGCCATATCACATGCTGAAACGGTGCTTTTTGCATGACGGAGAAGTCTCTCGCCATTGTAAGTCTTTGATATTCAACATTTTGAATAAGACTCTTATTTTTCGCGAATTTACGTCCGAAGGAAAGTCAGCTCGCAAATACTCATTTATTTTTCGGGGTAGAACTGAAAACTCAGACAGAAAAACCGCAGGATACAGAAAATCTGTAAGTTGCCCAGATCGCTTCCCTTTCAGCTTAAAGCAACAATACAGATACACGATTGATGTCACGTTTTTTTCATTGCAACCAATCCCCACTGTATTTTCTACAGAATAAAAAAATCTCTCTGCCTGATGCAAAGAGATTTTAATTACCTGTATATTCTGCATTAAAGCGTAGTCAATTTAAGATTGCGCCACACTACTTTTATTCCACCGCCATCGTGTATCTGAAGCGCTATACGTCCTTTTCCTGCACCTATCTTGGCGTCGTTTATGTTAACCATCTGCTCGCCGTTGAGCCACGTCTGCACGTTGTCGCCCTTCACTCTGATACGCATCGTGTTCCACTCTCCTTCTTTCAGAATGTTCTCCTGCTCATCTGGTATCTGTATAAGCCAGCCTCTGCCGTACGATTCGTATATACCTCCGGTGTCGTATCCCTTCGGTGCAACTTCCACCTGCCAGCCGTTCACCTTTGCTCCTTCCTCTACAAACGAACGGATGAATACTCCCGAATTGCCGTCAGCCTCCTGTTTGAATTCCAGCGTGAGGTCGAAGTCGTCGTAATAATTGCGTGTAGCCAGATATCCGTACTGCTTGTCGGGGCCGCTCTCACATACGAGCAGTCCGTCCTCAACATACCAACGCTCTGTTCCGTAAGCGTCCCATCCGTCGAGGTTCTTGCCGTTGAACAGTGTCACCTTCTTGCCACTCTTGCGCGGAAGCTGCTTTATCTTGATGTTGCGGAACGATGCCGGATAGCCGTGATCCTGCAGACAGATCACACCCTTGTGCGCCAATCCGTACTCAGGAGCATCAGCCCACTTGCCACTGTTCTTCAGTTTGTGCCACTCGTCTGTCCATGCCTCAAACTCGAGTATCTTCTTTCCGTTGAGCCAATGCTCCACATGACCGTTGTCGAACACTATCTTCGAGTTGTTCCACTCGCCGTATGGTCTTACCTTCATCTTCGACTTGTCGGGCACATGCATGGCATAGTCGGCGCCCGTCTTCTGCCATTCCTCGAGCTTTTCGGGGAAGTTCGGCTCGTCTATGAGCTGATATTCCGGACCGGTGACATAAGGCACGGCATACTGCGGACGCTCCACCACATGATACAGCATACCGCTGTTGCCGCCCTTCGACAGTTTCCAGTCCCACGACAATATGAAATTCTCGAACTCGCGGTCGGTCACCATATATCCGCTTGCGTCGCTGCCGTCACCCTTTGCCTGTATGCATCCGTCCACGACGTGCCACGGCTCGGTGAGCGTCTTACCGTTGTAGTCTCTCCATCCGTTCAGAGTCTTGCCGTCAAACAGCAGTTCCCAGCCGTCGGCCTTCTCTTTGGCAGTAAGCACATTGTGCTTCTGTGCCATACATTCCACACCTGCCAGCAATGCAGCTGCCAACAGAACAGTCATCTGTCTTGAAAGTGTTCTCCCTCTAAAATACATATACAATCAGAATTTAGGTTTATAATAGAATTCGGTATTTATTCAGATAATTGTCAAGATTAATACTTCCCTTTTTCTCACAACATTTCTATCAAGGACAAATATACGAAATAACATTCGATTATCAAACTAAACATGCCTATTAGTTACATAAATTTAATACATCACAAGGCACTCATTCTATTACATATCATGGACACAGCAATTATGTTTTCCGGTGTAATAAATTTATCATAAAATTTGCATACTCAGGAGATTTAGCCTACCTTTGCACCAACATAACGAGAAAAAGCGTTTTGTAATCCTCATCGGAGGGCAACAGTGAGTGCCGGACAAGATGACTGGGTAAAACCAATCACCTTGTCCGGCATTTTTATTTGCAACAACAATATAATGTAAAAACAGAGTACAATGAAAAGAGATGCTATTGATTTAGGAACAGTAAAAATATCCACACTGTTCAGAAAGTATTTTGTTCCCACTCTATTAGGCATGCTGAGTATGTCGGCTGTCACAGCCGCCGACGGCATATTCGTAGGTCATGGTATCGGCAGTGACGGCATAGCCGCCATCAACATATGCATTCCTCTGCTGATGCTTTTCACCGGTATCGGCCTTATGACAGGAGCAGGTGCCTCCGTTGTCGCGTCCATACAACTCTCACGTGGAAAATCAAAAGCGGCACGCATCAATGTGACACAATCAATAATATTTGTCACCATTGTGGCATCAATTCCCTCTATTCTCATGATGATCTGGCCATCTGCCACAGCCCGCCTGCTGGGTGCGTCCGATCATCTTACTCCCCTGGTCAGAGAATATCTGCTTTGGTTCGTACCTTCACTCATGTTCCAGATGTGGTGCTCTGTTTGTCTGTTCGTGATACGTCTGGACGGTTCGCCACGTCTCGCAATGATGTGCAACGTCGCTGCAGCCCTTATCAGCGTAGTGCTGGGCTGGCTGTTCATATTTCCCCTTGACTTGGGTCTGATGGGCGCAGCCTTTGCGGCAACCATCGGACTTTTCATCGGTGGCCTTATCGGTTTGATATATTTGTTCCGCTTTGCTGAGAAACTTCGTTTTTATCCTATAAAATGGAGCATCAAAAGCCTGCGTCTGTCTCTTCGCAACATCGGTTATCAGTGCCGCATTGGTTCTTCAGCCCTTCTTACAGAAGCCACACTTGCCACTCTCATGTTTGTTGGCAACAACGTATTCATGAAATATCTTGGTGACAACGGTGTGGGAGCATTTGGCATTGCATGCTATTACATTCCTTTTGTATTCATGGTCGGCAACGCCATCGCACAATCCGCCCAACCCATAATCAGCTATAACTTCGGCCTTGGCTATAAAGACCGTGTTTCTGCAACCGAACGCATTGCGATACTTACATCTGTTGTATGCGGCAGCATAATCATGGCAATATTTTTCTTCTTCCCACATATACTCGTAGCACTGTTCATCAGTCCTGACAACGAAGCCGCACGCATTGCCATCGACGGTTATCCCTATTTCTCCACTGCGTTTGTTTTCTTCATATTCAATCTCACTGTCATAGGCTATTATCAAAGTGTGGAACAGGTAAGGCCGGCAACCATACTTGCAGCGCTCCGCGGATTCATCTTTTTGATTCCTGCATTTCTGCTTCTGCCCGCGATTGCCGGCACCAAAGGCATATGGCTTGCTCTTTGTCTTTCGGAATCAATGACTACGGTAAGTATTATAATAATGTATTTCATAAAATCAAGAAGAACCCGGTCCTTGCAGACAACCGTATGATTATGGTTACCGACAGTGCACAGGAACAACATGGCAGGAGGAAATTATGCAATGTCCGGCGCATGACATGAAGACATTGCTCTGCCATTGTTGTTTCTGTCACACTATTTTTTCGCATGCAAAACGGCGACGTATGAGATTTTTCTTGTAATTTTGTCTGCAATTTCATTCACGCATAACAACATCCAGACATACAACATATATAAATGATAGTTTGCATCGCCGAGAAACCAAGCGTTGCCAAAGACATAGCGCGCATCATCGGAGCCAACAGCTCAAAGGACGGCTATATGGAAGGCAACGGATATCAGGTGACATGGACATTCGGACATCTGTGCACCCTGAAGGAACCGAACGATTATACCGAGAACTGGAAGCACTGGAGCCTCAGCGCCCTGCCGATGATCCCGGCAAAGTTCGGCATAAAGCTCATCGACGACGCAGGCATCAGGAAACAGTTCGCCGTAATAGAGAAACTCATGCAGGCCGCCGATGGTATTATCAACTGCGGTGACGCCGGCCAGGAGGGAGAGCTGATACAGAGGTGGGTCATGCAGAAGGCAAAGGCCAAGTGTCCGGTGAAGCGTCTGTGGATCTCGTCAATGACCGACGAGGCCATACGCGAGGGCTTCAACTCTCTGAAAGACCAGTCTGAGTACAATCCGCTATACATTGCAGGACTGAGCCGTGCCATAGGCGACTGGATTCTGGGAATGAATGCCACACGACTCTACACGCTGAAGTATGGCCAGAACCATCAGGTGTTGAGTATAGGCCGTGTGCAGACACCTACACTTGCACTGATAGTTAACCGTCAGAAGGAGATAGACAATTTCAAACCGGAGCCTTACTGGGTGCTGTCCACCATCTACCGCGACACACTTTTTACTGCGACAAAAGGCCGTTTCGCCTCTAAGGAAGAGGGAGAAAAGGCTTTCGAGACCATTGCAGGCAAACCGTTCAGCGTCACTGATGTACAGAAGAAGAACGGCACCGAAGCGCCGCAACGCCTGTTCGACCTTACATCGCTGCAGGTGGAGTGCAACAAAAAGTTCAGCTACAGCGCCGAAACTACACTCAACCTCATACAAGGACTGTATGAACGCAAGCTCACGACATATCCTCGTGTTGACACACAGTTTCTCAGCGACGACATCTATCCCAAGTGTCCGTCCATTCTCAACGGTCTGCGCGGCTATCAGGAACTCACACAGCCACTGCTGGCAAAGGCTCTGATAAAACCCAAACGCATATTTGACACATCCAAGGTGACCGACCACCATGCCATAATACCCACCGGTGTGCCGGCCGTCAACCTCACCGACATGGAGCGCAACGTCTATGATCTGATAGCCCGACGCTTCATCGCCGCGTTCTGGCCCGACTGCAAATTTTCCACAACTACCGTGCTGGGCAAAGTGGAAGACGTGGAATTCAAGGTGAGTGGAAAGGAAATCCTTTCACCGGGATGGCGCACAGTATATGCCAAGGAAGAAACCCTTGCACAGGATGATGATGCTAAAAAGGGTGACGACGAGCGGACACTGCCTACCTTTGTCAAGGGAGAGAGCGGGCCGCACGAACCCACTCTGAGCGAGAAAAGCACGACACCGCCCAAATACTATACCGAAGCCACACTGCTGCGTGCCATGGAAACGGCCGGTAAATTTGTGGAAGATGAGACGCTGCGCGCAGCACTCAAGGAAAACGGTATAGGACGTCCGTCCTCACGTGCCAACATAATAGAAACTCTGTTCAAGCGCCGCTACATCAAGCGTGAGCGTAAAAACCTCGTAGCAACACAGACAGGCATTGAACTGATAGACACCATCCACGAGGAGTTGCTCAAGAGCTGTGAGCTCACCGGCATCTGGGAGAAGAAGCTGCGCGACATAGAACACCAAAAATATGACGCCGCACTGTTCATCAACGAGCTGAAAGCCCAGATCACAGAGATTGTAAACGACGTATTGCGCGACAACAGCAACCGGCGCATCACCACTACAACCGATGAGGATCTGAAGAAAAAACGGACCACACGCAGTGCACCGAAAAAGAAAGCCTCATCCTCCACAAGCGGAAAGACACAAACTGTCGCTAAACCAACCAAGGCCCAACCAACAGCCGAGGACAACATCATCGGAAAAAAATGTCCGTTATGCGGCACCGGCACAATAATAAAAGGAAAAACCGCCTACGGATGCAGCAACTGGAAAAACGGATGCAACTACAGAGTGGCTTTCGACACAAAAGACAAATGAATGAACATTTGATATACCTAAAAACCGTTGCTTCGCAATAAAGCGGCGGTTTTTTCGTTTCTTAATGAAAGAAGAAAGACTGACCGGAAATGAAAAAATACGCATATATAGCCGCAATCGTCATGGCGTGTGTCATGATTTGTTCGTGCGGAGCTGAGAAAAACTTGAAAAAAGCAGAGAAGTATCTCGCACTCGGCGAATACTATGATGCAGCCACACAATTCAAGCAGGCATACACCAAGACGTCGCCGAAGGAGCGCGAGAAAAGAGGACAATATGCGCTGAAAATGGCTTTCTGCTATGAGAAAACAAACTCTGTGCAAAAGGCTGTGGCCGCATACCGAAACGCCATACGCTACAACCAGGCCGACATCAATAACCGTCTGTCATACGCACGTCAGCTACTCAAGGTGGCCGACTACAAGCAGGCGGCAACAGAATTCAAAGCTGTACTCGACTCAATGCCCGACAATCTGCTGGCCAAAAACGGTCTCATCTCCGCACAGAACGCTCCTCAATGGAAGAAGGACGGTTCGAGATACACTGTGAAGCGCATGGATGTGTTCAATTCGCGTCGCGCAGAATTCTCACCGGTTCTTGCAGGCGACCAGTACGAAAAACTATATTTCACATCTACACGCAACGAAGCACAGGGCAACGAACTGAGCGGTATCACAGGCACTAAGCCCGGAGACATATTCGTATCAGAAAAGGACGACAAGGGCAAATGGGGCAAGCCGGAGGCCGTGGAAGGCGGACTCAACACCGAGTTTGACGAAGGTGCCTGCGCACTGTCGCCCGACCAGCGGGAGATGTATCTCACACAATGCCTGACAGACCCGTCATATCCACGCTATGCTCAGATAGTCACATCGTCAAGAGCGGACGCATCGTGGGGAAAGGCTTCGCTGCTTGAAATCACACGCGACACACTATCAAGCTACGCTCACCCCGCAGTGTCGCCCGACGGACAATGGCTCTATTTTACATCGGACATGCCGGGAGGAGTCGGCGGACTCGATATATGGAGGGTGAGGCTTACGTCTGCCGGACTGGGCGGAGTGGAAAATCTCGGTGAACCGATAAACACGCCGGGCGATGAGATGTTCCCTACGTTCAGACCTAACGGCGATCTGTACTTCTCGAGCAACGGACATCCGGGCATGGGTGGCCTCGATATCTACATTGCCAAACCAGACAAGAGCGGCCGTTACGTATTGGAGCATCCGGGTTATCCGCTCAACTCACAGGCCGACGACTTCGGAATGACATTTGAAGGAGTGCACAACCGTGGCTATTTCTCCTCAAACCGCAACGACGGACGAGGCTGGGACCACATATACAGCTTCGAAAATCCGGAAATAGTACAGAATGTCAAGGGCTGGGTTTACGAACAGGACGGTTACGAACTGCCGTCGGCACAGGTTTACATGATAGGTGACGACGGCACCAACCTGAAGCTGAGCGTGAAAGGCGACGGCTCATTCGAACAGGTGATAAAACCTGACGTGCAATACATATTCCTCGCCACGTGCAAGGGCTTCCTCAATCATAAGGAAGAACTGAAGGCTGAAAAGACTGAGGAATCAAAAGAATACGTACTCCAGTTCCCGCTAGCATCAATCACGGCGCCCGTACTTATCGACAATATATTCTACGATTTCGACAAAGCTACACTCCGACCGGAATCCACAAAGGCGCTCGACGAACTGGTGAAATTGCTGAACGAGAACCCCAACGTCACCATAGAACTGAGCGCACACTGCGACTACAAGGGTTCGTCCGAATACAACAAGGGACTGGCACAGCGCCGTGCCGAATCAGTAGTGAACTATCTTACAAGCAAAGGCATAGCCGCCGACCGACTCAGTCCGGTGGGATATGGCAAAGAGAAACCGAAGACCATACGCAAGAAACTCACTGAGAAATATGACTGGCTGAAGGAAGGCGACGTGCTGACTGAGGAATTCATAAAGAAACTCGACGAGGAAAAGCAGGAGATATGTAATCAGCTCAACCGCCGTACAGAGTTCATTGTGCTGCGCACCACCTACGGTATGTTCGACGAGAAAGGCAACCTGAAGACACAGCCTAAGACTCAGTCAACCACGACAGAAGGCAAAGAAGAGGATGACTTCGACATTTTCATCGAATGAAAATGAGTCGAAGCCATCCGCGGCAAATATACATTTCTATTATGTAAAAATATTATGCACAATCTTCGAGTATCGTATATAATCATACTAATGTCTTCTATGAAATCATATCAGACAGATTAGTCTTCCTTCATACAGCATCTGCATTTTTCCATTTTCTTATATGTTGTATCAAGCAGTCCTTTCTGATTCACCATAACATAAATTGACTTTGCCCTCAAATACGACGGACTAAGATAATAGCAACCGTCTAATCCGAAATTAACACCCCAGGAATTTTTGCACTTATAATATAAATTACCATCCTTATCTCTCACTTTACCAATAATATGCATATTGTGATCGTCCGTCGTAATAAAATTTTCAAAATCGCGTTGACGCGTTTCAGGAGAAACAACACTATCTGAAGGCATACGTGCAAATCCTTGTATTTCCGATAATTCAGGACCAGTAAGATCCATTGCGACAGCAAGCGAAAATCCCTTAGACAGCGCATTATCTATATTTTCCATATATTCGTCCAAACTGACATTAAAATACCTCATACTTGTCCAGTTTGCCGGAATCTGCAATATGACATATTCGTTTAAAGGTTCATGAATAAAGGACGTGAGATTAACATAATGTTCTTTATTTAATTCTGTAAATTCCCAAAATTGTTTTGGAGTAAATCCCGTGCCCTTATAAATGAATTTTGTGGGAGGACAGCCCAAATACGCATCCAAAAGATGCTTTATCTTTCCACGCCAGTTACCTTCAATTTTTCTGTTTGCAAAAGCATTTACAAGCGGCAACATTTCATCCATAAGTTTCTGATGTGACGGAACTGTATCACCATGATATATTCCAGACGGCATAATTCCCACAGAATCGACATCGATCAAAGGATCATAATTACAACCGCCTTCAGAAAAGCGTGCCGTTCCCTGTCGAAGAATAAAGTTCTCCGATTTTCGAATATAAGCATTATATACAAAATACATCGGAGAAAGTTCAATGAAATATCCTTTAATACGATATATTTCTGATTCAAGGAAAGATGCAGTGGAGTATGCCCAACAAGTTCCGGATATCTGTTGTTTTATTGGAGTTGCCGGTATTTCATAAATGGTAGAAAAATGGAAAGTATCCTTTAACTCCACAGAAACATCTGTTTTCGGATTTGCATTGTTACATGAAACCAAAGAAAATAATAAAGCGAATAATCCTATACCGAACAGTAAAATATGAATGATAAAATTCCTTATAATAACTTTGATCTTCTCAATAACACTACAACCAGTGCCCTCCTGTCGTACAAGATCTGTGTCCAAATGCTGATGATAATGGCTCTGTGTTATGTCCATGGGTACAACATTCAATGCAGAAAACATCATCACCACCGAAAATAACTGTTTCATTGTTTTATCTTTTTCTTTTAATTATCACTATTGATTAGACACATCACCCTGCCATTTCGTTGCAAATAAAATGATTTTCTGCTCTGATATAAAATACAATCTCTTTGGAATGTTTTACATCTGAAGACAAATTTCACAAAGACAATAGGCAAAGAAGAGGATGACTTCGACATTTTCATCGAATGAAAATGAGTCGAAGCCATCCGCGGCAACTATACTTTCTATTACACAAAAATGCTAATTGTCGGACGTTATCATGTTGTATATGGCCACATATACAAAGGTGAGGAACATCATGGCCAACATCACAAACGACACACCACTCACATCTATTGATATGGCGGAGGTGAATACATCAACCACAAAATTGGCGGCGAGATGTTTCAATACGGCAACACCGTCAGTCAAGACAAACAGTGCGATGCCCGCAATGGCGCATACGGCAGTCCATATTCTGTTGAGACGCTGTTTATAAACATAGTCCGACGACGGAAGTCCGCGCATAACACGCTGCGAAAAACCGTCATCCGGTATTTCATTCCGGCCATATTCCTCAAAAAAAGATATTATCCTCTTATCTTCGTTTTCAGTCATATCCGTTCTGCTTTAAATAGTTCGACAATTTCTTCTTTCCCCTGAAGATGTGCGATTTCACCGTTCCCTCCGCCATTCCGGTGATTTCCGCAATGCGGTTTATCGGATATCCGTCTATCAGCTGGAGGCTTACGCAGGAACGTTCGCTGTCGTTCAGGCGTGAAAGCGCATCGTATATATCCATTTTCAAATTGCTGTCACCTGTAGTCTGACGCATCCTTACACCCGGCACATCATCAATGTCGCATGCGGTCTTCGACCTTCTCCTGTAATCATACAGCACGTTGTATGCTATCTTGTAAAGCCAAGTGGAGAACGCTGCCAGCCCGCGGTACTTCGTTATATTCACGTAGGCTCTGATGAACGTGTCTTGAGCGAGATCATCACTCAGCTGTTTGTCACCCAAGGTCTGGTTCATGAAGAACCGCCTTATAGGTGACTGATATTTCACCACAAGGCGATCGAAAGCACGCCTGTTATGAAACACAGCCACCTGAGTGACAAGAGAGATGTCGTTCAAATTGTTCACGGCCGGCCAGCTTATTGATTATCCTTTGTTTCGTCCTGCTTACCGGCAGATGCGTCCGGTCCGACCGGAGTGTCAGAAGGCTTCTCATCCTTCATATTCTGCCCGGGAATATAGCTGTCCTGCTTCAGTCCGGAGCCACGATAATAACCACCGGCCTGCACATTCTGTCCGTTCGGTGCGTCATAAGGGCGGTCGTTTCTTCCAGAATTCTGTCCAGGGATATAGCTGTCCTGTCTCAAACCGGAACCACGGTCCTGCTTGCGGCGTCCACCCGGCACAGTACGTGCGATGACCATCTGTCCGATACCAAAACACATCACGAGCAGACCTACACCGACAAGAGCCTCTGCGCCCCAACAACCGAACATCAGCACAAGGCCAAGACCAAGGGCAACGTTCTGTATTCCACGCTTCCACATGTTGTCGTCACGTACTTTCTCATAATCCACCTGACGGTATTCTTTATGTTCATAATTACGTTCCATCTCCTTCTCTCTGAGCAAGACTCTGTCGTTATGACGCTTAAAAAGATATCTTATCAGCAACACTACGATAACGATCGGAGCCAAGATGAAAATAAGGAACAAAAGCGTAAGCAGTATGGCTATAATCACTCCACCGGCACCTACCGTCCACAAGGCATTATAGAAAGTGAACGGATCACCGTAATCCGCCGGATTGACACTATTTGCAGGAATACTTACAGTCGGTGTCGTTGCGTCATTATCAGCCTCATAAGTTGTTGTGTCCGAGTAAGCCTCAACCGCTTCGTAAGCCGTATCCACCTGCTGAACCTGTACAGCATCATCCACATGCTGGTGACGATGACGCGGAGTAGTGTCCACGGCTGCAGCATTCAATGCAGAAAACATCACCAATCCCAATAATAAATGTTTCATTGTTTTATCTGTTTTTTAATTGTTTCTGTTGGTTAGACGCACCGCGTTGCCGTTTCGTTGCAAAGAAAATGATTTTTTTCAGAATATCCTTTGATTTTATTTGTTGTTTCTCATATTGTAATCACGAAAACATTACCCCGACAGCTTGTATTGCTTGAGATCAAATTATGCCATCAACAAGTTTATCTCCTATCTATGTTTAGAATTAACAGATGTACAATACTCTATATGAAACACACATATATTTTCTTCATATGAAATATTATTTCAATAAATATCCTGTATATCCAAAACTTTATCTTTTATGAATATCTTACTCTCCATGCAAAACAAAAATAGAACAATCAACATTCATTTAAAATACCTGAAACAAAAACGTAGCTGTAATCATACTTCTTGACATACAGAAGTTGGTTACAGCATTGACGTTACAAGATAAATAATTGAATTGAAATTATCTATAAAGAAGATAAACTCAACATAAACTAAATGTAGTATCTATTCAATAGTTCGTTAAAAATTAGCCAAGCCTAAGCGGCTTTGGCGGTAAATAAAAT
>USDT01000050.1 GCA_900553465.1 uncultured Prevotella sp.
AAAGGGTTCTGCTGCCTTATGCAAGAAATAAAAAATGGAATTGATAGAACCCACCATAAGAGAAACCTTTCATCGATACGTCCGCCGTGGCTTCTCCTGTTATGGTCCATTTGTCTTCGGCTGCGAGGTCTGCCTTCATGTTCTTCATCTTCACGTCGGCACGTGCCAGACCTACCAATACTTTCAGTTTCGCACCCAGGCGCAGTTTGTCGTTTATCTGGCGTGAGTGGCCAAGTGCTATTTCCGCATACGACTGTGCATGAGCATTTATGTCGCCTATGTTATAGGTCTTGTTGCCTGTGTTTTTCGCAAACTCGAACAGTTCGTATGGCAACGACATGCCCAGCGAGCTTTTGGAGTTTATCTCTATGGTGTTGTAACCGCCCCAAGCCTTGAATCCTGCGGACAGAATGGCCAGACTGACATCGCCTGTTATGCGGTTGTTGCCGGTGCTGAAACCGCTCAGGGCGTCCTCTGCCGAGATGTAAGGGTTCATGAATGTTGTCATTTTCTTGTTGCTCTGCGACGGATACATCGGGTTGTGCATGATGACATCCTGATATCCGAAGTTGCCGTTGAGCTTTATGTTGATGTTGCCCATTGCCGGTATGGAGAAATAGTTCTGCTCGTTGCCCATTGCCGGATTGAGTGTGTGGCGGAACTTGTAGTCGTTGGTGAAGTAGGCCGAATTGAGAGTCTGTGCAGCAGCACTGTATCCTATCATCACGATAACGGCCGTCAGTATGTTTCTGTATATTGTTTTCATTTTATGGTTCTTGTTGGTGTTGTTAATTGAAATCGGCTATAATTTTTCCTGTTACCTTTATTTTCACGTCGCGTGCTATGAGGAAGTGCTTCTTCGAGTTGAGCGTCTTTCCTGTCACGCTGTCGGTTCCGTCTTCCGATTTTGCCTTGCCCTGTATGGTGAGACGCAGACCGTCAATCTTCTTCATTGCGTCGGCCGTCTTCTTGGTTATGTTTATTGTGAGTGGTGTGTAGGCAGACTCTTCGCCGTCGGGCGACGCTATGACAGTGCCTGACACCTCTACGTTCACGTCAGTACTGATGTCGTTGCCGTTCTCGTCGATTGGTGTGGCCGTCAGTGTGAGATATGCCGGCACGCGGTTCTCTATGTTTGCCGTTACGGTGATGCACGCGTCGTCGCTCAGGTCG
Organism: uncultured Prevotella sp.; assembly: GCA_900553465.1. Taxonomy (GTDB): domain Bacteria; phylum Bacteroidota; class Bacteroidia; order Bacteroidales; family Bacteroidaceae; genus Prevotella. Next base: position 1,174 of record USDT01000050.1, read on the forward strand.
TAGTCTTCCAGATCCTTGTGCCATCCGTCTATCGAGTCTTTATACACAATGCTTGCGTTCTCGGCAAATGCGATTGGCGCCTCCACACTGTATTTCGGCGCGATGGTATAGGTATGGTCGAGCATGAACTCGCTCTCTTTTGTCTTGTCGGCCATGGCCTCTGCGTCGAAGCTTATGTTGTCCGGTATTGTCTCGATGAGTGTCGATAGTTCTGGCACCTCATATGCGTTACTGCCATATTCAGCCTCTATTTCAGCTGTCTTTCTGCGACATATACAGATGTTTGTTGTTGTCGCCGGATGTATGGTCATCTGTGGTACAGTCACGCTTGCGGTTTTACGTCCGTCTTTAGTGGCTGTGATTGTGCCGTTCACCAGTCCTGTGGCGTTCATCGTGTTGTTTATCGCAACCATTATCTGCGGATTGTCGAGGTCGGCTCGCACGTCGCCGTCGGTCAGAAACTCCGGAACGCCGTTTATCTCAATGTTTCCGAGGCTGTTCAGATCGATTGAAGGATCGAACTTGCCTACGGCCGACACAGGCTTGAATGTGTCAAGGTTGAACGTGTTGTTTATCTCGAATCTTGTCTGCGACGGTGTACCTGTTATGTCGAGTGTTGCTTCCAGGCTCATGTCTATGTCGCCGGTCAGTGTTATGTCGCCGTTCTCTATGATCAGTTCGCCGTTGTCCATGTTGTCGGCAGAGAACACGAGCTCGTCTGTAGTCACTGTCAGTGAGAGGTCGCGCGATGTGTTTACGCCAGTCAGAGTTATGACAGCACCGTTGTGTGAGAGCGTTCCGTTGCCGTTGCCCGACACACTTCCTACGACGATATATTCAGGCATGAAGAACTGCAGCTTATCTATTGTCGGCATGACAGAGCTGAGCCCTTGTGGAAAATGCACACTGAGATCCATAGACGCAGGATTGATGCTAACACGTGTGAGGTCCACTACGTCGTCCGAATGTCCGTCGTATGTGAATCGTCTGATACGCTGTGTATTGGAGAATTTTGTACGTGCATGGGCCTTGGCATTCTTTTTGGCCATGCTTTCGAGGTCTATCACAAAAGCCTGTCCGCTTGTGAGTTTCTCCATAATGGTGAATCCGTCCACCCTTATTTCCGTAACCTCGATCTCGTCACCCGTCTGTTCGAACACGTAGTCGCCATTGTCTCTTACTCTCACGCAGTCGCTGTTGTCGAGGTCGAGCACGTCAGCCAGTTTGATAGTGTCGGTTGAACTTCCCGGAAGGGTCAGTTCGCCGCCTATGCCCACTGTGTTGTCAATGTTGTTGAAGTCATAATCGCTGTCGGTACACGCACCTGCAACGAAAGCCCCAGTCGCTATCATTGCGATTGTAGCTAAAACATTAATGTTTTTCTTCGTCATTTTAGAAGTTTTGTATTTGTGTTTTATAAATATTGTTGTGAATTGTCGGTATCGCTATTCCAAAATTCGCATATAATGGGGCGTATGTAATAATAATGTGCAAAAATAAATAAAAATATTCAAAATATGTATATCTGAAACCAAATATTATTGGAAATGTCATGTAATAATCTTTTTCCGTGATACTTTTCCGTTTTTCTTCGCGATGTGCAACGATATGCAGTTTTCTGCATAAATATGTAATTTGAAAAGTAAAAAATTTTGACAGATGAAATTTTTAAAATAGAAATGCGACGTCGGAAAATTATGCATAAGAAATGAATAAAAATGCAATGCGAGTCGGATTTTTGATTTACGGTTTACAGGAAAGGCTTTTTCATGTGTCGAAACGGTGTGTATTGAGGTGTATTATGGACTGTTTCGCACTGCAAAAGAGGCTATATCACCACGCATAAAAGGCTCTTTCGCAACGCGTTGCGGGGCGTTTGAAAATCCGGTTGAGGCTATGTCGTTGACAGACAGATGTTTACGTATATTGCCAGAAATTCGCGTATTTGCCACCGGAAAGTTTTTTCTTCATTCCGACGGCACTCTCGTGAAGTTGACATCTCTTTTTTATGCATTTTCCGTTGCATATTTTCTGCATAAACGGGTGACGTCTTAGGGTAGTCCGTTATGCTGTCTGTTGACATGATTTTCGTGTATACCGGCTCCGCGTGAAGGCAAAAAAACGGATTTATTCTGCCTTTTTGCATCCCGTTTTTCGTATCTTTGCGATGTAGTTTATCTTGACATAATAACGTAGAATGAATTTCAGAGCTTTTGCGGTACACGTAACCGTGTGCCTGTCTGTTGCCGTTGCGTCGCACGCACAGACATACAAAGATCCCAATGCAAGTATTGACGAGCGTGTGGAAGACCTTCTCGGTCGTATGACTCTTGAGGAGAAGATAGCGCAGATGAACATGAACGGCATGGGCGAATACCGTCAGTTGCCTCACGGGGCAGGCGTCGTTGAGAGTCCTTTCATCAGTGTACAGGAGATTGCACGCATGTCTTCCGAAACCAAACGTTATGCACGTGAGAATACACGTCTGGGCATACCGCCCATTCAGATAGGCGAGTGTCTGCACGGACAATTGGCAATGGGCGCCACCATTTTTCCGCAAGCCATAGCGCAGGGAAGCACGTGGAATCCGGCACTTGTGGAGCGTATGGCTTCGGTCATAGCGCTTGAGGCTTCGGCATCGGGAGTGGATCAGGCGCTGTCGCCGCTGTTCGATCTGGCCCGCGAACCTCGTTATGGACGCACGGAGGAATGTTACGGTGAGGACCCTTACCTCGTGGCGCGCATGGGTGTGGCCTTTGTCGAGGGCATGCAGGGCAAGGCTGAATACACACGTGTACACGGCATAGCTCCCGGCAAACTGATGTGCACGGCCAAACATTTCGCCGGTTACAGTGTGCCTGCAGGCGGAATAAATCTCGCTCCGTCGTCGTTGGGTGAGCGCGAGATGCGCACTCTCCATCTGTATCCGTTCGAGAAAGTGGTGAAGGAAGCCAATGTGTGTGCTGTGATGCCGTCGTACAATGAGGTGGACGGCATGCCTGCCCACAGCAACCGCTGGTTGCTCACCGATGTCTTGCGCGGAGAGTGGGGCTTCGGCGGATATGTATTCACCGATTACGGAGGCCTGAGCCAGTTGCACAACTTCCATCATGTGGCAGCCGATGCGTCTGAGGCGGCAGTCATGGGCATCAATGCCGGTGTTGATCTTGAGGCCGCGCGTCCCGATGCTTACGCCCGTTTGTCCGATCTTGTGAAGGCCGGCAAGGTGAAGGAGGAGCAGATCGATACTGCTGTCAGACGTATACTGCGTGCCAAGTTCATGGCGGGACTGTTCGATAAACCTTATCCCGATCCGGAACGTCTGTCTGAAGTGGTTCACCGTCCGGAGCATGTGGCGCTGGCATTGGAGGTAGCGCAGGAGTCGGCAGTACTGTTGAAGAACGATAGCGCGCTGCTTCCGCTCGACGCTTCGAAGCTGAAGTCGATAGCCGTCATCGGTCCGAACGCCGACCAGGTGCAGTATGGCGACTATACTTATACGCGCGACAACCGCTCGGGTGTCACCATATTGCAAGGTCTGCGCGACAGGCTCGGCAGCCGTGTGCAGATAAACTATGCCAAGGGATGCAACATCACGGGCAGCGACCGTTCTGGCATTGATGCGGCGGTTGAGGCTGCAAGCAAGAGCGATGTGGCTGTAGTGGTGCTCGGCGAGACGAGCGTCATACTCTCAGGTCTGGGCTGGGGCGTCGGACTTGGAGAGAATGAGCCGCGCGATCCGTTTGTGTCGGGCGAGGGTTACGACCTCACCAGTCTCGATCCTCCCGGCGTACAGCGCGAGCTTTTGCAGGCAGTCTGCGCCACGGGCAAGCCTGTTGTGCTCGTCATGGTGCACGGACGTCCGTGGTCTATTGATTGGGAGAAGGACCACGTTCCGGCAATTCTCGAGGCATGGTATCCCGGAGAGCAGGGCGGCAATGCCATAGCCGGCATATTGCTCGGCGATGTCAATCCGTCGGGAAGACTCAACTGCTCGGTTCCCCGTTCGGTGGGTCATCTGCCGGTCACATACGATTATAAACCAAGTGCGCGTGGCATAAACCGCGAACCGGGCACTCCCGAAAAGCCGGGACGTGACTATGTGTTCTCATCGCCCGCGCCGCTGTTCGCCTTCGGACACGGACTCAGTTACACGACGTTCGAATACAGCGACCTCAAAATAGACAACAACGCATCGGCAAAGACTGTTCGGGTGAGCGTAAACGTGCGCAATACAGGCAGCCGCGACGGCAAGGAGGTGGTGCAGCTTTATGTGAACGACCGCGTCAGTTCGGTGACAACACCGCAGAAAATGCTGAAAGGTTTTGACAAGATAGAACTGAAGGCGGGTGAGCAGAAGACCGTTACCTTTGACCTTCCTTACGACGAACTGGCGCTGTGGAATGCATCCATGCAGCGTGTTGTCGAGCCGGGCGAGTTCGCGGTGATGATAGGTCGCTCGGCCGAGGACATCGCTCTGTCGGGCAGTTTTGTCGTCAGCGACTGACGAAAGCGCCCGTCCGGCGGTGAGTGAATGTATTTGTCGCTATCTTTTTGCGATTTAATTTGTATCTCACATTTTTATTTTATCTTTGCATAAGACATTGCTTCGCCCGGCAATTTGAGAGCAAGTTCTCATTCGTCCGTATGCGATGTATTCTGAAAAATAGGATTTATGCACGATATGAAATATACGATAAACGTCCGTGGCAGGCTTCTCGACCTGTCGGTGCCGCAGGTGATGGGCATTCTCAATGCCACGCCCGACTCGTTCTTTGCCGGCAGTCGCCGTCAGACAGAGACTGAGATAGCCTTCAGATCCAACGAAATAATAGAGCAGGGCGGAACCATAATTGATGTGGGAGCGTTCTCCACACGCCCCGGAGCCGACGAGGTGAGCGAACAGGAGGAGACCGAACGCCTGCGCCGTGCGCTCGCAATAGTACGCCGCGAGCAGCCTGACGCCGTACTCTCTGTGGACACTTACAGACCGGCAGTGGCCCGTATGTGTGTGGAGGAGTTCGGTGCCGACATCATAAACGATGTGTCCGAAGGCGGCATTACGGGTATTGTCAACACCCCGATACACGAGGATGAGAGCATGTTTGAGACTGTAGCGCGTCTGCGTGTGGCTTACATCCTCATGTCGGTAAAGCCCGACTTGTACAGCATGATGAAGGCTTTTGCGGCCGAGGTGCAGCAGTTGCGCGACCTGGGCATGAAGGATGTTATACTCGATCCGGGCTTCGGCTTCGGCAAAACACTTGAGCAGAACTACCGCATAATGGACGGAATGGAACGTCTGCATGAGCTCGGTCTGCCGCTGCTTGTGGGCATATCGCGCAAAAGCATGATATCGCGTCTGCTTCAGACCGATGCTTCCGGTGCGCTCAACGGCACCACCGTGCTCAACACCATAGCACTTCTCAAGGGCGCATCTATACTGCGTGTGCACGATGTCAGGGAGTGTGTGGAGGCTGTTAAAATCGTAAGCGCCATGCGGACGGATGCCACCGGCGCAGACATATAGTGTGGATAATCATCAGTTTCAGTTTAACGGCAATAATCAACGGCAATGATTGAATTCGGAATAAAAGATGTAGTGGATATTGTTCTTGTGGCGCTGATACTCTATTATGTGTACCGCCTCATGAAGGAGAGCCGTTCGCTCAATGTGTTCATCGGCATCATCGTGTTCGTGATAGTGTGGCTCTTTGTGAGTCAGGTGCTTGAGATGCGTCTTCTCGGTTCTATTATGGACAAGCTGGTGAGCGTCGGTGTCATCGGTCTCATAGTGCTTTTCCAGGAAGAGATACGCAAGTTTCTTTATACACTCGGCACGCACCGCCGTTTCCAGATCATCACCCGGTTCTTTGCTTCGGGCGGAACATCGAGGGATGCTGAGGCCGACAAGGAGACAATCATGCCCATTGTGATGGCGTGTATCGACATGGCGAGAGGGAAGGTCGGTGCGCTCATTGTGATAGAACGTACCATCAGGCTCGACGACATCGTGGAGACGGGCGACCTGATAGACGCCAACATAAACCAGAGACTCATCGAAAACATATTCTTCAAGAACTCGCCGCTGCACGACGGAGCCATGATCATCTCGAAAAAACGTATCCGTGCCGCCGGATGCATATTGCCCGTGTCGCACAGTCACGACATACCGAAGGAACTGGGACTGCGCCACCGTGCCGCACTCGGCATATCGCAGGGCAGCGATGCCATAGCCGTGGTGGTATCGGAAGAGACGGGCCGCATATCCGTAGCAATAAAAGGCGACTTCAGGCTGCGCCTCTCTGCAGAGGAACTTGAAAGTCTGCTCACACGTGAGATGAACTGATCGTCTGGCAGAACAGGCCGTACGGAATGTGTGCGGCAATCTGTAAGCAATACGGTGACATAATAAGATGACATAAAAAAGTGCGTCCGCAACTTCATGGAGTTGCGGACGCACGTCGTAATATAACACAACCGGATGGGCCGGATATCGCTGAATACAGGTTCCTTCCCCTCTGAGAGACTTATCTTACTATGAATTTTCTGCCGTCAGAGATATAAATTCCGTCAGCAAGACTGTCTTTGTTGACTGATATACCGGAAAGGGTGAACATCCTGTCGTCGGCTTTCTCGGTTTCAGGATTGGAGATGCCGCTGCTGACAGGGCCTTTGTCAAAGTATATGGCGTTGATTACGGCATTGTCGCCACGAAGATTGTTGCAGAGAATACGCACTGACCTGTCATACGTGAAGACAAAATACACACCTCCGTTGAGGTCGGATACGCGTGTGGAAGGTGCGATGATGTGGCCTGTCTCTATGTCGAAGAGGTCTATCATGAGTTCACGTCCGCCTTTGTCACAGTCAGCTACATATACTGCCACGGTGTACGGACTGTTCTGTTTCACCTTTATGTCGGCCGGACACATTTGCACTCCGCCTGAGAAATAGCATCCGAAAGCCTTGCGTGCACCGGGTTCGTCCGATACGGGAATCATCGCTTTGGGATCTATCGGAGTGATGATTGTCGAGCGATGCTGGCCTATTGTCTCCTTGCCGAAGTCGAATGTGACTGATTCCACGTAGTCGGGGAGTTTCACAAGATCCTGTTTCTCCGGTCCGCCGCCCACAATGAGGTAGCCGTCCTTGCCGTATTTTTTGAACCATTCGCCCTGTGTCTCGTGGTCGGTTCTTATGTCTGTTATCACATACTTGAATTCTTCGTCAGGCAGTTGTCTGCATTCTCCGGAGTAATATGCTCTGATGCAGTGGGTGCCTTCTGCGAGATTGTCTATATATACAAAGTCTTCGTCCTCGGACATGGTGCCGATGGCCTTTCCGTTCAGTTCTATCCGGTCTATCTTCATGCCTTCCTTGGGAATGGCCAGCATGGCTTTTGTTCCTGCGGGAACAGTGAGAGTGTCGAGTCCTGTTTTCATGTTGAAGCTGGCTTTTATTGGCCCGTAGGGCGTGTTGACCTGTCCTGACACGCGTGTGGCCACGCCTTCAAAATGCGGTTTTACCTCAAACGTCTTGAATCCCGGTGATGTCGGCTTGATGCCGAGCATCTCTCTTGTGAGCCATGCGGTGACTCCCGAACCCCATGGGTGGGCAAGGCTGGTGTATGTAGTCTGTGTGTATGGTATCGGTCCGTTTGTTCCGACAATATCGTTCCAGCACGGACGGTACACCTCGAGGAAGCATGTGGCGCCGTATTCTATCTGTCCGCCCCATTCATCCAGAATTGCCGCGAACGCATCGTCGTAGTGTCCGGCCTTTGCCATGGCGTTGATCACCATGTATTCGTTGAAGGGCGAGTAGGAGAGTCTTTGCAGACGATCTTTGAAGTCGGGGTGGTAGAGGTCCTGAAGATCGGCAAGCAGGTCGGCATTTATGGCGTCGGCCGAGGAGTGCATGCCCATGCTTTCGATGTTGCCGGGCATTTTTGTGAACAGAGTTGTCTTGGCCCTGGCCCACTTGTCGTAGGTGTCGGCCTTGTCGTTCTCACCTATTGTCCTCAGTGCTTTTGCAAAATGCTTCCATGCTCCGATGGCAAGCATCTTGTATGCCAGTTTGTTTTCGTTTATGTTAGGATTGTCGAAACCTCTTCCGGTGCGCTCTCCCCATCCGAAGAACTCAAGGTTTGACGGACTGTCAAAAATGCTCCATGCGTGGCTTAGGCGTTTCTCTGCCATGGGGATGAGACTCTTGAAACCTTCTGTGTCGCCGGAATGCATGTAATAGTCGATGAGGCTTTCAACCCAATACAGTTCGTAGCTCTCGATGTTATTGGGGTGTGAGTCGGTCCAATGTAGATTTTTCAACACTGCGTCATAGTTGGAAAATGCCACGAGTGAAGCTGCCTGTGCAGGCCATGCGTCGCCGGTCCATGAGAAGCGGTCGCCTCTTTCAAGGAGTATTGCGCCGAAACAGTCCTCACGAAGATTTGCTTTCACGGTCCATGCTCCCACATACCATATTTTGTTTATCAGCGGATTGTCACAGTCGAACGAGCCGGTATAGTTTGTCGGTTTCACCTGACTGACAGCGCGTACGGATGTTATCGTGAACGGTGACTTGAAGTTTTTGACATAAATGAAACCATATCTCACGCCTTCATACAGTTCGGAATTGAGTTCCAGTCTGTATGTGTTGCCATACTTGACAGGTGTGCGTGTCTTGTTGATAATCTCCGGAACATTGTACTCACTGATGCCAAACTCCACCTCACCGTTCATGTCCGGACTGTCAATTTCGATCCATGCGGGCAATTCTGCGCCCAGATCGAAGCGGATGACACAGTTGCCTTTGATGTCTATGTCGCATGTCTCGCTGCTTATTGTTGTCAGTCCGCTGACGTTGTCGGCCCCGGATGTGGCTACGGCGCTTTGCGGATGGGTGATGAAAATCTGCAACGGATCGCTCGCTTTGGGATTGTCCCATACATAATTTACCAGCGGATCGGGTGAGTCGATGACTGTCGGGCCCGACAGCGCACCACCGTTTATATACTCGTAAGGCTGTTGTATGGGTGAGCGTCTTGAGATGATCCCGTCGTCAGAAAGAGGTTCACCGGCAGGCAATACGGCCGGCATGAAGCATACAGATGCGAGGGTCAGGAGTTTAAAATAGGTTTTCATATCTCTTTAATTCATTTTTTGACAACTTAGTGAAAACAAATGTAGCTTTTATTATTCGGGTATGAAGAAAATAATTGATTTATTTATGTAATATTTTGACATATGGATAAATAATCCTACATTTGTGTGTTTCCTTGTAAAAACGGGTATGATATATTTTGAATATCTGATAGCTAACGACCGTGACTATCGCTGGGGACTGGTGACTACAACTGTCGGAGTGCAGGAGATAGGCCCCGGTGCGGTTTATCCTGTAAGAGAACACCCGGATGCCTACATGTTTTCCACAAAGAAAGACAGAATATTGCAGGAGTTTGTTTTTCTTTACATATATGAAGGCAGCGGCTGGTTTGCCTCTGCGCACTGCAAGAAGACAAGGGTAAAGGCGGGAGATATGTGCCTTATCTTCCCAAACGAATGGCACAGTTATGCTCCGGATAAGGAAACAGGATGGGCGGAAGCATGGATAGGATGTAAGGGAACAATACCGCAGCAATGGATTGACAACGGTTTCTTTACGCCCGACAATGCTGTGTTGAACATCGGAATGAACAATCAGTTGCTGGATTATTTCAACAGGGCATACGAGGTGGCGAGACAGCAGAGTCCGGCTTATCAGCAGATGCTTGCGGGATATGTAGGTATGATAAGCAGCACCGTCTATTCGGCATGCAGGGGATTGCCTTACAAATGCAGCCCTGTTATAAAAAACATCAACAGGGCAAAGAGATTCATGCACGATAATATCTGCGAGAATATTTCCATGGAAGAGGTTGCACGGTATGTTGGCATAGGCTATTCGAAGTTCAGAAAGGACTTCAAGCAGATAACAGGACTGTCGCCCAACCAGTATTTCATAGAGATGAAACTTGAGCGGAGCAAGACCATGCTTCTCAATGAAGAGATATCCTGCAAAGAGGTGGCGTTCAGTCTTGGATTTGATTCTCCGCCTTATTTCACAAAGGTTTTCCGTAGCCACACGGGGCTTACTCCGCAGGAATTCCGCAACCGTCATTTATGAAAGAACGCTTGTCCGGGATATGTGGAAATTCGGTGGAGACAGGTTTTATACGTGAGGCATCGCGGAATGAAGAGAACATAACGGACAATGCGCGGCGTTATGAACTGCTGTCGCACATCTGTCCGCGTAACAACATATTCATGTTACCATAACCAGTAAATCCTCACCGCGGGAAAGACGCATGTTTCCCACGTGTCTAATCAAGCCTCATTTCAGCGTTTTTTAAGAAAACTTGGACGGCGGACTTACAGTTTTTCTTGACTTTTTTTTGACAAAATAAAATCGCAAA
>USDT01000051.1 GCA_900553465.1 uncultured Prevotella sp.
ACATCTCTTTTGCGATTTTATTTTGTCAAAAAAAAGTCAAGAAAATCTGTAAGTCAGCAGTCAGAGTTTTCTTTAAAGATGCCGATATCATGCGCGAGGAGGCATACGGAATGTATACACCTTTCCGGCGGTTGGTATATACAGGTGGCGACAACATGAATTTATTGTTACGTTAGCAGATCATCTTCAATGTTCATACCATCCCGCATTATCCGTAAGTTTTTCTTCATTCCGTGGAGATTAACGAATAAAACCAATCTCCACGGAATCTATATAGAGTCATAATATACGGACCTTCCTGCTTCAGCCTTTATTTATGCATTTAAGATTTTCGGCCAGTTGTTCCACGCTGCTTGCACCTATGAGCACTGATGTGACACCGCGTTGTTCCAACACCCATCTCAGTGCGCTGCGTGCAAGTGTCTCTCCCCTGCCCTGCGCTTCATCGTTGAGCTTCTGCAGACGGTTCAGCAGTTCCGGTGTCAGTGCCTCGCGTTTGAGATGTTCGCCGCGTGCCATGCGGCTGTCGGTGGGAATACCGTTCAGATATCTGTCGGTGAGCAGTCCCTGTGCCAGCGGCGAGAAGGCTATGAAACCGATGCCGTGGTCGGCACAATAGTCTGTGATGCCTTGTTCCTGAGGTTCATGGTCGAGCATATTGAGCCGTCCCTGATATATGAGCAGCGGCACATCGCGTTCTCTCAGATACTTGTCGGCAGTCTTCAGCGCCTCGAGCGGCCAGCGCGATATGCCGGCATAGAGAGCCTTTCCGGCACGCACTATGTCGACGAGTGCCTGCAGCGTCTCTTCCAACGGCGTGTTCGGGTCGAACCGGTGGCTGTAGAACAGATCGACATAATCGAGATGCATGCGCTTCAGGCTCTGGTCGATGCTTGCCATGAGATATTTGCGCGAGCCCCAGTTGCCGTATGGTCCGGGCCACATGTCGTAACCGGCCTTGGTCGAAATGAACAGTTCGTCGCGATACGGACGCAGGTCGTCGTCGATGAGCCGGCCCATGGTCTCCTCTGCCGAACCGTATGGCGGGCCGTAGTTGTTGGCAAGGTCGAAGTGGGTGATGCCGTGGTCGAAGGCATAGCGTGCCATCTGGCGGCTGCGCTCATAAGGCACTGTGCCTCCGAAGTTGTGCCACAGTCCTAAAGATACTTTCGGGAGAAGCACTCCGGAGTGGCCGCAGCGTACGTACATATCGTTGTTGTCGTAGCGTGTGGCGTCTGCAACGTATCGAGGTGTTATGTCCATGTGTTTATATATTTATGTAAGAATACTTTGTTCGGATTGTAAGTTTCTTTTATGATATGCGGTTCAAGTCCTGTCATGATTTGTCTTTACTCATGCGGAAAGTTCCGTTTCAGTCAGCTCCCCAGCTTCTGTTTGGAGTGTCACCCATTTGTATCTGGAGGTATCCGCCTTTCAAAACTTCTTTCTGTAATATTCTGAAATCGTTGACAGGCTTGCCGTTCAGTGTGACGTTCTGAATGTATTTATTCTCCTTGGACGCATTCTTTGCTTCTATTACAAATTTGTCGCCGCGTCCATATTTCCCGTTCAGATGGATTGTTATCTTGGGATATCTTGGTGAGCCAAGTTCGTAAACAGGTTCCTGAGAGCATCCTCCGTCCATCTGGAACATACCTATGGCGCTCATCACAAACCAGCTGCTCATCTGTCCCAGGTCTTCATCGCCCGGGTAAGCGTCGTAAGGAGTGGTACCGTAATACTGTTCCTGGATTGCGCGTGCCCATTTCTGTGTCAGATATGGTACGCCTGCCCAGTTGAAGAGATAAACTACTTCCATCGATGTTTCATTTCCATGGTTGATGGGATAATTGGAAAAATCATCACCTGATGCGTTGAAGTTGGCGTATGACGATTTCTCCATCGCCTCGTCCAGTCTCTTGATGAATCGTTCCTTTCCTACTTTTTCTATGAGTTGTTCAGGATGATGCGGTACAAACCATGAGTAATTGAAGGCATTGCCTTCTGTGAATCCCGGTGTGTGATATGGATCGAACGGTTCCGTCCAGTTTCCTTTATCATCCTTCGGACGGATGAATCCGGTTTCCGGATCGAACAGATTTTTCCAGTTCTCTGAGCGCTTGTCAAAATATTTATAATCGTCTTCCTTGTCCAGCAACAGGGCCATCTGTCCAAGACACCAGTCATCGTAGGCGTATTCAAGAGTATTTGACACCAGTCCTTTCCATGCCGGAATATATCCGTATTCCATGTATGGCACGAGATGTTCTACTCCTACAGTTCCTCCACCTTCATATTTCTGCGGTGCCACTGTCAGCATCTTCTTCAGACCTTCGTAGGCTGTGGGCAGGTCGAAATCACGTATTCCGCTTTGCCATGCGCCCAGAATCTGCGACACAACATGCATGGCAACCATCACACCGGTGTGTTCCACTCCGGCCGGATCCGTATTGAACCATCCGCTGTTCTTATACAGCGTGATGGCGGAGCGCGCCCATTGGCTGGATATCTCGGGAGTTATCAGATTGAACAGAGGCTGGTTGTCCCAGAAGGTGTTCCAGTATTCTCCGCTGACAATGCAGTCGTCCGGTTGCGACAGTTGTCTGATCTGTTCACGTTCGTCCCTGAAACGTCCGTCCACGTCGCTCCATATGGCCTTTGCCGACAATGCTCTGTATAAGTTAGTATAGAATTTTCTTTTCTGCAGATAGTCGTCCGTTTCAATCTCTATGCGGCCTAAATAGTCGTCCCATACGGAACGGGCGTTCTGTACCACCTTCTCAAAATTCCATCCGAAAGGCACGTTTATTTCCTGTTCCAGATTCTTTCGTGCACCGTCTATGTCCACAAGCGAGACACCTGAGCGCACAATTATCTCCTCACCCTCCTTTGTCTTGAAGTTCAGGAACACGCCGGCGTCGCCTTTTCCTTTCAGTTCGGATATATTTGTCAGGATTTCGGGTTTCGATGAAAATTCGTGATTACGGTTCCAGTTGCCTATATATCCCGTCACAGCTTTCACACTGTCGTTTGTCCATCCGTTCATGGATTCGAACGGTTTGCTGAACTGCAGTACGAAATACAACGTGTATTCCTGCTCCAGCGAATAGCCAGTGAATGCGTTGTAATAGGTCGCATATCCGCATATCTCGCTGTCGCTTTGCTTTGTTACAACGGCTTCCTTCAGATTGTGAGGATATTCGTTGGGTGCGAACAGATCAATCAATATACGCGAGTCGTCTCTTTCAGGGAACGTATAGCGCTGCATGGCGGCGCGGCGGGTGGATGTTATTTCTGCCTTAATATGTGTGTCGGTCATGTAAACAGAGTATTTGCCCACCCTGGCATCTTCTGTTGCTTTGTCTATACGCGAGCGATAGCCTTCGTCCGGGAAGTCCTCTCTGCCGGGATTCACCTGGAGCTGACCGCATGTCGGCTGCATGATAAAGCCGGTCATGGTCCAGTCGCAGAAATGATTGAAGCCCATGATATTCTCTATGCTGTATTCGTAGCCGGCCTTCCATATCTCGTCCTGGTTGTCGGGAGCTATCTGCACCATGGCCAGCGGCAATGTTGGCGACGGCTTGAACATCCATCTTGAGTTTCCTGTTCCCATCAGCAGGTCAACATAATCCGCATAGGTATGAAGCGGTTGATGGCTCCGTTCTATCTTTCCTGTGAATATAACCTCATTGTCTGCTTTGATTCGGAATGTCTGTGTACGTTTTCCTTTTACGGCCGGAAGCAGTATTTCCTGTATGCTTTCTCCCGGTTCTATTCTTCTCGTACAGCATTTCATTCCCTTGGTCTCAAATGTAAGCGTTCGTGCTTTGTCATATTGTATCATGTCCACCAGTACCGGCTGATAGTATTTTCCGTCGCGTTTATATTCGAACGGAGCGGCCTTTACGGAGCGGATCAGACTTGATGTCGCTTTCTTCAGACGGCATTTGTCGGGCGTGTTCAGTTTTATCTGGTCAAACACACACCAGTATCCTTTTGTAATACCCAGCTGTATGCGGTTCATTCCTTTCTTCAGCCATCCGACGGGGAATTCTATTGTCCATTCTTCCGGTGCGGCTTTTTCTTCTCCCTTGAGCATTTTGGCAGATGAACGCCCTTTGAAGTCTTTTTCAAATCTGTGTCCGTTTATCTCTACACGCCATCGTGTTGTGGAAATGTTGTTTATTCCGGCAAACGAGATTACAAGACTGCAGTTTCCTTCCTGTGCCAGTTTCTCCAGTTCAAACTGTATCACCGGGAAATGCCTTGGATGATAGCCGGACCAGTAACCGCCGCCTCCCCAGCCGTCCTGTGGTCCGGGAAAGGCGTATGGCCAGTCTTTTCCGGCATCGGAATATCCTATGTAGTATGTTTTCACACCACTGTTTTTCATCAGAAATTTCTTGTATTGGTCCGGTGCCAGTGCAAACTCCGAGGCAGCCCCGTCTTTCTTTCCTATTTCAAACAAAACATGGTTGGCTGCAGTGGCATTCATGCTTAGCAGCAGAAAAGCTACAATACTTAATATCTGTTTCATGTTGTGTTGCTGTTGGTACGAATCAACACCGGTCACTTCAGTGGCTGATTCACGGTTTGAAGTTATTGACTTTTTAGATTTATAATGCGGTTTACAGGTTTTTTCTGTGTCTGTTTATGCAGAGTATGATATTCTTGTGTGAATTGTATGTATTCATGAAGAATATGTATGTGGAGGCTTTTTAAATCATTCAGCCTGTCAAATGGGTGTTCAACAGGCTGAATGATAACCCGTAATACGGTTGTATTTCGGTTGTTCCGGATTTGATGAAGCGACAGACACACATTGTTTCTGCTGATTTCCAGGTTGGCTTTCAGACATTGTTTCTGCGGTCTGTCCTTTCGGTTTGTTTCTTTTCCGTCTATTGTTGTGCCTTGCGGTCGCTGTCGATTAGTGCAAGCAGACGTTCCACGGCCTCGGCTTCAGGTATGTTCTTCTCCACACATTCCTTGCGGCGGTAGAGCGAAACCTTCCCTACTCCGGCTCCCACGTATCCGTAGTCGGCATCGGCCATTTCGCCCGGACCGTTCACAATGCATCCCATAATGCCTATTTTCAGTCCTCGCAGATGTGCCGTTGCGGCTTTTATGCGTGCTATGGTGGTGCGCAGATCGTACAGTGTGCGTCCGCATCCCGGACAGCTTATGTATTCGGTCTTCGATGTGCGGAGTCGTGCGGCTTGCAGAATGGCGAATGCAGTGTCGGCAATGTCGTGCAGTGCAATGTCTCCGTTGTTCATCAGCCACAGTCCGTCGGTCAGTCCGTCGGCCATGAGAGCGCCCATGTCGGCGGCCGCCTCAAGCTGCAGATCTGCCTTTTCGGCTACGCTGTGGTTATACATCTGTGCAAAGACAACGGGATTCTTCACTCCTGCACACATCATTTCGTGAACCAGTGCGCGCTGTTCGCCCGTACGGTTCTGGTGGTTGCTCATGCATACGGCCACCACTTCCGGATGAGCCTTCAGACATGCCGTGTATTCCTCAACAGGTGTACCGAACTGCAGCACGAGGAACTTCAGCGGAGCTTTCACAAGTGATATGAACGGTATGGCGTTCGAAGGGAACACTGGGAATACGTTCTCGCTGCCGTCGTAAGCACCGAAATCCACAATGTATCTCATGCCTTCTATGCGGTGTTCGGGCAGAGTGGCGCCACAGTATATGTAGTCTGGCGTAGTGTCCGTGCCGAAGCTGTCGGCCGTTTCGTTGCCCGTTCCGTTCACAATCACTACAGGCACGCGGTCGCCTCCTACGTTTCCGACTGCGGTTGTGGCGCGGCGTTCCGGATGTAGCCAGTCGAATGACGGTGCTGCGGTGCCCGGTATGAGCATGTGTCCGGCGCGTTGTGTCATGTAATCTACCAGATGTTTTGCTACCGGAATCTCGGCTTCGGGCTCTTCGCTGAGCGAGACACGTATGGTGTCGCCTATTCCGTCGGCCAGCAGAGCACCCATTCCTACGGCGCTTTTTATGCGTCCGTCCTCACCCTCGCCTGCTTCGGTCACACCGAGATGCAGCGGATAGTGCATGTCCTCTTCGTCCATGCGGCTGACGAGCAGGCGTACCGAGCGCACCATAACCATGGTGTTGGACGCCTTTATGGATATCACCACGTCGTCGAACTTCTCGCGTTTGCATATACGCAGAAACTCCATGCAGCTCTCCACGATGCCTTCGGGCGTGTCGCCATAGCGCGACATGATGCGGTCGGACAGAGAACCGTGGTTCACTCCTATGCGTACTGCTGTGTGATTTTCGCGACATATATTGAGGAACGGAACGAAGCGCGCCTCTATCTTCTTCAGTTCGGCGGCGTACTCTTCGTCGGTGTACTCCAGCTTCTTGAATGTTCTAGCCGGATCGACATAGTTGCCCGGATTCACGCGCACCTTTTCTGCGTAGAGCGCAGCCACGTCGGCCACGTTAGGATTGAAGTGTACGTCGGCCACGAGTGGCGTGTCATAGCCTTTGGCACGCAGTCCGGCGTTGATGTTCTTCAGGTTCTCTGCCTCGCGCGTACCCTGTGTGGTGAGTCTCACGAGCTCGCCTCCGGCCTTTATTATGCGTTCTGCCTGAAGCACGCATGCCTCGGTGTCGTTGGTGTTTGTTGTCGTCATCGACTGTACTCGTATCGGGTTGTCGCCGCCTATTGCGACGCATCCTGCCTGTGCCACGGTCGATTCGCGACGTTTATAGTTGAACAAGTCTGTCATTCCGTATTTCCTCCTGTATCTTTGTTGTGGATTGTCTTGTGCCGCTTTGGGGCATCATTCGGCTGCCGCCTGTGTGTGCGGTTGTCAGTTTGTCTTGAAGTCGTACTTCACTTCGGCCAGTTCCTTGTTGGCCTTCTCTATCTTTGCGCCCAGTCCAGCCTTGTAGTCAGCCAGACGTGCAGCCACTTCCTCGTCTGCCAGAGCTATCATCTCCACGGCCAGTATGGCAGCGTTCATGGCACCGTTCACACCTACTGTCGCTACAGGAATTCCCGGTGGCATCTGTATTATGCTGAGCATTGCGTCCAGTCCGTCGAGCATACCTTTGATAGGCACGCCGATAACGGGCAGTGTTGTCATTGCTGCTATCACTCCGGGCAGTGCGGCTGCCATTCCCGCACCTGCTATTATCACTTTTATGCCGCGTCCCTTTGCTTCCTTTGCAAACTGCTCCACGGCCTGCGGAGTGCGGTGTGCAGAGAGTGCGTTCACTTCGAAGGGAATCTGCATGTCGTTCAGAAACTTGCATGCTTTCTCCATTACGGGCATGTCGCTTGTGCTACCCATGATGATACTTACTAATGGTTTCATGTGTCGTTATGTTTTTATGTTGTGTTATTTTATTCTTATTAAGTGTGTACTTGTGCGGTTTTCGGGGCATGTCCCCTGCCCTGCCGCTAAACTATAAGCACCGTCCAGTAGGCCAGGAACCATCCTGTGACAAATCCCGTGACCACCTGTGCGAGTGTGTGCTGACGCAGAATCATGCGGCTTGTGCCCACTGCTCCGGCCAGTACGAGCACGAGGCAGAGCCACCATATGGGGTTGAACATGAAGATAAAGGCGAAAGCCATGAGTGCACCCGCCACTCCACCTATGGCCGCAGTATGGGTGGATATCTTCCACCATGTGTTGATGAGCGCGCACACAATCTGTATGAGCAGTGCTGCTATGAGTATACTTATCATGAAATGCGGTATGTGGAACAGCGCCATGACGTAGCAGCATGCGAAGTAACACACTATGGATATGACGTAAGGCACGGCTCGCCGCTCCTTCACTCCGAGCTGATGCAGGGTCCATCCGCGGTTGCGTCGGTAGACACGGATGAGCAGTGTGGGCGCGAGAATGGTGAAAATGTAAACCAGCGCGAGCACCGTGAGTTTGTATTGCCATGGCAGCAGACTTAGATAACTGAACGTGAAAAGAGCTATCAGTCCTACCAACGACAGATAGAACGGTGTGAAAATGATGCTCATTATCCTTGCTGCCAGAATTATTGTTTTTCCTTCCATTTGTCTATTGCTTGTGTCACAGTTGTTGCCGTCTTGCTTTTTCGGGCCGTCATTTGCGCAGGCGTGCCACCGGTATGCCCAGCTGCTCGCGGTATTTTGCCACGGTGCGCCGTGCTATGGGATAGCCCAGTGCGGCCATTTCCTTGGTTATGGCGTCGTCGCTCTTGGGTTTGCTCTTGTCTTCCTTGGCAATGATGTCCTTGAGAGCCATCTTTATCTTGCGCGTGGACATCTCCTCGCCGTCGCCCGTGGTGTATCCGTCGGAGAAGAAGAAGCGCAGAGGGAACGTGCCCCAGTTGGTCTGCACGTACTTCACGTTGCTCACACGCGATATCGTAGAGATGTCGAGTCCCGTCTTGTCTGATATGTTTTTCAGAATCATCGGGCGCAGGTCGGCCTCGTCGCCGTCGAGGAAGAACTTGCGCTGCCAGTCTATTATGGCCTGCATGGTGATGCGCAGAGTGTGCTGACGCTGTTTCACGGCCTCGATGAATCCCTGCGCACGGCTCACCTTCTCCTTGGCATAGAGCAACGCTTCCTTGTCGCGGCGCGTCATGTTTGCCTTGTTGTTGCGGTAGGTATCCACGAGCTCGGCAAACGATGGCGACACCTTCAGCTCGGGCACGTTGCCCGTGTTGAGTGTGAATGTTATGTCGCCGGCGTCGCTTGTGTCCACAATGAAGTCGGGGGTTATCTGCTGCAGGTTGCTGCCCTGCGTCTCGCCGAGCGACGCTCCCGGTTTGGGATTGAGGCGTCGCAGTTCGTCCTGCAGACGCTGAGTTGTGGTATCGTTTATGTCGAGTGCGGCCTGTATCTTGTTCCAGTGTTTCTTTGTGAACTCGTCGAAGTGGTTTTCCACCACTTCCCTCATCAGTCTTTTCGTCTCGCTGTCTGGTCTGCGCTCTATCTGCAGCAGCAGACACTCCTGCAAAGAGTGCGCTCCTATGCCCGCCGGATCGAATGTCTGCAGTATGGCTACTATGCGGTCCACCTCTTCGGGCGTCACGTCGATGTTGTAGTATATGGTCAGCTCGTCGCTGATGCTTTCCGAATCCTTGCGCAGCAGACCGTCGTCGTCGAGCGAACCGATGATGTATTCCATCACCTCTGTGCTCTTTTCGTCGAGGTCGGTCTCACCCATCTGCTCCTTCAGTTTGTCATAGAACGATGTGGTGTCGCCGTATACCTTCTCCTCATACTCCGCTCCGTTGTTCTCTTCGCGGTTATACAGCGCCGGCATCTCGTCGTCGCGGCCTATGTTCTCCAGCGCGTTGTTGAGCGCATCATCGCGTTCCTCGCGTTCCTGCATGGTGTCGAAGTCGCCTTCCGAGGCGTCGCTGTCGTCGTGGTCGTCGCCAGTGTCGGCCATTGCGGCAGCCGAATCGTCGTGCGGCAATGCTTCGAGCGCGGGGTTGTCGTCAATCTCCGCGTTGATGTTCTCCTCAAGCTCGGCCAACGGCATTTCGAGAAGTCTCACCTGCAACATCTGTTGCTGCGAGAGCTTCTGCACCTGCTGCAGTTTCTGTTCCTGTGACTGTATGAGTTTCTGAGCCATGTATACGTGAAATTGATGTTTGTAAAAAGACAGTGCCGGCCTGCCCTGTGCGGATCTGTTTCCTTATTGTCGGGCGCAGACTGTCTTTTGCAAAGTTATAAAAATTATTGTGGCTCATCAAAGAAAATAATGAAAATAATGTTTATGCCAAGTAGGAGTTATTTAGTTATAAAAATTGTATCAGAATGGAATATTGTAATAATCATCAAGACAGTCGCATACCTTATATTCTTTTTTATCATCTATGAAAGATAAGTCTTTTATCTTTTTATGATACTTTTCCCTTATTTCAATATTATCTATTTCTATACGACGAAGTCTGCTAATATTAAGAAACTCTTTTTCTTTGTCGATACCAAGAAATCTTCTTCCTGTTAATGAAGCTGCGATACCTGTTGTACTGCTTCCGCAAAAAGGATCAAGAATCCAATCACCATTATGAGATGATGCTAGGATAATTCTTGTAAGTAGTGATAATGGTTTTTGTGTTGGGTGTTTGCCAAAAGTTTTTTCCCAACGTGCAATAGCAGGAAATTGCCACACGTCGGTCATCTGTTTGTTATTATTAATATGCTTCATTAGTTCATAATTATAGTAGTGAGGAACTTTTACGTTCTTTCTTGCCCATATTATGAACTCTGTGGAATATTTAAAATATCTACATGAAATATTAGGTGGCGGATTTGTTTTGACCCATGTTATTATATTTAAAATTTTGAATCCGGTTTCTGTAAGGCAATTAGCGATAGAGAAAATATTATGATATGTTCCACTTATCCAGATTGTTCCGTTTTCTTTTAGTTTTTCACGGCAGGCTAGAATCCAATCACGATTAAACGAATTTATATAGTCAAGATTTCTTCCTTTGTCCCAGCTTCCTTTATCTACACAAACAATCTTTCCACTTTGTACACTTATTCCACCATTTGACAAAAAATATGGTGGGTCTGCAAATATCATATCAAACTTAAATGAAAATTTCTTTAAAAGCTCAAAGGAATCTCCATGCAATAGGGTAAAATCGCGATTATATGAACGATAATATGGCTTAATCATTTTATCTTAATCATTAATCCAAATTCTATTTTTATTTTTGATATAAAATCATCAATAGTTGTTAGATTGTATATTCCTGGAATTATAGAATATGCCTCCTCTAGTTTATTTCTTGCTGATTCCCAACCTATACCATCTGTAATCCAGATAAACTCATAATCGGGAAACTTATTAATTTTAGGAGCTATCTCTGAATAAGAACGTGCCACCTCGTTAAGTTTTGATCCGCCTGTGGTATAAAAATTTACTTCAATAAGATATGTTTTTTGTGGCGAATGGATTACATAATCAAAACGTTTTATATCTTTTCCAAGACATTTCATTTCATCAAACTCAGTTGAGTTGACTTCCATTCTGAAAGGAATATCATTTTCTGTGAAAATGTTGCAAATCCTTTCTGTCATTTGTTTACCAAATCTATTCTTACGTGCATTTGAATCCAACCCAGTTTCAACTCCAAAAACGTAATCTACCAGATTAGTTATCTTTTTGTTTCTAAATATTTCTTCTAATCCAGTATCTTCGAGATATTCTAGAACCTTTTCTGGTGTTTCAAAAAAATCAGTTAATAAACATGCTTCTTCATTTCTATTTAATGCATATTTATCATCTTCTTTGCGCACTGCCAATAAAATATCTAGTACACTGAAAACTTTTGGGTTTTCATCCCATAATTTCTTAACAGCATCTTGTATATCTTCTTTTCCAATAAGATAGTTTAGTTGATTTAGCTTTATAGAAATCTTATCAACATTGGCTGATATTTTATTAAAGGTGGGTTCTATCAATTCCATTTTTTATTTCTTGCATAAGGCAGCAGAACCCT
>USDT01000052.1 GCA_900553465.1 uncultured Prevotella sp.
ATACATAACAAAGGCCGCTTCGTAACTCTTGGCGTTGTCATCTACCGTGAAGTATGATCCGGAAAAATTCATTTGGCGTTCTGATAATGCCCGTTTGAGGGTCTGATATTGTCTGTATCAGGGCATGATATTAAGCGTTTCAGCCCCTGATATGGGCAATATCGCATGCCGAAATGGTGCTTATTGAAGGTCGGGGAAATGGTTATTGATTATAAACCATTGACATTCAACATATTGCGCAAACCTCTGATTTCTCACGAATTTACGTCCGAAGGAGAGTCTGCCCGCAAATTCTCGTTTATTTTTCGGGGTAGAACAGAAAACTCTAGCGAAAAAATCGCAGGATACTGAAAATCTGTAACTGCTCCGATTGATAATCTTTTGGCTGAAGGCAACAACGTCAATACGGGATCGATGATGCTGTTTCTTTATTACAGGCAATCACCGTTGAATTTCTGCAGAACTCTTCTTTTATCTTCACCGTTGCATATACATACATTGTCCTGCCCCACAACAACCCGACTGACACACCGCAAAACAAAGAGGGCGATGTCTCACGACACCGCCCTTCTGAGTATTAAGTATTCGAATAAAATCTCTTTCAAGATTTTTAGATGTCAAACTTGTAGCCCAGTGTCAGCTGGAATACGCTGTTCTTGCAGTCCGCGTTGTCGAACACCTTTGTTGTGCCGAAGTTGTAACGTCCTTCCAGTACGAAGTTCTTATACTCGTATGACAGACCGATTGGAATAGAGAAATCGAAAGTCTTGCATCCTTCCATGCCGGCCTCCGCGCTGTTGTCACCCTTGGTGGCCTTTGCCTTGCTGTTCACATTGAACGCCGGCTGGATACCTACTTTCACTGCCAGATTCTTTACTACATACACATTGGCCAATATAGGAATGTTGATATAGTCGAGTTTGTATGTAGTCGTCGCACCACCTTCGGACCATTCGCATCCCTGCTGAGAATACAATGCACCTCCGGAAATGCTGAAGATATCAGTAACCTGATATTCAAGTTCTGCGCCTACGGCCAGACCTATTCTCGACTCTGAGTCATCCGCCTTTGTAAGAGTTGCGAAATTCATACCTATTTTAGGCTGAACAGTCAGAGAACCCACAGCACGCTGTGCGAATGTAGCTACTGATGAAAGCATCAGAACTGCCATAAGAATAACTTTTTTCATAATGATTTAGTGTTTTAAATTAAACTTTCCGCTCCGGCCGCAAGACCTGTGAGCAGGGTTGATTATCTCTCGCTTCTATATGTATCCGCCCTCGTCCGGTATATCTCCAGGCACCACTCCGACGGCCTTCAAACCGTACAGAGAACGGACAGCGACATACTTGTCGCATTTGCAAATATAGGACAAAATAAGATACAGGCAAAGCTTTTATGCGTCTTTTTTCAAAGCGCCACGCATTTTTGAAGCCACTGTCACATGGCGCGGCTTACGCCGCGATATCATATCCGCACGGTTCACACGACATGAAACCGTGCAACAGATGCGGCAGTCGCCCGTCTGTTCACAAAGGCCATTCCATGTACGTTCCGTCATGCCGTATGCGCTCCATCAGTTCGGCATACACACCGTTGTGGCTGAGTATTTCCGGGTTGCCCGTCAGTATCATCTGCCGGCGTGCACGGGTAAGTGTCACGTTTAGTTTGCGATCTATCGTCCGGCCGTTCTCCTCAAAGCAGTTGGCCGTGAGAAAGTCGAGCTGCGCGTCGTTGTTCACCGTAAGCGAGCAGATTATCACGTCGCGCTGCGAACCTTGGAACCGCTCTACCGTGTCAATGCATATATCTGCGGCGCAATCGAGGCCGCGACGTTCCATCTCGCGGCGTATCATTGTTATCTGATTCCGGTATGGCACTATGACGCCTATTGTCTTCTCATTGCTGAACGCACTGCCTGCCATGCGTCGGATGCGCGCCACAAGGTCGGCCACGATGCGCGCCTCGCCGGCGTTCACCTTCTCCGACCGCAGACCTTCGTCGGTCTTTCCGGACGGGATGAATATCACCCGTTCCTTTGCAAGCACCTCATCCCTTTCGTCGGCAGGCAGTTCCTGATAGCCGGGTGCCACTTCCTCCTGATGCGGACAAGGCACAGGCTCAAGCCTTTCGTCGGCATAGAACATTGCGCCGGCATAGGCAGCTATGTCCGGATGCATGCGTCCCTGACGGCGCAGCAGTCCGATGAAGTCCTCGCGTCCGGCACGTCGTTCGTTTCTGATGAGCCGTTCGAACAGCGAGTCACGGCAGTTTCTTATTCCTGCCTCGTTCAGACAAGGTTCGTTCACGGCCGACTCCTCCACACTCTGTTGCACCACCGCCGGCAGCTGCTTGTAGTCGCCGATGAGTATGAAACGGTCGATGGCCGGTTCCATCGTACTTTTCGGCTTGTGGGCGGCGAGCAGTCCTACGAGCCCCGGCTCGGTTATCTGTCCGGCCTCATCCACAATGGCGAGCGCGAAATGCTTGAGCGCGAAGATGAACGGCCGCGACATAAGCGACGTCACGGTGCCCACATACACGCGTTCTTCCATGAGCCGCAGTCTCAGATCGTCCAGACGCGGATTATTCTCCACCATGTTGCCAACAAGATACGGGCGGAAACGCTCGTCGCAGCTGTACTCGCTGCCAAGCCGCAGAAAACTTATGCCGGCA
Source organism: uncultured Prevotella sp. (assembly GCA_900553465.1). Taxonomy (GTDB): domain Bacteria; phylum Bacteroidota; class Bacteroidia; order Bacteroidales; family Bacteroidaceae; genus Prevotella. Next base: position 2,677 of record USDT01000052.1, read on the forward strand.
TCGCAGAGCATAGAACATATCTCGTCCACGGCGCGGTTGGTGTATGCCGTGAGCAACACCGAGGGGCGTCCCTCGGCTGCCAGCTGTTCCTCCACCATATAGCGCATGGCCGTAGAGGTCTTGCCCGTACCGGGAGGCCCCACGAGCAGGAAATAGTCGCGGGCCTGCATGGCGCGCAGCAACAGGTCGTCGAAATAGTCGCCATAGCTTTTGGTAAGTCTCACCGACGTGTCGCGGCGTGGCTCACGCTGACCGAACAGCAGCGCACGGCGTTCGGGCGATGAGGTGACAAAGTCGAAGAGTGTGCGCATGGTGGCGGCACTGCCCACGTCGCTGCCGGCATGTTCTATGGCGTACAACAGCCGACGGCCCTGACTGTCGCGACGAGCCAGCACGTCGGGATTCTGAAGCGCATTGCTAAGACACACCGACACACGACCGGCCTCAATCCTCACCATAACACCTTTGAACAGTATGCTGCGGCGCACGTCGGGTTGTCCGTCTTCGGCATAAGCATACACATAAACCATATCGCCACGCCGGAAGTTGGGCGAGAAGTCGTCGCCACACTCCGGCACGTCGAGCGTCAGCAGGTCATAGCTGCCGGTTGTCTGGTTTTTCTCAAGTTCTACAAGTTCCAGTCCCACGTACATGCTGCCGGCGTCGAGTTTTTCTTCAACACTCATGCGCCACATGTCGGCCACGCTGCAGCTCGGTCCTGCCAGGTAGCCCGTCTTTGTCAGTTGCTGCTCCTTGAGCACAAAGGTTGTCATACGGCACAAGTAGGCACGCTCGAGCGGCGGTAATCCAGCCAGCAGGTCAGTCACTTCCTTGAGCTGCGGCAGCAGATAAGTGTCGTAGAAGAAACCGCTCATGCCTTTAGTATTCAGCGTTTCGGGGGTTATGTTGTCTATCGCCGAGCCGAAACCCTCGCTTGCCATGACATGCTCCTGCGCCACAACAAGATTGCGGAAGCGTATGGCCTCACGCAGTTCGCTCTCAAAATGCTCCGTGCGCATCAATCCGTCGGGCATAGGATATTTGGAGTATAGAAGCATGATGTCTGGTTCATGTTCCTTCAGACCGAAGTTGTATTTCAGCACACCGTAGTAAAGCAGCAGCTGAACGTAGTGTTTTTCTATGTATTTCCCGCCACTGCTGTTCTCGCTGTTGCGCTCTATGTGTATGTTGCGCCCCGATTTCTGTTCTACAAGCATCCGCTTGTCAGAGGTCATCATGTCCACACGCCCCTGCACACCGAGCATCTCACACACAAACGAAGGTTCGAGCAACACTTTCGACTTGTCGTATGTCTGAAACAGACTTCCGGTTATCTGCATGATGTTGCGCGTCTGCTGCGAGGCGTCTTTCATGAATTCTGCCGGGCGGAAACCTCTGCACGTGGCATACTCTATAGCCTTTTCGCGAAAGTTTTTCCTTATTGTGTCGTTCAGGGAGAAGTGCTGACTGTTTATCACATCGTCAAGCACCATACCTGCGAAGTTTCCAAGTATGGTGTGATAAGTATTCGGACGTTCCTTCAGACGGTTAAGTGTATAGAGCAACGGATGGTGGCCGTATTCCTCAAAGCATGCCGCCAGCGAACTGATGTCCACAAGAAAGTCGGGCTCCACCACTATCTGTCCGGCCGTAACCATATCGCCCGACGTGCGCACATCGAGCAGATTGAGTTGCATATCCCTGCGCAGTATGTCGCGCAGATATCCGAACTCGTCGCCGGTCACTGTCGTACCGTATGACACACGCAACTCCGTGCCGTCGCCTTCGCGGCCCGTCAGTACAGTCATACCGGTGTCATCGCAGTGCATCACTCGGCATCTTATGTATCCGGTATCTGCCGTATATCCATTCTGAAGTTCGTCTGTATTGTTTTGATTTGTCATTTTAAGGATTGTTTTTCTCGCGCCACATGGCACGCATAATATTCCGGCATGCGTCCGCCACACACTCCGTGCCGCACGGCATGCCGCATAGAAGTCCGCCGGATGGCTCTTTCACTGATACACGGCGGAGCGACGGCGGCCTCAGCCGCAGGCAAAATTAATCATTATTTAATGAAAGTTTCTGAAAAAGCCTTACTTATTTTGAAATCCGCACATAACACATGCACACGCTCACGACCTACCATTACATTTTAAGAAATGTTGTTTGGTATGTCCGGAAAAATTCAGTAAGTTTGCATCAGACAACAGTTGCCACACCGACACAAGGCAGCTTATATAAAGGAATATAATATATGGCAAAAGAACAATCATCCATACGCGAACGCGAACACATCGGAACGTGTGAGCCGAGAAGGTATAAGGTCATCATACACAACGACGATTTCACAACAATGGAGTTTGTCGTGACGGTGTTGAAGACCGTTTTCTTCAAGACGGCTGAGGAAGCAGAGCGTATGATGCTCAACGTTCACCGCAACGGACAAGACGTTGTGGGAATATACAGCTATGACGTCGCGCTGTCCAAAATAAAGAAAGCGACACGCATGGCACGCGAGCAGAATTTTCCTCTACGGTTCAGTTGCCAACCTGAATAGATTATGGAAGAGAACGTAAATTTGAACAAGATACTGTCGCTGGCGCTCACCTACTGCAAAAGACTGCGCAACGAGTTTGTCATGCCGGAGCATGTGCTCATGGCACTGCTCAACTACAGACCGTTCATAGAGGCACTTTACACTGTGGGATGCAACGTCGAGGAAATGTATAAGGAGCTCAACGAATATATGGCCACCGTGGAGGTAGTGCCGGAGAAAGCCGAATACAACCCCGACGCATCGGTACAGTTCGGACAGATGCTTGAGATAGCGACAGCCCAGGTGGAGCAGTCGGGAGCCCAAAGAGTGGACATTCCGCATCTCACCGTGGGACTGCTCAATCTTGAAGATTCAGAGGCTACAATGCTGATGAAAAAATATATCGGCGACAACGTGGGCGACTTCATCAGCCTGCTCATATCCTCGCATCCGTCACAGGAGGCGTCTGACAAACCCGAAGAGCAACCGAAAGAGACATGGAGAAGCCTTGTGACATGCATGAACGACATAGCCGACACATTCACTCCGCTCATCGGACGCGACGAGGAGATGGAACGCACCATACAGGTGCTGTGCCGCAAGGACAAAAACAATCCTCTGCACGTAGGCGAACCGGGCGTCGGCAAGACGGCTCTGGTGCGAGGACTCGTAGCAAAAATAGCTAAAGGCGACGTGCCCGAGAAACTAAAGGGATGTCATGTCTATCAGATGGACATGAGCACAATGCTTGCCGGGACACAGTTCAGGGGCGATTTCGAGAAAAGAATGAAGCTCGTCATGGACGGAATAAGCGCCGAAGGCAACGCCATTGTCTATATAGACGAGATTCACAACATGATGGGTGCCGGACGTGGAAGCGACGGAGCGCTCGACGCTTCTAACATGCTGAAACCTTATATGGAGAACAGCAACATACGTTTCATAGGTTCCACCACCTACGACGAGTACAACCGACACATGGCACGGAGCCGTGGCATTGTGCGACGGTTCCAACAGATAGACATAGCCGAGCCCGATGTGGAAGAGACCATAAAGATAATCGACGGGCTGAAAGCCAGATATGAGGAGTTCCACGGCGTGGAATACACTGAAGAAAGCATCGGATATGCGGTGCGCATGGCAGCTCAGCACATAAACGACAGATTTCTTCCCGACAAGGCGATAGACATAATCGACGAGGCGGGAGCCTATCGTGCCACCCATCCTTCGGACGGAGAACGGCAGGTTGTGGACAAAAATCTGATGACGGAAGTGCTCATGAAGATGTGCAAGATAGACGCTGCCGTGATGAAGGAAGACGACAACACAAGACTGGCCTCACTCGAACAGAACATCAAAGCCAAGATCTACGGTCAGGACGAAGCCGTGAGCCAGGTGGTGGAAGCCGTGCAGATGGCAAAAGCCGGGCTGCTCGACGACAACAAACCGCTGGCAAGTCTGCTCTTCGTCGGTCCTACCGGAGTCGGAAAGACAGAGGTGGCGCGTGTTCTTGCGGCCGAACTGGGCATATCACTTGTGCGGTTCGACATGAGCGAATACACCGAGAAGCACACCGTGGCAAAGCTCATCGGCTCACCGGCAGGATATGTCGGCTATGAGGACGGCGGACAACTGACCGACGCCATACGCAAGACTCCGAACTGCGTACTGCTGTTCGACGAGATAGAAAAGGCCCATCCGGACATATACAACATACTTCTGCAGGTGATGGACTATGCCCGTCTGACCGACAACAAGGGACAGAAGGCCGATTTCCGCAACGTAGTGATAATCATGACGAGCAACGCCGGAGCACAATATGCATCACGTGCCCAGGTGGGATTCGCAGGAGGAATATCGCAGGGCGACGCAATGATGAAGCAGGTGAAGAAGACTTTCAAGCCCGAATTCATCAACCGACTGTCCGCAACAGTGGTATTCCACGACATGGACATGCACATGGCAGCGCTAATAATGGACAAGAAACTCGGCGAACTGCAGGATAAGCTCAGCAGGAAGAACATCACCATGAAGCTGAGCGACGCCGCACGGCAGTGGATTCTGAAGCGTGGCTTCACCAAAGAATACGGTGCGCGTGAGCTCGACCGCATCATAAGCCGTCACCTGAAACCCATGCTCACACATGAGATACTGTTCGGCCGGCTGGCCAAAGGAGGCGAGGCGATGATTGACATAATCGACGACAAACCGGCGATAGCACAATGATATTCCGCATTGACAACGAACTGGCGTTCCCGGACCCGCGGCTTGGCGATCCTGACGGAATGTTCGCAGTGGGCGGCGACCTGAGCATCGACCGCCTGATACTGGCCTACTCCAACGGCATATTCCCGTGGTACGCGTTCCGTTGGGCCGACGAGATACACTGGTATTGCCCGATGGACCGTTTCGTCATTTTCCCGAAGGAGATTCATGTGTCGCATTCGATGCGCACACTCATGAACAAAGGCCGATACACAATGACCATAAACCGCGACTTCCACGGCGTGATAACCAACTGCGGACAACTGCGCATAAGCGAGGAAGGAGCGTGGCTTGGAAGCGAAATGACCCGGGCTTACGAGGCGATGCACGAACAGGGCTTCGCAGCAAGCGTAGAAGTGTGGGACGGCGACAAGCTCGTCGGCGGGTTGTACGGTGTATGTCTTGGCCGCTGTTTCTTCGGAGAGAGCATGTTCTCACTTGTTCCGAGCGCAAGCAAGCTGGCACTCATCCACCTCGCACGCTACATGGAAGAGCACGGCGGCGCAATGATTGACTGCCAGTTTGAGACGCCCCACCTCAAGTCGATGGGCGGACGGCATATCAGCTACGACGAATACATGAAGATTGTGCGCGGTTAAGAACCCGCAATAAATAGACAACAGAAACATGAACCCGGCATTCCCATACGGAGTGCACACAAAAACAAGGACTATGGACAAGAAAGATCTGATGCGCAGAGCCATCGCTCTGTCGGAAGAAAGCGTAAGAAACGGCGGCGGACCATTCGGTGCCGTGATAGCACGCAACGGTGAGATAGTGGCCGAGGCCTCCAACAGTGTGACGATAGACAATGATCCCACGGCCCATGCCGAGGTGAACTGCATACGCCGCGCCACCGCAAAGCTGGGCACGTTCTGTCTGGAAGGCTGCGAGATATACACATCGTGCGAACCCTGCCCCATGTGTCTGGGTGCCATATACTGGGCACGCCTTGACAAGATATACTATGCGAACAACCGCAAGGATGCCGCCAAGATAGGATTCGACGATGACTTCATCTATCAGGAAATACCTCTCGCACCATCCGAGCGACAGAAGAAGATGGAACTGCTCCTTCCCGAAGAGGCCATAAAAGCATTCCGGATGTGGGAAGAAAGCAGCGAGAAGACCGAATACTGACAATCAGAGCGTGCAGAAGAATGTTACGAGGAACGGCACGCTGAAGTCAGTAACAAAACCATGGAAAACCGATAATACGACATACTGCGACCCCACGCTGCGCGTGATTACAGGCAGCGTGGTGTCCATGGTTGTTGCTCCGCCGACGGATATAGGCGCAAGTTTGCCGAAATGGCGGGCTATAAACGGAGCGAGAAGCAACGCCGCAAGTTCACGGAAAATATTTGTCAGAAGAGCCACAGTGCCCAGTTCAGCACCGCGATACTCGGTTATGAATATGCTGGAAAGCGAATAATAACCCATGCCGGAACCGAGAGCGAGACAGTCGGTCAGCGTGCGGTGAGGCAGAACGAGCGATGACGCCATGCTGCCGGCAAGCGTACCGACAATAGTTACAAACGGAAGCAGGGCCAGACGCGGATTGAGTTGTCTGAAACTGCGCAGCGTGGCAGAGTCGCATCCTATCGACATGCCCACACTGAACATGAGCGCACACAGCACGAAGAAGCTCGTACGACCATTGACAAAACCTTCCGGTATGAGATGAAGCACGCCACACGCCACTCCGACGGCAAAAAAAGCTGTTATGATGATACTTCCTTTCATTTCTCCTCCTTTGTTTCAGTACCGCGCACCATGCGCCACATCACACACGAAAGAAGCACACTTCCCACAACACATCCCGCCGCAACGACCAGCGCATCGAGTCCAAGCGTGAACACATTGCCCGTGATTCGCGGATCGGTGCCCACCTCCACACCGAGCATGAAAAGCAGAACCCATATAAGCACTGTCACCACACGCGACACCACCGGGCGGCACTTCATGCCCACAAGTCGTCCTGCGAGCACGCCGCAAAGCATTATGATTATTACCGTAAACATCTGTTTGCGTTTATTATTTTTCTCAGAACATTATCCTACAAGTCGTGCGTCACATGATTACTGACCGCCGAGACGGTCGAAGAAGACGATGATTTCCTCCCACGTCTTGAACTCGTCGCTGCCCCACACCACCGTAGTGCCTATAAAATCGTCGCACTCGTGGTCGGTTATGAGATAGTCGCCGTAGAGCACCTGACGCTGGTTGGCGAACACGATGCGGTCGTGTGCCGGAGCACTGAGAAACTTCTCCACCCACGCCACGGTCTCCGCCATGCTGCCGCTCTCATTGAACGGTGCCGGAGCAACCACATAAACGTCGTAGTGTTCGATAAGCATCTCGTAGGCCTTGTGCATGCTTGCCGTGGCGTTACGGTAGCTGTCGGCAAGCGTCGAGATGTCTATGAGCACGATGGGACGCTGGCGTCCTTCCTGACGGTCGTCTATGCGGCGGATGACAGGCACGAGATAGTGGAGCGCCACCTTGTCCGTGAGCCGGTGCTCACCATGGAAATGTATGGCAGCGGGATAGTGTTCGCGGAACAGGTCGAACGTATGCACGAGCGGATCCTCGTCGCCGAACAGTCCCGTAACGCGGCCGCGCTCCTCCGGTGTGATGTCCTCAAAGCAGTGGGACGTGGCTTCAGCATACTCTTTCACGAGCGACTTGGTGACAATAAACTCCTGTACACCGTCGGCACGGGGATTCTGAAAAGTCTGCTTTCCTATCATTCCGTGTTTCGACATGGTGTCGCCCATCTGGAATGCCGGGTTCACCAGTATGCGGTCGTAGCCCTTGAGCTGCTCCGTATACATGCCTCCCATCGACGTACCGATGATTAGGTCGGGCTGCTCTTCCTCACACATGGCCCGCAGCATGTCCATTGCCTCGGCGGGATGGATGGGGATGTCGCGCGCCACGACGGTGGCCTCAGGCATGAGAGTGCGCAGGAGCGTCACCGTGCCCGACTGGGCCGACGAGCCGAAACCGTGGACATACATTATCTTCTTGCCCGACATGAGTTCGGGAAACTGCTTCACATACTGGTTTTCCATAACTTTTTCTGTTTTTATGAATTATCCTGCCGGACATCAGAAGCCTCGACGGCTTGCCGGCGTATCGGCCGCTACGACACACCGAACGGCATTGCGCACCGTCCGGCATCCGCTTACGGACCGCCTGCAAAATTACACATTTTATTCGTCTCGAGCCTAATTTACATCACACAGATTGCGCCCCGGAACATAAAAACAGACTTTATATATTTACGCGAATATACAGACGTTTGTCGTTTATAAAGACTGTGGGGCAACGGCCAGGGCTATGACTGACTGTAAATGTTAATGTTTCCGCATCCGGCACAGCCCCGCCTTTCTATAACATTAAATAATACATAAGTCACTACGGTAACATAAAAAGACGAAAAAGCGGCGCAACAGAAACCAAGCATGAATCGGTCTTAATACGAAACTGCGACATGAATTCTGAATCAGCATCGTTTTCTTATTATCGAATAGAACAATGCAGACAACTTTCAAATTGAAAGCGGATTTTGATTTTTCCGTCCGAGTTTCCTGTTCTACCCCGAAAAATAAGCGAGAATTTGCGGGCCGGCTCTCCTTCGGACGCAAATTCGCGAGAAGCAAGAGGTTTATGCAATATATTGAATGTCAATGACTTATATTTAACAATAATTCTTTCGTAATGCAAAAAGCACCGTTTCGGCATGCGATATTGCCCATATCAGAGGCTGAAATGCTTAATACCATGCCCTGATACAGACGTAATCGGACCATGAAACGGGCAATATCAGAACGTGAAATGAATTTTTCCGGACCATGCTTCACGGTAGATGATAACGCCAATAGTTACGAACCGGCCTTTATTGTGCAC
>USDT01000053.1 GCA_900553465.1 uncultured Prevotella sp.
AAAGAAAACTCAGGCGGCGGACTTACAGTTTTTCTTGACTTTTTTTTGACAAAATTTTTTCGCGAAAGAGGTGTAAAGAAATGTTAAAGCCTACATAATAAAGGCTTGTTCATGCCGTACAGTCTTTTCATATACCCTGTAGTGAAATGCCGGATAATCCATACTGCATTCCGATCAAGCCCGTTTGAGGGTCTGTTCAAGCCTGTATCAGGGTGTGTTATGGTGCGTTTGAGGCCCTGAAACGGGCTGTATCAGGGTCTGAAACAGTGCTTATCGCACGGCCGAAAAATTTCTCTTGTATATAAGCATTTGATATCCAGTGCTTTACATAAGGCTCTCATTTTTCGTAAATTTGCATCCGACAGAGAGTCAGCCCGCAAATTCGCGAAAAATAAACGGGGTAGAACTGAAAACTCGGACGAAAAAAACGCAGGACGCTGAAAATATGAAAGCACCCCATATCGTATTCCTTCCGGCGGAAAACAACAACACCGATACAGGATTGAAACCGCAACCTTTTCTATTGAAATCAATCTCCACGAGATTTATACTGCCCCTAAATCGGTCATTATACCGCAAATATTTATTTCGTATATAGTAAATACCCTTCCTCCGTCTTACGTTCTCTTGCCTTCATCCCGTCCGAAACCTTGCCTCAACGTAGCCCGCTACGCCTTCGACAGAGAAGTCTTACAGATTATCCGGCAATAAAACAAAATTTGCAGAACGTCCAAAAAGCTGTTTGGGTTAAAACCTCTACGATATCTGACGGAAACAAAAACAATCCACAACCGCATAAACATCAAAACACCAAAAATACTCTTGTATATTTTTGCAACTATATTCATATTTTATTATATTTGCCCCATACATAAAGCATAAAGTTATTTTACTCGAAAAACACGCAAGAGATAATTGCAATCGTATAACCTTCAAACAACTATAAACATATGAAAACCACAAGAAATTACAACGCCATAATACACATGGCAATGCTGCTTGCAGTATGCTTCGTGGCATATTCATGCAGCAGCGACGATGAGGAAAACGAACCGAAATATCCGGTAGTGACTGATTCCAAATATTATGTTTCCCCGGATTGGGACGAAAGCATTGTTTATGTTCCCGGACTTATCTTTCATGATGATTTTATCCCAGGTGTGAGAGTCGTTGAAAAACTCGTTGACTATCCGGCATATGTCACATATAGGAGCACCATGGGAGAAAGAGGAATGGACATCTGCTTTGTAAAAGACGTTGACGATAAGTTAGGACCAGACCCAAGAACTATCTTTTACGACGGAGAAAGACCAATGGCCACCGTCCTCGACTGGGACAACATTGATGAGATAAGACGATATAGAATGACTGTAGATTACGATACCTTTCTGAAATATAATCTCAAGAATCCATGTAAAGTGTATGTCACAGCTTTTGTAACCAACGCCGGAACATTCAACTTCAGAAATCTTGACACTTACTATTCTTTCATCGCACCTGATTCTGAGGAATACGAAATCCAACATAACCCTGAAGGAACTGTTTTTACAAAAAGTGAATGGATTAAATATCCAATAGAGAGAAAAGCATATCTGATAGATCTGAAGATGAGAAAATAAATAAAGGAAACATATTGATAATGCAATAAACAGAACAGACTTTTTAACTATCATATATGAAAACCACAAGAAATTACAACGCCATTATACACATGGCAATGCTGCTTGCAGTATGCTTCGTGGCATATTCATGCAACGACGATGAGGAAAACGAACCGGAATATCCGGTCATAACAAACTCCACTTATTATGTTGATCCTGATTGAGACGAAAGCATTGTTTATACCCCAGGACTTGAATTTTACAGCGACGAGTTTCTCCCAGGTGTGAAAATAGTTGAAAAACTCGTTGATTATCCGGCGTATGTCACCTATAAAACTACTATTGGAAGAGGTATGGATATATGTTTTGTTTACAATGTTGACGATAAAGTAAAACCAGATACGGCAACAATCTATTATGATGATCAAAAACCTATGGCTGTTATAGACTGGAATTATGTTAATGATATAAGAAGACATAGGATGACCGTACAATTAGACGATTACCTAAAATATAATATCAAGAACCCATGTAAAGTATATGTTACAGCAATTGTAACAAACGCCGCTACATTCAATTTTAAAAATCTTGATACATATCACTCTTTCATATCACCGAATTCTGATGAATATAAAATTGTTAATTCTGCTCCTGGAACTATTATTCCAAAAAGCGAATGGATTAAATATCCAATAGAGAGAAAAGCATATCTGATAGATCTGAAGATGAGAAAATAAAAATATAAGACTATGAAAAAATTTATTCTGACTTTATTGACTGTTGCAGGACTGGCAACAGAAGTTTATGCACAGGAAAAGATTATTGGAGGAACATCAGTGGATTGAGAAATTCATAAACTCCACAAGATATTCATCATTAATGAAAAAATCATTCAAGATAATACAATATATCCATTTATTATTGGCGTAAGCTACAGTAGAAACACGACATCTTGCGTCTCCCGAGAAAGGCAAACCATCGACACCTCTTCAATGATTACGGAATGCTTGGGAGACGCAAGATTTTTCTTTTCCATTTTATTTTATGTAACGACATTCAGTCTGTCTGTACACAACATACATAATTTAATTAGAGAACTCAGGAAAGGTTCTCTCGTAACACCGGAAAAACAAAAGCAAGACACAACAATATATAAATCGCTATCCATCAACAGATTATATAAATATCATCAGATACGTATTGAAGCGGAAGCAGCAGCTCTTATACGCGGATAAACGATTCATGCAGCGTTGAGACATATTGACCGTGACACTGTGGATGCATATTTATGCACATTTCACCGGTTTGTTGCATAAATATGCACAAAACGTTTTTGTTTAGCATATTACATTTTACAAAAAGAAAATAAAAATACTCACAATGTAATAAAACATCACATTAAAGCACACGGAAAATGAGTTTTTGAAAAATAATTATTAATTTTGAGGCATAAAACTCTAAACAATAAGAATATGGAAGACGCAATAAAACAAATAGGACAACGGCTGAAAGGACTGCGCGAAGTACTCGACATTCCTGCCGAGGAGGTGGCCCAGCTGTGCGAGGTTTCGCTCGAACACTATATGAAGATTGAGGCCGGCGAGGCCGATCCGTCGGTGTACCGCCTCTCCAAAATATCCAAACGCTACGGCATAGCGCTCGATGTGCTGCTCTTCGGTGAAGAACCGCGCATGAGTTCTTACTTCCTGACGCGCAACGGACAGGGCATGAGCGTGGAGCGCCGCAAGGATTACAAATACCAGAGCCTCGGAGCCGGATTCAGAGGAAGAAAGGTGGACCCGTTCCTTGTGCAGGTGGACCCGAAGCCGGAAGGCACACAACACAACAAGAACTCGCACGAAGGACAGGAGTTCGACGTGGTGCTGCAAGGCGTACTCGAAATAACCATCGGCAACAAGACCATGATTCTCAACGAAGGCGACAGCATCTACTTCGACGCATCACAGATGCACTGCATGAAGGCTGTGGGCGATCAGCCGGTGAAATTCATCTGCGTGGTGATCTGACCGCAACCTCTGCACGGAGCCATACGGCCGTACTGGCATAACATTATCATCAAGAACGTCAATACATCATACTGAAAACAAATGATAGAAAGATTTTTAACACAGACTCATTTCTCATCGGAGGAAGACTATCGCAGGAATCTGCACTTCAAGATACCGGAGAACTTCAACTTCGCCTACGACGTAATGGACGTGTGGGCTGAGGAGAAGCCCGACAAGACAGCGCTTATATGGACAGACGACGAAGACCATGAGATGTTCTTCACATACAGTGACCTCAAGGAGCAGAGCGACCGCACGGCCGCCTATTTCGCCTCTTTGGGTATAGGCCATGGCGACATGGTGATGCTCATACTGAAGCGCCGCTATGAGTGGTGGCTCGCAATGCTCGCGCTGCACAAGCTCGGAGCGGTGGCAATACCTGCAACCCACATGCTGACAAAGCACGACATAGTGTACCGCAACAACCGCGCGGGCGTCAAGGCCATCGTGTGTGTCGGCGAGGAATATGTGCTTACACAGGTGAGCGAAGCCATGCCTGAGAGCCCAACTGTGGAAACTCTCATCAGCGTGGGTCCCGCCGTACCCGAAGGTTTCCACGACTGGCACAAGGAATGGGAAGCTGCGCCGGCATTCGTCAGACCGAAACATCCGAACAGCAATGAGGACACCATGCTGATGTACTTCACCAGCGGCACCAGCGGCGAGCCCAAGATGGTGGCCCACGACTTCCTCTACGCCCTGGGACATCTCGTCACAGGCGCCTTCTGGCACAACCTGTCGGAAGACAGCATACACCTCACCGTGGCCGACACAGGATGGGGCAAAGCCGTGTGGGGCAAGTTCTACGGCCAGTGGTTTGCCGGAGCCACGGTGTTCGTATTCGACCACGAGAAGTTCACGGCCGACAAACTGCTGCGCAAGATAGAGCAATACCACATCACATCGTTCTGCGCACCGCCTACTGTTTACCGCTTCATGATACGCGAGGACTTCTCCAAGTACGACCTCTCTTCGCTGCGCTACTGCTGCACAGCGGGCGAAGCGCTCAATCCGGCCGTGTACAACAAGTTCTACGAACTCACCGGCATCAAGATGAAGGAGGGCTTCGGACAGACCGAGACCACCATGACACTCGGCACAATGCCGTGGACCGAGCCGAAGCCGGGAAGCATGGGACTGCCCAACCCGCAGTATGACATCGACCTGCTCAAGCCCGACGGCACACCGTGTGAGGACGGAGAGAAGGGCCAGATAGTAGTGCGCGTGGGAGACCGCAAACCCATCGGTCTATTCAAGGAGTACTACCGCGACGAGGCTCTGACACGTCAGGTATGGCACGACGGCATATACTACACCGGCGACATGGCATGGCGCGACGAGGACGGCTACTATTGGTTTGTGGGACGAATAGACGACGTGATAAAGAGCAGCGGCTACCGCATCGGCCCGTTCGAGGTAGAAAGCGCACTGATGACCCATCCGGCCGTAGTGGAGTGTGCCATTACCGGTGTGCCGGACGACATACGAGGCATGGTGGTAAAGGCCACTATCGTACTGGGCAAGGAATGGAAGGACAAGGCCGGCGACGAGCTTATAAAGGAACTGCAGAACCATGTGAAGCACGAAACTGCGCCATATAAGTATCCGCGCATAATAGAGTTCGTGGACGAACTGCCCAAAACCATCAGCGGAAAAATACGCCGCGTGGAGATACGTGAGCGCGACGGCAAGGGCAATGCCGGCAAATAAGCACAGAAGAACACTGAAGGAAAACAATGAGACTGGTCATAAAAGCCGGAAGCAACGTGCTGACACGCGGCGACGGCAAACTCGACATAACGCGCATATCGGCCCTGACCGACCAGATAGCGTGGCTGCGAAAGCAGGGACATGAGGTGATTCTCGTGTCGAGCGGAGCCGTGGCCTGCGGCAGGGGCGAGCTGAAGGAGGTGCGGCGCATGGACAGTGTGGAGCAGCGGCAGCTGTTCTCCGCGCTCGGACAGGCAAAGCTCATAAATCTGTACTACGACCTTTTCCGCGAGTACAACATACACGTGGGACAGGTGCTCACGATGAAGGAGAACTTCGCTTCGAGACGCGAGTATCTCAACCAGCGCTCATGCATGAGCGTGATGCTTGAGAACGGCGTCATACCGATAGTGAACGAGAACGACACCGTGAGCGTCACCGAGCTGATGTTCACCGACAACGACGAGTTGTCGGGACTCATAGCGTCGATGATGAACGCCGACATGCTGATAATACTCAGCAACGTCGACGGCATATGCACCGGCGAACCGGGAACACCCGGAGCCGGAGTCATAGCTACAGTAGGGCCCGGCGATGACGTTACCTCCTACATACGCTCCGGCAAAAGCAGCGCGGGACGCGGAGGAATGACCACAAAATGCGGAATAGCACGCAAAATTGCAGACGAGGGGATAAGCGTCATCATTGCCAACGGCAGACGCGAGAACGTACTGAGAGATCTGATAACGCAACCCGGACTCGTTCCGCACACGACATTCACACCCGATCCGGAGGGCGTGTCGGGAGTGAAGAAATGGCTTGCCCACAGTAAAAGTTTCGCCAAGGGAGTCATACGCATTAACGACAAGGCACGCGACGCACTGTGCGGCGACGCGGCCGCTAGCCTGCTCATGGTAGGAGTGACAGCCGTGGAAGGTGAGTTTGAGGAAGGCGATATTGTGAACATCGTCGCAAGCGACGGACAACGGCTGGCCGTGGGACGCAGCGCATACTGCAGCGACGACGCACGCCGGCTTATTGGGAAGCACGACGTAAAACCCGTCGTGCACTACGATTATCTTTATATGGAATAACATTTAAAACTCACTACTATGGCTTTAACGGAAATCTTCTGCAACGTGAAGAAAGCGAGCCGGCAACTGGCCAGTGCCGGCGAAGAACATAAAAACACCGTACTCAACAATCTGGCTGACGCAATAATGCGCAACAAGGA
This sequence comes from uncultured Prevotella sp., assembly GCA_900553465.1. Taxonomy (GTDB): domain Bacteria; phylum Bacteroidota; class Bacteroidia; order Bacteroidales; family Bacteroidaceae; genus Prevotella. The sequence goes on from USDT01000053.1 coordinate 6,615, forward strand.
CACGCTGCTCAAGGCAAACTCGTTCGACCTTGAGCTGGCCGACAGCAACAGTCCCATGTACGACAGACTGATGCTCACGGACAAACGACTGGACGAAATAGCTGAAGGAATACGCAAGGTGGCGGCTCTGCCCTCGCCGCTCGACAAGGTGACATTGGAAAGAAGGCTGCCCAACGGGCTCCGGCTGCGCAAGATAAGCGTGCCGTTCGGAGTCATCGGTGCCGTGTATGAGGCAAGACCGAACGTCAGTTTCGACGTTTTCGCTCTCTGTCTGAAAAGTGGCAACGCCTGCGTTCTGAAGGGAGGAAAGGACGCCGACTGGTCCAACAGGGCCATCGTGGCACTCATACACAACGTGCTGGAGCAGAGCGGCATGAACCCGTCGGTGGTTGAGTTGCTCCCGGCGACACACGAAGCGACAGCCGACATGCTGCGCGCAACCGAATACATCGACGTGTGCATACCGCGCGGAGGGCGCAAACTCATCGACTTCGTACGCCGCACGGCGTGCGTTCCGGTCATAGAGACAGGAGCGGGAGTGGTGCACACCTACTTCGACAAGGACGGTGACACACAGATGGGACGCCGTATCATCAACAACGCAAAGACAAGACGTGTGAGCGTATGCAATGCACTCGACTGCCTCATTATCCACAGCGACCGCCTGGCCGATCTGCCGGAGCTCGTCGCACCGCTCAAGGAGCACAACGTGAAGATATATGCCGACGGACCGGCTGCCACACAGCTTGAAGGAAAATATCCCGAACAGCTCCTCAAAGCCATACCGGCCGAATGTGAGGACGACATCTACGGTACGGAGTTCATGGACTACGTGATGGCCATAAAGACCGTTGACACCGAAGACGAGGCGCTCAACCACATAGCGCGCTACGGCTCGGGACACAGCGAGTGCATCATCACCGCCAACGAGAAGGCGGCACGCTACTTCCAGAGAAGTGCCGACGCGGCATGTGTCTACTGGAATGCGCCGACGAGCTTCACCGACGGAGCACAGTTCGGACTGGGAGCTGAGATTGGCATAAGCACGCAGAAACTCGGACCGAGAGGACCTATGGGACTTGAGGAAATGACTACTTACAAATGGGTGATCGACGGCGACGGACAGACAAGAGACGCCTGACACACCGCTGCCGACGCCGTAAGGCTGACCTACAGGGACGCCGGCGGAGGCAAGAAAACGACAAATGACAAAACAACAGGATATGCATACATTTTTCAACGTAGAAGATCTGGGATGCCTCGACAAGGCTTTGGAAGAGGCACGGGAGATAAAACAGAACAGATTCGGATATCAGTCGCTCGGCAAGAACAAGACCTTGCTGATGATATTCTTCAACAACAGTCTGCGCACAAGACTGAGCACGCAGAAGGCTGCCACGAATCTTGGCATGAACGTCATAGTGCTCGACGTAAACGCCGGCGCATGGAAGCTCGAGACGGAGCGCGGTGTCATCATGGACGGCGACAAGTCCGAACATCTGCTCGAGGCCATACCGGTGATGGGGTCCTACTGCGACATCATCGGCATACGCTCGTTTGCCGGACTGACCGACCGCGAGTTCGACTACGCCGAGACCATAGTGCAGCAGTTCGTCAAGTATAGCGGCCGGCCGGTGTTTGCCATGGAGACTGCCACGGTACACCCGCTGCAGGCCTTCGCCGACCTCATCACCATTGAGGAGCACAAGACCAAGGCACGTCCGAAGGTTGTGCTGACATGGGCACCACACTGCCGCGCGCTGCCGCAGGCCGTGCCCGACTCATTTGCACAATGGATGAACGCAGCCGACGTTGACTTCATCATCACCCATCCCGAAGGCTACGAGCTCGACCCTAAGTTCGCCGGAAACGCCCGTGTCACCTACAATCAGATGGAAGCACTCGAGGGCGCCGACTTCGTTTACGCAAAGAACTGGAGCTGTCCGGGCGTGACACGTCCCGAAGACTACGGCAAGATACTGAGCAAAGACATGAGCTGGACCATCGACAGCCGCCACATGGCTGTGACGGACAACGGCAAGTTCATGCACTGTCTGCCCGTACGCCGCGGTCTCATAGTGACCGACGACGTGATAGAAGGCCCCAACTCGCTCGTAATACCCGAGGCCGCAAACCGCGAGATTTCGGCCGAAGTGGTGATAAAACGCATGCTTGAGGCTCTCTAAAGAATAAAGAAAAGGCGTCGGAAAAAATATTCCGACGCCTTTTTCATGCTCTGCCGGCAGAGAGGAACATCTTTTCCACAAAGCAGGAAAATATTTCTTACTGAAACCAATCACGCAGAATTTCCACTGAGGCGGATTTTATCGACATATGGGAAAAGCATTCAAAGGAAATACGGTGACGTTTGGTTTCAATAAAAAACGCGGTTTCAAGTCTTAATCAGCGTCGTTGCCTTATGCTGAAAGTATGTCAAACCGGGCACTTTCAGATTTTCAGCATTCTGTGATTTTTCCGTCCGGGTTTTCTGTTCTACCCCGAAAAATAAGCGAGTATTTGCGAGCGGGCACTCCTTCGGATGCAAATTCGCGAATTATAAGAGTTTCATGTAAAATACTGAGCATCAAATACTTATATCTGACATATGTTTTTTCGTTCTGCGATAAGCACCGTTTAAGCATGCGATAAAGCCCATATCAGGGGCTGAAATGCTTAATATCATGCCCTGATATGGGCTTAACCGGACCGTAAAACGGGCATTATCAGAACGCGAATTGAATTATTCCGGCATACGCCACAGGGTATATGAAAAGACCGTTCTGTATGAAATGCCCTTTATTGGATATGATTTAACATTCCTTTACATCTCTTTTGCGAAAAAATTTTGTCAAAAAAAAGTCAAGAAAAACTGTAAGTCCGT
>USDT01000054.1 GCA_900553465.1 uncultured Prevotella sp.
ATTTTGTCAAAAAAAAGTCAAGAAAAACTGTAAGTCCGCCGCCTGAGTTTTCTTTAAAAACGCTGATATCAGCTGTGAGGGAATATAGAGGAAGCATGCGTCCTTTTTCAGTGAGAATTTATAAGCTGCGGCAACGTGAACTTGTTGTTATGTGAGAAAACGCGCTGTCACTGTTTATACCGTCACGTGGTGTCAGGACGTTTTCCGGCATTATATGTTACTTTATGAATAAAAGCAATCCCCGGAGAATCTCAGCAGAGCCTGATTTCAGGTTGATGTGTATGATATTAATGCCGGTGATGGGTTGGGATATGTGGAAACAAAAGACATCATCACACCGGAAAACAGACGGGGTGATGATGTCTCGCGTTTATTATTTGGTCGTTTCAGAGTATTATTTCCCTGCCGCCACTTTCAGTCCTTGTATCACAGCTCCGGTGAATCCGGCCTGCTCCATGGCGTTGAGTCCTTTTATTGTTATTCCGCCGGCGGTGGTCACCTTGTCTATCTCAGCCTCGGGGTGTCCGCCGCCCGCCATAAGCAGCCGGGCGGCGCCTTTCACTGTCTGCGCCACTATGTGTGTGGCTTCAGCCGCACGGAATCCAAGTTCCACACCGCCTTCTACCGAAGCACGTATGTAGCGCATGGCGAAGGCTGTGCCGCATGAAGCAAGTATCATGCCCGCCGCGAGGTGACGCTCGTCGGTTATGATGGTGGAGCCGATGGTGTCGAACAGTTCTTTTATGATGGTCGTGTCCTCATCCGAGGCATTGAAAGGCGCGACGAATGTCATCGACTCGCATACTGACGCCGCGGTGTTGGGTATTACGAGGAAGAGTCTTGGGCGCATGCCGTCCTTCTCCATCCACTCTCCGATCTGTGCGGCCGACACACCGGCCACCACCGAGACAAGCATCTGGCGGCGGTAGTCCATGACGGTCTTTATGTCTTTCATCACTTCTTCGGCAAGCCACGGCTTTACGGCAACTATCACTACATCGGCCGCTGCGGCAGCCGCCTTGTTGTCGGAAGTCACCACCGCTCCGGCGTCAGCCAGATGGCGCAGCTTGTCGGTGTGAGGATTGGCGGCAATTATGTCGCCGGGCTTTATGCTGCCGCTGTGGAGCAGTCCTTCGGCAATGGCACCTCCCATGGCGCCAACACCTATTATGGCAGTCTTCATAATGAGCGTTTCAGTTTTTCGATGAATGCGTCAGCCTGTGCCACAGTGAGACAAAGCGGTGGAAGCAGACGCAGGATGTTGGTGGAGGCACAGCCTGTGAAGCAGTGCTCGTCGTGGATGAGACGTGAGCGCACGTCCTTGTGCGGAATGTCGAGCTCGATGCCTATCATCAGACCGCGGCCACGTACGTCGGTGATGTGCGGCTGTGTGGCTTTCAGACTGTTGAGTTTTTCGAGAAGATAATCGCCAACTTTGCATGCGTTCTCCACGAGATGTTCGCTCTCAATGACGTCGAGCACGGCCAGCGCTGCGGCGCATGCCAGATGGTTGCCTCCGAAGGTGGTGCCGAGCTGTCCGTAGGAGGGCACAAACTCGGGCGATATGAGTACCGCACCCATCGGGAAACCGTTGGCAATGCCTTTGGCCACGGTGATGAGGTCGGGGCGTATGCCGAGCCACTGGTGGGCGAAGAACTTGCCGCTGCGTCCGTAGCCGCACTGTATCTCGTCGCAGATGAGCACCGTGCCGTGTTTGCGGCATGCGGCCTGCAGACCCTGTGCGAACTCGGCCGTGGCGAGACGTATGCCGCCTACGCCCTGTATGCACTCCAGTATTACTGCCGCCACGTCGCCTTTGGCAAGCTCAGCCTCCCATGCCTCAAGGTCGTTGAGCGGCAGATAGGTGACGTGCCCGTTTGCGTTGATGGGGGCTATGATCTTTGGGTTGTCGGTGGCTTCGACTGCCAGCGACGTACGGCCGTGGAATGCTTTCTGTGCAGAGAGTATGCGTTTGCGGCCGGTATGGAACGAAGCCAGCTTCATGGCGTTCTCGTTGGCCTCGGCTCCGCTGTTGATGAGAAACAGCTGATAGTCGTCGTATCCGCACGCCTTGCCCAGACGTGTGGCGAGCTGTTGCTGCAGGGTGTTGACAACAGAGTTGGAGTAGAATCCCAGACAATCGAGCTGACTCTTGAGTGCCTCGACGTAGTGAGGATGGCAGTGGCCGATGCTTATGACGGCATGTCCGCCGTAAAGGTCGAGATATTCCTGACCGTTGTCGTCCCACACGGCGCATCCGCGGCCCTTCACTATGTTTATGTCGTATAAAGGATAAACGTCGAACAGTTTCATCTTATTTGTTTAATGTTGTTATAATGATGTAGATCACTCCTCCGAGGAGTGCGCCTACGATGAATGAATTTGCAAAAAGGTCTTTGTCGAACTTTGCCATGTTGTGGTGTTTTTAGAATGCCGATGCTTTGAGCGTCAGACCGCAGCGCTCGTCGAGTCCGAACATTATGTTCATGTTCTGCACGGCCTGTCCTACGGCACCCTTCAGCAGATTGTCTATGCAGGACGTTATGAGCAGTTTGTTGCCGAACTTGTCGCAATGGACTAGACACTTGTTGGTGTTGACAACCTGTTTCATGTCAATGGCCTTGTCGCAATAGTGAGTGAACGGAGCGTCCTTGTAGAACTCCTTGTATGTGGCCACGATGTCGTCGAGCGGTGCGTCGGTCTTCACTACGGAGGTGGCAAAGATGCCGCGGGCGAAGTTGCCGCGGTAGGGTATGAAGTCGATGTCGCACGGCAGCGAGCCCTGAAGCTGTGTCAGACTCTGCTTTATCTCGGGTACGTGCTGGTGCTGGAACGGCTTGTATATGCTCATGTTGTCGGCGCGCCACGAGAAGTGTGTGGTGGCCGACGGCTTCTGTCCTGCTCCTGTGCTGCCGGTTATGGCGTTCACGGCTACGTCGGATGTGAGCAGTCCCATTGATGCCGCGGGCAACAGAGCGAGCTGTATGCAGGTGGCGAAGCAGCCGGGATTGGCTACATGCATGGCCTTGGCAATGAGATTCTTGTTGATTTCGGGCAGACCGTAAACGTAGTCGTTGCCCGGAGCCTTGAGTCGGAAGTCCTGCGCAAGGTCTATTATCTTCACACCGGAAGGTATGGAGTGTTCCTTGAGGAACGCCTCGCTCTTGCCGTGGCCGAAGCAGAAGAACACCACATCGACGTCGCCGAAGGGCATGTCGGAGGTGAAGCGCATGTCAGTCTCGCCCATAAGGCCGCCGTGTACGTCGGTTATGAGATTGCCGGCATTGCTTTCGCTGTTGGCAAACACTATCTCTGCCTGCGGATGGTTGATGAGCAACCGCAGAAGTTCGCCGGCTGTGTAGCCGGCGGCACCTAATATTCCTATTTTCATGGGAGTATGTTTCTTTCGCGTGGAACAATAAGCCAGAAGGCAAGATAAAGAATGAAGCCCGTGCCGTAGAAGAATGCGGCGACGAACCAGACAATGCGTATGATGGTGGCGTCGATGTCGAAGTAGTCGGCAAGTCCGCCGCATACGCCTGCTATCTTCTTATCGGTGTCCGATAAATAAAGTTTTCTGCTGGCCATGTTTTTTGTTATTTATCTTTCTTCGTCGGGATGAATGCCGTAGTAAACTCTCAGAGGTGTGCTGAGCACCTTGATGAAGCCTTTGGCCTCTTCGGATGTCCAGCCGTGCTGCATTTCGCCGTATTCGCCGAGTTTTGACTTGAGAAGATCGTTGACGGAATCGACGCCCACAGTCTCGAATCCGAGCGGACGCAGCTTGAGGATGACTGTTCCGCTGACGTTGCGCTGCGAGGATGTGAGCATGGCTTCGATGTCTGGCATTACCGGTTCGAGATACTGACTCTCGTGGAGGAACATGCCGTACCAGTTGGCTATCTGGTCTTTCCAGTACTGCTGCCATTTGCTGAGTGTGTATTTCTCGAGCAGGCGGTGGGCTTCGATGATGAGTTTCGGAGCTGCTGCTTCAAAACCTACGCGGCCCTTGATGCCTATGATGGTGTCGCCGACGTTGCAGTCGCGGCCGATACCGTAGGCAGCGCCTATCTCCTCTATCTTCTGTATGGCCTTGATCTTGTCGTCGAACGCTTCGCCGTTGACGGCTGTTATCTCGCCTTTGTCGAATGTTATTTTGAGCAACTGCTCCTCGGTCTGTGTGACGTGTTTGAGATAAGCCTCCTCGGGCAGTCCCTGTGTGGAGTCGAGCAGTTCGCCTCCGCAGATGCTTGTGCCCCAGATGCCGACGTTGTATGAGTATTTCAGCTTGGTGAAGTCGGCGCTGAAACCGTGGGCATTGAGATAGTCGACCTCTTCCTGACGTGAGAGTGCCTTGTCGCGGGTGAGTGTTATTATCTCTACTCCCGGTGCCATGACGAGGAAGGTCATGTCGAAACGTATCTGGTCGTTGCCCGCTCCGGTGGATCCGTGGGCAATGGCGTCGGCACCTATCTCCTTGGCGTAGCGGGCAATGGCGATGGCCTGGAATATTCGCTCGGATGATACGGAGATGGGGTAGCAGTTGTTGCGCATCACGTTGCCGTAGATCATGTATTTGAGCGATTTGTCGTAGTATTCGTGAGTGACGTCGAGTGTGACGTATTTCTTTGCGCCCAACTTGTAGGCGTTCTCTTCGTTGGTCTTCAGCTGTTCGTCGCTGAATCCGCCGGTGTTGGCGCAGGCGGCATGCACTTCGTAGCCGTCCTGGGCGAGTTTCATCACTGTGTAGGAGGTATCGAGACCTCCGGAAAATGCAACAACTACCTTTTTCATTATTTTTGTGTTTTGTGATTCTGTTTTTATGTTTGTTGTGTGCTCTGTTCTCTTGTTCGTTTTATTCGGTAGGGCAGACACCCGTATTGTGGAGCAGGGCTTGTTCGGATAGTGGCTGACTGAATGTCAGTTGCCGAGTTGTTTTATTCTTTCGAGCACTTCGTCTGACAATTTGGCAGGCAGATGCTCCTCTGGATCGTAGAGCATGCCTGTGCAGATGCAGTATTTGCGGCCGGTACGCTTGAGCACGTCTACATTTATACAGCCTTCACATCCTCTCCAGAATGCCTCGTCGTCGGTGAGTTCGGCGAACGTTACGGGGTGATAGCCCAACTGGGTGTTCATGGCCATTACGGCAGCACCGCTGGTGAGGCTGAATATCTTGGCGTGTGGCCAGCGTTTGCGTGCAAGAGTGAATGTGAGGTTTTTTATGCGTTTGGCAAGTCCCTGTCCGCGGAAATCCGGGTGTACGATAAGACCGGATGTTGTGACATACTGTTTGTTGCCCCATGTCTCAATGTAGCTGAATCCTGCAAAACGGTCGCCGGCCAGTGCGATGACGGCTTTTGCCTCTTTCATCTTTGTAAGGATGTATTCGTGTGTACGCTTGGCAATACCTGTTCCGCGGACTTTTGCCGCACTCTCGATTGTTTCAAGAATAGTGTCGATGTATTTTTCGTGGGTGGCATCGGCTACCATCACCTTTACTTCTTCCATTTTGATTATGTAAGATTATTATTCCGATATTTTCCTGTTTGTCAGATGTTGTTTACTATCTCGTTGAGTATTTCGACGATGTTTTCGCGCGAAGAACCCTCTTTGGCAACGATGAATATGGTGTCGTCGCCGGCAATTGTTCCCAGAATCTCCTCGATGTTGCTGTTGTCGATGTTGTAGGCAATAGAACTTGCATATCCGGGTCTTGTCTTGATGACAATCATGTTGCCGGAGAAATTGATAGACAGAAATCCTGGCGTCTTGAGCATTTCAAGCGCCGACGGTGGGTTAGGGATACGGCGGTACATTGTCTCATTCGGCAATACATATACGTATTTGCCGTTCATGCTGGCAGCTTTGGCTATTTTCAGCTGTTTCATGTCGCGGCTCAGTGTTGCCTGCGTCAGTTTGAAGCCTTCATTCTGAAGTGCTTTCAGCACGTCCTCCTGACAGTTGAGTTCTTTGCTTGAGATCAGCATCTTCAGGGCTTCTATTCTGTTTGTCTTTACTTTCATAACTGTATATTTATTCACCTTTCGCAGGCAAAATTAGTCGTTTTTGCATAAATAACCAAATATTTTTGCATAAAACTACATTTTTATGCATTTTTGAATGATGTTTTTGTATATTTATGCAAAAATAAGAATGTTGGTGTGTCGGTATGTGATATATGGTTGGTTGAAGGTTTGGGGCACAGGATTACATGTTGTATTGCGAAATGCAACGGTATTTTAGGGCAGGTGTCTGCAATGTGTTGGTGTTTATAAAATTGGATGTTGTGGAGATGGATAAAATAAAAACAGGCAACATCCTTTGTTGTTTGTCTTTTAGGATGCTGCCTGTTTTATATATATTAATTATTGTATGTTATTCTCTTCTTCCGAAAATGCGTAACAGGTATAGGAAGAGATTGAGAAAATCAAGATAGAGTGTGAGTGAACCCAGAAGTGCGAGCTTTTGGCTGTTTTCTGTGACATCATCACATGTCATGAGCATCTGTTTGATTTTCTGAGAGTCGTAAGCTGTTAGACCTACAAATATAAGAACACCAACATAGCTGATAATCAGACTCATTGTTCCGCTCTTCATGAATATGTTTACAATGGTTGCGATTATGAGTCCGATGAGAGCCATGAACAGAAGTTTGCCGAACGAGGTGAGGTCTGTCTTGGTGAAGTATCCTACTGCGGCCATTATGGCAAATGTGCCGGCAGTGATAAAGAATACCTGAGCGATGGATGACATCGTGTAAACAAGAAATATGGACGACAGCATCAGGCCGTTCAGCACGGAGTAGAGAGTGAACAGCAGTGTGGCTGTTGTGAGTGACAGACGGTTGATGGCTGAGCTGATGATCATTACAAGTGCGAACGTACCTATTATAATTCCCCACATAAGGCCGCTATTCGTAACTATCGCCATTATGAGGTTGGGCGAACTTGCCACTCCGTATGCTGTTATGCCTGTAATAGCTAGGGCAAGAGTCATCCATATATATACTTTGCGCATGAGTGCGGGAAAGGCCAGTGATAATGACAGTTCCCGATCTTGTGATGAATAATAGATTCTTTCTTTTTCCATTTCTTTTTAAATTTTGTTTTTATTGATTCTTTTGTTTATTATATATATGTGGTTATGTTGTGCAAATATATGCGTTTTTATTATCAGAAACAAATTACATGCCATACTTTTTTGTTTTATTAATCAGCATTTGTTTTTGGAGTGCATGTTTTTTACTGATTTTTGTGTTTTCTGTGTTATGGATGATGTAGAATTTTTTCTTTCTTGTTCTCGCGCGCGAATATTATATAATGTATAAAGTCATATTTTAGTGCTTCAATTGTAAACAACTGTTAAAATCATCATAAAAACAAAACTTTTTTCTCAAAACATTTGGAATAAGTGAAAAAAGTGTATACCTTTGCATC
>USDT01000055.1 GCA_900553465.1 uncultured Prevotella sp.
TCTCTTTTGCGAAAAAATTTTGTCAAAAAAAAGTCAAGAAAAACTGTAAGTCCGTCGTCCGAGTTTTCTTTAAAAGTGCCTTTATCAGCCGTGAGGTGAGAACACGGGAAAACTCCGCCGCATACCCCTACACGACGTCTCACACAGCAGGAAGCACGAAAAAAGGATGGAACGCAGGACATCGGAGAGTCTCCACCTGCGTTCCATCCTTGTTATATCATACAGTCACACCTTATATTATAATGTGACCGTTTTTCCATTATCACGTCCTTGACTTTGCCTCAGTGCGCCACTGCCGGTGCGTCATGATATACCCGTGCGCCGGAGTAGCATGTAATGCTACGCGCACGCAGTGGTTTACATGTATCCGAGCCAGCGCAGTATGTCGTTCAAATTGGCGACAAGCATCAGCAGCATCAGTATGATGATGCCAACATACTCGGCACGTATCATGAACGTCTCGCTCGGTTTGCGGCGTGTCACCATCTCATAGAAGAGGAAAAGCACGTGTCCGCCATCGAGCGCCGGAATGGGAAGAATGTTCATGAAGGCCAATATGATACTGAGGAATGCCGTCATAAGCCAGAACGAATGCCAGTCCCATACAGGCGGGAAGAGGCTTCCTATAGAACCGAAACCGCCGAGCGACTTCGCTCCGTCGGCCGAGAAGACATACTTCATGTCGCCCACATAGCCGGCGAGAACATTCCATCCGTACTTCACACCGGCCGGGAAGCTCTCGAAGAAACCGTAAGAAACGTGTGTGGGTTTGTAATAACCATACATCGACTTCACGAAGAATCCGAGTTCCATATTATCGTCAAGCGTAGCACCTGCCTTGATTGTCACCGGACGTCCGCCCGCCATGCGCACAAAGGCAAGGTTCACCGTGCGTGCGGCAAGACTGTCAACATTGTTCTGCGCAGCAGCAAGCATATCGCGGTGGCGACCCATCTCATACTGGAATTCGTTGTAAGAGCCTATCTTCTTGCCATCTATCTCAACTATCTGGTCGCCGGCACGCAATCCTATACGGCGCGCTATCGAGTTGTCGGATACGGAGTCTATGCGTGCCGGAATGAGCGGACGCGCGAACATCGGTTCCGACTTCAGCATGTTGAGCAGGTTGATGTTGCCCGTAAGAGCTATCGACATCTTCTTGCCGTCGCGTATGATGTCGGCGCGGTAAGCCTCGGAGAGGTCTCTGAACATGTCGGCGCCGAACTCCTTGAACTCGCCTTTCTCAGTGCCGACGAGTATGTCGCCGTCGCGGAAACCGAGAGCCTTGGCTTCGCTGTTGAACTTCATGCCCATGTACATGTCCTTAGTACGCACGTAGTCCTCGCCCCAGTGGAACAGACACATGGAATAGATGAACAGCGCCAGGACGAAATTAACAAGCACACCACCCACCATGATGAGAAGCCGTTGCCACGCGGGCTTGGAGCGGAACTCCCACGGCTGTACGGGTTGTTTCATCTGTTCGCTGTCGAACGACTCGTCTATCATTCCGGAAATCTTGCAATATCCGCCCAGAGGCAGCCATCCCACACCGTATGTAGTCTCGCTCTTCTTAGGCTTGAACTCAAACAGGTGGAACCACGGATCAAAGAATAAGTAGAACTTCTCCACACGAACGCCGAAGAGCTTTGAGAAAAAGAAGTGGCCGCCTTCGTGCAGAAGAACAAGAATAGAGATTGCCAGCATGAACTGCAGCAGTCTTATCAAAAAAACTTCCATTATTGTTTATTGTATGATTTTAGTTGTTCATTAACTCGCGTGCGACGCGCCGTGCCTCGGCGTCTGTCTGCACGTAGGTGTCATAACTCGGCGAAGCGTCGAAAGCCACGCGCTCCATCGTACGCTCGATGATGTCGGCCATGGCCGGGAAAGAGCATTCACCGCGGCGGAAACCTTCGTTCACTATCTCGTTGGCCGCATTCACTATGCACGGCATATTGCCTCCGCGACGTATCGACTCGAACGCTATGGCCAGACAGCGGAACTTCTCCAGGTCGGGTTCGAAGAACTCGAGCGGCTGGCGGAAAAGGTCGAGACGGTCGCCGGAGAGCGGCAGACGGTCAGGATAGGTGAACGCGTACTGTATGGGAAGGCGCATGTCGGGCACTCCGAGCTGGGCCTTCACCGCACCGTCACAGAACTGCACGGCACTGTGTACTATCGACTGCGGATGGACGAGCACCTGTATCTTCTCGGCAGGAACGCCGAAGAGCCAGCGGGCCTCTATCACCTCGAAGCCCTTGTTCATCATCGTAGCAGAGTCGATGGTTATCTTGGCGCCCATGTCCCACGTGGGATGCTTCAGGGCGTCGGCAGCCGTCACCGTGGCCATCTGCTCCCTTGTAAAGAGGCGGAACGGTCCGCCCGATGCGGTGAGCAGAATCTTCTCCACAGGATTGTCGCCCTCGCCCACGATGCTCTGGAATATGGCCGAGTGCTCACTGTCCACAGGCAGTATCTGCACACGGTTCTCCATGGCAAGGCGGCATATCAGTTCGCCGGCCACGACAAGCGTCTCCTTGTTGGCCAGACATATTGTCTTATGCGCGCGTATGGCGTGTATTGTCGGCGAAAGACCGGCAAAACCCACCATGGCCGTGAGCACCATGTCTATGGGCGACGACTCTACGATCTGGTCGAGAGCGTCGCGTCCTGCATACACTTTTATTTCGGGAAGATCTGAAAGGAGTTCTTTCAGTCTGTCGTAATGTTCTTCGTTGGCGATAACTACCGCCGCCGGACGGAACTCGCGGGCCTGTTGCGCCAGCTGTTCCACTCTGTTGTTGGCTGTCAGGCAGTAGACTTCGAAAAGGTCGGAATGTTCCCTTATGACGTCAAGCGCCTGTGTTCCTATCGAGCCGGTTGACCCGAGAATACATATCTGTTTCTTCATAACCTATGCAAATCCAGTAATCCTTCCGGCAGGCGCATCCTCACTTCGCGGCGCTCCACGTCGAAGGAATCTATCAAATCCTCATTTGCCGGGATGAGCATGTCCTCGCCCTCCGGCGAGTCCACCTCAAACAGCAGGTTGGCGGTGCTGCTGTCCACCGAGCGGATAGTGCCTACGGTCTGTCCGCTGTTCTCGTCGATGAGCGTGAAACCGGCTATCTCGGCCCATGTCACCTCGTCGTCGGTTGCATCAGAAAGGCTCCGCGGGAAGTAAACCGCGCAGCCCGTAAGGTCGCGAGCACGCTCCTGTGAGTCGATGCCGCAGAACTTCACAAGCGCCGTAGTGCCGCTGTTGAATCGGTAGCTCTCCATGAAGAAGGGCACCAGAATGCCGTCAATGTCGAGCACAAGATACTCGGCGTCGCAGCGGTCGAACACATCGTCATCGAACGCGAACGACAGTTCGCCTCCCACGCCGTGCGGCTTGCCTATGCGGCCTATTCTGTAAACATCCTCCTGTCTTATCATATCAGCATCCTGTTCGCGTTATCTTCGCTCCGAGGGCGTTCAGGCGCGCCTCTATGTCTTCATATCCGCGGTCTATCTGCGCGATGTTCTCGATGCGGCTGGTGCCCTTGGCGCTCATGGCGGCAATGAGCAACGCGATGCCCGCACGGATGTCGGGACTGGTCATGCGGCCTGCCCTGAGCTGTTTGCGTCGGTCGTGACCTATCACCACGGCGCGGTGCGGATCGCACAGTATTATCTGAGCCCCCATGTCGATGAGCTTGTCCACAAAGAACAGACGGCTCTCAAACATCTTCTGATGGAACAACACGCTGCCGCGGGCCTGTGTGGCCACAACGATGAGCACCGACAGAAGGTCAGGCGTAAGTCCGGGCCACGGAGCGTCGGCAAGTGTCATTATGGTGCCGTCGATGAACGAGTCAACCTCGTAATGATCCTGTCTGGGCACGAAAATGTCGTCACCGTCTATCTCAAGACGTACGCCCAGACGGCGGAAAGCGTCGGGAATGATGCCGAGATTGCGCATCGACACATTCTTTATCCTCACACCGTCGCCCACCATGGCGGCCATTCCTATGAACGACCCCACCTCGATCATGTCGGGCAGTATGCGGTGGTTGACACCGTGGAGCGACTTCACACCGACAATGGTTATATAGTTGGAACCTATGCCGCTGATGTTTGCACCCATGCCGTTGAGCATGTGGCAGAGCTGTTGTATATAAGGTTCGCACGCGGCATTATATATAGTGGTGGTGCCTTCGGCCAGCACGGCGGCCATAATGATGTTGGCCGTACCCGTTATCGACGCCTCGTCGAGCAGCATGTAGCAGCCCTTCAGATGTTCGGCTTCGATGTTATAGACGTTGCGGTCGGTATCAACCACCAGTTCGGCGCCGAGATACTTGAATCCCAGAAAGTGGGTGTCGAGCCTGCGGCGCCCTATCTTGTCGCCCCCCGGCTCGGCTATAGTGGCCTTACCGAAGCGTCCGAGCAGCGGGCCCATAAGCAGCACGCTGCCGCGCAGGGCGGAGCATTTTCTCACATACTCGTCGCTGCCGAGATAGCTGAAATCCAGCTCATCGGCCTTGAACGTATAGTCGTTGCGCGAGTTGCGCGTCACTTTCACTCCCATATTCTGCAACAGCAGTATGAGATTGTTCACGTCGAGAATGTCAGGAATATTGGTTATCCTCACCTCCTCATCCGTGAGCAGCACAGCGCTTATCACCTCGAGCGCCTCGTTTTTCGCCCCCTGCGGGGATATAGAGCCTTTAAGCGGGTGACCGCCTTCGATGACAAACGATTCCATAATTATCTTCTTTTGCGTTTGCGTTCAGTGTCCTTGACTTCCATCTTCTCAAACTCGAACGTATCCAGATCCAGCTGCACCCGTCCGCCTGTGTATGCAGCAAGGTCCGAAGCCACCTTCTCATCGTCGGCCGAACCGTTGCTCCACTGTTTCAGATTGCGTTTCATCTGGTTGGCAGTGATGCGCACCAGCTCGTCGCGCTCCGGTCCGTCGGGCATGGTCTTGAGCTTGTCGAATATCTCGAACATCATGTTTCCGTAGTGCTTCACCGGAATCTTCTTCATCGGATACTCCACCGGTGTCGGCTTCTCGGCTATCTTACCAGCCTTGCTAATGTCGCACGGATAGTCGATGTCGAGCCTGAAACCGCTCATAATAGCCAGATGGTCCCACAGCTTCTGCTGGAAGTCGGCAGTTCCCGCAGCCTGCGGAAACATGCGCTCCATTATGGCCACGATGGCATTGGCGCAGCGCTGACGCTCGTCCCTGTCCTCCAGCGTCACGGCATAGTCTATCATGCTCTGCACCTCACGTCCGTATTCGGGCATGATGAGCTTCTCGCGCTGGGTGTTATAGTCTAATCCTTCTATGTTCATTGTTTGTGTCTGCGTTATTATAATTTTGCCGATTTCTTGGCAACGAAGTCTTTCAGATAGAACGGCACAAAGTAAGCCACATCCTCAAAACGCTCCTCGGCCATGCGTTTCTCAGCGAGAGGCGACATCCACTTAGCCAGAGGCTTCACGTCGGGAATAAGACGCGCGTTGGGATGATTAATCTCAGGCATGCACTTGGCTGCGCCGTTACCGAAGAAATATACGGGGCCGCGGTCGAGATACTCACGGTAGGTGTCGGCCGTCACTACGTCGGCACCGACTTCTC
The DNA here is from genome assembly GCA_900553465.1 of uncultured Prevotella sp. Lineage (GTDB taxonomy): Bacteria > Bacteroidota > Bacteroidia > Bacteroidales > Bacteroidaceae > Prevotella. Next base: position 5,636 of record USDT01000055.1, read on the forward strand.
TCACCACCTTCAGCGACCTGTCGTATATGGCTGCGTAAACCTCCATGCGGCGTGCGTCGATCATCGGACACAACAGTGCGCCCTCCTCTACCTTCTCGCCCAGAAGCACCGGCACGGCCAGCAGTTCGAGAGTAGGTACAGCCAGCAGTTTCAGGTCACGGCCGTAACACACGCCTTTGGCCATCGACACTCCTATGCGCAGACCGGTATAAGAGCCCGGACCGCAACTCACTGCCACCGCATCGAACGGTATGGCATGGCTGTCGGCAAACGACAGCGCCTCGTCAACAAACGAACCCAGCTTCACGGCGTGGTTGGGACCTCCGAAGTCTTCATTACTGTAAATGCAGGCTCCGTCCTGACTGACGGCCACCGAACATACGTCGGTGCTCGTCTCTATATGCAAAATACACGACATTTTCTGATGTTTGTTTTTATAAAACACATTTTCGCGAAGCCGCACTATGGCTGCCTCGACGTTAACGGCATTTCGTACAACTATTGTAAAGACAATGCAGACGAGCGTAAAGAAAGTTTACTTTCAATTTCCCGAGTGCAGTTTATCTTTTGCAAAGATAATGCAAATCGAATGCAGAACAAAATAAATGAAAATCTTTCTTTCATTTATTTTTTATGCTGAGATGCAGCTTATATTATAAGAATATAAGGTAAATAGCATAAAGAAAAAATAAGATTATTTATTTTTCGCACAATAGCGACATTATGTGTCAACCTTCAGAATATGCAGAAAGGCCATAAGTCCATCGACCTACAGCCTTTCAGAATATCTATAATCCGTATATTTCTACATTATTATACAAGAACTACTTTTCAACAACCAGACCATACTGGTTATTCGTTCACGGTCGATGGTGTCAGACGCAGTGTGTAGGTGTATGAACCGCTTGTGGGGCACTCGTACTGCGGCAGACAGGAATCTCCTCCACAGCTGTTGTTGCCCAGTCCGCGCTGCCAGTAGTCGAAGTGTGCATAGACAGTGTTGTCACGTGTCAGGTCGTAGGAGTGAAGTTTGTTCTCCCACAGTTTTTCTTTCATCCATGCACTTTCGTTGTAGTGCGACAGCGAGAATGCCACCAGACCCTCTGTCTGCACTGTCAGGTTTGCACCGTTAGTGCGGTCGGTGAGTACAAGTTCGCGCAGAGCCTGTCGGTCGCCCATTGTCTGTGGGTGGGGCAGTTCCTCGAACATATCGTCAACGGTCGTTGTGTAACGTCCGAGATATGAACCTGTCTGACGGTCAACATAGTTCGACCACGGACCTTTGGCGTAGTACTCCACATTCTCGAATCCACCGGGGAACTGCA
>USDT01000056.1 GCA_900553465.1 uncultured Prevotella sp.
GCGCGCAAATTCGCGAAAATTTTTTGGGGTAGAACAGAAAACTCAAGCGGGAAAACCGCAGGATACTGAAAATCTGTAACTGTGCTCTTTTGCCCTGCCTTCGGTTGAAAGCAATAGCGCCGGTATGTGATGTATGCCACGGGTTTCTGTTTCAAGCTATGTACACAGAATTTCTACTGAATCGTTTTTCACTTCTCATATCGCATGAATATACAGTCTGCCGTGGCGCGGTTGTGTGCGCAGTGAGGCATGCAAACGAAACGCCCGCCATGATTGCAGGTCATGGCGGGCGGCGGTTATTGTTATGTTCCTGACTTTATGCGTGTTTATTCGTCAGAAGTCCTTGCCTTCGAACATCGCTCCCGACGACACCTTTCCGCTCTGCGTCTTGCCTCCCGTGGCGTTGAAGAAGTAGCTTACGGACAGCATTATGTTTGGATAGCGTGGGCGAACGTAGGTTGATGACATGAGCGTCGCGGTGGAACGGCGGTTGTCGTAGCGCGCCGTACGGAACACGTCGTGAGCCACGAGCGACAGTGCCAGACGGTCGTGCAGCAGCTGGCGGCGCACGGCAAGGTCGAAGTAGCAGTAGGCTTTCTCGCGTCCCTGGGTGAGAATGGCAGGTCCCACGAAGTTGGCATCGAACTGCATGCGAGTGTCACGGCCCAGGTTGAAGTTGTTTATCATGGAGAACGAGTAGCTCGTGTTGGCGGCGTCGGTGCAGCCCTCATAGTGGCTGGTGAACTCATAGCGGAATATGCTGCCGTTGAGAGTCATGTCCCACCAGCGCAGCATCTTCATGCGCGTGTTGAGTTCGAGTCCGAAGGTGAAGTCGTTGCCGGCGTTGATGAGCGAGTCGAGCGTCACGCCTGGCTCGTAGGGCACCCTCACCTTGTCCATCACTCCGCGGCGCGAGCGGTAGAAGGCTGTGAGTGACAGGCTGTTCTCATTGGCGAACGTCTTGCGGTAGCCAAGCTCAAGGGTGTGTATGTATTCTGGATTTATGTCCGGATTGCCTATCTGTTTTGTGTAGTAGTCCTCGTATGTGATGTACGGTTCGAGCTGCCATATGCCCGGACGGTTGGTGCGGTAGGAGTAGCCCAGGGAGAATATGTTGCCCTGTCCGGCGTCGTATGACACGTGGGCCGAGGGGAACAGCTCCAGACGTTTGATGTATCGGTCGGCACCGGCGACGGATATTGTCAGCTCGTCTATGGTGTGGTCGGCGCGCAGTCCGGCGTCGAACTCAAAGCGTCCCACCTTGTCTGTGAGCATGGCATAGAGCGAGTGTATCTGCCTACGGTAGAAGAACGGCGCGTGCAGGTCGTCCTGCCACACGAAGTCGGCGAGGTTGCGGTCCCAGTATTTTATGTTGTATGCGCCGTGTTCGCTGTACGATGTGTAGTGATAGCCCAGCTCCATGCGTCCCGTCTTGCGGTAGTTGAGCAGATAGGAAGCCTCGCCGTCGAAGTCCCAGTGGTGCTCCTTCTCATATCCGCGTGTGCCCTCGTAGCGTGCACCTGAGGTGTCGAACATGTTGCTCTCGGTGTATTCCAGCGCATACCAGTCGTAGCGCAGGCGTCCGTTCACGGCTATGCGGTCGCCCCGTTCGTTGAGCTTCAGCACGTAGTCGGCAGCCAGCTGCGCGAGCCTTTTCTCGTTGGAGTAGCGGTCGTGGCTGTCGTAGAGGTTCGAGTTTATCACCTCGTCGCCCTTCGTGCGGTGCTCGTAGTAGCTCATGTCGCCGCCGCGCCTGTTGTCGGTCATGCCGCTCTGCACCTCCAGTTGCAGTCGGTGGGCACCTTTGTCATACTCCCATCCGGCGCGTCCGATGTAAGATATCTTGTTGCTGTGGCGCGTTCCGTCGGCGTCCGACGTCGTGGTGTAGTCATCTACTATGGTTGTCTTCTTCTGTCTGAAGTCGCTCTTACCCTTTATGTCCGACGCCGCCACGCCCACATACCAGCGGTTGGCTCCGCTGCGCCAGCCCACTGTGGCGTCGGTGTTCCATGTTCCTATGGTGCTTCCCGACACGTGTGCCGCTCCGCTCACGCCTTCGTCCGTCTGTCGGCGGGTCGTTATGTTTATTATGCCCACGTCGCCGTCGGTCTTATATCGTGCCGAAGGCGTTGTCATTATCTCTATCTCGTCGATGTCGGCCGCCGCTATCTGCTCCAGTGCCTGCGTGCCCTCAAGCATCGAAGGCTTGCCGTTGACATAGACAAGAAAGCCTGTGCTGCCGCGGAACGACAGGTTGCCGTCGGCATCGATGCGCACCGATGGTGTCGATTTGAGCACATCCACGGCCGTGCCGCCCGATGCCGAAAGCACCGACGAGGCGTTTATCTTGCGCCGGTCGAGTTTATATACCACCTTGTTTCGGTCGCGCGTCACCACAACTTCCTCCAGACTGCTCTCCTCCATCTCCATGCTTATGGTGCCAAGATCCACCGTTCGGCCCTGTCTGACCTCCAGCGGGTCGCTCTTGTATGTGCGGTATCCCATGAGCATGATGGTGAGCGTGAATCGTCCGTCGCGCATTTTGCGTATCTCGAAATGTCCGTTCTCCACCACGGCCGAGGCCACGGTGTTGTTCTTTTCGTCGGTAACAGCCACATTGGCATACTCCATGTCCTTGCCCGTAGCGGCGTCAACCACATGGCCTTTCACGGCCGGAACACCATTCTGGCCATAAACCGCGCCGAACACCACAGACATGATAAGCGTGATAATAAAGCGTGTCATAAACAGTAAGTCGTCTTTTCAGATTTCGTGCCCGGCATTAGTGTGGAGCCGGACTGATGTCAGTTAATAATAAAAATCAGGGTTTGAGCTATTCCTGCGTGCAGCCGCATGCTGGTTGCAGGGGCAAAGATAGTGAAAGGTGAGAGCAGAGCAATATGTGAAAACTGAGTTTTTACATGATTGTCTATGCCGAACCGCCTCCTGTCTTATTGCAAAGATAGTGAAAGGTGAGCGCAGAGCAATATGTGAAAACGTAGTTTTAACATGATTGTCTATGCCGAACCGCCTCCTGTCTTATTGCAAAGATAATGAAAGGTGGGCGCAATGGCAAATAAAAGACAGTCGTTTTTAATAATTTGTATCAGCCGGCCTGACATTGTCTTATCGGGAGGTAAAATAGAGAACAGGCACTGTCCGTTGTCTTACTTTACGATAAGACGGATAAATGTCAGTGCATGTGTACGCATCTTGCGGCATGCTCCGGTTAAGCGATGCATCGGTATGGTGGCACAATATGCTGTATATTTGTATAAAAAGATGTTATCTGTTTTTTGCAAAACAGTGTGGTATGGAAATTTTTTTGTATGTTTGTGTCCGGATAAACATTTATGTTTATTTTTTGAAATACAATCTTATAACCAGCCTTCAACCAAACTAAAAAACGACAATGAGGAAATACGGTCTTTTCATAAGCATGTGCGTCGTGTGCATGTCGTTCGCGCTTACGGCGTGGTCGGCCGACGGTGCGCGTGAGAACGACTGGATGCTCCACGGCGGCAGATACAAGGCCTACGTGAAGCAGAGCGGCGGACGCCTGATAATGGGCAACGGACTGGTGGAACGTCAGTTCAAGGACGGCACCACAGTGGGTATGAACAATCTGATGACGGGCGAGGGAATGTTGCGCTCGGTGAGGGCCGAGGCCGAGCTGGAAATCGACGGTGTGCGCATACCTGTGGGAGGACTGCTCGGACAGCCGGCCCACAACTATCTGTTGCCTGAATGGATAGCAGACATGACGTCCGACCCCATGGCATTCAGCTTCGCGGGATATGAGACGTCGCCAATAAAGAAACGCTTCGACTGGAAACCGCGCAGCCAGTGGATATCGCTCCCCACGGAGTGGCCCGCCAAGGGCATTGAGCTCGTGATGAAATACAGAGCCGGCGACGAACTGCTGCGCCGTCTTGAGGCACGCTTTGCTTCTGACGATAACCGCACGACGATAGCTTCGTCCGATTTTTCGGGTGTTCTGCCCGAGGGATGGCGCGTGGTGACGTCGGAGGGCAACACAGCCAACGCCTTCTCCAATGAAGGTAAGACGGGCGAGATACTCATCCCGGCCAACACCTGCGCTTATGTGGAGAAGGACATACCACAGGAGACGGAGGTGGTTGTGGCAAGGATAACGCCCGGAACCGACCGCTCGTCGAGTTGGGGACCGGGAATGGCGTGGGTGTTCGATGGCCATGTGGTGAAGCTCTACCTGCGTACGGCCGACTCAAGGTTTGGTATGACGGTGGACGGAAGCGAACGGATGCTGCAGACATGCCGCGTGGATGCGCCTGTATATATAAGGATGCAGCGCACGGGTGGCGTGCTCACGTGTGGCTTCTCCTACGACGGCAGGGCGTGGACAGAGCTTGGCGAGACTGACATTGAACCCACTTTGCAGTCGCGCTGTGTGCGTGCCGGCAAGATGGACCTGTCCGGTGGCAACACGGAGCACGCCGACAAGGGCGCTCCCGGACGCTGCCGCGTGGACCTTCTGAAGGTGATGGGCGGACTGCCTCAGAATAAGGGAGAACGTATGTTCGACTATCTGAAGGATCTTGAGGTGAACGTCCACTACGAAATTTACGACGGTATACCGCTCATAAGCAAGTGGTTCACGCTCGGCAACGGTTCTTCGCGCAGTGTGCGGCTCGATACTTACAAGAGCGAGATACTCGCCGTGATGGAGCCGGAGAACACTGTTGTCTTCGACCGCAGTTTCACAACACCCAACATAACGGTGGAGTCTGACCTTGTGCATGCCAACCAGCAGGACGGCGCCGACAGGTTCGACAACCTCATGATACAGCATCACGTTCACTGGAACAGGGATCCGCTCTACACCACACAGGTGGACTGGCCCATGAACATTCCTTGTCTGCTCGAGAGTTATCCCGAGTACGGACCGGCGGAGGATATAAGTAGCGGTGCGGTATTTGCCAGTCACCGTGTGTGGGAGCTCTTCCACGATACGTGGGACAGGGAGCGCAAGACGCTGCAGGTGAGAAGAATGTATCGTGTTGCTGCGCCATGGATTCACGAGAATCCGATATTCATGCACGTAAGAAACGCTGACGATGCTTCCGTAAAAAAGGCCATCGACCAGTGTGCCGAAGTTGGTTTCGAAATGGTGATAATGACTTTCTGGAGCGGAGTGGACCTTGAGGACGACAGTCCCGCAAACCTTGAACGCATGAAGAAGTTGGCCGACTATGCCCACTCCAAGGGAATTGCTCTCGGAGGTTACTCGCTTCTGGCGAGCCGCAGCGTGGGAAAGGACAATGATGTGGTGATGCCTGAGGGCAAGACACCGCAGTTCGGCGCCGCACCATGCCTTGGAAGCGAATGGGGACAGCGCTATATGGACAAGCTGCGCAGATACTTCGAGACGACCGGACAGGACATTCTGGAGCACGACGGCAGCTATCCGGGCGATGAGTGCGCATCGACATCGCATCCCGGCCACAGGGGTTTGGCCGACTCACAGTGGAAACAGTATCAGACCATAAGCGGCTTCTATAAGGACTGTAAGTCGAAGGGCATATTCCTGAACATTCCCGACTGGTATTTCATGAACGGCCAGAACAAGACCGGTATGGGTTACCGTGAGGCCAACTGGTCGCTGCCCCGCAAGCTGCAGGAGATAATAGAACGTCAGAATATATACGACGGCACGTGGATAAAGGCACCGTCGATGGGATGGATGATGGTGCCGCTGGTGGAATATCAGGGTGGTGGTGCGGCGGCGACCATAGAGCCATTGAAGGAGCATCTGCCCCATTATGAGATGCGCCTTGCCAACAATTTCGGCGCGGGAGTGATAGCATGCTATCGTGGTCCGCAACTGTTCGATTCGCCGGAGACAAAAGCCGTGGTGAAGAAGTGGGTGGACTTCTATAAGGCTCACCGTCCTATCCTCGATTCGGACATAATACATCTGCGCCGTCCCGACGGAAATGACTGGGACGGTTTCATACATGTGAATCCAGCTCTGAAGGAAAAAGGTCTCATGATGCTCTACAATCCGTTGTCGCACGACATCAGGAAGAAGATACGGGTGCCGTTGTATTACACAGGACTGAAGGACAAGGTGACCGTCCGCCATGCTGACGGTACCACCGAGAAACTGCGTCTCGACAGCGACTGTTCGCTGCTTATGGACATCGAGATACCGGCCGGCTACTGCAGTTGGTACGTGTTTGAGTGACGTGCGGATGTTTTTCCATGCACCTTTTGCAGCGTTCTGACTATGCATCGGTAGGTTTCTCAGCCGGTAGTATGCATATCTCTGATTGTTGCAGGAATTGTTTCCGTCAGATGGAAAGGTTGGTGTAAACAGTCTGGAGATATGTTGTCACGCTGTCATTTTCATACAACAGCAAATTCATTAAGTATTCATACCGGCCGCATCCATGGGCGTCAGCCATGCGATGCGGCCGTTTCTCATTTTCGGGCATAGTCTGATAGTAATGAAAACGTCGCAAATGGACAAAACGAGCGCGAACAGACAACATGGCCGTTTTGTGCTGATTACTTTTTCATATACACATCGCGAAGTATAGAACAGTGATTTTTGTAAAACTTAACACAATATTTTAGTTTTCATATCCTTTTGTTTTTTTTGGTTATTTTTAGTCTGCCGCATTGTCTTTGCAACTCTCTTTATAGATAAATTTGTAATGGCCTGACGCCTCTCGACCGCTGTTTTGCATGGTCACAGAGTGCGGTTTGTGGTTATGTGTGAAGGGGACTTCTATAAATTAAATCCCTGATTATAAGTTGCATAAGCGGATAAAAT
>USDT01000057.1 GCA_900553465.1 uncultured Prevotella sp.
TAGGCGATTACGGACGTGGCGTGTGGGTGGCTGACCTTGAGCATCCGGCTGACCGCTACTTCAAGAACGGCTTTGCGCTGAAAGAACTTTCTAATGTCAACGGACGCCGCACATTCGGAATTGATACAAAATGGACCATACCTTTGTATTATAACTATACATGGTATGTAAATGGAACGGATGTGAATAATCCTTACCAATACCTGACAGCCAATCTCAATGATAATGATAAAGTGCAGCTGAAACTCACATTGCGCGAATCACCAGATGTGACAACGGAATCAGCAATATATACAGTGAAGACCGGCACATCCAAAACAACAACTGTTGAATATGCACCAAAGCCGGGACAGGCTCTTTACAGCAATGGCAACGGTCGTATAGATCTTGGAAATGTTGACTACTTCTTCAATGATTTCACAATAGATTTCTGGATTAATCCGGAAAACGATGGTGTTATACTGTGTAACCGCCCGGTTGAATTGCAGCGTGACACACGTGGTTGGGCATTGTTACTTGACCAGGGCAAACTGAAATTCCGTTATGCTCCGGCTCAATTGTTCGACCGTGCTACATACGATAAGAATGAAACTCAGCAGACAGATCTTGTCGGTGGATCTTTGACAAAGGGACGCTGGTCGCATGTTGCGCTGAGTGAAGATCGCGACGGCAATGTAACATTATATATAAATGGCAGTGAAGTGGCTTCGGCTCCACGTATCGTACAGTGGGCTTCACTTAACAGTGCTGTGAACCTGTCACTTTTTGCAGATGGATTCGAGAGCATGGCAATGAAGGGAAGTGTAGACGAACTGAAGATATGGAACCGTGCGCTCAATGCAAATGACATTAAGCGTGCTATGTTCTCACATGATACATCGGATAATAACGCTTTGGTGTATTACAATGACTTTAATGCAGGAGCACTTGACAAGGAGTATGAGTTATTCTCACGCACAGGCATGGCTCCACGCACCCTGGCTGTCACATCTTACGTTAAGATGCCAGTCGCTGTTGGAGCAATCAAATCTGATGTAAAAACAGCTCAGGGACGTACCGCATATGATACGGGCAATGGAACAGCAATATATCTGACCCCATCAAGCGAACAAGCACCGGAATTTGGAGTTTATCGTTACGCAAATCTTCATCCGGACAGCATGGGTGTCAACACTCAATATTATATTGCCGCATCTGAAGTATTCCAGATACGCCCGTTCTCTGACGCAGGACAACAGACTGTTGATATAGAGCTTCCTCTGTCATGGCATAGCGGAAAGCAGTATCAGCTCTATGCATGTAGACTGTATGAAGACCAGAAAGTATGGATGAAAGTTGCAGATATGGAAGCCGGCGAAAGTGGTAGTTCACTAGTAGCCAAAGGTGTAAAAGTTGTTAACATAACAGATAAAATGCTTGCAGTACTTGAGAATAAACCTGCAATAGAACCAACACTGGCCGGAAATTGGGAAGGAAATGAGATTGATGTTTATGACCAGAATCAAGTGTCATATAATATTAACGCACATCTTGTTGGCGGAATGAACGAGCCGAGCGGACTTTATGAAATAAGTTCAAGAACTGGTCTGTTCAAGATCGCAGACAATATGAAATTTATCAATGGAAAGGCAGTAGCAAAACTTCAGCTTGACATTAACATGCTGAAAAACGCTAAAACGCTTAAAGATACCATCGAAGGTAAAAACGGAAGCATGGTACCATTGGTAATAACAGTCAACAACAAAATGCTGCCAGTGGATCCAGGCAAGGCAATGACATTCAAAAGCGGAGGAGCTGCAGTACAGTCTTCACAGATAAGCAGCAGTCTCAATGGACTCAACAATGTAACCATGATGGGATGGATACGTCTGGACAACGAGGATATGATGAAAAGTGTAAAACCGTTGATATTCTTCCGCGGCAGCAACGGTGGAGTATGTGGAATACATATTGCGGACAAGAACCTGCGCTTCCACTGGAATGACGGATACTACGGATGGTCAACGACACATTACTTCAAGTCTTCAGACGTAGGAAGATGGATGCATGTTGCATTAGTTGCAGCATCTGACGGATTCCATGTATATCTTAACGGTGCCGAATATTTCCGCTCGACAAGCGTACCTACTGCCAAGATAAATTCGGCATTGCTCCTTGGACAGAACTATCAGGGAGACAAATGGTACAAAGGTGCAATCGACCAAGTAATGCTTTGGAGTCGCGCACTGTCATCTGATGAGATACGTAAATATATGATGGAAAATCCTCGACTTGACGAGCCTGGACTGGTTTCGTTTATAGACATGGATCATACAAATGAAAACGGAAAGGTATACGATGTTGTTACGGGCACTCCACTCACTCTGTATGGGACAACTTCAAACGAAGAATTCTCACATATGCCGTACCACCCATCCATCACATTCAGCCAAAACAGTCAGGATGCAGAATCAAATCAGGCGGTACATGTAGCTGCACCTCAAGGAGTAAGTGCAGACTTCCGTATAGGAGTGATGAATGGAACTCCATATAATTATGCAAATACAGAGCATGCAGAGTTTGTGCCATTGAGTAATTCGTTCTACACAATTACAATGAGTAAAGCCTCGGTGTTCTCATCAGGTCAGAAAGCTACAATAAGTTTTGACATGCCACAGACGACATCGGCTCCCGCCGTTACATTGGCATTGCGTCCGATAGGTTCTCCAGAACCGTTCTCAACATTCGTTCCAATGCTCAGCCATGATAATGGAAGAATGAAATTTGAAGTGGACGGAACTATTCTTAACGACGGGTGTGAAATGATGTTGATGTATGACGGAACTACCGGTGATTTCCCTGTAAGGGTTAATCTGTCAGTTGATAATCATGTTGAAGGCGACACAATAATAATTAGTGACGCTATGAACAAAATAACCGTAAAGAGTAAAGTGATAAGTAAAAATCCGACAAGCAAGGTACAGGTGTCTGTTGTTGAATCAGAATATGCTTCAGCCAATATATCTGAGCTAGACCTTAACGGTCCGGCAGAACAGGATATTGTGGTAACGATCAACAAAGAAAATCTTAACAGCCTGGCTATCAACCCAGTCACAATAAAACTTTCGGGAGTCACCGACAACAGTGAACTCAAGCTTAATGTTGCACTTGAACCAATAGTAGAACTGTCATTAGCTGATAATGAAAATGAAGAAAATATCATTGAGGCTACATCACCATACGTTTCGTTTGGTGTAAAGGCAAAATTGTTGCAAGGCGTACTCAGCGAAGGCATAAAAATAAAAATTGAGTCAGATGGAAATACAACAGGCCTGGTAAATACATCTTTGGGAAGTTTGCTCAGTAACGGTAATGCTGCATATGCAGATATGCTTGAATATTATCCGAGTGCAAGTGAGTTTGATGCAGGATGGAACCTGATTGGAAATCCATACTTATCGAACATAAATCTCACAAAAGAACACAATGTCATACTCAATGAGGATGAAGTGGTGAAATACCTCTACCAGTACAATCCAGAGAGTGACACATATACAGCCTGGGATATGGTGGAGAATTATGATGAGACACAGAAACTCATGCCATTCCAACCGTTCTTCGTACAGACACGCCAATCAGGTGCAAGTCTTGTAATAACACCGGAATCGAAGAATACAAGCATAAACCGCCGTGTATTTGACCATTATATGCTTCACGAGAGTAGAATGTTACGTCTGGGCCTATACGCAGGTGATTCTGATAAACTGGCCGACCGAACAGAAATAAAATTACAGAACGAAACTTCTAACGGTTTTGTTCTCGGGGAAGATGCAGTAAAAATGTGGGGAGGCCTTAACTCCAAGACAAACGAGCTTGCTACCGTATGCGACGACCGCAACCTGTCGGTTAACGTCTTATCTGGCAAACAAGTGGAAATACCACTCAACCTGCGCCTTTCCTCTAAAGGAAAGTTCCGTTTAGCTGCAATAAAAGTATATGGTTATGGCCTAAATGACAAAGCAGAACTTCTGGACAAATCAACAGGTCAGAAATGGAATCTGCTTGATGGCGACGGATATGAATTCAATGTAGAGAACACAACTAATGCAACATCACGATTTGTCATTCTTCTGAATGTACACGATGAAGCAACTGGAATTGGACAAGGTGCTGAAAATACAAAGCCTACAGTCAGCATAGACGGAAACACATGTCGTATAGAAGGACTTTCCGGCAAGTCTGTAATAGAGATGTTCGATACAGCTGGACGCAGATGTGTATACAATACAACAACTTCAGACAGCTACTCTCATCAGTTGCCTTCAGGCACATACATCGTGCGTGTGCG
>USDT01000058.1 GCA_900553465.1 uncultured Prevotella sp.
GCCGATTCTATGTTTAATTTTAATTTATCGGTAAAAATTTACCGAAGTATTGTAATTAATTTTTTCATAAAAATTGGTTAAGAATATAGTTTGAAAAATATAAACACAATGAAATATTATTTTGTCTTACAACTTACAAAAATATCATAAAAATGTGGTTTTCACAAATTATTTGCCGATAAATCACATGAAATGTAGGATATATGTAAAAAATATACGTTTTTTTAATTTGTTGATACAGTCATGAAAACATTATTTAGTAAAACTTATGGTTGTTTTACCATTACTCTCTGACTATCAGCTTGATATGATGTTAAGACTCTATTGTGCTCCGCATGCGGTCTTCCGGCAGTTACTGAAGGCGTCAGGCCGATAGTGTTTTTCTTTCGCATCAGGCAGGATTGTTGTATCTTTGTCTTTTGTTTGAGTTGTATGACATATATTATGATGTATGGGAAACGGACGTATAGAACGTGAGAAGAGGGTGGTGCGTATGATGATAGAACTGTACTGCCGTCATAAACTGCATCTGAAGGAGATGCCCGACGAGTATGTCAGACTGTGCGATTATGCCTCGTTGAGGCTGTCGCGGTGTCGTTATGGTGAGAAGAAAAGGGCGTGCCGGCGATGCACTACTCACTGTTACGCACCGGCACAGCGCGAGATGATACGCCGTGTGATGCGCTGGTCCGGACCCCGTATGATGCTGTATGCTCCGCTGGCTGCACTGCGCCACTGGCTCGGACGGTGATGTCCGCGCGGTGTGTATGCAACATCATGGCATGATGCTCTCCGGACGCACGTCACAAAGAATAGAAAAGACAGCAGGACGGCTGATCATTGTCAGCCGTCCTGCTTTATTTATAGGCTACGCACTGTCAGCCGCTGCCGCCCCGTCTGCTTTAACGGACAACTGGAAATTCGCTTATGCGCAGCGTGGTGCATCCGTAGGGTATGAGCGTTATCTCCTCCACCGGAGCGTCGGTGGGGATTCCGTAGAACGGCATGGGGCCGGCCATCTCGTTGTATAGCTGCCATGACGGTATCTCCTTGGCTTTCAGCTTTATCTGTACGGGCGCATTCTCCGGATTCCACGGATAGTTGCCTTTCAGTTTCTCCTCGTCTATGATTACTTTGGCGGCATCTTCACCATTGTTTAAATTTACGCTCAGTATGCCGTAGTTCCACTTCGATGGCGACGTCACCTCATAATAGTATTGGCCGAACTGCGCCCTCTCGTTCTCTGGGAATTCGCACTTCTTCCACACTTCCTCCATCTTCAGACCATAGACCAGCGGTCCGCGCTCTATGGATAGGGCACCCTCATACCATGAGTTTGTGGTTATATGCATGGGGAACGATATAGTAACCACATCGTTGTCGTGCCATACACGGTCTATTTTCATTGTTTCTCTGTCGATTTTCTGCGGCACCTTGTTCACTTTTACCACAGGTTCTGAACACCATCTCGGTATGCGTAGATGAAGCGGGAACCTTACACCCTTCTTCCGGTCGGCCTTCGAGTTGAGGTGCACGGTCATCTTTATCTCGCCGTCCATGGGATAGAACGTTTCCTCGCTGATGGTCACGGAGCTGCCTCCGCCCACCCGGGCCGTCACTTCCGACGGCGAATACACCAGTGCGGCCAGTCCGTTGTCGGGTGTGGCATACCACAGACTCTGAGTGAACTTGGGCCATCCCTGGTGCATGTTGGAGTAGCAGCACGGATATCCGGAGAGCGTGCCGAACACCAGGTCGGTGTGTCCGTGCGACTGTTCCTCGTAGAAGTTGCGCATGTGGCGTGTTATTTTCACCTGGTTGGCCTGCTGGAAATACTGCTTGTACATGAAGTCGTCGGTTATCTGCGTTGGCAGAGCGTTGAACGCCACACGCTCCAGATGGGCAGCAAACTCCATGTCGCCCGTTATCTCCATCATTTTCTCCAGCGAGAACATCATCTCCACTGCCGAGCACAGCTCCGAACCCTGTGTGGGCACATTGCCGTGCAGACGCTCGTCGCCGCCATACATTCCCTGCGCCTGTCCGTTGAAGCGCCTCAGATCTCTCATTCCCTTCCGTATGGCCTGCAGATATTTCGTGTTCTTTGCCTGCTGGTAGTATATCACGGGCTCCTTCAGTCCCTGTGCCAGATTCACACAGTGTATTCCTCCCATGCTCGACAATACGTCGCCACTTATGAACATATCCGTGAAGTCCACGGCCTGCTCATGTATCAGCTCTCCCAGTCTGAGCAGTGTCTCGTCGCCCGTTATGTTGTATAGCCAATACACGGCCTGCAGGTTGTCGCACGCCCTGTACTCAGCCCAGAACGTCCAGTTGCCCAACGGTTTTGTGGGCAGGGTGGCGAACTGATAGTAGAAATATTTTGTCATGAAGTCTATGACGCGTTTGTCCTGCGTGGCCGAATAGTACTGTTGCATCACCTTCAGCACCACCATGCGCGGCCACCAGTCGGCCGAGTTGTCGCGTTGTAGTCCGAACTCATATTCGTAGTCCTTGGCCGGTCCGAAGTATCCGTCCTCGCGCTGACTCTGCAACGTCCATTCTATCCACGGCTGCACCTTCTTCTTCAGCTCGTCGTCGTCCAGAATGTATGCCAGCGGCAGCAGTCCGTCTATCCAGTAAGGGCCGCGCTCCCACTGGTCGCCGTCGCCTCCGAGCCATCCGTTGCGCTTTCCCATCACTTCGGGATAGAGCGTGTCCATGTGTCCCGTCGCGCCGTTCTTCTGTCGTTGCAGCATCTCGAGCAGCCACCCTTTTGCCTTTATGCTGCCCAGCGGCAGCTCGATGTAAGGCTTCTGCAGCAGAGGTTCGCGGTTGTTGGCATAACAAGTGGTCTGTGTCTCGGCAGCTGTCGCGCCTGTTGACGCTATCAGGGCAAGTGCCGCCGTTGCAATGAGCGTTCTTATCATAGTCCGATTGTTTTGTTGTTTGGTTTAGTAATGTGATTCTGACGAATTATTATAGTTCGCGATATTTCGGTGGTTAGCGGAATGCAGTGCTGGATTTTGATTCTGTTGTAAACAATAATTGCTATAGCCACCGAGAACAAAGTTAAGGAAATATTCTGTATTGTGGATTATTCTGGTAGATTTTTTTGATGAGAAGATATACGATGAGAATAAATATAAGAATGGTGTTGATGTCTGTCTGCGACAGAATGTTTTATGAAAAGAACAATTATAAAGACTGTCGATTGTATAACTTAAGAAAATTGACACGCAGCTGGCATTGTTATGAATTCGTTGAACTCACGCTAAAAATAGCGTAGACTGGTAAATTCTTATCTTTCTGATGTTGCAAAACGGCGCATTCCGGCTTACGATACAGGCTTTATCATGGCATGATATAGGCAATATTAGGGCATGATATGGCCCATATCAGAGGCCAATACAGGCT